>NZ_JBYIRW010000002.1:0-689075 GCF_057708325.1 Nocardia sp. bgisy134
GTAAGACTCGCCCTAGGGGTGGTTGGGAGGGTGGGGATGGTGCGTTCGGTTGTTTGGAGGTTCCGGGTGGGCGGGTCTTGCGGCTGCGGGGCGGGTGGTGAGTGAGTGGATCCTTGTGGCTGTGGCGGGGGTGATCGGAGGCGAGACGGGACGGGGCACGAACGGGCTCCTAAGACTCGCCCCCGGGTGGTTGCAGGTGGGGACGGTGCGTTTGCGCTGGGGTTTGCCGTGCCCGGGGGCAAACGCGCTCGGAGTCAGCGGCTGGGGGCTTCCGATTCCGGGTAGACATCTTCGTCGGTGAGCAGGGCGCTGCCCGCGACTTGGTCTTGGGCCAGAGCTTCCAGGAAGGCGCGGGCCCAGCGGTCCACGTCGTGGGCGAGGACCTGGCGGCGCAGGGAGCGCATGCGGCGGCGTTTGGTGTCGCGGTTGTCTTCCAGGGCGGAGACGATAGCGTCCTTCACGCTGTCCAGGTCGTGCGGGTTGCACAGGTATGCCTGGCGGAGCTCGGCGGCGGCGCCGGTGAACTCGCTGAGCACCAGGGCTCCGTTGAGGCCGCTGTGACAGGCGACGTACTCCTTGGCCACCAGGTTCATGCCGTCGCGCAGCGGGGTCACCAGCATGACGTCGGCGGCGACGAAGAAGGCGATCAGCTCGTCGCGCGGGATGGGGCGGTGCAGGTAGTGCACCACCGGGTGGCCGACCTGGGCGAACTCGCCGTTGATCCGGCCGACCTGGCGCTCGATGTCGCCGCGCATCTGGATGTAGCTCTCGACGCGCTCGCGGCTCGGGGTGGCCAGCTGCACCATGACGGTCTCGGAAGGGTCGACGCGGCCGTCGATCAGCAGCTCCTCCAGCGCGTTGAGCCGGATGTCGATGCCCTTGGTGTAGTCGAGCCGGTCGACGCCGAGCAGGATGTTCTTCGGGTTGCCCAGCTCGGCGCGGATCTTGGCCGCCCGCTCCCGGATCGAGCGACGCCGCGAGTGCTCGTCCAGCTCGGCCGAGGCGATCGAGATCGGGAACGCGCCGGCCCGCACGGTGCGGAAACCCACCTGCACCACGCCGAGCTTGGAACGCACGCCCACGGTGCCGCGCGAGGTCGGCTGTCCGGCCAGTCGCCGCGCCAGGTACAGGAAGTTCTGCGCGCCGCCGGGCAGGTGGAAACCGATCAGATCGGCGCCGAGCAAGCCCTCGATGATCTCGGTCCGCCACGGCATCTGCATGAACAGCTCGACCGGCGGGAACGGGATGTGCAGGAAGAAGCCGATGGTCAGATCCGGCCGCAGCATGCGCAGCATCTTGGGCACCAGCTGCAGCTGATAGTCCTGCACCCACACCGTCGCGCCCTCGGCGGCCACCTTCGCGGTCTCCTCGGCGAACCGGCGGTTCACGTTGACGTAGGCGGACCACCACCTGCGGTCGTAGATCGGCCGGACGATCACGTCGTGATACAGCGGCCACAGCGTGCCGTTGGAGAAGCCCTCGTAGTAATCGATGACCTCCTGCGCCGACAACGGGACCGGATGCAGCTCGAGGCCGTCCTCGATGATCGGATCGACGTCGACGTCGGGCACGCCCGCCCAGCCGACCCACGCGCCCTTGTTGCTGCGCAACACCGGCTCCAAAGCGGTCACCAGGCCGCCGGGGCTGCGCTTCCAGCGGGTGCTGCCGTCGGGGAGTTTCTCCAGGTCGACAGGCAGTCGGTTGGCCACAACGACGAAACCCGAACCCGCGCCTTCCGGAGCGATCGATCCGGCGCGCAAGGCGCCGGGCTCCGGTGGATCGGATTCGGGTAGTTCGGACCGGGCGTGCTGGGAGTCCTCGGACGGCTGTTCGGTCATCTGGTCCACTCACGCATCCTTATTTGGTTGGCGGCGCTCGCGGTGTCCTTCGCGGTCACGCGGGGTTGCTGTCGCCTGGCCCGTCGCTCGCCTCGGTCACGCGTCGCTGATTCGGCGTTGGAGTTTGTCTGTCGAGTCGACGGCGCCGTTGTCGTCGAGCGAGTGGTCGGGTGTTACTCGCCGCGGTTGTTCGGGCCGATGCCGAGCATCGACAGCAGCATCCGGCACTCGTCGGCGTCCTCGGCGTAGGCCGCGACGACCCGCTGCGCCTGACGCGCGGTCTCGTCGGCAAGTGGTTCCAGTTCGTCGTCCGCGATATCGTTCGCGCTGCCCTTCGCGGCCATCTTCTCGTCCTCCCGGCTCATACGCTCGTGCGTGTGAATAGTCAATGTTAAGCGACGCCCTTGCCCCCAAGGCCTCGGAGCCAGTTCACGGTATCGAATCGGCGCCGCCGCACCAGTATCCCGCGAATCCAGAGTGCCTGGTGCACCCGCACTCCGGTGCCTATACCGTGGTGGCGCAGCATCAACTCCACGAAAGGGTCGACAATGCCGCTGGCGACGGTGAACGGAATCTCCCTCAATTACCAGGTCAAGGGCGACCGGTCGAAGGGCACCGACGTCAAGGGCGGCGGGCCGCTCGTCGTGATGATCATGGGCACCGGGAGCCCCGGCCGGGTATGGGAGCTGCACCAGGTGCCTGCGCTGCTCGCCGCCGGATACCGGGTCTGCACCTTCGACAACCGCGGCATCGCGCCCTCCTTCGAGGCGCCCTCCGGCATGACCATCGATGACCTGGTCGCCGACACCGCCGGGCTCATCGAACTGCTCGACGAGGGACCCGCGCTGGTGGTCGGCACCTCGATGGGCGCGCGTGTGGCCCAGGAGCTAGCGCTGGCCAGGCCCGACCTGGTGCGCAAGGCCGTGTTCATGGCCGGGCACGGCCGGCTCGACCAGTTCCAGAAGACGCTTTCGCTCGGCGAGCACGAACTGGACGCGAGCGGGGTCAAGCTACCGCCGAAGTACGAGGCCGCGGTGACCGCGGTGATGAACCTGTCGCCCGCCACCATGGCCGAAACCAACGCCGCGCGCGACTGGCTCGACCTGTTCGAATTCACCGGCGGTCCGGTCACCCCCGGCATCCGCGCGCAGCGCAAGATGGACCACGATTTCGACCGTGTTCAGGCCTACCGTGCGATCTCGGTGCCCTGCCTCGCCGTCGGATTCGCCGATGACCGGATGATCCCCCCGCACCTCACCAGGGAGGTGGCCGAGGCCATCCCCGGCGCCGGCTACCAGGAGATCCCCGACGCCGGACATTTCGGCTACCTGGAGCGCCCGGAGGCGGTCAACAAGTTCCTCCTGGATTTCTTCGCCGCCTGAGGTAACCGCCTACGCGTAACGTCTCCCTTGCTAGGGTCGACACAACGCTCGGGAGTCTTCCGGCGGACGGCCCGTGATTCGCACGGGCGCCGCGCCGGACAGACCCTGCAGCCGATCCCGTACATAGCGCCAGTATCCAGTGAGGTGAAATTGAGCACCAACCCCTTCGATGACGAAGACGGCCGCTTCTTCGTCCTGGTCAACGACGAGGAACAGCATTCCCTGTGGCCCGCCTTCGCCGAGGTTCCGGCCGGTTGGCGCGTCGTCTTCGGTGAGGACAGCCGCGCTGCCTGCGTCGAGTACGTCGAGAAGAACTGGACCGACATGCGTCCGAAGAGTCTGCGTGACGCGATGGCCGCCGACGACGCGGCCCGACAGGGCGCCCAGTCCTGAACCGCGGTATTCGATACTGCGCCGGGGACTCTCGCTGAGCCGCCACCGCGTGGCACCGTAAAGCCGGTGTCACGCGGCGGGCAGGCCCGGCTATGATTGGTCCGCTTCTCGCCTCCTTAGCTCAGTGGTAGAGCACTCGCCTTGTAAGCGAAAGGTCGTCAGTTCAATCCTGACAGGGGGCTCGTTCGTGAGAGGGCGCTCGGTTCTTGGAGCCGGGCGCCCTTTTGCAGCCGCTTCGCGGCTGAGCTCAGTGGTAGAGGCTCTGCCGTTTTTGTAAGCGAAAGGTCGTCAGTTCAATCCTGACAGGGGGCTCGTTCGCTCTGCCACTCAGTCGCGGTCCGCGATGGGCGTATCGGGACCATCGTTGTGGAGCAGCGCGAGCGTGCTCCTGCGCCCGGGCCAGTAGATGGTCCCGTGCTCGAAGCGTTGATACGCGCCGCCGTCGAATTCCTGCTCGTCGGCGACGGGCCAGCCGAGATCGCCGTTCTCGAAACCGGATCGATTCCACCGATCGCGGATCGCGCCGTGCACCCACACCGGCGGACGGCCCGCTCCGTAGCGCAGGTACAGCGCGCCGCCCTGGAAACCCTGCACCTCGCCGAGACGCACGCCGTCCGCGGCGGTCAGCACGGTCCGGTCGGTGATCGGCCAGCCGAGCGGGCCTCCCTCCCAGCCGAGTTCGGCGAACTTGACGTACAGCTCCGTGGAAATGGCGTGCGCGCCGGTGTCCGGATGCCAGTACACCTGACCGTTCTCGAACTCTGCCCGGCGGCCGACGCCGTCCGGAGTCGCGATCTCGCCCACGGTGATCCTGCGGCCGAGCCACGGCGCGGCCGCGGCGGCGTCGTCGATGGCGTTGCCCTGCCCGGGCGGCGGCCCGCCGCCCGCGTACTCGTTGACGAACGTCTCCAGCCGATCCCAGATGAAGTTGTAGCCGACATCGGTGTGCGTGCCGATCCCCAGCTCCTCGGTGACGTACTTGTGGTCCGAGATGCCCTCCCCGCGCCAGTACGGCGGCGGGATGACGACCGGCTCGAAGCCGTACTTGCGCGCGTCCTGGACCGCGAGCCAGGCCGCGATCCGGACATCGTCCTCGCGCTCCAGCCACTGCGCGCGGCTCCATCCGGCGCGGGACCCGGCGAAGCACAGATTGATGGTGAAGGGGTTGGCGTCGAGGACGCTCCAGCTGGCGTAGTCGGTATCGACCACGTCGCAGATGATCCCGTCGCGCAGCGTGTAGTGGTAGGAGACGCTGTTCGCGGGATTGTTCAGATAGTTCGCCAGCGACTCGGCGGTGCCGTTGCCCTCCTGCGTGTGCAGCAGGAAGTTGGTGACGCGCGCGCCGTGGCGGCTGCTGCGTGAATTGCCCATGCGGTCGAGCTCGATGTACTCGGGTTGGGTCACGGGCCGCGGCGCGCGGTCGAGCGACCACTGCCCGTAGTCCGCGGCGTAGACGTCGTTCACGTCGACGGACGAGCCGTCGATGATCGGGCCGGGGTTCGTCGGGGTGTCGACGATGCGCTGATACAGCGAAATGCCTTCGGCGATATCGCCTTCCGACCACGCCTTGGTCTGCCAGGCCCAGTGCCGGCCCGGCGTGGTCGACCGGCCGACGACGCCGTCGCGGATGGCCCACAGGCACACCTCGTCGTGGCCGTAGACGCCGGTCCACTCCTGGCCGATCGCGTTGTTCACGCCGCGGAAGAAATGCACGGCCTTGGTGTTCCAGGTGTCCTCGTCGATGTCCTCGTCGACGGCGAAGTAGATCGGGCAGTAGCCGGGCCCGCCCGCCGCGAAATGGCGTTGCTTCGCCTCCTGTCCCATCCGGGCGCCGCCCTCGTAGCCGAGGGTGTAATCCGAAGGAGCGCTCGCGTTGCCGGTTTTGCCGTACTGCCAGATCGAGACGATGTCCAGACCGGCGGCGCGAATGCGGTCGGCGTATTCGCGCGTGAGCGGCTTGGCCCCGAAGTTCGAGCCAGGCCGCGACGTCGAGACGTAGGCGAGCACCGCGATGTGCCCGGCGTCCCGGATGGCTCGCGGATCGATCTGCCGCCCCGCGTAATCCACTGCTGTGACCATCGTTGCCCCTTCGTTTTCGTTGGTGCCGATTCCCCCGGCCGTTACTCACGGCCGAGCTCGGGCCGACGACGCCGAAGAGCCTGAGGGTCGGCCACATCGAGATATCGCGGCCGAAATTCCGCAGGAAGGTGACGGCGTCGCCGTCGAGAACTTCGAACGGCGCGGTATGCCTGAGTGCCACCGGCGTTCACGTCGATCCGGTCGACATGCGGTCCGCCGGGCCGAGCACCGTCAGGCAGTGCGCGCTTCGCCGACGGCGGGTAGTCGGTCGGCGGCGAGGCAATCCGGATGATCGGGGAGCAGAGGTCTCCGCAGCGGCGCTGGGTCCTTCGGCAACGGCGCTGAGTCCTTCGACGACGGCGCTCGGTTCTTCGATACTGTTGCCGGAGAAGGGAACTGAACGTGGCTATCAACCATGACACCACTCGTTTCGTGCGGAGCTGCAACGTCTGAAAGCCGTCTTCGTGCAACGGCACCGCTAACTGATAAAAGTGTAGAGCAGCGCGCGCGCTGGACAAGAGCGTTCATCGAACAGTCATGAAAGCCGGTGCGATCCAGGTCGGGTCGGCCGAACGGAAAAGGGCGCTCGGTTCGCCACCGAGCGCCCTTCGGCTTTGGGGAACGCGTCGCGCGACTCGCTCAGTCCGGCACGTTGGCGCCGTGGCCGAGATCCCGCAGCGCCTGCTTGATCTTGGCCTGCGCCTCGTCCAGCGACTCGGGCGAGGGGTTCGGGTCGGCGCCGGAGATGTCGAAGTTTCCGAGGCTGTAGGCAGGGAAGACGTGCACGTGCAGGTGCGGCACCTCGAGCCCGGCGATGAGCAGACCGGCGCGCGGCGCGTCGAACGCGGCCCGCACGGCCCTGCCGATCTGCTGCGCGACGCCGTTGAGGCGCGCGAAGGTGTCGGCATCGATGTCCTGCCACTGGTCGATTTCCTTGCGCGGCACCACGAGCGTGTGCCCCTGGGTGACCGGCGCGATGGTCAGGAAGGCGACGAATTCGTCGTCCTCCCAGACGAATCGACCAGGGATCTGACCGGCGATGATCGCACTGAAGACGGAAGCCATATCCGCAGCGTAGTCCGCGGACGGCCGCGCGCTACACCGCCACGAAGTGCGAGAGCAGGCCCTGTACCTCGTAGATGTCGACCTGCCGGTTGAACCGCTTCTGCAGCGGCTCGTGCGTGCCCGCGATCCAGATGACGAGCTCGGCGTCCAGATCGAAGGTGCCCGCCGTCTCCACCGCGAAATGCGTGATCGAGCGGTAGGGGATGCTGTGATAACTCACCTTCCTGCCGGACAGGCCCTGCTTGTCCACCAGGATCAGGCGGCGGTTGGTGAAGAGGATGGCGTCGCGCACCAGGAGGTAGGCGGAATAGATCTGCTCGCCGTTGCCGAGCAGCTTCGCGTACTCCTGCTGCGCCTGGCCGGGATCGATGCGCCCGGCGTTGCCCATCAGTCCGTCGATCAGACCCATGATCTGCACGTCCTTCGCGGTGGCGGGAGACGGTCCGGCGGATCGTCCGAACCCTCCCCACCATGATCCACGGGCCGCGGCCGCGACGGATGAAAGGCGGCAATCGAATTCGCGATCGGTCGGCTATCGGTGGTCGAACGGTGGGCGAACGGCCGCCGAACGCGGGACGTCCAGAAGGCCGATGCCCGGCGAGGCCGATAGTCGCTTCACCTAAGCTGTTGCCCGTGCGCGTACTCGTCATCGGTTCCGGAGCCCGTGAACATGCCCTCGTCCTCAGCCTGCGCCGCGACCCCGCGGTGACCGCGCTCTACGCCGCGCCGGGCAACGCGGGCATCGCGCAGCACGCGCAGGTGCGTCCGGTGGACCCGTCCTCGGCCGAGGCCGTCGTCGCGCTGGCCACCGAACTGTCCGCTGACCTGGTGATCATCGGGCCCGAGGTGCCGCTGGTGCTCGGCGTCGCCGACGCGGTGCGCGCCGCGGGTATCGCCTGTTTCGGCCCGTCGGGCGCGGCCGCCAGGATCGAGGGCTCGAAGGCTTTCGCCAAGGACGTGATGGCGGCGGCCGGGGTGCGCACCGCGCACAGCGAGGTCGTCGACAACCCCGCCGAGCTGGACGCCGCGCTCGATCGTTTCGGCCCCACCTGGGTCGTGAAGGACGACGGCCTCGCCGCGGGCAAGGGCGTCGTGGTCACTGCCGACCGCCTCGCGGCCCGCGATCACGGGGCCGAACTGCTCGAGCAGGGCCACCCGGTGCTGCTGGAGTCGTTCCTCGACGGCCCGGAGGTCTCGCTGTTCTGCCTGGTCGACGGCGAGACGGTGGTGCCGCTGCTGCCCGCGCAGGATCACAAGCGCGTCGGCGACGGCGACACCGGCCCCAACACCGGCGGCATGGGCGCGTACACGCCGCTGCCGTGGCTGCCGGAGGAAACTCTCACCGCGATCGTCGAGGACGTGGTGAAGCCGGTCGCCGCCGAGATGGTGCGCCGCGGCTGCCCGTTCTCCGGCCTCCTCTACGCCGGGCTCGCGATCGGCGCCGCCGGGCCCGCGGTGGTCGAATTCAATTGCCGCTTCGGCGATCCCGAGACCCAGGCGGTGCTCGCCCTGCTGGAGAGCCCGCTCGGCGAACTGCTGAACGCCACCGCGACCGGCACTCTCGCCGAGGTCGCGGCGCCGCGCTGGCGAGACGGCTCGGCCGTCACCGTCGTGATCGCCGCCGAGAACTACCCGGGCCGTCCGCGTCTCGGCGACGTGATCACCGGCACCGGCGAGGCCGCGCAGGACGACGCCGCCGTGCTGCACGCGGGCACCGCGCTGCGTGAAGACGGCGCGCTGGTCTCCGCGGGCGGCCGGGTGCTGAGCGTCGTCGGCGTCGGCGGCGACCTCTCCGAGGCCCGCACCAAGGCCTACGACCGCATCGCCTCGATCAAACTCCCCGGCAGCCACTACCGCACCGACATCGGCCTCGCCGCCGTCGAGAACCGCATCGCCCTCCCCACCCGGTAGCCCCCTTTCCGCACAAAGACCGTGACGCTGTGCGGCGACATGGTCTGTGGGGTCAGAAGCTGAGCCCGTGCAGGGCCAGCCAGGCGCGCGGGTCGACGTGCTGTCCGCCGACGATCACCTCGAAGTGCAGGTGCGGGCCGGTGGAATCGCCGCGGTTGCCCATGCGGGCGATCTGCATGCCCGCGGGCACGCGCTCGCCGACGGAGACGAAGAAGTCGTACATGTGCCCGTAGACGGTGATGGATCCGTCGTCGTGGCGGATGCGCACCCACAGGCCGAAGCCCTGGGCGGGGCCCGCGTCGATCACGGTGCCGTTGGCGACCGCGTAGATCGGGGTGCCGATGGGGGCCGCGATATCGATGCCGTTGTGGAAAGTGCCCCAGCGAGAACCGAATCCGGAGGTGAACGTGCCCCGGGTCGGCAGCACGAAGCCGCCGATTCCGGGCAGGATCGAGCCGGGCGGCAGCGGCGCGGTGCCGCCCATCCACGGCTGCCATTCGCCCGCGGCGGCCGCGGCGGCCTCGGCCTTCGCGCGTTCCAGTGTCGCCCGCGCCGCCGCCGCGACCACGGCCTGCTCGCGGCGGCGCTCACCGTTGGCGATGGCGTTGAGGTAGCGGCGCACCGAGGGCGGGGTCGACTGCATCTCCTGCGGGTGGGCGAAGAAGACGCGCATCGCCTCGTTCGGGCCGGGGGTGCGTTCACTGACGCCCCAGTCGAAAGGCGTGTCGGCGCCCGCAAGGAGCAGGGTCGCGATCAGCCCGGCGATCAGCACCCGGTGCTTGCGCAACAGGGCTCGATAGTCCTGCCGTTTCTGCTCGGTCCAGAGTTCGCGCAGATCGGGGCGGGGACGGCGGCGTAGTCCGTCGAACTCGGTGCGGGCACGCCGCAGCAGCTCACGTGGGCCGGACCGCTCCCGCTTTTCGGCACGCCAATCGGGCGGAATGACGCCGATGCCACCCACTCCGCGTACCCGATCGAGCCCCGCGCGGCGAGCCTTTTCAAGCATTACGCCGACCTTAGTGGTGCGCGCGGAACGAACGGGCGGATGCGGGTAGATGTCGGCCGGGAAAGCTCTCCGGCGAAAGCCGAGCGTTGCCGACATGGCGTCGTGTGCGAGGGTCTACCGTCTGTCGGGTGTCTGGAGAATCTCGCCGGTCGACCATTCCACCTTTCTACGTGATGGATGTCTGGAAAGCCGCCGCGGAGCGCGCCCGAACCCACGGCGACGTGCTGGTGCTCGCGGCCGGCCAGCCGTCGACGCCCGCCCCTGCTCCGGTGCTGCGCGCGACCAAAGCCGCGATCGACGCCGAATTGCTCGGCTACACAGAGACTTTCGGCATCCTTCAGCTGCGCGAGGCGATCGCCGAGCACCACAGGGACACCTACGGCTACCACGTCGACCCCGACGAGGTAGTGGTGACGACCGGCTCGTCCGGCGCGTTCACCCTCATCTTCCTGGCCGCCTTCGACGCGGGGGACACCGTGGTGGTGGCGCGGCCCGGCTATCCGGCCTACCGCAACACCCTCACCGCGCTCGGCTGCCGGGTGGTCGAACTGGACTGCGGCCCCGAAACTCGGTTCCAGCCGACCGTGGCCATGCTCGACGCGTTGCCCGAACCGCCCGCGGGACTCGTGGTCGCCAGCCCGGCCAATCCGACCGGAACCATGATCGCCCCGGCCGAACTCGCCGCGCTGGCCCGGTGGTGCGACGCGCACGGGACACTGCTGATCTCCGACGAGATCTACCACGGCATCACCTACGAGAGCACAGGCTCGGACGCACAGACCTCCTCCGCGTGGGAGACCTCCCGCGAATCCGTGGTTATCGGCTCGGTTTCCAAGTACTTCTCCATGACCGGCTGGCGGCTCGGCTGGATGCTCGCGCCGAGCAGGCTGCGACCCGCGCTGCAACGGCTGGCCTCCAATATGACGGTGTGCCCGCCCGCGGTCTCCCAGTACGCGGCGCTGCACGCCTTCGGGGCCGAGGCCAAGACGGAGCTCGACGGACACGTCCGGCGTTACGCGGTCAACCGGCGGCTGCTGCTCGACGGGCTGCCGAAACTCGGGATCACCGATCTCGCGCCCGCGGACGGCGCCTTCTACGCTTACGCCGACATCGGCCATCTCACCGACGATTCGCGCGTGTGGTGTGCCGAGGTGCTCGAGCACACCGGGGTCGCGCTGGCGCCCGGCATCGACTTCGATACCGTGGCCGGGCGCCGCACCGTTCGCTTCTCGTTCGCGGGTGCTACCGCGGACATCGAGGCGGCGCTGCTCCGGCTCGGGTACTATCTGCGCGCCTGATCCTTATGTCCGACAACAAGTTTCCACAGTTCGGCACCGGAAACGCCCAGATGAGGTAAAACAACGTTGGCTGGGTTTCGACAATCGATTTCGCACGGATGAACTGATGACGACTGGCACGATGGCACGGTGATAACCGCGACGACCCCGAAAGGCGAACGGCGTCGCCAGGCCCTGGTAGCGGCCGCCGCCGAGTTGTTACTCGAAGGCGGATTCGATGCAGTGCGGCATCGCTCGGTTGCCACGCGCGCGGACCTACCGCTCGCGTCGACCACGTACTACTTCGAATCCCTGGAGGACCTGATCGCCCGCGCGGTCGAGTTCAGCGGGAACGCGGAGCTGGACGCGATGCGCCGCAGGGTCGGCGAGGTGAGTCACCGCCGCCGCGGAGCCGAGGCGACCGTCGACTTGGTGCTCGACCTACTGGTCGGCGCCGACGGGCAGGACGAGGGAGCGCGCGGCCAGCTGATCGCCCGCTACGAGCGTTCGGTGGCCTCGGCGCGGCATCCCGAGCTACGTGAGGTCCAGCTACGGCTACGGGCCCAGCTCGACGAGCTGCTCTCCGACGTACTGCGGCGTTCGGACCGGTTGGTGCGGCACGAACAGCTGCGCAGGCTGATCGCGGTGGTCGACGGCGCGGTGGTCGCGGCACTCAGCGAAAGCAACCCGGAACCCCGGCGAATGGCGCGCGGCGCGCTGCTCGAGGTGATCGATATCGTCGCCCCGGCGACGCCGCAGCAAGTGGACAGGTTCCGAGCACTAGACTGACCAGACGTGAGTCTCGTCCCGAATGTCCTCGCCACCCGTTACGCCAGCCCCGAACTGGTGCACCTGTGGTCGCCCGAGCACAAGATCGTGCTGGAACGGCGGCTGTGGCTGGAGGTGCTGCGGGCACAGTCGGAGCTCGGCATCGACATCCCGGCCGGCGTGATCGCCGACTACGAGCGAGTGATCGACCGCGTCGACCTCGCGTCTATCGCCGAGCGCGAGCGGGTCACCCGGCACGACGTGAAGGCGCGTATCGAGGAGTTCAACGCGCTGGCCGGGCACGAACACGTGCACAAGGGCATGACCAGCCGCGACCTCACCGAAAACGTCGAGCAGCTGCAGATCCGGCTCTCGCTCGAGCACGTGCACGCGCACGGCGTGGCGATCGCGGCGCGGCTGGCCGAGCGCGCGGCCGAGTACCAAACCGTGGTCATGGCGGGCCGCTCGCACAACGTGGCGGCGCAGGCCACCACCCTCGGCAAGCGCTTCGCCTCGGCCGCCGACGAACTGCTGATCGCGCTGACCCGGCTGCGCGAGCTCATCGACCGTTATCCGCTGCGCGGTATCAAGGGCCCGATGGGCACCGCGCAGGACATGCTCGACCTGCTCGACGGCGACCCGGCCAAGCTGGCCACGCTGGAGCAGCAGGTGGCGAGGCACCTCGGATTCGCGACCGTGTTCACCAGCGTGGGCCAGGTCTACCCGCGCTCGCTCGACCACGACGTGCTCTCCGCGCTGGTGCAGGTGGGTGCGGGCCCGTCGTCGTTCGCGCACACCATCCGGCTGATGGCGGGCCACGAGCTGGTCACCGAGGGCTTCCAGCCCGGGCAGGTGGGCAGCTCGGCCATGCCGCACAAGATGAACACGCGCTCGTGCGAGCGGGTCAACGGCCTGCAGGTGGTGCTGCGCGGCTATGCCTCGATGGCCGCCGAACTCGCGGGCGCGCAGTGGAACGAGGGCGACGTGTTCTGTTCCGTGGTGCGCCGCGTCGCGCTGCCGGACGCGTTCTTCGCCATCGACGGCATGATGGAGACCTTCCTCACCGTGCTCGCCGAGTTCGGCGCCTACCCGGCCGTGATCGCCCGCGAGCTCGACCGCTACCTGCCGTTCCTCGCCACCACCCGCATCCTGATGGCCGCGGTCCGCGCGGGCGTCGGACGGGAGACCGCGCACGAGGTCATCAAGGAGCACGCCGTCGCCGTCGCCCTCGCCATGCGCGAACAGGGCCGCGAGCCCGACCTGCTGGACCGCCTCGCCGCCGACCACCGCCTCCCCCTCGACCGCCCGGCCCTCGACGCCGCCCTCGCCGACAAGTCCGCCTTCATCGGCGCCGCAGGCGCCCAGGCCGCCGACGTGGTCGCCCAGGTCCAAAAACTGGTCGACGCCTACCCCGAAGCCGCCCGCTACACCCCATCCCCGATCCTCTAGCCGCACACGCGAAACCCGGCTGCCACCGTCCCTTCGCTTCGGCTGTGGCGGTTAGGGTGCGGTGTGGATCCGTACACGATTTTCGCTGACATCATTGCCGGGCGGGCGCCTGCTTCCAAGGTGTACGAGGACGACGACGTGGTCGCGTTCATGGATATTCGGCCGATGACGCCGGGGCATTTGTTGGTGGTGCCGCGGGTGGCGGCGCGGAGTCTCGCGGAGTTGGATCCGGTGGTCGGCGGGAAGCTGTTTCAGGTGGGGCAGCGGCTGGCGGGGGCTTTGCGGGAGAGTGAAGTGGGGTGTGACGGGGTCAACTTCTTTCTCGCGGACGGCGTGACGGCGGGGCAGGAGGTGTTCCACGTGCACCTGCACGTCATCCCGCGCATCCCGGGCGACGGCTTCGGATTGCGCGGGCGGCCGACCAGTCCGCACCGCGCTGACCTGGACTATCTGGCCGGATCCATTCGCGGGGCGCTGGCGCGGACGGAGCCCGCAGGGGGCCGGTGAACGCTCGAGCGGGACGTGAAAGCCCTTACGTACTGGGCAGTTTGCTGCGATAGCGCCAAGATCTCGAATCCCTCCCGCAACTCCATGGAGTGGGTTACGTTGGATGCCATTGTCGTGCAGTGTTGGAGGGCGGGACATGCGGCGTACCAAAGTTGCTGTTGCAGTGCTCTCCTGCGCGATCGCGATGCTCGGGCCATGGGCGGTCGAACCCGCGTCCGCCTCGGCCGCTCGGATCGTGCGAATCTCCGAGCTGGGCCCGACCCGCTCCTCGGTGTTCATCGATTCCCCCGCGATGGGCCGAACGGTCCAGGTCGACGTGCTGCACCCGGCGGACGGCGGCTCCAGGCCCGCCTACTACCTGCTGGACGGCCTCGACCCCGGCGTCGGCCAGAGCACCTGGACCAACGCGACCGACGCCGAGGCGTTCTTCCGCGGCAAGAACGTCAACGTGGTGCTGCCCGTCGGCGGCCAGGCCAGCTACTACACGGACTGGCAGCGGGACGACCCGCGCTTCGGCCGCTACAAGTGGGAGACCTTCCTCACCCAGGAACTGCCGCCGTTGATCGAGGAGACCTTCGACGGCAACGGCGTGAACGCGATCGGCGGCCTCTCGATGGGCGGCAGCGCGGCCTTCATCCTGGCCGCCCGCCACCCGCACCTGTATCGCGCGATCGCGGGCTACAGCGCCTGCCCCGACACCGGACTCGCCACCGGCGGAGTGATGTTCTCCATCGCCAACCGCGGCGGCAACCCGGTCAACATGTGGGGCGCGCCGGGCAGCCCGGCCTGGGCCGAGCACGATCCCTCGCTGATGGCGGATCGCTTGCGCGGCAAGACGATCTACCTGTCCACGGGCACCGGCGTGCCTGGCCCGCACGAGGCCGAGTTCAAGCCGCAGCTGGCCGAGAACATCTTCCTCGGCGGTCCGGTCGAGGTCGGCATCAACACCTGCGTGATCACCTTCGAGCGGCGGCTGCGCGGCATGGCCATTCCGGCGCGCATCGACTACAGCCCGGTCGGCACCCACTCCTGGTCCTACTGGCAGGACACGCTGCACGCCTCCTGGCCCACCCTGGCCTCGGCCATCGGCGCCTGATCCGGCAACCGCCCGGCGCGAATCCGATCGCGCCGGGCGTCGCGCGATCACAGCCGGGACAGTTCGCTCTCCGACCACGCGGGATAGTCGGTGTAGCCCTTCGCATCTCGCCCGTACAACCCTTCCTCGCGAACCGAAGCCAGCGGCAGGCCGCGCGTGATCCGTTCCACCAGATCGGGATTGGCGATGAAAGCCCGCCCGAAGGAGACGAGATCGGCGACGCCGTCCCGCAGCACCGCTTCCGCGCCTTCGGCGGCGGTCGGCTCGCGGTTCTCGCCGATGTTCGCGATCAGCGTGCCACGCCAGCGCGGTCGCAGATCGGCGAGCGCGGGATAGTCGTCGTTGTCGATGAGATGCAGGTAGGCCAGCTCGCGAGAATCCAACTCGTCCACCAGCTTTCGGTACAGGGACGCCGGATCGTCTTCGCGCATGTCGAATTGCGGGTTGCCGGGCGAGAGCCGGATCGCGGTGCGGCGCGATCCGATCGCCTCGGCCACCGCGTCCACGATGGCCAGCGGCGCCCGCATCCGGTTGACGTTCGAACCGCCGTATTCGTCCGTGCGCAGGTTGGTGTTGTCGGCGAGGAACTGGTGCACCAGATAGCTGTTGGCGCCGTGGATTTCGACGCCGTCGAAGCCCGCGGCCACGGCATTGCGGGCGGACGCGGCGTACTGGCCGATGATCGCGGTGATGTCGTCCCGGCTCAAGACACCCGGCGTGATCGGATCGGCCTTGCCGCCCTCGATCAGGTGCACGCGATCCGGATCGATCACCGCGGAGGGGCCCGCGGGCCATGATCCGTCGATGCGGCCGCGCGGATGGTTCTTGCGGCCGCCGTGCATCAGCTGGGCGAAGATCCGTCCGCCGTTGGCGTGCACGGCGGCGGTGACCCGGCGCCAGGCGTCGACGTGGGCTTCGGTCTCCAAGCCGGGCGCCCACGCCTCGCTCTGGCCGGTCGAATGCGGCCAGATTCCCTCGGTGACGATCAATCCGGCGGCGGCGCGCTGCGCGTAGTAGTCGACGACATCGGAGGTGGGGGAGCCGTCCGGCAGCGAGCGCAACCGGGTCATCGGTGACATGACGATCCGGTTCGGCAGGGCCAGTTCGTGGTTGCGGTAGGGCGTCAGAAGCTGCATGACGCGTACGCTAGGACCTGACATCAATGTCAGGTCAAGAGCAGTTGGTGCGAGGAGTCGAGGATGCGCATCGGGGAACTGGCCGAGCGGACCGGCGTCAGCGTCCGGTCGCTGCGGTACTACGAGGACAAGGGCATGCTCGCCGCGGCGCGCAGCTCCGGCGGGCAGCGCGAATACCCGGAGGCCGCCGTGGACCGGGTCAACCGGATTCAGGAGATGTTCGCGGCCGGGCTGACCAGCGACACCATCGCCGAACTGCTCCCGTGCATCCACGACACGGACGGCACGCCGAGCGCCGCGGCCACCCCGTTCCTGGTGCAGAAGCTGACCGAGGAGCGAGCCAGGATCGACCGGGCGCTGCGGGACCTGCACAGCACCTGCGAGGTGCTCGACGGCGTCCTCCGGGCCGCGGGTGGTGAGGCGCCGCCGCCGGAGTTCCATCGCGCCGAGGATTCGACGACCCGCAAGTAGGGTGGATCCCATGTCTGTCGAAAGTGTGGTGGCGGCGCCGATCGCCAAGACGGTGCCTGCCGAGCGGGTGCATCACGGCGACGTCTTCGTCGACGAGTACGAGTGGCTGCGGGACAAGGAGGATCCCGAGGTCATCTCCCACCTCCAGGCGGAGAACGCCTACACCGAGGCGCAGACCGCCCACCTGCAGGGCCTGCGCGAGAAGATCTTCGAGGAGATCAAATCGCGCACCCAGGAGACCGACCTCTCGGTGCCGACCAGGATGGGCGAGTTCTGGTACTACTCGCGCAGCTACGAGGGCAAACAGTACGGCGTACACTGCCGCTGCCCGATCGACGAGCAGGCCGAGGGCATCGACGCCTGGACCCCGCCGCGGCTCGAGGCCGACAGCGAGATCCCCGGCGAACAGGTGCTGCTGGACAGCAACGAGCTGGCCGCGGGCCACGCCTACTTCGCCCTCGGCGCGTTCTCGGTGAGCCACGACGGTCACCTGCTCGCCTATTCGGTCGACACTGTCGGCGACGAGCGCTACACCCTGCGATTCCAGGACCTGCGCAGCGGTGAGTCGCTGGCCGACGAGATCGTGGGCACCGCGCCGGGCGCGACCTGGTCGCTGGACGGCAGCCACGTCTTCTATCAGACGGTGGACGAGTCCTGGCGGCCCGACACCGTGTGGCGGCACCGGCTCGGCGCGGCGACCGATACCGACGTGAAGGTCTTCCACGAGCCCGACGAGCGCTACTGGGTGAGCATCGGCTCGACCCGCTCGGAGAAGTACCTGATGATCTGGGTCGGCTCCAAGATCACCACCGAGGGTTGGGTGCTCGAATCCGACAACCCCGAGGGCGAATTCCGGATCGTCATGCCGCGGCGCGAGGGCGTCGAGTACTCGGCCGAGCACGTCGTGATCGGCGGCGAGGACCGCTTCCTGATCCTGCACAACGACGTCGTGGACGGCGTCAAGGCGGAGAACTTCGTGCTCGCCGAGGCGCCGGTCGACGACCCGTCGAACCTGACGCTGCTCATCGGCCACCGCGACGACGTGCGGCTCGAGGACGTCGACGCTTTCGCCGATCACCTGGTGCTGAGCTACCGGCGCGAGGCCCTGACCAGGGTGGCGGTATGGCCGCTCACCGCGTCCGGCTACGGCGAGCGGCGCGAACTCGAATTCGATCTGGAGCTCTTCGCGGTCGGCGCGGGCGCCAACCCGGAATGGGCCCAGCCGACCCTGCGCATCGGTCTGACCTCGTTCATCACCCCGATGCAGGTGTTCGACTACGTGCCTGCCACCGGCGCGTTGCTGCTGCGCAAGGAGCAGCCGGTGCTCGGCGGCTACGACGCGAACGACTACGAGCAGCGCCGGGATTGGGCGGTCGCCGCGGACGGCACCCGGGTCCCGATCTCGCTGGTGTGGAAGAAGGGCGCGGTGGCCGAGGGCGAGCCGAAGCCGCTGCTGCTCTACGGCTACGGGTCCTACGAGGCGAGCATGGATCCGTCCTTCTCGGTGGCGCGGTTGTCGCTGCTCGACCGCGGCATGGTGTTCGCGGTCGCGCACGTGCGCGGCGGCGGCGAGATGGGCAGGCTCTGGTACGAGAACGGCAAGACGCTCACCAAGAAGAACACCTTCACCGACTTCGTGGCCTGCGCTCGGCAGCTGATCGACACCGGGGTGACCACCGCCGATCGGATGGTCGCCGACGGTGGCAGCGCGGGTGGGCTGCTGGTAGGCGCCGTGGCGAACCTGGCGCCGGAGCTGTTCCGTGGTGTTCTCGCGAACGTGCCCTTCGTCGACCCGCTGACCTCGATCCTCGATCCCTCGCTGCCGCTCACCGTCATCGAGTGGGACGAGTGGGGTAATCCGTTGGCGGACAAGGACGTCTACGAGTACATGAAGTCCTACTCGCCGTACGAGAACGTCGAGGCCAAGGACTACCCGGCGATCCTGGCCGTCACGAGCCTGAACGACACCAGGGTGCTCTATGTCGAGCCCGCCAAGTGGGTGGCCAAGCTGCGCGCGACCAAGACCGGTGACGCGCCGCTGCTGCTCAAGACCGAGATGAGCGCAGGCCACGGCGGCGTCAGCGGCCGCTACGAGAAGTGGAAGGAAGTGGCCTTCGAGCACGCCTGGGTGCTCGACACGGTCGGGCTGGCATAGGACCGTTCCGGCGGCCTCCCGATCTCGGCTGGCCGCCGGCCGCGAATGCGGTGAGTGTTCGTTCTGCGGTCACGCTCGCTGCACGTCGATGACACTTGCGTCCGGCATCGTAGGTTCATGAACGCTGAGCTGATCGTGTCCGTGTCGGGGATTCGGGACACCACTCGAGACGCCGCGATCGAATTCGCCGCCGAGATGGATCATCGCGACGTGCGGTTGTCACTGCTGGTGGCGCCGCGGTTGAAGGGCAAGTACCGGCTGGTCGACGACCCGGCCACGCAGGCGTGGCTGCGCGGCAGGCGGGCCCGTGGCGACGCCATCGTGCTGCACGGCTACGACCAGGCGGCGACCAAGCGGCGCAGGGCCGAGTTCGCCACGTTGCCCAAGCACGAGGCGAAGCTGCGGCTCACCGCGGCGGATCGGGTGCTGGAGCAGGTGGAGCTGCGCACCAGGCTCTTCGCCGCGCCGCGCTGGGACGCCTCGGCCGGCGCCATCGCCGCGCTGCCGGAGACGGGTTTCCGGGTGGCGCTGGGTCTGACCTCGATCCTCGACCTGGAGCGCAACGCAGCGCAGAAGGCGCGCGTCTATGGCATCGGCGAGGGTTTCCGTGCCGAGCCGTGGTGGTGCCGGGCCCTGGTCATGGGCGCTGCGCGTACCGCGCGGCGTGGCGGCGTGCTGCGCTTGGCCGTTTCCGCGGCGCAGTTGCAGCGCTCGGGTCCGCGCCAGGCGATGCTGGACGCGGTGGATCTGGCGCTGTTCCACGGCGCGGTCAGCGAGGTGTACCGCTGGGAGCCGGTCGACCTGGTGCGCGCGGCCTGACGGCCGCGGGCCTCGGTACGCCCGCCGCCGGGTCTGGCGATCGAAGGCGGCGGGCGTACCTTCGCTCGGATGCCTAACCGGTGGGTTCCGTATGCGGGGTTGTCGCGGCGGGCGTCGTGCCGGGCACCTTGGCTTTCGCGTTGTGCGTGAAGCCGCCCGCCTCGGCCCTGGTCAGCGAGACCTTCAGCGGATGGCTGGCCAGCTGTCGCACGCAGCGGTCGACGTCGGCGAGCAGCAGATCGACCATGTCGTGGGTGAAGCCGTGCCGGATGACAGCGCGCATGACCGTCTCCGAACCGCGGTCGGGCGGCAGCGGATACGCGGCGATCAGCCAGCCGCGGGTGCGCAGCCGGTCGGACAGGTCGTAGAGATTGAAGCCCGGCGTGCCGGTGAGCCGCCAGCACACCGCGGCGATGCCGCGATTCGGGTCGCCGTCGTGGATCAGCTCGAATCCGTCGAACGCGGTCAGGCCGTCCGCCAGATGCCGGGCGACCCGGTAGATCGCCTCCTGCAATCGGGTGTAGCCCAGTCTGCCGAGCCGGATGAAGTCGTAGTACTGCGTGATCACCTGGCCGCCCGGCCGGGAGAAGTTCAGATTGAAGGTGGCCATGCTGCCGCCGAGATAGTCGACGTCGAAGATCAGCTCCTGGGGTAGATCGTCGGCCGTGCGCCAGATCGCCCAGCCCGCGCCCAGCGGGGCGAGCCCGGTCTTGTGGCCGGAGGAGTTGATCGATTTCACCCGTTCCAGGCGGAAATCCCACACCAGGTCGGGTGCGGTGAACGGGGCGAGGAAGCCGCCGCTCGCCGCGTCGACGTGCAGCGGAATGTCCAGGCCGCTCGTGGCTTGCAGGTCGTCGAGCGCTTGCGCGATGCCCGCGACGTCCTCGAACAATCCCGTGTAGGTCTGTCCGAAGTTGGCGACCACCATGATGGTGTTCGCGTCGCAGTGCGCGGCCACGTCGTCGGGGTGCATGGTGAGCCGGTCGCCGCGCAGCGGCACCTGACGGATCTCGACGTCGAAGTAGCGGGCGAACTTCTCCCAGCAGACCTGCACGGGACCGCAGACGAAGTTCGGCGTGCCCGAGCCACCGCGCTTGCGCCAGCGGAACTTGGCGGCGAGCCCGCCCAGCATCGCGGCCTCGCTGGACCCGGTGGTGGAGGTGCCGAGCGTGGTCGCGGGATCGGGGGCGTGCCAGAGGTCGGCGAGCATGCACGCGCAGCGGCGCTCCAGCTCCGCGGTCTGCGGGTACTCATCCTTGTCGACGATGTTCTTGTCCAGCGACTCGTTCATCAGCCTGCGCGCCTGGTCGTCGACCCAGGTGGTGCAGAAGGTGGCGAGGTTCATCCGCGAGACGCCGTCGAGCAGCAGCTCGTCGTGCACGATCTGGTAGGCGGCGTCCGGAATCGTCTCCTTCGCCGGGAATCGCTCCTTGGGTGCGGGGTGGTCGATAGCAGGCAGCGCGAACAGATCGTCGAAGTCCGGTTCAGCGGGCATCAGGGGCCTCCCAGCAAGGCTGCTCATCGATTGCCACGGATCGGTTGATGACCTCATTCTGCAATGAATGGCCTGTACAAGTGGCCAATTCGAGCTGACGCGGCGAATGCTGAGCGGCTGCTGGCGTGCGACACTCCGGTGCTGTGTATGTCTGTCGCGCGGTCCGGCGTTCCGTCGATGGCGGTATGCCCACCGCGTTCGCACGTATCCTGACCTCGCAGGGGACGGAATCTCGAGCTGATCTGCCACTGTCTTTTCAGCAGTCGAATCGCTGCGGTCGAGTGGGGGTCTCCCTACTGCGACCATAGCAGCGGGTGGGCGCGAACGGTGCTTCGGCTGCGGCGGATCTGAGCCGACGCGGCGGTGGTTGGGCGCGAACGCGCCGTTCTCGCGGCCGGATCGGATGGCATCGCGAACGGCACGCCCGGCCCCGGCAACCGGTCGGTGCGGGGCGGGCGCGATACGGTGATCGCCGTCGAATCGGCCAGCGCCGTGCGGACCGGCTCGGCACCCACCTCCACGAGGTGTGCATCCGAGCTGGACGACACGACGAAGTGAGCTGCCCATGACTTCCGACGATCCGCATACCGCCGACCTGCGCTCGCGCGTCGCGGGACTGATGGCGCAGGCCGAACGCGATCTGGCCCAACTGGTTTCGTTCAAGTCGGTGGCCGACCCTCGGCAGTTCCCGGCGGAGGAGTGCGAGCGTGCCGCGCAGTGGGTGGCCGACGCGTTCGCCGCGGTCGGGCTGACCAGGGTGGGGTTGCACGAGACGGCGGACGGCAGCAAGGCCGTCATCGCCTCGCGTCCCGCGCCGCCCGGTGCGCCGACGGTGCTGCTCTACTGCCACTATGACGTGCAGCCGCCGCTGGACGAGGCGGCGTGGCGCACGCCGGTCTGGGAGCTCACCGAGAAGGAAGGCCGCTGGTACGGGCGCGGCGCGGCGGACTGCAAGGGCAACATCGTCATGCACCTGACGGCCTTGCGCGCCATCGGATCCGAGCTACCCGTCGGGGTCACGCTGGTCGCCGAAGGCTCCGAGGAGCAGGGCACCGGCGGACTGGAGAAATTCGTCGTCGACAACCCGGATCTGCTGCGCGCCGACGCCATCGTGATCGGCGACTGCGGCAACTTCGCGGTCGGCGTGCCGACCTTCACCGAGACGTTGCGCGGCAACGTGAACGTGGTGGTCACCGTGGAAACCCTTGCCGGACCGCTGCATTCGGGCATGTTCGGCGGAGCGGCGCCGGACGCGCTCGCCACGCTGATCCACGTGCTCGCCACGCTGCGCGACGCAGAGGGCAACACCACCGTGGCCGGGCTGGACAACCGGCAGCCCTGGGACGGCGTGCAGTACGATCCCGACCGCTTCCGCATCGACGCCGGTGTGCTCGGCGGCGTGGATCTGGCGGGCGATGGCACGGTCGCCGAAATGCTCTGGGCCCGGCCGACTCTCACCGTGCTCGGCATCGACGCGCCGCGGGTGGTCGGCTCCTCCGCGGCGATCCAGCCCACGGCCCGCGCCCGGCTGAACCTGCGCATTCCGCCGGGCATCGTGCCGGAGGACGCGCACCGGGCGCTGGTCGCTCACTTGGCGGCCAACACTCCGCTGCACGCCAAGCTGACCATCGAGCTGGAGAGCGTGGGAGCGCCGTTTCGCTCCGCCAGCGGCGGCCCCGCCCGCGCCGCCATGGACGCGGCCCTCGCCGCCTCCTACGGCAAGCCGACCACCACCCAGGGGCAGGGCGGTTCTATCCCGCTGTGCAACGTCTTCGCCGACACCTATCCCGACGCGGAGATCATGCTCATCGGCGTCGAGGAGCCGAAGTGCCTGATCCACGCCCCCAACGAGAGCGTGGACCCCTCCGAAATCGAGCACATGGCTTTGGCGGAAGCGCTCTTCCTCACCACCTACGGCCGCTGACCGGAACCGAAGGGTCAGAATTCGCGCTGGTTCTCCGGTTCGAGCACGGTGAATTCCGTTCCCTTCGGGCCCATTTCGGCGAGCCTGCCGAAGTAGATGCCACGCGCCTCGGGCTGGATGATGCCGAAGTGGATGGGCAGGGCGGTGCGCGGGGCGACCGCGCGGAGGTAGTCGACCGCCTCGCTGATCCGCATCCACGGCGCCGCGGCCGGGATGGCCAGCACGCCGACCTGCACCGGCGGGACCCAGAGCGAGTCGCCGGGGTGCACGAGCTGGGCGGGGTCCTCGGCGGTGCCGAGCTGGAAGACGGTGTTGTCGATGACCGGGATGTCCGGATGGATGACCGCGTGCCTGCCGCCACCGCCGGTGATCTGCAGATCACCGAGTCGCAGCACGTTGCCCGCGTGCACGGCTTCCCAGCGGTCGCCGCGCTGGGCCGCGGTCTGCGGATCCGACAGCAGGCGGGCGTTCGGGTTGGCCTCGATCAAGGCGTCGATGCGGTTCGGGTCGATGTGGTCGGGGTGCTGGTGGGTGATCGCGATGGCGTCCAGGCCGGTGATGCCCTCGAAACCGTGCGAAAAGGTGCCCGGATCGAAGAGCACCTTCGTGCCGTGCAGTTCGACGAGGATGCAGGAGTGGCCGAAATGGGCTATGCGCATGCCGCCATGCTATTGGCATGGTGTCGATTTTCACCCGACCCCGCAGGTAACTCGCGCGACCTGAGCAACTACGCTGCTCAGGTAACCCCCGCATACCCATCTGAGGAGCAACGCGTGGCACGAGTCGTGGTCGAGGTGATGCCGAAGGCCGAAATCCTGGATCCGCAGGGGCAGGCCATTGTCGGCGCGCTCCCGCGCCTGGGATTCGCCGGGATCGCTGATGTGCGGCAGGGCAAGCGATTCGAGCTCGACGTGGACGACAGCGTCAGCGACGCCGAGCTCGAGCAGATCGCCGAAGGCCTGCTCGCCAACACCGTGATCGAGGAGTGGAAGGTGGTTCGCCTCCCATGACGGCGCGCATCGGGGTCATCACGTTTCCCGGCACGCTCGACGACGTCGACGCGGCGCGCGCGGTGCGTCTCGCCGGCGCCGAGGCGGTCAGCCTGTGGCACGCCGACGCCGACCTGAAGGAGGTCGACGCGGTGGTCGTGCCCGGCGGCTTCTCCTACGGCGACTACCTGCGTGCGGGCGCCATCGCCCGGTTCGCGCCGGTGATGGGCAAGGTCGTGCAGGCCGCGGGCAAGGGCATGCCGGTGCTCGGCATCTGCAACGGCTTCCAGGTGCTGTGCGAGGCCGGGCTGCTGCCGGGCGCGCTGACCCGCAACGAGGGTCTGCACTTCGTCTGCCGCGACGAATGGCTCACCGTCGAGTCGGTGTCCACCGCGTGGACCTCCCGCTACGAGCCAGGCGCGCAGATCCTGGTCCCGCTCAAGTCCGGTGAGGGCCGCTACCAGGCCTCGGCCGCCGTGCTCGACGAGCTGGAGGGCGAGGGCCGGGTGGTCTTCCGCTACTCGGGCGACAACCCGAACGGCTCGCAGCGCGGCATCGCGGGCATCGCCTCGGCCAACGGCCGGGTGGTCGGCCTGATGCCGCACCCCGAGCACGCCACCGAGCCGCTGACCGGTCCGAGCGACGACGGTCTCGGACTGTTCCTCTCGGTGCTCGACACCCTGGTCTCGGCCTGACGTAATACTTCGGCCCGAGCCGACCCGAAGCGGGTCGGCTCGGGCCGTTTCGCATTCTGTTCACCAGATGCGGTCGATGAGCTCGAATTCGACGCCTTCGGCCCGCGCCAGATAGCCGGGCTGGATCGCCTGGTTGCCGAGGAAACCGCGTGGGCCGCCAGGGGTTTGAAAGTGCACGCCGTCGGCCAGCGCGCCCTGCAAGCTCGGCACGTCCAGCGAGCCGACGGACTCGGCCAGCCCGCGCAGGGCGTGGATGGCCTCGTAGGTGGCGTTGCTGAAGGTGGTGAGCGCGGGCGCGAAACTGCCGTGCATTCGCCGGTAGCGGGTCTTGCGGTCCAAGCCGTCGGCGAGCTTGTCGTTCAGGAAGAAGCTGGACGGCACATAGAGATTGTGGTTCGCCTTGGCGCCGCCCGTGAGCAGCACGTTCTCGTCGGCGGCCGGGCTGACTCGCACCTGATCGGCGGCCCGGCCCGTGGCGTAGAACTGACGGTTGAAGCGCGAGACGTCCGCGCCGACCATCAGGATGATGACGCCATCGGCCCGGTCCAGATCGGGATGGGTGAGGAAGTCGAGGAAACTGGGTGTGCCGAGCGGGACGTACCGCTCCAGCACGACGGCGCCGGGATCGATCAGGCTGCGCCGCACCGCTTTCGCCGTCTCGCGCGGCCAGATGTAGTCGTTGCCGATGATGGCCCAGCGGCGCACGCCGAGTTCCCTGCCGAGCCACCGCACCGCGGCCACGGTGTGGCCCGCCGGATGCTCGCCGACCAGCAGCACACCGGGCAACTCGTCGGACAGGCCCTCGTGGCTGACCGCGAACAGATAGGGGACGCGCCCGTCGTTCGTCTTGGCCACAGCCCGCCGCACCGCCGAGGTGTGCCAGCCGGTGATGGCGTGCACCATACCGGTGGCCAGCAGCGCGGACACCTCGGTGGCGACCTCGTCCGGCGGTCGGCCGCCATCGATATTCGTGGTACGAATTTCGCGTCCCAGAATTCCGGCGCCACGGTTGATTTCGGATACGGCGAGCGAAATGGCAGCGTCGCAGGACGGCGCGAAGATCCCGCCAGGTCCTTGCATGGGAACGATGTTCAGTATCTCTATTGTGCCGTCTGGGCTCTCGCCGACCGCTGACATTCGGTACTCTTCTTCTGGTTCGAGCGAAATTCAAAAGCAGGCGGGGAAATCAATGTCGACCATTCTAAACGGATATGCCACGCTGCATGGGGCGCTGCGTGCCGCCGAACGCCGTTGGCTACGGCATCTCGACGCGGCGCTGTGCGCCAGGCAGCTTTCGCCGGATCAGTGGTCGATGCTGTGCAACCTGTCGAGCGAAACCGGTATCACCATGAGCGAATTGGCCAACCGTTCGCAGTTGGCGCCGTCGTCGGCCACCCGGCACGCCGACGGTCTCGCCGAGCGCGGCCTCATCTTCCGTGTCGCCGCGGAGGAGGATCGGCGGCGCATCCTGATCGGGCTGAGCAGGCTGGGAACCGAGCTGGTCGCGTCGGTGCGCGCCGAGGAGGAACTCGCCGAGCGGCAGCTCCAGGCGAAGATCGGCGCGCGGCGCTACGCCGAGCTGAAGCGGCTGCTGGAGCTGGTGGCCGAGGCCTAGGTCACGGTGAGCGTCTCGAAGTCGACGCCCGCCGCGCGCGCCACGAAGGTCGGTCGCACGACCTGATCGCCGCGAAAGGTGAACGCGCCCGAGGGACCTTCGAGCACCGCGCGGTCCGCGAGCGCGCCGTGGATGCGCGCCGTCTCGAACGAGCCCGCGGCGTCGACCACGGTGCGCAGTGCGTGCAGGGAGCGGTAGGCGCCGTTGGCGAATCGGCTGAAGGTGGGGGCGAATCCGTGGTGCAGCCGCAGGTATCGGTCGAGCAGATCGCGATCGTCGGCGCTGCGCCGGTCGGGAATCACGCCCGAGGGCACGTAGATATTGCGGTTCGCGTCGAGTCCGCCTGCCAGCAGCACGTTTTCGTCGATCGTCGGGCCGGTACGGAACTGCCGGTCGGCGCGTCCCGCCGCGGTGAATGCCCGGTTGAATCGGGCGGCGTCGGCGCCGACCAGCAGCAGGATCACTCCGTCGGCCGCGTCGAGCCGGGGATCGTCGAGCACCGCGCCGAAATCCTCGGCGCCCAACGGCACGAAGTGCTCGGCGACCACCGTGTGCCGCGGCGCGAGGATCTCGCGCAGCGTCGGCGCGATACGGCGGGACCAGAGGTAGTCGCTGGCCACCACCGCCCAGCGCCGGGCGCCGAACTCCCGATAGAGCCAATCCACCGCGACCATGGTCTGGATGCCGGGGTGCTCGCCGATCATGAAGACGCCCGGCTCTTCGGCGGCGAGCCCGTCGTGGCCGACGCCGAACAGGCAGGGCGCCCGACCGGCCGCGGCGCGCATGATCGCGCAGCGATTCTCCGGCATCGGAATTCCGGTGACGGCGTGCACCATGCCGGTCGCCAGCAGAGCCGACACCTCGTCGTGCACGCGCTGCGGCGGGCCGCCGCCGTCGATCGTGGTGACGCAGACCTCCCGGCCGAGAATGCCAGTCCCGCTGTTGATTTCGGCCATGGCCAGGTTCGCGGCCGCGACACAGGACGGTCCGATGAGGGCGCCCGCGCCGCGCAGGGGTGCGATGTTGACGATCTCGACGACATCGTGGTGCCGCCCGCTCGACAATGTCATGCGAACCCCCGTTCTGCGCGCGAGATTTGCTGGATGTTCTCGTTCGCCGCGTCGCGAGCCAGTCTAGCGGCGTTTTCGCGCTTTTTCGTTTCGGCGCGGCGGCGGGATTACCGCAGGGCTACCGCGGTATTACCGTTGCCGTTAATTGCCCGATACGTCCGATATCGGAACAAGTTGCCGCGGGGCTCGCCCCGGTGCGAGAAATCGCGGCATCACGACCGGCGCGGCGGCGGCTCTCTAGGATCGGTCCATGCCCGTTTCCACCACCGCCGCCACGGCCGAAGGTCTGTGCGCGTTCATCGATGACTCGCCCTCGCCGTTCCACGTGGTCCGCACGGTCGCGCAGGAGCTGGACGCACACGGCTTCACCCGCCTCGCGGAAACGGCGGCATGGCCCGCCGAGTCGACCGGCCGCCGCTATGTGGTGCGCGGCGGTTCGCTGGTCGCCTGGGCCGGGACCGGCGACGCCGCGGCCCCGTTTCGCGTCGTCGGCGCGCACACCGACAGCCCGAACCTGCGGGTGAAGCAGCACCCGGATCTGGCGTCCGCGGGGTGGCAGCTGGTCGGGCTCGAACCGTACGGCGGCGCGTGGCTGAACTCGTGGCTGGACCGCGAGCTCGGCATTTCCGGCAGGCTGACGGTGCGCGACGGAAACGCGTTGCGCGAGGAGCTCATTCGCATCGAGGAGCCGATCCTGCGGGTGCCGCAGCTGGCCATCCACCTCTCCGAGGACCGGCGCGGCGTCACGCTGGACCCGCAGCGGCACGTGAACGCGGTGTGGGGCGTCGGTGACCTGCCGCGCTCGTTCCTCGCCTTCGTCGCCGAAAGCATCGAGGTGGATCCGGCCGCGGTGCTCGGCTGGGAGCTGATGACGCACGTGCTGGCCCCGAGCGGCCTGGTGGGCCGGGACAACGACCTGGTCAGCGCGCCCCGGCTGGACAACCAGGGCACCTGCTACGCCGGGTTGCGCGCGTTCCTGGCCGCCGTCGAGGATCCGGGTGCGGCGGTGCCGGTGCTGGCCATGTTCGATCACGAGGAGGTCGGCAGCCAGTCCGACCGTGGCGCCCAGTCCGATCTGCTGCCCGCCGTGCTGGAGCGGATCGTGCTGGCGCGCGGCGGTGGTCGCGCCGAATACCTGGCGGCGCTGGCCGGTTCGATCTGCGCGTCCGGCGACATGGCGCACGCGACCCACCCGAACTACCCGGAGCGGCACGAGCCCGCGCACCGCATCGAGATCAACGGCGGGCCGGTGCTCAAGGTCAACCAGAACCTGCGCTACGCCACCGACGCCACCGGCGCGGGCGCGTTCGCCCTGGCGTGCGACCAAGCGGCCGTCCCGTTGCAGCGCTACGTGCATCGCGCCGACCTGCCCTGCGGCTCGACCATCGGCCCGATGACGGCGGCCCGCACCGGCATGCCCACGGTCGACGTCGGCGCACCCCAGCTGGCGATGCACTCGGCCCGAGAGTTGATGGGGGCGAACGACGTTCCGGCTTATGCGGCGGCGCTCGCGGCGTTTCTCACGCCCGCCGAGTAGGGCACTGTCGGATTCGTTCGTGAGCGTGCCGAGCATACCGAGTGCGCGATACCTTGCACTGGTGTGAGAGTGCCCGCCCCGATGTCAGTGTGCTGAGCTGCGGGTTTCCCATCGGAGGGTCATGCTGTCGACCTTTCCTCGAACACCCGGACGCGGTTCGCGGCAACCTGGATCACTGCGCGTATCGACACTTCGGTGCCATGCCTGAGGGCATGTACTCCTGCACTTGGGCTCGGGTCACGTATCGGGCGGCGAGTTCACATGCCTCGTCCACGTCCCAGGGGCTGTCCCACAGCCGCACAGTGCCGTCCCGTCCAGCGGAGGCCAGTCGGCTGCCGTCCGGGCTGAATGCCACCGCAATCACCATTTGAGTGTGGCCGGTGAGTGGTTCGCCGACCTGCTCACCGGTGGCGGGATCCCACAGCCGCAGGGTGTCATCGCCGCCGCCGGTGGCCAGTCGGGTGCCGTCCGGGCTGAACGCCACCGCGGCCACCGGGCCGGTGTGACCGGTGAGTGGTTCGCCGACCTGTTTGCCGGTGGCGGGGTCCCACAGTCGCACAGCGTGATCGGCGCCGGCGGTGGCGAGTCGGGTGCCGTCCGGGCTGAACTTCACCGCAAACACCATTTCGGTGTGGCCGGTAAGTGGTTCGCCGACCTGCTTTCCGGTGGCGGGGTCCCACAGGCGCACTGTCCCGTCCATGCCGGTGGAGGCCAGTCGGGTGCCATTCGGGCTGAACGTCGCCGCGTACCACTCGTCGGTGTGGCCGGTGAGTGGTTCGCCGACCTGTTTGCCGGTGGCGCGGTCCCACAGTCGCACGGCGTGATCGGCGCCGGCGGTGGCCAGTAGGGTGCCGTCCGGGCTGAATGCCACCGCGGCCACCGGGCCGGTGTGGCCGGTGAGTGGTTCGCCGACCTGTTTGCCGGTGGCGGGGTCCCACAGGCGCACAGTGTGATCGGCGCCGGCGGTGGCCAGTAGGGTGCCGTCCGGACTGAATGCCACCGCGTACACCTCGTCGGTGTGGCCGGTGAGCGTCGCGCCTATCGGTCGGCCGGGGGTCAGATCCCACAGCCGCACCGTTTTGTCTGCGCTGGCGGTGGCCAGCTGAGTGCCGGCCCGGTTGAACGCCACCGCGTTCACCTCGCTGGTGTGGCCGGTGAGCAGGGAAGCGATCTGTCGGCTTCTGGCCGGGTCCCACAACCGCAGGGTGTGGTCGATGCCGGAAGAAGCCAGCCGGGTACCGTCCGGGCTGAACGCCACCGCGGTCACCGCACCGATATGGCCGGTGAGTGGTTCGCCGACCTGCCGCCTGGTGGCGGGGTCCCACAGCCGCACGGTGCGATCGGCGCCAGCTGAGGCGAGCCGGGTGCCGTCCGGGCTGAACGCCACCCCGGTCACCCAGTAGGTGTGGCCGGTGAGCGGTTCGCCGACCTGCTCACCGGTGGCGGGGTCCCACAGCCGCAGGGTGTGGTCTTTGCCGCCGGAAGCCAGTCGGGTGCCGTCCGGGCTGAACTTCACCGCCAGCACTGCGCCGTCGTGGCCGCGGAGCGGTTCGCCGACCCTCCGTCCCGTGGTGGGGTCCCACAGCCGCAGGGTGCCGTCTCCGCCTGCGGAGGCCAGCCGGGTGCCGTCGGGGCTGAACGCCACGTCGTTCACTATGTCGGTGTGGTCGGTGAGCGGTTCGCCGACCTGCTTGCCGGTGGCGGGGTCCCACAGCCGCACGGTGCGATCGGCGCCGGCCGAGGCGAGCCGGGTGCCGTCCGGGCTGAACGCCACCGCGGTCACCGGGCCGGTGTGGCCGGTGAGTGGTTCGCCGACCTGCTTGCCGGTGGCGGGGTCCCACAGCCGCAGGGTGCCGTCTTTGCCTGCGGAAGCCAGTCGGGTGCCATCGGGGCTGAACGCCACGTCGTTCACTATGTCGGTGTGACCTGCGAGCGGGTCGCGAACCTGCTGAGCGACGCGCTGACCGAAGCCGACGCGGGCGTTGACCACTGCATTGGTGGCCTGCCGCAGCGGGGTCGGTGTCGTCCGGCTGCTCTCGGCGGCGAGGGCGAGAGCCAGAGCGGAATTGCTGGTGGCGGTGTCGCGGGAGGTTGCAGCCAGGGCGAGAGCCACCGCCTCACGCCGTTGGATGGCTTCCTGTTGCCATTTGACGGCCGCGATCGCGGCACAGGCCACCGCGAGAACGGTCAGCAGGACCAGGGCCGTGATCGCGGCGCGTCGTAGCCGTCGGAAGCGACGTTGCTCGTGCAAGTCCTCGCTGGCCAGTTCGTATTTGGGTTTGCCGTGGATCGGTGCAGCCAGGTCGGTGACCTTCTCCCGGAACATCGGTGCGCGAGGATCCCATGGTGCATCCGCGCTGACGTCGACATGGAACGGCTCGGTGGGGAGGACTCCCGGCTCGGTGAGTACCGGCAAAGCCACATCCGACCGCTCAGGATCGAACCGCCCGGTGTCTTCGTCCCAGGTCAGGGACCCACCGGCCACAACGAAGAGCAACCGGTCCGGGCCGCGGCGCCGCAGCCAGTGGGCGACTTCTTTGTTGACCCATTTCGAGGCGACCGCGTCGGGGGACAGCACCACGATGAAAAAGCGGGCGTGGTTGATCGCGTCGGTGACCTTGCCCCACAGATCGGGGCTCGCGGTGAGGTCGGTGGCGTCACGGAACACTCGCACGGCATGTAAGTGGCCCATGCGTCGGCCGATGCGGTGCAAGGCCTTCTGGATCCCCGCGGCGACCTGCCGATCATCGTGGGTATAGGAGATGAACGCGTCGTAATCGAGCGACTCGTCGTTCCCGAGAGTCGGCTGCTCTAGGTTCCCCGGAGCCTGAGCACACATGGACTATCACCACGCCTCCAGATCGAGACATGAACTAGACCGTTTGAGCGTGACCCGGGCGGCACCGGATATCGCGGGTAGTCCACTACCTGTCTTCGCGGCACGGTTGCCGGCACGCCTGCGATCGAGCCCTCCATTGACCGACTGACCGGCTGATGTCATCAGCGCTTGTGGTGGACGTTGCCGGCGGAGACACCGATGAACGACAGGAAAACTGCTGAAGTGACAGTTATGGTGCTTCGCCCAACGGCCGGGAGTCGTGTCGGTGGTCCGTGTGGTCACGCCGGGCAGTACCCGCGGCTGCCGAACGAACGTCTCTATCTGGAACCGTGAGAAGGGGCGTTGCGCAAGCGTTCGGACCGGTCGGGAATCGACTGGCGGCGGGCTGTTGCACCTCGGCCGACTCCGCGCCGCGTGAGGTGGGTCAGGCTGTGACCGGAGCGGGTTCGGGCGAGGGTTTCGTGACGGGGCGGTAGGTGGCGACCGCGACGACGAACACCGCGAACGTCGCGAGGACGTAGCTGCTTCCGATGATCTGCTGCCACCAGTCCCAGTCGAGTTCCCGGTCCTTCGAATGCGGCAGCAGCCAGTGCGGGCCGATCAGGAACAGCACGGTGAAGCCGACGACCGTCGCGACGAACAACCGTCCGCGCGGAGTTCGCGCGCGGCCCTCGCGAACTCGCACGATGGCGTCGGCGGCCACGACGAGCGCGGGCGCCACCCAGACCCAGTGGTGCGACCACGAGACCGGTGAGACCAGCAGCACCGCAGCAGCATTCACCAGCAGCGCCGCCACGGTGGCCCCCGCCTCGATGAGCCGGTGCATCCAGATCGCGGCCAGCGCGATCGTCACCAGCGAGAGCGTGATCCAGATCAGCGTGGCCGCCGAATCGGAGACGCCGAGCCGGAAGGCCATGCCCTTGAGCGACTGGTTGCCCGCGAAGTAGGGCGGGCCGATGCGGCCGGTGTCGGCCAGCGTGTTGAACCAGTACTCCACGGAATCGCGCGGGAACAGCAGGAATCCGAGGCCGACCGCGCCGATCGCCGACACCACCAGCGTGCCCGCCGCTTTCCAATCCTTGCGCAGCAGGAAGTACAACAGATAGCCCGCGGGAATCAGCTTGACCGACACCGCGATTCCGATGAGCATGCCGCGCGGCCAGAATGGCTTGCGCACCAGGCAGTCCAGCGCGATGGCGGCCATCAGCACCAGATTGATCTGGCCGAAGCCGTAGGTCTGACGCACCGGCTCGAGGAAGCCCACCGCCGCGACGGCGGCGATCACCAAGGGCAGCACGGCCAACCGGTCGAGTTCCGGCCGGATCCTGGCCAGTACCAGCCACAGCGTGATGCCGAGGGCGGCGATCGAGGTGGCGAGCACCAGCACCTCGGCCAGCACCAACGGCATCAGCGCCAGCGGCGCGAAGAACAGCGCGGCCAGCGGGGGATAGGTGAACGGAAGGCCGATGCCGAACACCGGCGGCATCGGGCCGTACAGCTCGCCACCGTCCAGCCACACCCGCGCGCCGTTGCGATAGACCTGGAGATCGATGTACCCGTTCCACCAGTGGACGAGCAGCGAGACCACCGCCGAGATCAGGAACAGTCCGAACGCGGCGGCCAGCCAGCGCATCTGCGTGGACGACATCGGCGACCGCGGCGACGACTCGGTCGCGACATTCGCGACGCCGGGGCGCACATCCTCCGTGGCAGCCTGCTGCTCGGCCGAATTCGCGACCCCCGATCGTTCACTCACTCCGACAGAGTATCCGGGGGGTGGGGCGGTCTCCGGGTCGCCCCGGACGCCGCAACCCGCGAGGACCGCCCGCCGATCTCGCCCGCTGACAGGGGAATCGGCGGCTCGGATCGAGACGCGACGGTCTCGGGCAACGACCCAGCGACCATGATCGAGACCACACTCGGATCGGAGCGCTGCACGGCGTCACCGTCGGCAATCCGCGCCGTCACCGCGGCCGCGCCCCTCACCTGCGTGACCGCGCCACCCGCCCTCTAGACTGAGTGCCAGGCATCTCGCCGCAACCAGTGACAACGCTCGTCGCTGCCGACGCCCGTGCTCACCCACCCCGCCGGCTCCGCCGGCTCGCCGACCCCCAAGGCCCGGCCGAAAGGACCCTGGTACTCCGTGACTCCGCAGGTCGACACCGTCAGTGCAGCCGCAGCAACCCCCGATGTGGCGCAACCGTACAAAGAGCTTGGTCTCAAGGACGACGAGTACGCCCGCATCAAGGAGATCCTCGGCCGTCGGCCCACCGACGCCGAGCTGGCGATGTACTCGGTGATGTGGAGCGAGCACTGCTCCTACAAATCGTCCAAGGTGCACCTGCGCTACTTCGGCCAGACCACCACCGACCAGATGCGCGAGTCCATGCTCGCGGGCATCGGCGAGAACGCGGGCGTCGTCGACGTGGGCGACGGCTGGGCGGTCACCTTCAAGGTGGAGAGCCACAACCACCCCTCCTACGTCGAGCCGTACCAGGGCGCGGCCACCGGCGTCGGCGGCATCGTGCGCGACATCATGGCGATGGGCGCGCGCCCGATCGCGGTGATGGACCAGCTGCGGTTCGGCGCGGCGGACGCGGCGGACACCCGGCGCGTGGTGGACGGCGTGGTGCGCGGCGTCGGCGGCTACGGCAACTCGCTCGGTCTGCCCAATGTCGGCGGCGAGACCGTCTTCGACGCCTCCTACCAGGGCAACCCACTGGTCAACGCGCTGTGCGCCGGCGTGATGCGGGTCGAGGACCTGCACCTGGCCTTCGCCTCCGGCACCGGCAACAAGATCATCCTCTTCGGCGCGCGCACCGGCCTGGACGGCATCGGCGGCGTGTCCGTGCTGGCCTCCGACACCTTCTCCGGTGACGAGTCCGGCGCGGGTCGCAAGAAGCTGCCCAGCGTGCAGGTGGGCGACCCGTTCACCGAGAAGGTGCTCATCGAGTGCTGTCTCGAGCTGTACGCGGCCAAGCTGGTCGTCGGCATCCAGGACCTCGGCGGCGCCGGGCTGTCCTGCGCCACCTCCGAACTCGCGGCCGCGGGCGACGGCGGCATGCACATCGACCTGACCAAGGTGCCGCTGCGTGCGGCCAACATGACGCCTGCGGAGATCCTCTCCAGCGAATCCCAGGAGCGCATGTGCGCCGTGGTCACCCCCGAGAACGTGGAAGCGTTCATGGCGGTGTGCCACAAGTGGGACGTGCTCGCCACCGTCATCGGTGAGGTCACCGACGGCGACCGCCTCGTGGTCACCTGGCACGGCGAGACCGTGGTCGACGTGCCGCCGCGCACGGTCGCGCACGAGGGCCCGGTGTACGAGCGCCCGGTGCAGCGCCCGGACTACCAGGACGCGCTGATCGCCGACACCCCGGACAAGCTGTCGCGTCCCAAGACCGCGGAGGAATTGCGCGCGACCCTGCTGCAGATGATCTCCAGCCCGCAGCTGTGCAGCCGCAAGTGGATCACCGAGCAGTACGACCGCTACGTACGCGGTAACACCGTGCTCGCCGAGCACGCCGACGCGGGCGTCATCCGGATCGACGAGGAGACCGGCCGCGGCATCGCGCTGGCCACCGATGCCTCCGGCCGCTACACCAAGCTGGACCCGTACACCGGCGCGCAGCTCGCGCTGGCCGAGGCCTTCCGCAACGTCGCCACCACCGGCGCGACCCCGAAGGCCGTCACCAACTGCCTCAACTTCGGCTCGCCGGAGGACCCTGGCGTGATGTGGCAGTTCCAGCAGGCCGTGCGCGGTCTCGCGGACGGCTGTGTGGCGCTTGGCATTCCGGTCACCGGCGGCAACGTCAGCTTCTACAACCAGACCGGCCAGGACGCCATCCTGCCGACGCCGGTGGTCGGCGTGCTCGGCGTCATCGACGACGTGCACCGGCGCATTCCGACCGGCCTCGGCCTCGAGCCGGGCGAGACGCTGATCCTGCTCGGCGAGACCCGCGACGAGTTCGGCGGTTCCATCTGGTCGCAGGTCGCCCACGATCACCTCGGCGGCGAGCCGCCCAAGGTCGACTTCGCCCGCGAGCAGCTGCTCGCCGAGGTGCTGACCTCCGGCTCGCGCGATGGCATGATCAGCGCCGCGCACGACCTGTCCGAGGGCGGTCTCGCGCAGGCCGTGGTGGAGGCCGCGCTGGCGGGCGAAACCGGTTGCCGCATCCTGCTTCCCGAGGGCGCGGACCCGTTCGTCACGCTGTTCTCCGAATCGGCGGGCCGGGTGCTCGTCGCGGTGCCGCGCTCCGAGGAGACCCGGTTCACCAAGATGTGCGACGCGCGCGAGCTGCCGTGGGTGCGCATCGGTGTCGTGGACCAGGGCTCGGATTCCGTCGAGGTTCAGGGCCAATTCTCGGTTACCATGGCGGAACTGCGCGAAGCCTACGAGGGCACGCTGCCGAAACTGTTCGGAGCCAGCGCGATCTGACCCCACCGGAGGCTCGGATAGTTACCTCTGAGCTACACGACGGGGCCGGCCGAGTGGTCGGCCTCGGGCTGGTATCCGATCGTCACGTTCTGGCAGGTCGCCGCCGACCTGCCGAACGGGCAGCGGGTCAGCGACGGTCATGGGCATCGCTACGGCACGCTGGTGCTCGACGCCTGGGTCGCCATCGCCCAACCGCCGGACTGGACGGCGGAACTCTCCGACCGGATCCGCCGGTACCTGGAGGAATCCGCCGACCGCGAGCGCGAGCTGAAGTAGACCGACGAACGCCCACCCGGGCGAGCCCGGACCCCTCGTTGCCGGGCTCGCCCAGGTGGGCGTCTGTCGTCGGTCAGATGGCCTTGAACGGATCGTGTTCGGCCATCAGCTTTTCCATCCGCGCCGCGTCGATGCGGTTGGTGGTGGAGTTGGCCTCGTGCTGGTCGCGGACCACCTTGGCCAGGGTGAAGGTGCTGGTCACCAGGAACAGCACGGTCATTCCGAGGAAGCCGCGCTGCCAGATGTCCAGCGGAAGGTAGAAGATGCCGACGCCCGCCCCGAACAAACTGATGCCGAACGCGATCGCGGCCTGCGCGACGTAGGCCGAACTGGCTTTCGGCGCTGCGTTTGGTGTGCTCATGGATATCGAGTCTGCTCGGAGGACGGCCGGCGCGACCGCGTACAACTACTCGAGCGCGGTGGGTAATTGTCGCGCGGTGACCTGGGCAACGCGCACCGCCGTCGGTGCCGACAGCCATACTGTTCGAGTGCTCGAGAAGGCCGACACCCTGACGAAGCTGCGTGCCCGCGGCGTCGTCGTGGTGCAGCGCGCCGAGGACATCATCGACCTCAACTACGTCGGCCTGATCGTCGCCACCGTCTTCTTCGCACTGTCGGTGACGCCCTCGCTGGTACCGAGGGACTGGCTGTTCCAGGGCCTGATCTCGGGCGTCAACGCGGCGCTCGGCTACGGCCTCGGCTGCCTGCTCGAGTGGCTGTTCCGGCTCTGGGTGCGGCCGCGGCTGAAGATTCCGGGGCCGCCCATCTGGGTGCGCTACGCGCTGAAGACCGCGGTGCTGTTCTCCTCCGCGGTGGCGGCCGCCCTGATGCTGGTGCAGTCGGCCCGCTGGCAGCGCGAGATCACCGCGCTGATGGGCATGGAGGGCACCACGACCCCGGCCTACCTGCGCACCGGACTGCTGAGCGTGGCGGTGGGCGTCGCGGTGGTCGCCGTCTATCGGACCGTGCGCGAGATCATCCTGTTCCTGGCCAGGCAGCTCAACCGGTGGGTCCGGGTGCCGCGCGAACTGGCACCGGCCGCGGGGGCGCTGGTGCTCGTGGTGCTCGTGGTGACGCTGTTCAACGGTGTCGCCACCGAGGCATTCTTCGCGGTCGCCAACTCGGCCTTCAGCGTGCGCAACGACCACACCTCGGCCAATGCGGTGCAGCCGCAGCAATCCGAGCGCTCGGGAAGTCCGGCATCGCTGGCGAAATGGGAGACGCTCGGCTTCGAGGGACGCTGGTTCGTCTCGCACGGGCCGACGCAGAGCCGCATCGCGGCCGTTACCGGGCAGCCCGCCCGCGAGCCGATCCGGGTCTACGTCGGGCTGGAGTCGACCGACGGCGAGGCGGACCAGGACGCGCTCGCGGTGCAGGAACTGGAGCGCACCGGGGCCTTCGACCGGAAGGCGCTCGTGGTGGTCACCACCACGGGCACCGGCTGGGTCAATTCGATGGCGGTGGGGGCGATCGAGTACATGTACGGCGGCGACACCGCCATTGTCGCGACCCAGTACTCGTATCTGCCCAGCCCGCTGTCGTTCCTCGCGGACCGCGGCAAGGCGGCCGCGGCGGGCAAGGGGCTCTTCGACGCGGTGTACGAGCACTGGTCGGCGCGTCCGCCGCAGTCGCGGCCCAAGCTGCTCGTGTACGGCGAGAGCCTCGGTTCACAGGGGTCGGAGGCCGCGTTCGACGGACTCGCCGATCTGCGCGCCAAGGTGGACGGCGCGCTGTGGGTCGGTCCGCCGAATTCGAACCGCCTGTGGCAGCAGCTCGTGCAGCGGCGCGACCCGGGGTCGAGGGAGGTGGAGCCAGTGTACGCCGACGGGCTGGTGGTCCGATTCGCCGACGACGCCGCCGATCTGGGGCGTCCAGACACCGAATGGCGGGCGCCGCGCATCGCCTACCTCATGCACCCCTCGGACCCCATCGTCTGGTGGTCGCCGGATCTGATCTTCTCCCAACCGGATTGGCTCTCCGAGCCGCGCGGCGCCGACGTGTCCTCGCAGATGCGCTGGGCGCCGTTCGTCACCTTCTGGCAGGTCGCCGCGGATCTCACCAACGCCCAAGGCGTTTCGGACGGGCACGGGCATCGCTACGGCAGTCTGGTGCTGGACGGCTGGGCCGCCGTCGCGGCACCGCCGGGTTGGAATGATCAGCTGGCAGAACGGATTCGGTTCCAGCTGGAGGCGGCGGAGGAATTCGAGCGGGAGACCAAGTGAGTCTCGGACCGGTGTCGAAGGCGATTGTCGGCACCGGATTTGCGCTGTTGTGGAGTAATCGGGTGCTGCCAGGGCTCGGGCTCGATCAGCGCGGGCGCACCGCGGCCAACGCGTGCTTCGCGACCGGGTACGGGCTCGCGTTCGGCGGGCGATCCCACTGGTGGTCGGGCCGGGGGCTGGCGGTCGGCGCGTCCGCCGGAGCACTGGTTCTCGCCGGTTACGGTGCGGCCGTGGCGATTCCGGCGCTGCGCGAGGTGCTGCGCGACGTCGCTCCGGTAGGGCAGGAGGTGTCGGACCTCGAGTGGGTCGCCGTGCACATCCCGGTCGGCACGGTCTACAGCGAGGAGCTGATCTTCCGTTCCACTCTGGAACCGCTGCTGGACAACACTTTCGGTGCGCGCCTCGGCCACGTGCTCGGCGCCGCCGCCTTCGGCCTGTGGCACATCCACCCGGCCCGCGCGGGCGGGCAGCCCATCGCCCCCACGGTTTTGGCCACCGCCGGGGGCGGCGCGATTCTCGGCCTGCTGCGCCGAAAGACCGGCAGCACCACGGCCCCGGCACTGCTGCACTGGGCGATGAACGCGGGCGGGGTGCTCGCGACCCGCCTAGCGCTCCCCGAGCCTATTCCGTAAGTCCCCGAATCGGCCGCGCGTCCACACGGCGAAAACGGGAATGAACGAGGCGAATTGGTGTTGGATCGACACGTGAAACTCGATGACGCCGCGCGCGCACTGATCGGATCCGGTGCCGACGCCACGCTGGTCACGCTCAATCCCGACGGCAGCCCGCAGGTCAGCCTGGTCTGGGTCGCCCTGCAATCGACTCCCGAGGGCGACGAGCTCGTCACCGCACACCTCGGCGAGTACAAGAAAGTCCGCAACGTGCGTCGTGACGGCCGTGTCGCGCTCACCATCGTCTCCAGGGAACGCGGCGAAGTCATGACGCCGTACCTGACCGTCACCGGCACGGCTCGCATCGTCGAGGGCGGTGCGCCGGAACTGCTGAAGGAACTCGCGCAGACGATGGCGCCCGGAGTCCCCTTCCCGCCCGAGGGCGCACCGGACGGGGTCCTCACCCGCATCCGCATCGAGAAGGTCGGCGGCATCGGACCTTGGGCCTGATCCGAACCGGTCGCGGCGCGCGGCAGCCCGGGACTCGCGGTCGGACGCGGATCAGTGACTCATGGTCTGTCTGTCCTCGACGAGGGTTCCTGAAGCGCGAGCCTGTCGGCGCCGATCGGTAATCTCGGCGCTGTGGGACGACGAACGGCGGTGGACCCGGCGGAGACTCGGTCGGCGGTGGCCGCGGTGAGCGCTTGGCTGCGCGACGAGACGGCCGCCGCGCCCGCGCGCCCCGAGCTGGCGGCGGCCGTGCGGACCACGGTGCGCACGCTGGCCGCCAACGCGCCGGGCCATTCCGTCGAGGTGCGGGTCCCGCCGTTCGTCGCGGTGCAGTGCATCGAGGGCCCCCGCCACACCCGCGGCACTCCGCCCAATGTCGTGGAGGCCGACCCGCGCACCTGGCTGCTGCTCGCCACCGGCCTGCTCGACTTCGAGACCGCGCGGCATTCCGGCGCACTCACGGCCTCCGGGAGCAGAGCGCCCGAGGTGGCGCACTGGCTGCCCATCCTGCGACCAGACGAGTGAGAACAGTCGTTCAGGCGGCCGGGCGCGCCTTCGACCGGACGATTGCCGCCGGACCGATTGATCACCTGCCGGACCGATTACTGGGCGACCGCCGCTGAACTGCCGCGATGTAGGCCCTTGTAGTCGTAGTAGCGGGTGATGACCGCCCCGAGAACGAGCCCGACTATCAGGCCGATCAGCGTCATCCAGACGCCACGCCCCAGCCCTGTCGCCCAGTTGGCGTCGAAGTACAGGATCGATCGGACGGCGAGGAACACCTGGTGCATCGGCTCGAAATGGGCCAGCCAGCCGAAGTACTTGGGCGTCGCCTCGATCGGGACCGTGCCGCCCGAGGACGGCAGGCCGAGCACGATGAACAGGATCAGGTTCACCAGCAGTCCCGCCGAGCCGATGGCCGCGAGGATCGACAGGCCGGTGATGCCTACCGCAATGATTGCGAACGCGCCGTAGAGGAACAGCGGTAGCGGATCGTCGATCGGCATGCCGAGCCCCTTGGCCACCAGCAGATAGATCAGCGAGACGACGTTCGCCATGAGGACCATCACGCCCCACTTGATCAGCAGGGTCTTGAATCGCGAGATCGGGGTGGGCGGGAAGTGGACGTACCACGGGCCGTACTCGGTGGGCACGAAACCGAGGGCGGCGTCGACCATGGTGTGGATGGTCATGGAACCGATCACGCCCGCGAGCAGCAGCAACAGCGCGTAGAAGAACGCGGTCAGTCCCTGTCCGGTGTTGCCGGGTAGCGGGTGGTACTGCTCGCTGATCAGCTGGAGCGGACTGGCCAGCGCGATGCGGGTCGCTCCGCTGAGCGCCGGCGCCTGCCCGCCCTCCGGCGGCGTGAGCTGGGACTGCACCTGCCGGGTCAGCTGCTCGCCGACCTGCTTGTTCACCTGCGGGAACGCCTGGTCGCCGACGCGGACGACGATCGAGGAGGCGTACGCGCCCATGCGCGGGTTGGTCTGCAACGTGATGATGGGTTGTTCGATGTCGCCGGGCACCACGCTGCCGACGCCGAGAATGCCGAGTCGCTTGCTGAAGTCGCTCGGAATGATGATCGCGCCGTAGACCTTGCCGGACTGCATCTGCCGCTCGGCCTCGGTGATCCCGAGGACCCGCAGATCGATCTGGTCTGCGGGCACGGACTCGCGCAGCCCGTCGGCCACCTGCTCGCCGAAATTCACCTGTCGTTGCTGCCCCGGTGTGCCCATCGTCTCGCCGACGTCCTGGTTGACCAGCGCGATGGGGAAGTCGTGCAGGTTGTCCACGGGATCGATGACGTAGTCCAGGTACATGATCCCGAGCAGGGTGGTCAGCAGAGTGAGTACCACCACAGGCGAGGCAACCATGCGCAGTACTGAACGACGGTCGAGCCGCCGAGCGTTCGGATCCGTCCCGCTGGTGCTGTCCGTGGTCGCCACGAATGGACGGTACCGCCGTCACCCTGGGATTTCGGGTGATCGACACGGGAATTGCTGCCGGGGTGCGGTGGCCGTGATCGCCCTCCAACTTTCACCCGTAGAATGACTGGTGCCCCCAGCCCGCCCGAACAGGGAGCAAACGGTGACCAACGCCGAAGTATCGGTCGACAACCTCGCAGCCACCCCCGATGAGGACGAGAACGAGCCGCGCGAGGAGTGTGGTGTCTTCGGTGTCTGGGCGCCGAGCGAGGACGTGGCGAAGCTCACGTATTACGGACTTTATGCCCTGCAACACCGTGGCCAGGAGGCGGCGGGCATCGCGGTCTCGGACGGTCAGCAGATCTTGGTCTTCAAGGACCTCGGGCTGGTGTCGCAGGTGTTCGACGAGCAGACGCTGGCCGCCATGCCGGGCCACATCGCCGTCGGCCACTGTCGCTACTCCACCACCGGCGGTGTGACCTGGGAGAACGCGCAGCCGATCTTCCGCACCACCGCGGTCGGTTCCGGACTCGCGCTGGGACACAACGGCAATCTGGTCAACACCGCCGAACTGGCAAGCCGCGCACGGGAACTCGGGCTGATCGGCAACCCGGTCTCCGGTGGCCGCCCGCAGCCGGTCGGCGCGACCTCCGACTCCGACGTGATGACCGCGCTGCTGGCGCACGCCGCCGCGGACTCCAGCATCGAGCAGGCGGCCATGAAGCTGCTGCCCACGCTGAAGGGCGCCTTCTGCCTGACCTTCATGGACGAGCACACCCTCTACGCCGCCCGCGACCCGCACGGCGTGCGTCCGCTCTGCCTCGGCAGGCTCGAGCGTGGCTGGGTCGTTGCCAGCGAGACGGCGGCGCTGGACATCGTCGGCGCGGCCTTCGTCCGTGAGATCGAACCGGGCGAACTGCTGGCGATCGACGCCGACGGCGTGCGTTCGATGCGCTTCGCCAACCCCGAGCCCAAGGGCTGCGTTTTCGAGTACGTGTACCTGGCCAGGCCCGACTCCACCATCGCGGGCCGTTCGGTGCACGCGACCCGTGTCGAGATCGGCCGCAGGCTGGCCAAGGAGCATCCGGTCGAGGCCGACCTGGTGATCCCGGTGCCGGAATCGGGCACCCCGGCCGCTGTCGGTTACGCACAGGGTTCGGGCGTGCCTTACGGGCAGGGTCTGATGAAGAACGCCTACGTGGGCCGTACCTTCATCCAGCCGAGCCAGACCATTCGTCAGCTCGGCATCCGGCTCAAGCTGAACCCGCTGCGTGAGGTGATCCGCGGCAAGCGGCTGATCGTGGTGGACGACTCGATCGTGCGCGGCAACACCCAGCGCGCCCTGGTGCGGATGCTGCGCGAGGCGGGCGCGGTGGAGATCCACGTGCGGATCGCCTCGCCGCCGGTGAAGTGGCCCTGCTTCTACGGCATCGACTTCGCCTCGCGCGCGGAGCTGATCGCCAACGGCGCGGGCTCCGACGACAGCTACGACGACATGGTCGAGAACGTGCGCCGCTCGATCGGCGCCGACAGCCTCGGCTACATCTCCACCGAGGGCATGATCGCCGCGACCGAGCAGCCGCGCACCCGTCTGTGCAGCGCGTGCTTCGACGGCAACTACCCGATCCCGCTGCCGCAGGAGGCCTCGATCGGCAAGAACCTGCTCGAGGGCATGCTGACCGGTCAGCCGGAGTCGGTGCTGCTCGGCGAGAACGCGAACGCGAGCGCGCTGAGCAGGCCCTGAGGCCGGTTCAGCGCGGGAGGTGGTCGGCGAGCCACCGCGCGAAGGCGGCGTCCAGCTCCGTGCCGGTGGGGACGGCGGTGAAGACCGGTGCGCGGTCCACCGTCGGGATGTCCATCCGTGCCAGGTGGTCGTAGACGTAGCGAACGAACTGCCAGGCGCCGTTCTTGCGCACCTTCAGCACGGCGGGCATCGAGCTCACGAGCGGCAGCTCGACCAGCCAGTACCGATCGAGGAGGGTGCCCTCGGCGGCGATCCGGAGTTCCGCGACGGCTGCGATGAAGTCCGGGATGCGAGCGTCGATCAGCGCGGTGACGGCGGCGAGGTTCTCCGCGAGCCCGCGCTGCCTGCCCGCCGCCCGCTCGGCCTCGGCGCGACGTAGTTCCCGTGCGTCGTCCGCCATCCCCATGCCGGGGAGCATAGCGGCGGACGTCCGATGCGCCCGCCGGTTTGGCGAACATCCGAAATGGGTAGCGGCACAATGCTGTCCGTGCTCGTGTCGTGGCCTCCTCGAGACGCTGTGACCTCGGTTTCCCCGCTTTTCTGGACATTTGACCGGTCGTTACCGGTGTCGCCGTGCACGACTCGCAACGCGCGATGGCAGCCCGGTGATTTTTCTTTGAAAACGCAATGTGCCGGAAATGGTTCGTGGGTACGGTCGCCAGCTATATCGGAAGTTCACCGCGTCCGGACCGGGCCTGTGATCCAGGTATCGCGGTGCGGCGCGCTCGAAGAAGTGGGGCCGGATGATGAGGGTTTCGAGGACGCCGGGCGGGCGGAGACGAGCGAAAGGCGTTGCGGCGGTCGGGCTCGCGGCGCTGGTGGCGTCGCTGCTGGCGGGCTGCGGGTCCGGACGGACGGGAGAGGGAGGCGACGGCGCCGGGCTGATCGTCGGCACCACGGACAAGATCTTCTCGCTCGATCCGGCCGCCGCCTACGACAACGGATCGCTGGTCGCGGAGACGCAGATCTACCAGTACCTGCTGAATTTCGCGCCGGGCGATCCCACCCCGAGACCGGACGCGGCCGAGAAGTGCGAGTTCACCACGCCGACGGTGTACACCTGCACGTTGCAGGCCGGGCTGAAGTTCGCCAGCGGAAACCCGTTGACCGCCAAGAGCGTCAAGTTCTCCTTCGACCGCATGCTCGGCATCAACGACCCGAACGGCCCCGCCTCGTTGCTGGGCAACCTGGAGAAGACGGACGTGGTCGACGACCGCACCGTCGCTTTCACGCTGAAGGTCCCCAACGACCAGACCTTCCCGGCCATTCTGCCCACCCAGGCGGGGCCGATCGTGGACGAGCAGGTCTTCCCGGCCGACAAGGTGATGGCCGACGAGGACGTGGTGCGCGCCAAGGGCTACTCCGGCCCGTTCACGATCACCAGCTACGACAAGAACAAACTGGTGGAATACCAGGCGAATCCGGATTACCGCGGCATCCTCGGCACCCCGAAGACCCCGCGCATCTCGGCGAAGTACTACGCCACCACCGACAACCTGAAGCTGGACCTGCAGAGCGGCGCGATCGACGCGGGGTACCGCTCGCTGACGCCCACCGACATCGAGGGCTTGCGTGCCTCGGACAAGGTCAAGGTGCTGGACGGTCCCGGCGGCGAGTTGCGCTACATCGTCTTCAACATGAACACCATGCCCGGCGGTACGCCGGAGCAGAAGCTGGCGGTGCGTAAGGCCGTCGCGTCGTCGGTCGACCGGGCCGCGCTGGCGCGCGACGTCTACAAGGACACCTATCTCCCGGCGTATTCGTCCGTACCGCAGGGCATTCCGGGCGCGGCCGAACCGTTCAAGGAGATCTACGGCGCGGGCCCGAACAAGGACGCGGCCGCGAAGTTGCTCGCCGACGCGGGCGTGGCGACACCGGTGGAGCTCAACCTCCAGTACAACCCCGACCACTACGGCTCCAGCAGCACCGAGGAATACAAAGCGATCAAGGCGCAACTGGAGGGCACCGGCCTGTTCCGGGTGAACCTCCAGTCCACGGAATGGGTCAGCTACCAACGGGAACGGGCGCGCGACGCGTATCCGCTGTTCCAGTTCGGCTGGTTCCCCGACTTCCCGGACCCGGACAACTACCTCTCGCCGTTCTTCGGGCCCAACAACTTCCTGCAATCGCATTTCGAGAATCCCGGCATCACCGCGCAACTGGTCGGTGAGGCGACCCAGCCGGACCGGGATCGCAGGCTCCAGCAGATTCAGCAGGTGCAGCGCGATCTGGCGCAGAACTTCTTGCCGATCGTTCCGCTGTTGTCCGGCAAGCAGATCGGCGTGGCGGCCAGCGGCGTGCAGGGGATGGAGCAGACGCTGGATCTGTCGTTCAAGTTCCGCTACACGGTGCTCAGCAAGTGACTTCGGAGGGGACCGGGCCCGCGGCGATCGCGCCGCGGGCCCGGCGGTTCGCGCTGCCGCGCCGGGCGGCGGGCGGGGATTCCCGCGGGCTCGCCCTGGCCAGGTACCTGGGAGTGCGGTTGCTGCTGATCCCGGTGACGGCCTGGATCCTGGTGACCGCGGTGTTCTTCCTGATGCGGGTGATCGGCGATCCCATCGAGGCATCGCTGGGCGGGCGGCTCCCGCCGGACCAGATCGAGCAGCGGCGGGCGGCGGCGGGCCTGAACCGGCCGATCCTGGTGCAGTACTGGGAGTATCTGTCCGGCCTGGCTCGCGGTGATTTCGGGCAGACCCAGGACCACCGGATGGTCGCCGACATCATCGCCACCCGCGGCGCGGCGACACTCGAGCTGGTCTGCTGGGCGCTGCTCGTCGCCTTCGCGATCGGCGTCCCGCTCGGTAGATACGCCGCGACACACCGGGATTCGGCGCGCGACGCCACCCTGCGGCTGTTCGCGATCCTGGCCTACGCGGCGCCGGTGTTCTTCGTCGGGCTGCTGCTCAAGCTGTTGTTCGCGGTACGGCTCGGCTGGCTGCCGGTCTCCGGACGGGCCAGCGCCGACGTGGAATTGCGGCTGCAGCACGTCTCGCCGAAGACCAACATCATGGTGGTCGACGCGATCCTCTACGGCGACAACGCCTATCTGATCGACGTGCTGAAACACGCCGTGCTGCCCGCCATCGCGCTCGGCTTGCTGACCGCGGGCGTGTTCCTGCGGCTGGTGCGGATCAACTTGATCCAGACCCTGCGCAGCGACTACGTGGACGCGGCACGGGCCCGCGGCCTGTCCGCCCGGGTGGTCACCGGCCGGCATGCCGTGCGCAACGCCATGATCCCGATCGTCACGGTGATGGGCATGTACATCGCCATGATGCTCGGCGGCGCGGTGCTCACCGAGATGACCTTCGAATGGAAGGGACTCGGCTTCGAGCTCGCCGAGTACCTCAAGGCTCGCGACTTCATGGCGGTGCAGGGCATCGTCGCGTTCATCGCGCTGGTCGTCGCCGTGATGAGCTTCGTGGTGGATGCCCTTGTCGCGCTGATCGATCCGAGGGTGAGGTTCTGATGACCGCTCCGGAACTGGTGACCGAACCGGTCGCCGCGCTCCCGCCGGGGCGGCGGGGTCTGCCCGGCCTTCGATTGTTCTCGATGACCGCGGGCATGCAGCGCGTCACGCTGATCATGGGCCTGGTGTCGATCGCGGGATTCCTCTTCGTCGCGGTCTTCGCGCCGCTGCTCGCGCCATACGGGTTGGCGCAGACCGCCCAGGACGGCGTGAGTTTCGGCCAGTACCAGCCGCCTTCGGCGCAGCACTGGTTCGGTACCACCGTCGCGCAGGAGGACGTGTACTCCAGGGTGCTCTACGGCGCGCGGACGGCGCTGTGGGTGATCGTGGTGTCGCTCGTGCTCTCGCTGTTCGTCGGTGTGCCGCTGGGCCTGGTGTCCGGGTACGTGGGGCGCTGGGTGGACCGGGTGCTGGTGACCGTCATGGACGCGCTGTACGCGTTCCCGACGCTGCTGCTGGCGATCGTGGTGTCCATCGTGGTGTCGGGCGGGGAGTCCAGCGGGTTCGGCGGCGTGCTCTCCGCGGCCGTGGCGATCACGACCATCTTCGTGCCGCAGTACTTCCGGGTGGTGCGCAACGCGACCGTGGCGGTGAAGCAGGAGCCTTATGTGGACGCCGCGCGGGTCACCGGCGCGTCGACGGCGCGGATTCTGTTCCGGCACATCCTCGCCAACGTCACCCAGTCGCTGCCGGTGATCGTCACCCTCAACGGGGCCGAGGCCATCCTGACGCTGGCCGGGCTCGGCTTCCTCGGCTTCGGCATCGAGTCCACCCAGGCCGCGGAGTGGGGATTCGACCTGAACAAGTCGCTGGCCGCGGTGTCCAACGGGATCTGGTGGACGGCGGTGTTTCCCGGCACCGCCATCGTGCTGGTCGTGCTCGGGATGACGCTCGTCGGCGAGAGCCTCAACGAGGTGCTCAACCCACTGTTGCGCACCCGGCGTACCGCCGTGCCGGTGGCGGTGGGCAGCGACGTGGTGATCGGCGCGACCGGAGAACCGGAGATGCCGGTCGAGGAGGACGGCGCCGGTGCCGAGCGGTCGACCGGTGCAGGCGGTCGGACGAAGCCGGACGGTGGAGGCGAACCCGCGGCGGACGATGACGGTCCGGCTGCGGCGATCTCGGACGGCGGCGCGGAATCCGTTGCTGTGATAGATGATTCGAACAGACGGGAGGGCGGCCATGCCTGACGTGACCGAGGAGCGGCGACCCGCGCTGTCCATCGAGGCGCTGTCGGTCACCTTCGCCACCGACGCGGGTCCGGTGCACGCGGTGACCGACGTGTCCTACGAAGTGTTCCCCGGCGAGGTGCTCGCCATCGTGGGGGAGTCGGGGTCGGGCAAGTCGGTGAGCTCGCGCACCGCCATGGGACTGCTGCCGTCGACCGCGCACGTGCGCGGACTGGTGACCCTCGGCGCGCAGCAGGTCACCGCGATGTCCGAACGCCAGCTCACCGCGCTGCGCGGCGGGGCGATCGCCATGGTGTTCCAGGAGCCGGGGTTGGCGCTGGACCCGCTGTTCACGGTGGGCTTCCAGATCGCCGAGGCGCTGCGGGCGCACACCGAGCTGTCGCGGAAGGCGGCCAAGGCGCGGGCCGTGGAGTTGCTGCGGCTGGTCGGTCTGCCCGATCCCGAGCACCGCGTCGACTACTACCCGCACCAACTCTCCGGCGGGCAGAAGCAGCGCGTGGTGATCGCCATCGCCATCGCCTGCGAGCCCAAGGTGATCATCGCCGACGAGCCGACCACGGCGCTCGACGTCACCGTGCAGGCCGAGATCCTGAACCTGCTGCGCGATCTGCGCGACCGCATCGGCAGCGCGATCGTCCTCATCACGCACAACATGGGCGTGGTGGCGGATCTCGCGGACCGGGTGGTGGTGATGCGCGAGGGACGGGTCGTGGAACAGGCTTCGGTGCACGAACTGTTCGCCGAGCCGAAGGCGGACTACACCCGCGCGTTGCTCGCGGCGGTGCCGCATTTGGGCGCGCGGCGGGTGAAAAGTACCGATACGCAGGTCGGTACGGAACGGCATTCGTCGGAAGCGGTCGCGGACGCAGGGCACGGCGCGGGTGCCGGGGCCGGGGCAACCAGCGCCGGTGCAAACCTGCCGGTGCTCGAGGTCTCCGATCTGGTGGTGGAGTTCCCAGGCCCCTTCGGTCGTCCGCGATTCCGGGCGGTGGACGGGGTGAATCTGTCCATCGCCGCCGGGGAGACGTTGGGCCTGGTGGGGGAGTCGGGTTCCGGTAAGTCCACCATCGGCCGGTGCGTCGCGGCATTGCAGCGGCCCACGTCGGGAGTGGTGCGGGTGCGGGGCCAGGACATCGCCGGCCTCTCGCAGCGGCGGCTGCGCCCGATTCGGCGGCGGTTCGGTTTCGTGTTCCAGGATCCGGCCAGTTCGCTGAATCCCCGGATGACCGTGGGCGATTGCGTCGCCGAACCGATGATCGTGCACAAGATCGGCACCTCGGCGGTGATCCGCGCCAGAGTGCGCACGCTGCTCGACGACGTGCGCCTGCCCGCGGGCGTGGAACGGCGCTACCCGCACGAACTGTCCGGCGGCCAGCGTCAGCGGGCCAGCCTGGCGCGTGCGCTGGCGCTCGACCCCGACCTGCTCGTCGCCGACGAACCGACGAGCGCGCTGGACGTCTCGGTGCAGGCCGCGGTGCTGGAGCTCTTCGCCCAGCTCCAGCGCGAGTGCGGGTGGGCATGCCTGTTCATCAGTCACGATCTGGCCGTGGTCGACCAGCTCGCCGACCGCATCGTGGTGCTGCGCGACGGTGCGGTGGTCGAACAGGGCGACCGGGACGCGATCCTGCGATCCCCGCGGCAGGAGTACACCCGGCGGTTGGTCGCCGCCGTTCCGGTGCCCGATCCGGTCGAGCAACGCCGACGCAGGGCCGAGACCGCCGCGCTGTTCGCCCAGGGGCCGCCGGACTGAACCGCGCCACCCCGATGGCGCGCCCGTCGGACTCTCAGGACGCGCCCCCGACAGGCTGCTCGCCCCGACCCGATGGGACGGACTGCCCGTCATCGGACCTATCTCGGACGCACGGTTCGCCGCGGGCCCTGTCGAGTCGGCCACCTGACGCCGATCCGTGCCCAACACACCCCCCTTTTTCCCGAAGACCGGGCACAATGATCAGCGGTGAACAGCAACGAAAACGCGACAACTGATCTCGCAAGGATCCGGGTAACTCCTCGGGCACGCCCAGAACTCGGCCACTCGACCAACCGTCGGCCCGGCGTCACAGTCTCGCGGCACTTACGACCGGCAAGAAACGCGGAGAGGCGGATGAGCTAGCGTGAGCAGGCATCTATCCGCCGATTCGGTTTGGAGCTTTCCCCGAAAATGACTGAACAGACCCCCACTGGTGGTGCCTCGTACGCCGCGGCAGGCGTGGACATCGAGGCCGGTGACCGCGCAGTCGAGTTGTTCGGGCCATTGGCGAAGAAGGCCACCCGACCCGAGGTCCAGGGTGGGCTCGGCGGCTTCGCCGGGTTGTTCGCGCTCAAGGGCGGCTACCGCGAGCCCCTGCTCGCTGCCTCCACCGACGGCGTCGGCACCAAGATCGCGGTCGCGCAGGCGTTGGACAAGCACGACACCGTCGGCCTCGACCTGGTCGCGATGGTCGTCGACGACCTCGTCGTCTGCGGCGCGGAGCCGCTGTTCCTCCAGGACTACATCGCCATCGGCAAGGTCGTCCCGGAGAAGGTCGCCGAGCTGGTGTCCGGCATCGCCGAGGGCTGCGTGCGGGCGGGCTGCGCGCTGCTCGGCGGCGAGACCGCGGAACACCCCGGCCTGATGGATCCCGACGACTACGACCTGTCCGCGACCGGTGTCGGCGTGGTCGAGGCCGACGCGGTGCTCGGCCCCGACCGGGTGCGTCCCGGCGACGTGGTGATCGCGATGGGTTCCTCGGGTCTGCACTCCAACGGCTACAGCCTGGCGCGCAAGGTGCTGCTCGACATCGACCGGATGTCGCTGACCGGGCACGTCGAGGAGTTCGGCCGGACCCTCGGCGAGGAACTGCTCGAGCCGACCCGCATCTACGCCAAGGATTGCCTCGCGCTGATCGCCGAGACCGATGTGCGCACCTTCTCGCACGTCACCGGCGGCGGACTGGCGGCCAACCTGGCCCGCGTCATCCCGGCGGGCATGGTGGCCGAGCTGGACCGAGGCACCTGGAATCCGGCGCCGGTGTTCAAGATGATCGCCCAGCGCGGCCGGGTGGAGCGGGCCGAGATGGAGAAGACGTTCAACATGGGCGTCGGCATGGTCGCCGTGGTCGCTCCGGAAGACGTCGATCGCGCCCTCGCGGTGCTCACCGCCCGGCACATCGAATGCTGGACCCTCGGCACCGTGAAGAAGGCCAAGGAGTCCGACGCCGCCCGCGCCGTGCTGCTCGGCGAGCACCCGCGCTTCTGACTGTAGCCGCCGGCTGTCGCGAGAACGCGCGTCTCTCCGTGGCTTCGGCAGCCGGCTCGGGTCGCTGGCGCCGTCCTCGGGTCGGCGGTCGGTAGTACCCGCTCACACGACATCAGCGTCCCGCATCATCGGATGCGGGACGCTGATCTCGTTGTATGGCAAGCCTCTAAGGCGATGTCCCTGCCCCGGTGTCAACGTTCGAAGGGGGAGGCCCGGATGGCCTCCCCCTTCGTCATGTTTTATCCGAGTCAGCGGCGCCAGTCGTCGTAGTCGTCGTCCTCGTCCCAGCGGGATGAGGACGCGTCCGCGTCATGCTCATCGGACAGCACACCGCCACTGCGTTGTTGGGTGGTGGGGCTTCCCGAGAGCTCGCGCTGAAGGCTCGCGAAGTCGGTCGGCGCTGAGCTGTACTTCAGCTCGCGTGCGACCTTGGTCTGCTTTGCCTTAGCCCGGCCACGGCCCATGGCTGACCCCCTCGCGTCACTGCGGGGCGGCCTGGGGTTTGTTGGCGGCCCCGTTCGAATTAATACTCTTCCTGACAGACACTTTAGCGTGTGTCCGGCGGTCGCGCTTCCAGGAGTGGGGGAAGAACTCCCGAACGGAGCCCGTTTGCCCGGTTGTCGCCGTGTGTCCTGGCTCTTAGAGTACGCCGGGAATTGTCCGGATCACCCCGACTCGGGTGCCGCCGCCGAGCACCGGCTGGGCCGCGAGGTCGGTATGCGCCTCGGTCCACTCGACGCCCATCCGTTGCAGAATCGCCAGCGTCAGGGGCATCCGCGCGCGGTCGTGCCCGTCGTCGATCTTGTACGCGAAAGCCCTCCCGTCGGGCAACGCACCCGCGTGCACACCGTCGGCGCCGATCTTGCACACCAGGCCGGGAGCCGCGGCCATGGCCAGCAAATCGGGTGCGTTCGTGCCCGAAATCACTCGCGGGTTCGCGCGAATCGCGTCGGCGACCCGGCGCGGCGGGGTACCGGGCTCGCCGGTGGCCATGGTCGCGAAGGCGCGGGCCAGGTTCATCAGCGAGACAGGAACAATGGGCAGGCCGCAGCCGTCGATGCCCAGGTCGGTCTCCGGTTCGCCGGTGAACTCGGTGACGTTCGTGACCACCGCCCGCTGCAAAGGGTGCGCCTCGTCGAGGTAGCCCTCGGTCGGCCAGCCGTTGATCGCGCAGGTCGCCAGCATGGCGGCGTGCTTGCCGGAGCAATTCATGTAGATCCGGCGCGGTTCGTCACCGGTCAGCGCGGCGGCGCGAGCCCGCTCCTCGAAGGGCAGATCGGGCGGGCACTCCAGCGCCTTTTCGGGGAAACCGAACCGCGCGAGCAGCCGCTCGACCAGAGCGACGTGGTCGGGTTCGCCGAAGTGCGAGGCGGTTGCGATGGCCAGCTCGGCGTCGTCGACCGGCTCGAAACCGTTGCGCAACAGCGTGATCGCCTGCAGGGGTTTGTTGGTCGAACGCGGGAAGATCGGCACGTGTACTTCGCCGAGCTGATGTGTCGGCTCGCCGTCGGCGCCGAGGATCACCAGGGAACCGCGGTGCACGCATTCGCGGAATCCGGAGCGGACGACCTCGACCAGTTCGACACTCATGCCCGCGCCTCGCTGACGCTCGGCTCCGGCATGCGCGATGCACGCTGGCACATGATTCGCTCGCTCCGCTCACTCATGCCTGCACCTCGCTGACGCTCGGCTCCGGCATGCGCGATGCACGCTGGCACATGATTCGCTCGCTCCGCTCACTCATCGCGCGGCTCCCGCCGGGAGATCCCCGCGGCGTTCGGCTGCGCGGGCGGCGTTGGCGGACCGGCGGGCGTGCCGGTCGATCTGCATCCGGATGTCGTCGGAGATGGTCGACTCGTGCTCGAGCAGGGTGGCCAGGCGATCCGCGTCGGCGCCGGTGAACACATCGCGCACGGTGACGCCGTGGTCAGGGACGTGCACCACCTCGACGGCATCGCCGGCGCCGATCGTTCCCTCGGTGAGGACGCGCAGGTAGGCGCCGGTATTGCTGCGCAGTGTGAAGCGCTTGACCCACTGCGCCTCGCCGGACCAGTGCTGGAAGGTCACGCACGGCACCCGCGGCGCGCTCACCTCGAGCAGGGTGTCGCCGATCGCCCAGCGGGCGCCGACCACGGCGTCGCTCACCTCGAGGCCGCTGATGCGCAGGTTCTCGCCGAACCAGCCCGCGGGCAGCTCCCTGCCGAGTTCGTCGGCCCAGTGCTGCGCGTCGTGCTCGGCGTAGGCGTAGACCGCTTGGTGCACGCCGCCGTGGTGCTTGGTGTCGCAGACGTGGTCGCCGTCGAGTCCGAGGGCGCGCACGCCGACTCGACCCGCGACAGGTCGCTTGTCGATGGCGGTGCGGCCGACCCTGGTCGGCACTTCCAGATCGGCGTGCACCACGCAGACCGCAAGCACGCGGGCGGTGTCATCGCTGCGCATCGGCGCCGCTCCCTTCGTCGAGTGGGTGGGAATCGCGAGACTCGGCGTCGAGCGAGGTCGGGTGGATCACCGTCCGCGCAGCCGGTCGACGGCGAGACGGCCTGCTTGCGGCTCGTCGTCGGCGGGGACCGAGTCGGGATCGATGGCGGCGGCGCACGGTCCGGCGACGAGCGCGGTGTCGGCCGGAATCGTGCGCTTGATCAGGGCAAGCGCGATCGGGCCGAGCTCGTAGTGGTCGATGACGGTGCCGAGCCTGCCCACGGTGCGACCGCCCGCGGTGACGTCCTCGCCCGGTGTGGGGCGCTCGTCGGCGGAACCGTCCAAGTGCAGGAGGACCAGGTGGCGCGGTGGCTTGCCCAGGTTGTGCACCCTGGCCACGGTCTCCTGGCCGCGATAGCAGCCCTTGTCCAGGTGCACGGCGCCGTGTTCGTCGACGCCGCCGATCCAGCGGGCCTCGTGCGGGATGGTGCGTTCGTCGGTGTCGAGGCCGATGCGCGGGCGCAGCGCGGCCACCCGCAGCGCCTCGAAAGCCCACATGCCCGCGGGTTCGGCGCCCGCTTCGGTGATCTTGGACCACCACTCGGACAGCCGCTCGCGGGGTATCACCAGGTCGAAGGAGTCGGCGGTCGGCCATGGCATGCGGCGCAGGAAGCCGCCGCCGGGCAGCGGCACGGCCGCGTAGATGTCGGGCAGATCGGCCACGCCGAGCACGGCGGTCAGTTCGCGCACCCGAGGTCCGAGCAGGCTCAGCACCGCGTGGTCGGTGGCCTCACGTGGTTGGGCGTCGGCCCAGAACACCATCTTGCGCAGGAAATCGAGCAGGGCCGGACCATGGTCGGCCTCGGTGTCGGCCCAGACCGTGCCGTCCAGGTCGGTGAGCACGAAGTGGTGCTGCACGCGGCCGTTGAGATCGAGATCCAGATTCTCCGCGGACCGCCCGTCGGCGAGGTCGGCCACGTGCTGGCTGGAGATGGTGTGCAGCCAGCTCAGCCGCTCGGCTCCGGTGATGCTCAGGACGAAGCGGTGCGAGCGATCGATGACCGCGACGCGTTCCGCCGCGGCGCGTTGCTCGCCGAAGGGATTGCCGTAATGCCACGCCACGGTGGCGTCCGGAGCGCCGGGCGGACCCGCGACGGCGCCCGGAACGGAAAGCAGGGGGCTGGGTGCATCGACCACGGACACGTCTTCCACTGTAGTGGCAGTGCCGGACACGGTCCGCCGAGAGCCCGCTCGCGGCCGCCGCGGCGACGCCGGAACGACGCGGCGCGCGGGCAAGCCGCCGATGACTCGCGGACGCGTGCGGGGCGGCGTGGCAAACATAGGCAAGGGCAGTGCATACCGCCTACGCTCGACGCATGGTAGATCGGGTTCTTGTCACACTCGACGGCGTCGTCCAGGATGCGGACGCGCCGTTGTTGTTCGCCGACGACATCGGGGTGCTGCGCGGCGACGGCGTCTTCGAAACGGTGCTGGTGCGCGGTGGGACCGCGGCCGCCCTCGAATTCCACCTCGGCAGGCTACGGCGCTCGGCGCAGGCGCTCGAACTACCGGAGCCCGAGCTGGGCCGCTGGCGCGAGGCCGTCGAGACCGCCGCGAAGGAGTGGGGCAGCGAGCGCGAGGGCATGATGCGCCTGGTGCTGACCCGCGGCCGGGACTCCGAACTATCCGGCGCGCGATCCAGTGTCACCTCGGGCGATCTGGCCGCGGCGGTGCCGGTGCCGACCTGCTACGTGCTGGTGGTGCCGGTGCCCGATCGGGTGGCCAAGGCGCGCACCGAGGGCATCTCGGTGGTGACGCTGCCGCGCGGCATCTCGATCGATCTGGCCCAGGCCGCGCCGTGGCAGCTGCTCGGCGCCAAGACGCTCTCCTACGCGACGAACATGGCCGCACTGCGTTTCGCGCACCGGATGGGCGCCGACGACGTGATCTTCACCAGCACCGAGAACCGGGTGCTGGAGGGTCCGCGCTCCACGGTGGTGATCGCGCGCGACAAGAAGCTGATCACGCCGCCCGCGAAGAACGGTGTGCTGCCCGGCGTCACCCAGCGCGCGCTGTTCAGCGAGGCGCAGAAGGCCGGGTGGACGTGCAGCTACGAACTGCTCTTCACCGCGGATTTGCTGACGTGCGACAGCATCTGGCTGGTCTCCAGCATCAGCCTTGCCGCGCGGGTGAATTCGCTGGACGGTTTGCGTATGTCCGCGCCGGACAACGCGCAGGAGATCATCGAACTGGTAGACCGCGGTATCGATCGGGCAGGCGCCATCGGCGATTGGTGAGGTGACGTCCGCCTCTTCGGGGCGGACACCCGCCGGTTCCCCATGCGTGTCGTGTCCTAACGCACGTTGATTGCCAGACCTTGCCGCGTAGCATTTACTACGACACGTCGTAGTAAGGCTGGAGGGTCGGATGAGTGTTCTGGACATCTCACGTTGGCAGTTCGGCATCACGACCGTCTACCACTTCGTATTCGTCCCGCTCACCATCGGTCTCGCCCCGCTCGTAGCGGGGATGCAGACCGCGTGGGTGATCACCGGCAAGGACCATTGGTACCGGCTGACGAAGTTCTTCGGCAAATTGTTCCTGATCAATTTCGCCCTCGGCGTCGCCACCGGCATCGTGCAGGAATTCCAGTTCGGCATGAACTGGAGCGAGTACTCCCGCTTCGTCGGCGACGTGTTCGGCGCGCCGCTGGCGCTGGAGGCGCTGGTCGCCTTCTTCCTCGAGTCGACCTTCATCGGCCTGTGGATCTTCGGCTGGACGCGATTGCCGAAACTGCTTCACCTGGGCGCGATCTGGATGGTCGCGATCGGCGTGAACGCCTCCGCCTACTTCATCGTCGCCGCCAATTCGTTCATGCAGCACCCGGTCGGTGCGAGGTACAACCCGGAGCGCGGGCGCGCCGAGCTCACCAGCATCTGGGAGGTGCTGACCAACAACACGACGCTGGCGGCGTTCCCCCACGTGGTCGCGGGCGCGTTCCTCACCGCGGGCACCTTCGTGGCGGGCATCGCGGGCTGGTGGATGGTGCGCAACGCGCGCAGCGGGGATCCGGCCAAGGTCGCCGAGGCGCGCACCATGTGGCGCTCCGGCGGACGCGCGGGCATGTGGGTGATCGTGGTCTCCGGCATCGCGCTGGTGCTCACCGGCGACGTCCAGGGCAAGCTGATGTTCGAGCAGCAGCCGATGAAGATGGCCTCGGCCGAATCGCTCTGCCACACCGCGACCGATCCGCATTTCTCGGTGCTCACCGTCGGCACGCACAACAACTGCGACAGCGTCACCCATGTGATCGAGGTGCCGTACGTGCTGCCGTACCTGGCCGAGGGCGAGTTCACCGACGTCACCCTCGACGGCGTGCAAGATCTGCAGAAGGCCTACATCGAGAAGTTCGGCCCCGGCGACTACCGGCCCAACCTCTTCGTCACCTACTGGTCGTTCCGCGCCATGATCGGTCTCGCCGCGGGCTCGATGCTGCTGGTGCTCGCCGGACTGTGGCTCACCAGGCGCGGCAGAGTGCCCGATCAGCGCTGGTACTCGTGGCTGAGCCTGCTGGCCATTCCGACGCCGTTCCTCGCCAACAGCGCGGGCTGGGTGTTCACCGAAATGGGCCGCCAGCCCTGGGTCGTGGTGCCGAACCCGACCGGTGACCCCGCCCTGCGAATGACGGTGCAGCAGGGCGTCTCCGACCACGCGGCGGGCACCGTGATCGCCTCGCTGGTGGTGTTCACCCTGCTCTACGGCGTGCTCGCGGTGGTGTGGTTCTACCTGATGCGGCGGTACGTGATCGCCGGGCCGGAGCAGCCGCCGGTGCGCAAGCCGTCGGGCCCCGGCGAAACGGGCGGTCCCGGTGAGCACGCCGAAGAACCTGCCGTCGAACAGCTTTCGTTCGCGTACTGAGGAGCCCGACGATGAGTCTGCAAGAGTTCTGGTTCGTTCTGATCGGCGTCCTGTTCACCGGCTACTTCGTGCTGGAGGGTTTCGACTTCGGCGTCGGCATGCTGATGCCGGTCCTCGGCAAGGGCAGCGACACCAGGCGGCGCGTGGTGCTCAACACCATCGGCCCGGTGTGGGACGGCAACGAGGTGTGGCTGATCACCGCGGCGGGCGCGATGTTCGCGGCGTTCCCCGAGTGGTACGCCAGCCTGTTCTCCGGGTTCTACTTCGTGCTGCTGCTGATCCTCGTCGCGCTGATCCTGCGCATCTGCGCCATCGAATACCGCGCCAAGATCGACGATCCCGCCTGGCGGGCCCGCTGCGACATCGGCATCGGCATCGGGTCCTGGGTGCCCGCGCTCGCGTGGGGCTGGGTGTTCGCCAACATCGTGCGCGGGGTGCCGCTGGACGCGGACAAGCAGATCACCGGCTCGGCGGCGGATCTGTTCAGCCCGTACGCCCTGCTCGGCGCGCTGACCACCGGCCTGCTGTTCCTGCTGCACGGCGCGATCTTCGTCGGCCTCAAGACCGGTGGCGAGGTGCGGGCCGACGCGGTGCGCCTCGCGCGGCTGCTGCTCGCCCCGACCGCGCTCGTCGTCGCCGGGTTCGGCGTCTGGACGCAGCTGGCCTACGGCGCCGGGTGGACCTGGATTCCGTTGGGGGTCGCGGTGCTCGGATTGGCTGCCGCGGCCGTCGCCGTGTTCGCCGAACGCGACGGGTGGGCGTTCACCGGAACGACCTTCGCCATCGGTGCCGCGACGGTGCTGCTGTTCGGCTCGCTGTTCCCGAATGTGCTGCCCTCCACCATCGGTGACGCGTTCCACCTCACCATCGACAACGCCTCCTCGACGCCGTACACGCTGAAGGTGATGAGCTGGGCGGCGGTGATCGTCACGCCGGTGGTGCTCGGCTACCAGGGGTGGACCTACTGGGTGTTCCGCAAACGCCTGACGGTGGAGCAGATTCCGGCGCACACCGGACTGCCGCTGGGGCCAGTGAAGGACTGATCGGCCATGGCACGTCCACCCGTCGACCCGCGCCTGTGGCGGTATGCCCGCTCGGCCCGCAGGTATCTGGTGCTGAGCGTCGGGTTGTCCGTGGTGATCACGGTGTCGATCGTGGTCACCGCGGTGACGCTGGCCAGGGTGCTGGCAGGCGTCGTCACCGACCCCGGTGCGCGCGGATTCGGTTCGTGGACGGTGGAAATCGCGGTGCTGGCCGGCTCGATCGGCGCGCGGGTGCTGGCCACCTGGGTGCAGGCCAGGGTGGCGCACCGAGCCGGGGCGGACGTGGTCGCCGAGCTCGAGACCGAAGTGCTGGCAGCGGGCGCCCGGCTGACTCCGCGCGAAGTGGAGAGCCGGAGAACCGAACTCGCGGTGGTGGTCGGCACGGGTCTGTCCGGGTTGCGCGGGTATCTGAGCGGTTACCTGCCCGCGCTGCTGCTCGCGGTGCTGGTGCCGCCGATCGTGTTGCTGGTCATCGCGATGCACGACCCGGTGTCCGGTGGGATCGCGCTGGTCACGTTGCCGCTGATTCCGATCTTCATGGTGCTGATCGGGTTGCTCACGCAGGGGCGCGCGGCGGCGACGCTGGAGGCGACGACGCGGTTGTCGGATCAGCTGCTCGATCTGTTCGCCGGGATGCCGACGCTGCGCGCGCTGGGGCGGGAGGCGGGTACGGACACCGCTGCCGCACGGTTCGATTCCGCAGCCGAACGTGGGGTGGCGGCGCAGGCCCGCACCATGGAACACCGTGTGCGCGAACTCGGCGACGCCCTGCGTTCGCGCACGATGCGCGCTTTGCGGATCGCGTTCCTGTCCTCGATGGTGCTGGAGTTGCTCGCGACGCTGAGCGTGGCGTTGATCGCGGTATCCATCGGCCTGCGCCTGGTCTACGGCGGGATGAGCCTCTACGCCGGACTGGTCGCGCTCATTCTCGCGCCCGAGGTGTACCTGCCGTTGCGGATGGTGGGCGAGCGTTTCCACGCGGCCCAGGACGGGATGGCGGCGGCCGACAAGGCGTTCGCGATTCTGGAGCCGGGTAAAGCAATTGCCGACCGTCCGGCGGCGGCGAGCGGCGCGCGTGACCGACGGGGGGAATCGGTCCCCGGGTCGGCGGTCGAACGTCCGGCGGACGATGCTGCCGAGGGTTGGGCGGCTACCGGCGGCGCTGCGAGCCCGGACCCGCGGAGTGCGGGCGGGGAATGCGAGCCGGAATCGCGCACCGGCGCGGCAGGCGATCGTAAGCCGCTCGGTCGCATCGAGATTCGTGAACTGAGCGTCGCGGCTCGGGACGGCTTGGCTCCGGAGGGGCTGTCCGCGGTGTTGCGTCCTGGCGCGGTGACCGTGTTGACCGGGCCCAATGGCAGCGGGAAGTCGACGGCGCTGCTCGCGCTGCTCGGGCTCGTGGCACCGGAGCGCGGGCGCGTGCTCGTCGACGGAACCGATGTGCGTGAGCTGGACGCCGAGTCGTGGTGGGCGCGGGTGGCTTGGCTGCCGCAGCGGCCGGTGCTGGTGCCGGGCACGTTGCGGGAGAACCTGGAACTGCTCGGCGCGCGGGCCGCCGCCGACGCGGATCGCGGGGCGGGCCTCGAAGCCGCCTGCGCAGCCACCGGATTCGACGCCGTCCTGGACGAGCTGCCGCAGCGCTGGGACACCGTCGTCGGCGCGGGCGGCACCGGTCTGTCGCTGGGGCAACGCCAGCGCCTCGCACTGACCAGGGTGCTCGCCGCCGACCGTCCGGTGCTTCTGCTGGACGAGCCGACCGCGCATCTCGACGCGGCGAGCGAGTCCGCGGTACTCGCCGCACTCCAGGCCAAGGCCCGCGCCGGAGCCACGGTCGTCGTCGTCGGTCACCGCCCTGCTGTCCTGGCCGCAGGCGATTACGTTGTGCCCGTGCGCGCCTCGACCCTCGATGTGGCGGTGAGCGGGTCATGAGGACCGCGCGCGCCTTGGTCGTCGTCATCGGTCATCGCCCCACGGTCCTGGCCGCCGCCGATTGCGCTGTGCCCCTGTGTGCCACGACATGCGACGAGGCGGTGAGCCGGTCATGAGTACGCAGAGCGTGCGTGACGATTTCCGCAAGATGTGGGATCTGCTGGCGCTGTCGCCCTGGCGGGTGGCGGTGGCGGTCGGCTGGGGCGTGCTGGCGCTGGGGAGCGGACTCGGGTTGGCGGCCTTGGCCGCGTGGCTGATCGCACGGGCGTGGCAGATGCCGCCGGTGCTCGACCTCAGCGTCGCGGTGGTTTCGGTGCGGGCGCTCGGCATCTCGCGTGGCCTGTGCCGGTACCTGGAAAGGCTTGCGACGCACGATGTCGCGCTGCGGTCGATGACGACCGCGCGCACGAGCGTCTACCGCACGCTGGCGGGCTCGGATGTGTGGTTGCGCCGGGCGCGGACCGCATCGGGGGACACGGGGCCGGAGAGCGCGGCACGGTTGCGGCGCGGCGATCTGCTCGTCCGCATCGGCAGCGATATCGATGATCTCGGCGCGGTGGTCGTGCGCGCGCTGGTGCCGATCGCCGTCGCGATCGTCCTGGCTTTCGCCGCGATCGGGTTGCTGGCCACGATTTCCGTTGCGGCCGCCGTGATTCTGGCCGCGGCGCTCTGGGTTTCCGGCATCCTCGCGCCCTGGCTCTCGGCGCGGGCCGCGCGCGAGGCGGAGACCGCGGTGCGCGCCGACCGTGCCGAATTCACCGCGCAGGCGCTCACCGTGCTGGACCACGCGGCCGAGCTGCGCGTCGCCGGGCGGCTGGACGCGGCGCTGACGGCCGCGAAGGAGGCGGGCAAGCGCGCGGTCGCCGCCGAGGACAAGGCCGCGTCCCACACCGCGTCGGCGGCCGCGGCGACCCCGCTCGCCATCGGCGCGAGCGTGCTGGGCGCCCTGCTCATCGGCATCGTGGCCTACGGACCGAACGGCGGTGCGCCCGGCGCCATGACGCCGATGGCGCTCACCATCCTGGTGCTGCTGCCGCTCTCCGCCTTCGAAGCGGTCGGTCCGCTGCCCGCCGCCGCGCAGGCCATCACCACCGCGCGAGCCGCACTGCGCAGGCTCTCCGCCGCCGAGGCCGCCGACCCGTACCGGGAAGCCGGTCTGCCGCGCGAGTTGCCCGAGCTGCCCGCGGGACGCCGCATCGCCGTCGTCGGGCCGAGCGGGGCAGGCAAGACCACGCTGCTCATGTCCTGGGCCGGTCTCTTCGACACCCCGCGGCCCGACACCACGTTCTTCGCCGAGGACGCCCACCTCTTCGGCACCAGCGTGCTGGAGAACCTGCGCGTGGCGCGCGGCGACATCACCGAAGCGGAAGCGGAGCAGGCGCTGCGCGCGGTCGGTCTGGGCGACTGGCTGGATTCGCTCGCCGGCGGGTTGCACACCGAACTGGTCGGCGGCGCGGCCGCGGTCTCCGGGGGACAGCGCCGCCGCATCCTGCTCGCCCGGGCACTGCTCGCGCCTGCCAAGGTGCTGTTGCTCGACGAACCGACCGAACACCTCGAGGCAGAGGCCGGCGCGGATCTCCTGCGCGCGTTGCTCGACCCCGTTGGCGGACCGGTCGATCCGGATCGGACGGTGGTGGTCGTCACCCATCAGCTGCCCGCCGGGCATCGGGCCGACGCGATCGTGCACGTCGACGCATCGGCCCAGGTCACGATCGAATATCCGGCCCGCAACGGCGCCGTTTCCGCCCCGCGCGAAATTCCGTTGCCGACCTGCTGATCCTTCGATAGTTTCGTCAGTACACAGGAAGGAGGTGGTTCGAAGAATGAGTAATTCCAGGACACGTGAGGTGGCTGTCCGCTAGCGCCGCCGCTGCAGGTGGTATCCGCCCGCGCGACCGCTGAGCGAATACCAGGCAGCCACCCGACCCCCGAGCCCCCGGTCCTGTCCGACCGGGACCCGTGCAGGTTACCGAACCCGCACCGGTACGGCTCGGGGGTCGTTCCTTTTCCAGGGGCGGACTTTCCGACCGGATCGCCCCGGACGAATCGCTAGGCTGCGACGATGGCCGTCGAACCGCTCCCGGACTGGGCGATTCCGCCCGCAGGTGGTTTCACCATCGAGAAGTTTCTGAGTCTGCGGGGGCTCCCGAAGCACACCGAGCTGATCGACGGAAGTCTCGTTTTCGCGAGCCCGCAGCGGAAGTGGCACCGGCAGGCAATCGACTTCCTTCAGCGAGAACTCGACCTCCAAGCACCGCCGCAGCTACGAGCCGACCGTGAGATGGCAGTCAAGCTCGGAAAGCGACAGATGCCGGAGCCGGACGTCATCGTGGTGACACTCGCGAGGCGATGGACCGTGCGGACCCGGACACCTACTACTTCGCAGACGATCTGGCCTTGGCCGTAGAAGTGGTCTCTCCGGACTCCGAAGAGCGTGACCGCGAAACGAAGCCGTTCAAGTACGCCAAGGCGGGGATTCCGCACTACTGGAGGGTCGAGCAAGGAGACGGCACCGTCGTGGTGTATGTCTACGAGCTCGATCCAGCCACGAGTCGCTATGTCCCCACAGGGATCTTCCATGACCGGCTGAAGGTCAGCGTGCCGTTCCCTATCGATATCGATTTGACCGCGATCGGAGAGCGGGGCTGAAAGATGCGCTCGCTGCGATGACGGACGAGTGACCGCGTCTCCGGTCGAAGGCGGCGACCGGAGACGCGAGAGGTCGGTCTACCCGATGTAGCGCTGGAGGCGGGCGGAGAGGCGGGGTTCGAGGGGGCCGTCGGCTACCACGCGTTCTTCGACGTAGGCGAGGTCGCCGGCTTCGATGATGCCGTAGAGGCGCTTGGCGCCGCCGACGACGATGCCGGACTGACTGCGGATGACCACGTCGGTGGCCAACTCCCAGGAGGACTGGGTGAGCGCGGTGCCGTAGAAGAGTTCGACGATGCCGGAGCTGTGCGTCAGCAGCAGTTCGATGACCTCGTCGTTGCCGTCGATGCCGACCCGCCAGAAGCCGGTCTCGCGCAGATCGGGCCCGCCGTAGCTGCCGTCTGTCTCGATGATCCAGGAACGGGCGTCCCAGGAGAGGTAGTCGCCGCCGTCGTGCGAGACGACGATCTGCTGGCCGAAGCGGTAGTCCCCGCGCTCGGGGTCGTTGCCCTCGCCTTCGCCGCGCCAGACGCCGACCATGGGCAGCAGCGCGAGCATGGACGCGCTGAGGTCCGGCCCGAGTCGCAGGTTCGCGGTGTCCTCGGGCAGCGGCAGATCCGGCAGTACCGGAATGTTGCGGGCGCCGGTCGATTTCGCGCGCTCGGCGGCCTCGGCCACGGCCTGGTCGCCGCTGCGCCGGGCGCCCGCGTCGTCACCACGCTTCGGCCCGTTGGCGGGAGCGCTGCCGTTCATCTGTTCACTCGCTCGCTCGGCCGAATCGGAACCTTCGCTCGCGAGGTCGCTCATGACTCGGTGAACAGCCGGTAGAAGACGTACAGACCGAACCAGCCGATCAGCACGGACACCAGGACCAGCAGAATTTCGAAGAAGAGGACCACGTCTCGGAGTCTAACGAGCGCCGCTCCGGGCAACGCAACGGCCCCGGAGCTTCCGCGGGGGAAGCGCCGGGGCCGTTGGGGTTCGAGCGCCTTACTTGGCGACCGCGACGTCCACTGCGTGGATGCCCGCGCCCTCGGGGCTGACCTCGGCCGAGCCGTTGCCCGCGGAGGACAGCGCACGGACGGTCCACGAGCCCGGAGCCGCGAAGAACCGGAAGTCACCGGTGCCGGAGGCGACGACCTCGGCGGTGAAGTCACCGTTGCCGTCGAGCAGCCGCACGAACGCGCCGCCGACCGGCTGACCGTCGGTGCTCAGGACGCGGCCGGTGATGACCGTCTCCTTCTCCACGTCGACGCCTGCGGGGATGGCCTGACCCTGGGTAGGTGCTGCACACATGTTGATTACGCTCCCAACTCGATCGGTGCACCGACGAGGGAGCCGTACTCGGTCCAGCTCCCGTCGTAGTTCTTGACGTTCTGGTGGCCGAGCAGCTCCTGCAGCACGAACCAGGTGTGCGAGGAACGCTCGCCGATGCGGCAGTAGGCGATGGTGTCCTTCTCGCCGTCCAGACCGGCTTCCTTGTAGATCTCGGTGAGCTCGGCGTCGGACTTGAAGGTGCCGTCCTCGTTGGCCGCCTTGCTCCACGGCACGTTGATCGCGCCGGGGATGTGGCCGGGACGCTGGCTCTGCTCCTGCGGCAGGTGCGCGGGAGCGAGGATCTTGCCGGAGAACTCGTCAGGCGAACGCACGTCGACCAGGTTCTTGGCGCCGATGGCCGCGATGACCTCGTCGCGGAACGCGCGGATCGTCAGGTCGGGCGCCGCCGCCTTGTACTGGGTGGCGGGACGGTTCACGGCCTCGATGGACAGCGGACGGCCGTCCAGCTCCCACTTCTTGCGGCCGCCGTCGAGCAGCTTGACGTTGTTGTGGCCGTACAGCTTGAAGTACCAGTACGCGTACGCGGCGAACCAGTTGTTGTTGCCGCCGTAGAGGACGACCTCGTCGTCGTTCGCGATGCCCCGCGCCGAGAGCAGATCGGAGAACTGCTCCTGGTTCACGAAGTCACGACGAACCTGATCCTGCAGGTCCTTCTTCCAATCGAGCCGGACGGCGCCCTCGATGTGGCCGCCATCGTAGGCGGAGGTGTCCTCATCGACCTCGACGAAGACGACGCCGGGGGCGTTGAGGTTCTCTTCGGCCCAGTCCACGGAGACCAGGACATCGGAGCGAGCCATTGTTTTCCTTTCAGAGATGACTTGCAGGGTCAGTTCGATGCCGGGGCCCCGGCGGGAGCGTTGGGCCCGGAGGCGGAAGCGCGCGTAACCACGGAGGGCTCGCGGACGCCGCCATGGACTCTGTTCCGGCGGAGGCGGGCGACCAGCGGGTAGATCTGGCAACCCAGGCAGATCCCGAACGCCGCGTTCAGGAACGCCGCGAACAGGGCAAAGCCGGCGAACACCACGCCGACGACTGTGGAGCCGAGCGCGAAGCCCAGCAGGCTGACGGCCGCGAACACGAAGCCGAGCAGCTGCGCGAATCGCAGCGGCGGCGTCGGTTCGGTCTCGCTGGTGGGGGCGAGGCGCGGCGCGAGGAAGGTGGCGAAGATGCGGCCGTACGGGTGCTTGCGCGGACCGGCGGCCGCGCCGATCGCGAAGACGACCGCCTGCAGCGCGATCAGGACCGCGGCGACGGTGGGCGAAACGGTCGCGACGAGCAGGACCAGGACGAGGACAGCGGTGGTGACCCAGGCCGCGAAGCGCGGACCGCGCACGTCGACGCGGTCGATTGCGGCGGGAATGACTGATTCTTCGGAAGTGTTCCGGGTTTCGGTGGACATTGTGCGTACTCCTGCGCTGAAAGCGTTGATTGGCTGGAAATTCGCCAGCTCGCCGGGGGATTGACCAATCACTCGCGCGGCGGGCAGCGGTCGGCGTCAGGAAGATCCGGGGACAGCCGACCGATCAGCGGCACAGGCAGCAACAACCACCGAGCCGACACAGATCCACTGTGCGGCGTCGGGTGAGCATCAGCTCGTGGTCGGATTGCACGAAAGGCAGTTTACCCAATTGGGCCGGAGAATTGGACCCGGGGTGCGTCACAGTCGCGGTCCAGCGGCTTTACGACTGGTTTTGCCCCGTCAAGGGGGCCAACGCGGTACGCAGATCGCCGGGCTTGGGCACACCCGAGATGCGGAAGCGCTCGCGGCCCTCGATGTCGAAGACGAACGTGGTCGGCAGCGAAAGCACGTTCAGTTCCTTGGCCAGCGCGGGTTCGGCATCGATGTCGACTTCGATGTCCTGCGGCGGGCGCGGCGTCTCCGCCAGGTCCGTCGCGACTCCGGCAACCACCCGGCGAACCGCGACGCACGGCCCGCACCAGTCGGCGGAGAAGTGCAGCACCGCGGGACCGGACCCGGTCACACCTACCGCGGCGAGCAGGTCGGCGCGCGCGGAGCCGGTCTCGGCGGCGGGCGCGGCGGCGCGCAGCTTGCCTTGGCGGCCGCGCAGCACCAGTCCGACGGCGAGTGCGGTGAGCAGAACGAGAGCGAGAAGTGTGAGTTCGGTCATGGTCTCTGCAGCTGGTCCAGGTCGATCGTCACGTTCTCTCCTTTGCCCTCGACCAAGATCTGCCCGCCCAGCGCGAACACCTTCGTCGGGCGCACGCCGAAGGGCAGGTCCTTCGTATCGATAGTGCGCGTGAAGCGCGCGAGCACCGCGGGCCGGTCGGCCTCGGACACGACGGCGGTGGTGGTCAGGTCGGTATCGCTGCTCCGGTAGAAGCCGGTGGCGACGATCTTGACCTGGTCGCCGTCCAGCGTCAGCTCGGCCTGCACCGCGACCTTGTCACCGCTCTGCGCGCCCGACTTGCCCGGCTGCGCGGTGCTGCCCGGCAGCGTGCCGGTGAGCACGAGCGCGCCCTCGGTGGTCATGCCGGTGCCGCCGGAGCCGCCCGTTCCGTCGGATTTGTCCGCCGGCCGCGAATGCACTTGCAGGTCGGGGATATTGAACAGACGGCCGAGCTCGACCGGCTCGATGCGCATCGCCGCCTGGACCTTCTCCACCGGCACCTTGCGCACAGTGCCGTCGGCCAGGTCGCTCAGGCTCACCCGGACGCCGGTGAGCGTCGCGTCCACCGAGATCTCGCCGGGGATGTCGGGACGGACCGCGGCCGCGCGGATCACCATGCTCTGATAACGCCCGTCGAGCGCCTGGGCGAGAAACGGGAAACCGTGGATGGTCACCTCGGGATCGGCGCTGAGATCGGCCCCCTCACGCAGGGTGCGCGAGACGCGGTACTCCGAGTAGGCGGCGGCACCGAAATCGATGACGACCGCCAAACCCGCGAGACACAGCAGTCCGATGATCAGCTTGCGCATGCCATGAACAGTAATGCGACGGCGCGTTCCGAGTCGCGACGGTCTCGTCGGCGGCACTTCGCTCACCCGGATGGCGAGGTCATCGGGGTTGACGCGCTAATCTTGCACTCGATTACCTGTGTATTAGCGATGCGGCTTCGGCGATGCTGCCGTAGCTTCGGCGCTACGAGATGGGAGGAGGGCTTGTGGAGCTGCTCCTGCTGACCTCCGACCCCAACCCCGAGTCGGTGTTGCCCTCGCTCGCGCTACTCGCGCACAACGTGCGGCCTGCTCCGACCGAGGTGGCGTCGTTGTTGGAGGCGGGCACCGCCGACGTCGCGCTGGTCGATGCCCGCACCGATCTGGCCGCCGCCCGCGGACTGTGCCGCCTGCTCGGCAGCACCGGTTCGTCGGTGCCGGTCGTCGCCGTGCTCACCGAGGGCGGGCTGGTCGCGGTCAACGCGGACTGGGGGCTGGACGACATCCTGCTGCCCGGCACCGGTCCCGCCGAACTGGACGCGCGGCTGCGGTTGCTCGTCGGTCGCAACGGCGGCGTCGCGAGCCCCGAGAACACCGGCAAGATCACCCTGGGCGAGCTCGTCATCGACGAGGGCACCTACACCGCCCGGCTGCGCGGCCGTCCGCTCGACCTCACCTACAAGGAGTTCGAGCTCCTCAAATACCTCGCCCAGCACGCGGGCCGGGTCTTCACCCGCGCCCAGTTGCTGCAGGAGGTGTGGGGCTACGACTTCTTCGGCGGCACGCGCACCGTCGACGTGCACGTCCGTCGTCTGCGCGCCAAGCTCGGCAGTGAGTACGAATCGCTCATCGGCACGGTGCGCAACGTCGGCTACAAGGCGGTCCGCCCGTCGCGCACCGCCACGAAGGGCGAGCCCGTCACGTTCCCCGACGACGACACCGAGGGCGACGACTCCACCCTGACGCCGCTCAACGGCTCGGTGCAGTAGCAAGCACGCGCGGGCCGCCGGAATGCCGGAGCGGCTGTCGGCGCTGACACACTGCGGACGAGAGCGGCGCCGAGCGGGTGCCGCGGGCGATGGCGTACGGAGCGACGCCGGGATGAAAAGGGGCAGGGCATGGTCGACGTGCGATGGGCCGACGAGTTGGATGCCGACACCGCGCGGTCAGTGCGCGAGTTGCTCGGGCGAGCGACCTCCGCCGACGGCGTGGCCCCCGTCTCCGAACAGGCCGTCCTCTCGCTGAACGAGAAGGGCTCGGCGAGGCACCTGCTCGCCGAGCGGGCGGGCGCGATCGTCGGGTACGCCAATCTCGTTCCGGCACACGGGGATCACCCCGCGATGACGGAAGCCGCCGTCGATCCCGGCGCCCGTGGCAGCGGTGTCGGAACCGAACTCGTGCGCGCCGCACTGGCGGAAGGCGGGGCGGGTGCGCGGGTATGGGCGCACGGCGACCGACCCGCGACCAAGGCGGTCGCGGCCCGGCTCGGCCTCGTGACCGCGCGCGAGCTGTGGCAGATGCGACGCCCGTTGGCTACACCCGAGCTACCGGAGCTGACGGTCCAGGACGGGCTCGTCCTGCGCACCTACTCCGGCCCCGCCGACGACGCGGAGCTGCTTCGCGTGAACAACGCCGCGTTCCATTGGCATCCGGAGCAGGGCGGCTGGACCGAACGCGATATCGAGGTACGCCGCGCCGAGCCGTGGTTCGACCCGAAAGGCCTGTTCATCGCCACCGCCTCCGACGACCCCGCCCGCATCCTCGGCTTCCACTGGACCAAGGTGCACCACGAGGAGCGGCCCGCGGTCGGCGAGGTCTACATCGTCGGCATCGATCCCGCCGCCCAGGGCCGCGGCCTCGGCCGCCTGCTCACCCTCGCGGGTCTGCACTACCTGCGCGACTGCGGGCTTCCGGAGGTACTGCTCTATACGGAAGCCGACAACACCGCCGCCGTCCACACCTACACCCGCCTCGGCTTCACCACCGCACACGTCGACGTCGCCTACGCCGCGCAGGAGACCGATCGGAACTGACTCGAACGAAGCGGTTCGCCGCCCGTGGGGGAAGCGAGGCCCAGCGTCGAGGATCTGACGCAATTCGGCCGAAACCCCAACGGCGCATGGCGCGAAAGTGACGACCCGGGGCCGCTCAGTAAAGCTGCGGCAAATGTCACACAAAACAGACCCAATCGCGCCGGGGTGTTCACCTTGCGTTCACTCAGCTTGGTCCAACTGTCAACCGGGCGACTTTACGTTACTTAAGGGCAGTGCAGCCGCTGCCTGGTGCGCAAGTTCCCCGCGAACGGCACCACAACACCCGCCCGGGCCGGTGAGGGACCGGGCGTGTCGGACGCGATTCCCGGAGGAATAGTGAATCTCAAGCGCAGCAGCGCCCTGGTTGGTGTGCTGGCCGTTGTCGCCATGCCCCTTGCCGCCTGTGGCAGCGACGACAACACCACCGGCGACCCGAGCAACGCCGCCAACACCAGCGTCGCCTGCGGCGGCAAGAAGTCGCTGAAGGCCAGTGGCGCTTCCTCCCAGAAGAACGCCATGGAGCGCTTCATCGCCGCCTACGAGGCGAACTGCGACGGCTACACCCTGAACTACACCTCCAGCGGCTCCGGTGCGGGCGTGAACGAGTTCCTCGGCAGCCAGACCGATTTCGGTGGCTCCGACTCGCCGCTGAGCTCGAAGAAGGAAGAGCCCGCCAAGGCTCAGGAGCGCTGCGGCGCGCCGGCGTGGAACCTGCCGACCGTCTTCGGCCCGATCGCGATCACCTACAACATCGACGGCGTCACCGACCTGGTGCTCGACGGCCCGACCGCCGCCAAGGTGTTCAACGGCACCGTCGCCACCTGGGACGCGCCCGAGATCAAGGCGCTCAACCCGAACGCCAAGCTCCCCTCGGAGAAGATCGCCGTGATCTTCCGCTCCGACGAGTCGGGCACCACCGACAACTTCCAGCTCTACCTGGACGCCGCCTCCGACGGCGCGTGGGGCAAGGGCGCGGGCAAGACCTTCAACGGCGGCGTCGGTGAAGGCGCCAAGGGCAACGAGGGCACCTCGGCCGCGATCAAGAGCACCAAGAACTCGATCACCTACAACGAGTGGTCCTTCGCGAAGTCGCAGAACCTCTCCGTCTCGCAGATCGTCACCTCGGCGGGCAAGGACCCGGTGAAGCTGTCGGTCGAGACCGCGGGCAAGGCCATCGACGGCGTGAAGATCAAGGGCGAGGGCAACGACCTCATCCTCGACACCAGCTCGTTCTACAAGCCGACCGCCACGGGCTCCTACCCGATCATGATGGCGACCTACGAGATCGTGTGCTCGAAGTACAGCGACGCCGAGACCGGCAAGGCCGTCAAGGCGTTCCTGACCTCCGCCGTGACCAACGGCCAGAAGGGCCTCGACGAGGGCGGGTACATCCCGATCCCCGAGCAGTTCAAGACCCGCCTGACCACCGCGATCAACGCCATCTCCTGATCGCATAACCATGACCGTGCACCCTGAGGTGACCGCACCGGGCTCGTCGGACTCGACGGGCCCGTCGGCGGCTGGAGATACTGCGCAAATGCCGAGTGATACGAACACCGAGCCGGCCCGGGTGAAGAGCCGTCCGCCCCACAGCCAGCGCGCCGAGGCGATCTTCCACTCGCTCGCGACGGCAGCGGGCGCGATCATCGTCGCGTCCATCGCGTTGATCGCGCTGTTCCTCTTGATTCGCGCAGTGCCTTCGCTCAGGGCCGACCAGGTGAACTTCTTCACCAGCACGGAGTTCAGCACCACCAACGCGGACAACCTGCGGTTCGGCATCCGTGACCTGCTCATGGTCACGGTGCTGAGCTCGATCTTCGCGCTGGCGATCGCGGTGCCGATCGGCGTCGGCATCGCGCTGTTCTTGACCCACTACGCGCCGAAGGCTTTGGCGCGCCCGTTCGCGATGCTGGTCGACCTGCTCGCCGCGGTGCCGTCCATCGTCTTCGGTCTGTGGGGTTTCCTGGTGCTCGCCCCGGAGCTGGAACCGGTGCAGCGCTTCCTGAACGAGAACCTCGGCTGGTTCTTCCTGTTCTCCGACGGCAACGTCTCGATCGCAGGCGGCGGCACGATCTTCACCGCGGGCGTGGTGCTCGCGGTGATGATCCTGCCGATCATCACCTCGGTCTCGCGTGAGGTCTTCAACCTCACCCCGGTCTCGCACATCGAGGCCGCCCAGGCGCTCGGCGCGACCAAGTGGGAGGTCGTGCGGATGACCGTGCTGCCCTACGGGCGCAGCGGTGTGATCGCGGGCTCGATGCTCGGCCTCGGCCGCGCGCTCGGCGAGACCATCGCGGTACTGGTCGTGCTGCGCACCTCGGCACAGGCGGGTGGCTGGTCGCTGTTCGACGGCGGCTACACCTTCGCCTCCAAGATCGCTTCGGCGGCATCGGAATTCAGTTCGCCGCTGCCGACCGGCGCCTACATCGCCGCGGGCTTCGTGCTGTTCGCGCTGACATTCGTGGTCAACGCGCTGGCCCGGCTCGCGGCAGGCGGAAAGGTGAACGGCTGATGGCAACGCTGACGAAGTTCGACCAGCCGGTCAAGGCCCCGACCTTCCGGCACGTGAGCCCCGCCAGGCGGGTGAAGAACCACCTCGCCACCGGCCTGGTCACCGCCTGCTTCGCCATCGCGCTCGTGCCGCTCGGCTGGGTGCTGTGGATGGTGATCAGCAAGGGCATCAGCGCGATCGCCTCCCTCGACTGGTGGCAGAAGTCGCAGAAGGGCATCCTGCCCGATCAGTTCGGTGGCGGCGTCTACCACGCGATCTACGGCACCGTCGTCCAGTCGGCGGTCGCGGCGATCATCGCTGTACCGCTCGGCATCATGGCCGCGGTCTACCTGGTGGAGTACGGCCGTGGCAGGCTCGCCAAGGTCACCACGTTCATGGTCGACATCCTGGCCGGCGTGCCCTCGATCGTCGCGGCGCTCTTCATCTTCGCGCTGTGGATCGCCACGTTCGGCGCCCCGCAGAGCGCCTTCGCGGTGTCGCTGGCGCTGGTGCTGCTGATGCTGCCCGTGGTGGTGCGCAGCACCGAGGAAATGCTGAAGCTGGTGCCCGACGAGTTGCGCGAGGCCTCCTACGCGCTCGGTATTCCCAAGTGGAAGACCATCGTGCGGATCGTCATCCCGACCGCCGCGCCCGGCATGATCAGCGGCACCCTGCTCGCGCTCGCCCGCGTGATGGGTGAGACCGCCCCGGTGCTGGTGCTCGTCGGCTACGCGAAGTCGATCAACACCAACCTCTTCGACGGCAACATGGCCTCGCTGCCGCTGCTGATCTACCAAGAGCTGGCCAACCCCGAGGCCGCGGGCCGCGAACGAGTCTGGGGTGCGGCGCTCACGCTGATCCTGCTCATCGCGCTGCTGTACGCGGCGGCGGCGGTCGTCAACAAGCTGCTCACGCGGAACCGATAGAAGCGAACGGATATTCGGATGGCCAAGCGTATCGACGTCAAAGACCTGAACATCTACTACGGCAAGTTCCACGCGGTTGCCGATGTCTCGCTCACCGTGTTGCCGCGCAGCGTGACCGCCTTCATCGGCCCGTCCGGCTGCGGTAAGTCCACCGTGCTGCGCTCGCTCAACCGCATGCACGAGGTGACCCCGAGCGCGCGCGTCGAGGGCGCGGTGCTGCTGGACGGCGAGGACATCTACGGCGCCACCGTCGACCCGGTCGGCGTGCGCCGCACCATCGGCATGGTGTTCCAGCGGCCGAACCCGTTCCCCACCATGTCGATTCGCGACAACGTGGTGGCCGGGCTGAAGCTGCAGGGCGTGCGCAACAAGAAGGAACTCGACGAGGTCGCCGAGCGCTCGCTGCGCGGCGCCAACCTGTGGAACGAGGTCAAGGACCGCCTCGACAAGCCGGGTGGCGGTCTGTCCGGCGGTCAGCAGCAGCGTCTGTGCATCGCCCGCGCCATCGCGGTCTCGCCCGATGTGCTGCTGATGGACGAGCCGTGTTCGGCGCTCGACCCGATCTCCACGCTCGCGATCGAGGACCTGATCACCGAGCTGAAGAAGGAATTCACGATCGTCATCGTGACGCACAACATGCAGCAGGCCGCGCGTGTGAGCGACCAGACCGGCTTCTTCAACCTGGAGGCCCAGGGCAAGCCGGGCAAGCTGATCGAGATCGACGACACCGAGAAGATCTTCTCCAACCCGGGCCAGAAGGCGACGGAGGACTACATCTCCGGTCGCTTCGGCTAGAAGGCGCAAACGAGAACGGCCCGCGCGAAACTCGCGCGGGCCGTTCTGTCTGTCCTGGTTGGCATGCCCGGCGCCGACCGCTGGCGGCAGGCGTCCTCGCGCGGGGTTCACACGCTTCGCAGACGCCGCAACGTCTGCGAAGCGTGGGAAGAGTGTGCGAGGAACTGATCGAGCTGTATGCAGCTCGGCCCCGGCGTGTTCCGCCGGGGCCCGAGAAGTGCTTGCGATCCGCGGGTGCCCTCTGCTGTTGCCCGGCAGCAGTGCGCGTCGGGCGGCGCGTTTCAGGCTTCGGTGTCGGGGTCTGCGGGGAGCACGCCGGTGACGAGGAAGATTACGCGGCGGCCGATCTCCACCGCGTGGTCGGCGAAACGCTCGTAGTAGCGGCCGAGCAGGGTGACGTCCACCGCCGCGGCGACGCCGTACTTCCAGTCCCGGTCCATCAGCAGGGTGAACAGGTGGCGATGCAGATCGTCCATCGCCTCGTCGTCCTGGTTGAGCTGGGCGGCGCGCTCGGGGTCGCGGGTCTCGAGGACCTCCTTCGCGCCCGCGCCCATGTTCACCGCGATGCGGCCCATCTCGGCGAAGTAGCCGTTCACCGATTCGGGCAGCGCGTGATTCGGATGGCGCCTGCGGGTGACCTTGGCGACGTGCAGGGCAAGCGCACCCATCCGGTTCACGTCCTGCACGATCTGGATGGCGCTGACCACCTGGCGTAGATCGCCCGCGACCGGCGCCTGGAGCGCGAGCAGCGCGAACGCCTTCTCCTCGGCGTCGGTGATCATTTCGGCGATCCGGTCGGACTCGGTGATCACCTGCTCCGCAAGCGAAAGATCGGCCTGCAGCAGCGACTGGGTGGCCCGGTCCATGGCCGTACCCGCGAGACCGGCCATCTCGCCCAGCAGGTGGGCGAGGTCGGCCATTTGCTCGTTGTAGATGACACGCATAAAACCAGACACTAGTTCCCGGCCCTGTCCAAGTCACCAACGGAGGGTGAATGACGGGTGCTACCGGGTCCTCGCAGCTGAGCCCGGACTCGCTCGCGGACGTCGTCGGCGGCGTTCACGTGCGCCAGGTCCGAAGGAAGCGTGACACGTGTCATAGCGTGCGCGTGCACGGGAGTCCGGCGATGAATCGAGCTCGATTACCAGCTGGGGTGCATATTCGATTCGAACCTGGCTCTCAGGGGTGCCGTCGGGTATCGGCGGTGCGCCTACTTGCAGACCTCTTCGCCCGCGTTGACGTGTTCCAGGTCCGAGGGCAGTTCGACCGGCTTCGAGTCCGTCGAGGTGCTCGTCACGACGTTGGTGATCGCGTCACCGACCGGCGTCGGCGCCTTCACGACGACGCCGTTCGCCGAGTCGACTCCGACGACCACCTCGACGATCCCGCCGAGATCGTCGGCGGCCTCGATCGTCGCGCCCGGGATCGAGGTGGCCACGGTGGCCGCCTCGGCTTCCAGGCCTGCGCCGTAGCGGACCTTGGTGGTCGGGGAGGTGCCGTTGGCGTAGTTGGCGGTGTTGTAGATCGTGAAGCCCTGGTTGCCGAGCTTGGTGGCGGCCGTGCGCGCCAGGCCGTCGTATCCTGAGCCATTCGAGACCAGCAGCGAAACAGTGGAGGGATCCACCGCCGTGTACTTCGTCGGGGTCGGTGCGGCCGGAGCGGGGGCGGGTGCGTCATCGTGGGCGGTCGGCTTCTCGCCGGGCAGCGGCTGGTCGTCGCGGATCGCCTTGAAGATCGCCTTGATGTCGGATTCGCGGGGGATCTCGTTGCCGTAAGTGGTGGTGCCCGCGGTCGGGACGGTGAGGAAGGTGACCGTGCCTGCGTCGAGATTCTGCAGCGAGCGGCCCAGCATCAGCAGATCCTCGGGCCTGGTCTTTTCGTCGACCAAAGTGTGATTGGTGAACTCTTTGATGAAACCGTTCAGTTTGCCCAGATCGAAGAGCATCTTGCTCGCCAGTGCGCCGCGCAGCAGTGAGGCCAGGAAGCGTTGCTGTCGGTTGATGCGGTCGTAGTCGCTGCGTTCCTCGCCGTAGACGTGCCTGGCCCGCACGTAGTTCAACGCGGTCTCACCGTTGATGCGCTGTTTGCCCGGCTGCTCCAGGATGGTGCCGAGTACGCCGTCGACGAGCGGTTTGGTCGCGCAGACCTCGACGCCATCGATCTGGTCGACCATTGTCTCGAAGCCGGCGAAGTCGATGGCGATGAAGTGATTGATCGAGGCGCCGGTCAGGCGCTGGATCGTGGAGACGAGGCACATCGGGCCGCCGAGGTTGTAGACGGCATTGAGCTTGTCGCCGATGGCGGACGGGAACTTCTCCTTGGTGTAGGACTTGTTGCCGTCCCATCCGTTGCACTGCGGTCTGGTCACGTCCAAGTCGCGGGGGAAGGACATGATGACGACCCGACTCCGGTCTTTGGGGAGGTGCACGAGCATGGTGGTGTCCGCGCGGGAGCCTTCGGCGTCGTCCAGGGTGCCCGCGCCGAGTTGCCCATTGGCGCCTGCGCGGGTGTCGGTACCGACGAGCAGGTAGTTCTCGTCGCCGAGCTGGGCATTGGAATCGATGACATCTTCTGAGTTCTCATCGAGGGCGGAGACCTGGGTGAAATTGTTGGTGGTCGACCGCATGTAGCTCCAGCCACCGCCCGTGAGTACCAGCACCAGCACCGCGACCAGCGCGGCGGACACCCGGCCCGCGGTCTTCAGCCGCCGCTCGCGCCGCTGCTTCGAGGCGGCCAGCCGGGACAGCGGCGGGCCGCCGACGGACTTGGACGGGGCCGCGATCTTGGACGTGGCGGACTTGGCTGCCGGTTTGGGTGTCGCGGCGGACTCGGTCGTCGGCCACTTCTCGGTCGCGGAGCCCTCCGGCTCATCGAGCGGGGGCAGTACGTCGGTGACCTCTTCGGCGGGCTCCGCAGGTTCGGCGGCCCGGCGCGGCGGGGCGGCAGGCGACGAGCCGGTGATGTCGTCCACGACGACGGACGGAGCCCGGCGGCCCTGCCGGCCGGGCGCGGCCTGCGCTGCGGCTCGACGCTTCGCCGCGGCTTCCTCGGGTCGAGCGCCCGGGGCGGGTTTCGCGGGGGTGGATTCCGGGGCCCGGCGCGGGGGCGCTTGTGCCGCATTGCGCAGGGGAGCGTTCGGCGCGCCGCGCTGGCCTTCGGGCGAACGGCGCTGGGCGCTGTCCGGAGGGCGGCGCTGAGTGGTCTCAGGGCCGCCGCGCTGGGTGGCTTCGGGTGCGCCGCGTTGGGCGCCCTCGGGCGCACTGCGCCGGGCGGTATCGGGCGCGCCGCGCTGGGCGGTATCGGGCGCATCGCGCCGAGCGCCCTGAGGCCCGCGTTGGACGTTTTCCGGCGCACCGCGCTGTGGACTCTGCGGGGCCCCGCGCTGGGGGCCTTCGGGCGCGCGGCGTTGCTGCGGAGCCGGTCCCTCGGGCGCGCGACGCGACGCGGCGGGGTCGGCGGGGTGTGCGGGTGCGGTGGAGCCCGGTGCGGTCTCCGCGCGGCGATCGGGGCGGCCACCGGCGTCGGCGCGGCGCCTGCGGCCGATGCGCTCGCTGTCGACCTTCTCGACCAGATCCTGGACAGTCAGCGGCGCGGAGCCCGCGTCGGTCGCGCCATCGGTGTGCCGAGAGCGGCGGGACGTCCGCGCGCCGTCTCGTTCGGGGTTGTCCGCCGTGGGATAGCGCTCCCACGGGGCGCGACCTCCGGGCCCTGGCGCACGCCCGTGCCGATCGTCACCCACCAACGAACCTCGCTTTTCGTCTTTGCTGCCGCCGGCGCCGAGCTCGAACCAGCATGACCGATTTCGCCAATGATAACGATTCCGCCACGGCGGGCCAGTCCGGAGCGAGATCGAATACGCCGCAAAGCCGTTTGCAATTCGCTGTTGTTCGGTAACCGGATGGTAGCGAAATCAGTGCCGAAACAGCCGATACCAGGGCAGTTCCGGCGTGTGTCGGTTTGCCCGTGGCAGCGGCGTCGGATCGCCGTCGGTCAGCCTCCGCTGTGCATCACGTCGGCCGCGGTCGGTACCGCGGGATCGTCCGGATCGTCGAGCCAGCCGTGTGGCAGCGCCACCTTGCCGGGCGAACCCTGCCGCCCGCGCGGTCCCTCGGCGTCCTTCGGAAACGGCGCGGCCGGATCGAGCTTGCCGATCAGGTCGCCCAGTTCGGTGAGACTGGACACGGTGGCGAAGGCGCGGCGCAGATCGGCGCCGACCGGGAAGCCCATCAGATACCAGGCCATGTGCTTGCGCAGATCGCGCATGGCCTTCTCCTCGCCCAGATGGTCGGACAGCAGCGCGCCGTGCCGGTGCAGCACCTCGCCGACCCGTCCCAGGTTCGGCGCCTCGGGCAGTTCCTGGCCGCGCAGCGCCGCTTGCAGCTCGCCGAACAGCCACGGCCTGCCGAGGCAGCCGCGACCGACGACCACGCCGTCGCATCCGGTCTCCGCCATCATGCGGACCGCGTCGTCGGCGGAGAAGATGTCGCCGTTGCCGAGCACCGGGATGGTGGTCACCGCCTCCTTCAGCCGGGCGATGGCCGACCAGTCCGCCTGGCCGGAGTAGCGCTGGGCGGCGGTGCGCGCGTGCAGCGCGACGGCCTGCGCGCCCTCGGCCTCGGCGATGCGGCCCGCGTCCAGGTAGGTCAAGTGCTCGTCGTCGATGCCGATGCGGAACTTGACCGTCACCGGGACGCCCGCGGGCTCGGCAGCGCCGACCATGGCGCGCACGATCCGGCTGAACAGCGCTCGCTTGTAGGGCAGGGCCGCGCCGCCGCCGAGGCGGGTCACCTTCGGCACCGGGCAGCCGAGGTTGAGATCGATGTGATCGGCCCAGCCTTCGCCGACGATGATGCGCACCGCCTCGCCCAGCGTGGCCGGGTCGACGCCGTAGAGCTGCATCGAACGCGGGTGTTCGTCCTCGTCGAAGGACATCATGTGCAGCGTCTTCTCGTTGCGCTCCACCACCGCGCGGGCGGTGATCATCTCGCACACGTAGATGGAGGTGGAGCTGCCGAACTCGCGGCACAGCTTGCGGAAGGCCAGGTTGGTGATGCCCGCCATCGGCGCGAGCACCACCGGCGGATCGACCGGATACGGCCCGATCCGCAGCGTGGTCGGCGCCTCGGTAGTCATCGTCACGCGTTCCAGTGTCTCATCAGGGCCCGCTCGACCCAGCGGCGCCGTGGCGTGACGTGCGCTGATTCACTTGCGGCGGTGGGCGCACCTTCCCGCATGCGGAAGGTGCTCGACGGCTTAGTCTGGGACAGTCAGCTGTATCCACACGACATCGGAGTACCCATTGCCAGCCGAGGACATCGAATCGGGCACGCCCGACGACGACAAGGCCACCGCCGCGGAACAGCGTGAGAACCCGTCGGACGTGCGCCTCGACAAGAAGGACGATCCAGCCCCCGCCCCGAAGTCCGGCGCCACTGTCTCGATTCCGGTGTCGTCGGTGCTGTGGGGCGCGGCTGTCGGCGTGCTCGGCGTGCTGACCGTGCTGTTCGCCGTCCTGTGGTGGTCGGCCAAGAGCGATCTCGACGAACGAGATCAGCGCGCCGCCGACGACCGCCGCGCCGAACAGGTCGCCACCGATTACGCGGTCGGCGCCGCGACCGTCAATTATCAGGACATCAATGCGTGGGTCGGCAAACTGAAGGCCAACACCACCCCGCAGCTGGCGAACAAATTCGACGCGACGGCGCCCAAGCTGGAGCAGATTCTGGTTCCGCTGAAGTGGACGTCGACCGCCTCGCCCATTTCCGCCAAGGTCGTTTCCGAGGACAACGGCGTCTACAAGGTGAATGTCTTCGTGAACGTCAGTTCCACGAATGCGCAGAGCCCCGAAGGCGCGCAAACCACGGTCACTTACAACGTCACGTTGGACGAGAACTCCGGCTGGAAGATCACCGATGTCGGCGGAACCGACGGCGCATTGCCGTTGAACTGAATAGGGTCTCGATAAAAGGACGCCGCCGCCGGAATGATTCCGGCGGCGGCGCTTGCTTTTCGGTCTGCGATCAGATCGCGGCGGAGCCCGCGAGTTCGCGCTTCTTGGCTTCGCGGGCGAGCATACGGTCGCGCTGCTCTTCGAACTTGTCGACGTCCTTGCTCAGCTTCTCCAGGAAGTTGCCGAGCCGCTCGCGCACTTCCTCGCCGCGCGCGGTGAAATCGTCGCGCTCGAAGATGCTCCACTTCTTCAGCACCGGCTGCACGACCTCTTCGAGGTGCTGGCGCAGGTCGTAGATGCCGTGCTTGGCCATCAGCACGCCGTTGCGGCGGAAGTTGGGCATGCCTGCGCCGGGCATCTGGAAGTTCTCCAGGATCAGCGTGATGGCCTCGATGGCCTGGTCGGGGGCCAGGTCCAAGGCCGCACCGCACATGTTGCGGTAGAAGATCATGTGCAGGTTCTCGTCGGCGGCGACGCGCTGCAGCATGCGGTCGGCGATCGGGTCGTCGCAGACCTTGCCGGTGTTGCGGTGCGACACACGCGTGGCGAGTTCCTGGAACGTCACGTAGGCCACCGAGTGCAGGAAGCCCGCGTCGGCCTCGGTGGGGGAGGCGAAGCCGTTGGTCATGTGGACCATGCGCGCCTCTTCGAGGGCGACCGGATCCACGCCGCGGGTGACCACCAGGTAGTCACGCATCACGATGCCGTGCCGGTTCTCCTCGGCGGTCCAGCGGCCCACCCAGGTACCCCACGCGCCGTCCTGTGAGAAGTTCTCGGCGATCTCGCGGTGGTAGGAGGGGAGGTTGTCCTCGGTGAGCAGGTTCGTGATCATGGCCGCCTTGGCGACCTCGTTCAACCGGGACTGCTCCGGGTCCCAGTCGACACCGCCGAGTGCCGCGAAGTTGCGGCCCTCATCCCACGGGACGTAGTCGTGCGGATGCCATTCCTTTGCCAGGGAGAGGTGCCGGTTGACGTTTTGTTCGGCAACCGGCTCCAACTCCGTGAGCAGCTCGAGTTGAGTCAGATCCCTTGCCATGTAATAGCCCTTCATTGAGTGCGTGCACGCTTGCAGGTCGTCCCCGGGTGGACCGTGCTGATGCGGCCATACCTTACGGCACCGTAGGTGTGATGCGAAACGCATACAGCTGACAATCGATGCCTGGTGATGCACTTCATACGTCAACGTCGACGCTCGGCGCACCATCCGAGTGTAAGCCGCGTCGAGCTTGGCGTCCGGTGACGGGAGGCACGTCCGCTCGCAGCGACTTGTCTATCGCCGCGGGACCGCAGGCGTTAGCTCGCGGTGGCCGCGATCTTGGTACGCCGCTCTGCGGTTGCCCGTCGAGCGGGCCTGCCGAGCCGATCGGCGATGTGTCGCCTACGTTCCCGACCAGCGGGTCGTCCATGTTTCCGACCGGTGCGTCACCTGTGTCTCGGGCCACCTGATTGCCCGTGTGCAGGCTGGTCGCCCGTGTCCATTGGCCAGCTGGTCGCCCGCGTCTCCGGCCAGCGGGTCGCGAACATTCTCGACAAGCGCCTCTCCGATCACGCGGCTGCCGCCGGAACGGATCGCCCGGGGTGCCGTCGATCGCGCTGCCGCCCGACCACCAACCTCGCGCTTCCGACACGAGCGCGCCTGTGCCGCCACGCATCTGCTCAGCCGAGGACGTCGACACGGCTGGGCGAGACGCCCAGACGAACGGGGCGAGAATGGGCAGCCGCTGCTTTGGATCGGGTCCGCAATCGTGCCAACCGATCGTGCCGACCGGGGTTCTCGCTCGCTCCGGATCTGCCATTTCGCCGCAGAACGCCGCACAGGCCCGAACGGACCGCGATCGCCTCGTCGCCGCCGAACCTCGCGATGATCCGGGGGCAATCCGGAACATTGGCGCGCAATTAGGCGAAGGAAGCCGTCCGCTCCGCACGTACCCCGGAAACGCCGCAGGCGCCCGGAACACGTCCGGGCGCCTGCGGCGATGTGCCCCCAGTAGGGCTCGAACCTACGACCTGCGGATTAAAAGTCCGTAGCTCTACCAACTGAGCTATAGGGGCGCGAAGGGCAAGTGTAGTGCGCGGTGTCCGTTTCCCCCAAGCCGGGCGGCGCGGTGTCGGGAGTGGCGGGGTTCGGCGGGTGGCGGGCGCGCGCGCGGCATGGTTCGACGCGCGCCCCCGGGTGCGGTAACAAGGGAAGCGCGCGATGCGATGGTGCCGGTAAACATTTGGCACCCAGCTTTGTTCATTCCTCCCGGAACTGGATATCATCCAATCATGTTGGCTTCCAGGGACTTTGGATTTGCAGAGGGTGGGAGACCGAAGCTCGGGGGAGCACGCGGGCGGCGTGGGCGATGGTCGCGTGGCGGGCGGGCCGCCGTCGAGCCTGCCGGTCGGCTCGGGTGAACGGCGCTGGCACGCTGGCGAATTCGGAAATCCGGCAAGCGCCCGATTCTGATTGCGAGATGTTTGCTGTAACAGATATCCGAACTCGGCGGCTACCTGACTCTTCGGTTTGCCGCGTGTCGGAACGCGATTCCGGGTACGGTGACGCCTTGGTGAATTCCGGAAGAATCGCCGCCACACCCGGCGAACTGGAATTCGGCTTATCGTTGTTGTGCTCGAACGTGTCGCGACCGGTACGGCCGATCGTGGCGAACAAGGAGTCGATGCCGCAGGAGGCTGATCCAAGACGATGTTTGCCCGGGTGCGCACCCCCTGCGGCGCACCCAGGCAGGCAAACTATACCAGCTGGTGTGTTTCAGGTTTTTCGCAAGTTTTCGTACCGAAAGTTTGAAACTGGGCGAAAACCCGGTTTGAAGTATTGATAAAACTCATAACTTCGCGCCAAGGGTTCGTTCCTATGGGGGGCACCGATTGGCGGCGAGTAGGCTTCGGAGGCGTTTCGAGCATGGCACGGCAGCAAGAGCGGGCCCGCCGGACACGTGCGGCGATTATCAGGTCCGCCGCCGTTGAGTTCGGGAAGAGCGGCTATGCCGCTGCATCGCTCAACCGCATATTGGAAGGTTCGCGCGCGACCAAGGGGGCGATGTACTTCCATTTCGATTCAAAGGAAGATCTGGCCCGCGCGGTACTGGAAACGGCGGTGGAGCGGTATCGGTCCTCGGCCGAGCGCTGGCTCGCCCGAACGGATCTCGGTCCGCTGGACACCCTGCACGGGATGATCGACGAGATGGCGCTGCGGCTGGAGCACGACATCATCGTGCAGGCGGAGTACCGCTTGATCATCGAGCCGGACTTCTACCGCGACGTGAAATCCGGCGGCGGTCGCATCCTCGGCCGCGCGACAAGGGTGCTTGCCGTGCGCGCCATCGAGCACGGGCAGCTGCGCCCCGACGCCGACCCGGACCGGTTCACCAGGACACTGGCCGCCGGCCTGGCGGGGCAGCGCTACATGCTCGACCTCCTCGGCGGCGCGACCGATCTGCGCTCGCGCTTCCAGGAGGTGCTCGAGGTGGTGGTCGAGTCGATGTCCACCCCGGAGTGGGGCGCCGCGTTCCGTGTCGACGGCTGGCGTGCGTCGGCACGGCTGGAAGAGCTCGGTCTGGGCCTCTGACCAGCTGATTTGGGAATCGCGGCGATACTGTCATAAGCTATGCGAGCTCCCAACGGACACCCGTTGAAAGCCGGTCCGGAGGAATCCGGGACGAGCCCCCTTCGTCTAGCGGCCTAGGACGCCGCCCTTTCAAGGCGGTAGCGCGGGTTCGAATCCCGTAGGGGGTACGGTCTTCGGACCGTTGGAAGCAGAGCAAGGCCCTGTGGCGCAGTTGGTTAGCGCGCCGCCCTGTCACGGCGGAGGTCGCGGGTTCGAGTCCCGTCAGGGTCGCAAGTCAGCGCCGGAGCAATCCGGCGCTTCGCATCGGCATTCGGAACGGGTGCCTGCGGCCAGGTAGCTCAGTTGGTACGAGCGTCCGCCTGAAAAGCGGAAGGTCGCCGGTTCGATCCCGGCCCTGGCCACCACAATCCCCTCGCCGGTCCCGGTGGGGGGATTTTTCGTTTGGCGCATACGGGTACTGGCCGGAGTGTGACAGAGGTCTCCTCGCGGACCATCGCCGTCCGTAATGTCTGGTTCGTGTGGAGTATCGCCGTCTTGGCCGTTGTCAGCTGTGTCGTCATCGCCTACGGCTTCGCCGTTGGCCTACCGAAGGATTGAGCCCCGACCGGCGGGACGGTCGCGTCCCGCAATCTGTTCGGCCAGCGCGGTGAATGGACCGTTCCTGTACCTGCCCGGGGCGCGGTATGGCTCGGGAAGTCGGGTGGCCGACTACTCGTTCGCGCGGACTGCCGCCTGCCTACCTTGAGGATCACATCGAAGCCCCGCCGTCGACCGAACCGGTCGGCGGCGGGTCGGAACTGATCCCGGAGGTGTGGATATGGCCCACGACAGGGGAGCCGGACGCGTCGCGCGGAAGTCGGAACTAGCGGCATCGCGGCGTCGCCTCGGACTGGATGTGCCCGCGCCGATCGACCTGAATCGGGCGACCGTCCGTGAACTCGGTGATCAACCGGCGATCGGAAAGGCGTTGGCAGGCAGGATCGCTCGGTGGCGTGTGGAACGGACGGTGCAGACGCCTGCCGATCTGTTCCACGCGGGGCTGATCTCGGCGCAGCGTCTGCGGGAGCTCGAGCAGGTGGCATACGGGGTCACCCTGATCCGCCCGATGATCGTCGGCATCGAAGGCCCGGCGCACGGGTACGTCGACGAGGGATTCACCGTGGATGTCCGGTTCCGCGTCGGCGTCGTGGCGCCCGCGATCCTCTCGATCGACTTCTTGTTCCCCTCCGGGGCGATGCGACGCGCGCACTTCCGGCTCACGGCGGAGGACATCGAACGCGGAGCCATCACGGTCGGCGACATCGTCTCGGGGGAGTCGGGCGAGTTGCACGTCTACGCGAAGCTGAGGGATGCCGACGGCGGCGTGCACGAGTACGTGACGACCTTCGACGTGTTCACCAGGAACCCCGTCCAGATCTTCGTCACGCCAACCCACTTCACCCAATCCGGGGCCGCGGGCGCGCCGAAGTTCGACTTCGGTCAGCGCCGCTGGTACTGCTACGCCGACGTCCGCTGGGTGAACGGCGAGGACCGCGCGGTCGACCTCGGCCGAGCCGTCACCGTCCGGATGACCGACGCGGGGACCGAGATCGGCACGTTCACCTTCAACCTGTCCGGCAACATCGTGATACCGGCGCGCTCGACGGTGTACGGCAGCTGGCACACCTATCACGAGGAAGGCAGCGCCGCGTTCGGCGTCTTCCACGCGAAGGGCGATCTGACCTACACCTACAGCATGAGCGGATCCGGCTTCACGCCCACCCGCTCGCAGGTGTGGCGGACGATGCGCACCCTCGGCTACAACATCATCAGGGTCGGCGATTTCACGGCGAACGAGCGCAACGAATACCGGCGGGCGGCCGGCGAGGTAGCGTCGGGAATCTTCCGGTCCCGCGATATGACCGTGCACGGCGTCGAGCTCTACCGGATCGAGGGCACGCCGGAGATGGAAGCCGACAAGGCGCGTTTCCGCTTCATCGACAATCAAGACGAGATCAACCAGCTGCGCAGCAAGTACACCGTGGACAACTGGTACCTGGACGTGTTCTTCGTCGAGGGTCGCTGGGACGGCGCGTTCGGGAGTTCGCCCGTGGACGGTCCCGTCGACAAGGAAGGCGACGGCAGCGGGCTGGTCTTGCGCAGGGACGGCGACACCGTGAATCTCGGCCAGACTTTCGCCCACGAGTCCGGGCATTACCTGGGCCTCGAGCACGCCGACGAGGAAGACGGGTGTGCCGATACCGATCCCGCCTCGCCGGATATCGACGACAACTTCATCTTCTCGTCGTCGCATGCCGACAGTCACGTGATCACCGGCTGTCAGATCAACCGGATGCGCAAGCACGGCCTGGTGCGCTCGGTAACCCCGTAGGGAGACTCATCATGGACAAGCGTGATTTTCCATCGAATCGCCCGGTGCCCTCGGAACCGGACGACGGATCGGCGGAAGGCGTCTACGACGAGCCGATGCCGCCCCGAGCCGCGGACGTGGCCCCCGAGGGGAATTGGACAGCGGGCGAAACGGATTCGCCTGCCGACCTCCGGTTGCGCGTCGAGCACTTGCTGTTGCGGCGGGAACCACCGGACGCCGACGCCTGGGCGGTCCTCGGTCCCGAGACGGCCGGGCTGCTGGTCAGGATGATCGATGACCCGGCGATCGGACGGCGCCCCGCACTGCGCGACCGAGTGATCGCGACACTCGGACAGCTGGGCGTGATCAGCGCGATTCCCCGGCTCGGCGAGATCATGGTCGATCGCGCGGAGGTCGCGGCGACGCGCGCGCTCGCGGCGAACGCGACGGGCCGGATCGGAGCGCGGGAGGCGACCGCCACTCTCGCCCGGGCGGCGGGGGACAAGGACGAGATGGTGCGCAGGCAGGTCGCTCTGGCGTTGGGGCGCATCGGTGACGTCGAGGCCGTCACCCATCTGCTCGCGCTCAGCGCCGACTCGTCGGCAATCGTGGTCGAGGCGGCGCAAGACGGGTTGCGCCGTTCCGCCGTGGACGTCGATGTTCTCGATCGCGCGGAAGCGGTCGAACGGCCCGAGCCTCGGTCGCCCGCCCCCGAGAAGCGGCGCTGAATTCCGGCGCCTGCTCGCTACGGGCGGTGCCGGCCAGGTCCGCAGAATGACGCCGACCTCCGATCCCCCGTCCCGCTCGGCGAAATGCGGACCGGGTGGTCGGCGAAATGGGATGCTGGGGGCATGGCTGAACGGTGGTACTACTGCTTGAAGCACCAGCGTGCCGAGAAGGGGCGCCAGTGCTGGTTCCGGGACCGGATGGGCCCATACCCGGACCAGGCCACGGCCGAACGCGCGCTGGAAATCGTGCGCGCGCGCAACGAACGCGAGGACGCGCGCGACCGATCCTGGCGCGACGGCGACTGACACCCCTCCTGCGCGAGAACCGATTTCGTTCGCGAAGGCGGGCGGGTCCGCTCGCGTCCACGCCGTCGCCGCAGGTCCGTGACTTGATCTTGGTCCGGGCCGCGGCGCACGCTGCCCTGCTCTCCGCAAGCAGCCGCTCAGGTGTCCATCAGGTCTATCAAGTACGGTTTCTCAGAATCTTCAGATCTAACGAGTGCTCGGGTCCAGCGTGGGCTGCGGGCTGGACCAGGTGAGCAGGGAGGGCGACCCTTGAGGGTTACCGTTGTTGTGCCGACCTACAACGAGCGGGAGAATCTGCCGGTTGCGGTGGAGCGGCTGACGGCACTGCCGGTGCCCGACCTGCACGTCCTCGTCGTCGACGACAATTCGCCGGACGGCACCGGGGAGGTCGCCGACAAGCTGGCTGCCGAGCTGCCCAACGTGGTCGGCGTGCTGCACCGCACCGAGAAGGACGGCCTCGGTCGCGCCTACGTGGCGGGCATCACCCGGGCGCTGGACGAGGGCGCCGACGTGGTGATCCAGATGGACGCCGACCTCTCGCACCCGGCCGAGGTGATTCCGGCGATGCTGGAGAAGCTGCGCGACACCGACGCGGGCGTCGTGCTCGGCTCCCGGTACGTGCCGGGTGGTTCCACCGCCGAGGAGTGGAAGTGGTACCGCAAGGCCCTCTCGGCCTGGGCGAACTTCTACGTGAACCTGATCCTGCGCCTCGGCGTGAAGGACGCCACCGCGGGCTTCAAGGCGTGGCAGGCCGACACGCTGCGCGCCATCGATGTGGCCTCGATCCGCAGCAACGGCTACTCGTTCCAGGTCGAGATGAACTACCGCACGGTCAAGCAGGGCGTCGCGATCGCCGAGGTGCCGATCCGGTTCGAGGAGCGCACCCTGGGCGCCTCGAAGATGAGCCTGAAGGTGCAGCTGGAATCGGCGCTGATGCCGTGGAAGCTGCTGTTCGGCCGCTCGGTCTGACCGCACGGCCCCAGCATCGCGGACGACCCCAGCACCGCGGACGACCTCGGGCCACCGCAGACAACAGAGCCCCGCATCCGTGAGACGGAAGCGGGGCTCTGGTGCGTTCGGGGATCGGTTCGGGCGTGCTCACCGCTCGGTCAGGTGCTTGCGCAGACCCTCCATGCTCACCACGATGACCGGCACCAGCATCACGTGCATGATCGCCAGTGCCACGGTGGACGCGGTGTCGAAGGCGGCGGCTACGGTGCCCGCGATGGTGGCGAGCGTCAGCACCGAGCCGACCGCCGCAGCCACCCGCAGCACGCCGACCCAGCGGTAGGACAGCAGCGCGGCGGCAGTCAGTCCGATCAGCAGTGGCACGGCCGACATGACGACGACGCCGCCGGGCGCCACGTCCTGGGTCTTCGTGCCGTCGACCAGGATGAAGGAGCCGCCCGCTGCGGCGCCGATCAGCCAGACGACGAGATTGACCAGCACGGCCGCGGCCGCCGCGCCCAGGACGGCGACGGGGCGGTTCAGTGCGGGGATCTGGACGGCGGTGCGTGCGGGAGTGGCGTGCGCGACGGACATGACGGTCTCCTGAGGTGAAGCTGTGATTTCGCTGTGAGACCCATCTTGAAACCTCGAGAAACGTTGAGGTCAATCGGTGTGGCGCGCAGTGTGTTCCACCTCACTCACCGCGTCGTCCGGCCAGTTCAGCAGCGTCTCGAGATAGAGCTCGCGAACCCCCTCGACCTGCTCGCTCATCGCGGCGGGGTCCCAGTCGCGCACGTCGATGGGAGCGAGGATCGCGACGTCCACCGTGCCGCGGCGCGCGATCATCGAATTGCGCCAGGAGATTTCGCCCGCGTTGCGAATCACCACCGGGATCACCGGCACGCCCGCCTGGTGGGCGATGTGGAAGGCGCCCTTCTTGAAAGGGCCGACTTCCGGTGTGTACGAACGGGTTCCCTCCGGCGAGACCGCGATCGACAGCCCGCCGCGTAGCGTCTCGACGACGGGTGCCAAGGTCGCCTTGGCGCGGTGGGTGTCCGAGCGGTCGATGAAGGTCACGCCGACGAACCGCATCAGCGGGCCGAAGAGCGGGTTGCGGGTCAGCTCCTTCTTGCCGATGCCGGTGACCGCGCCGCCGAGCACGTTCGGCACGATGATCACGTCGAACTGACTCTGGTGGTTGAAGAGGAAGACGGCGGGGCGGGGCGAGCGTGCGTGCTCGGCGCCGGTGACCCGGATGCGCACGCCGAGCGCCCGCAGCGTCGCACCGGTGCCGTAGGCCATGAGTGCGTCGGCCATCTTCCTGCGCTGTCCGGTGTACGCCTTGGCGAGCACGCCGAACACCGCGCCGCCGACCAGTGCGGCGAAACCCGCAATCGTGCGCAGGTAGTCCCGCGGCCGCGGCGCCCGGCGCGGCCGGAATGCCACGGACGGCCAGGCGTTGCCGGTCGCCATCGCGGCGAGTTTGCGTTCCGGGTTCACCGCGACGGGATGGCCGACCAGCGCGAGCAACGGCACGTCGGCGACCCCGTCGGAGTAGGCGTAACTGCGGCTCAGATCGATGCCGTTGGCCGCGGCGAACGAGCGCACCGCGTCGGCTTTGCCGTGCCGCCACAGGGTCTTGCCCTCGGCGTAGCCGCTGAGCACGCCGTCGCTGGTGGCCATCGCCGTGCACAGGACGTGCGCGACCCCGAGCGCCGCGGCGGCGGGCGCCACCTGGAACCGCGTCAGCGAACTGGTCAGCACCACGGTGTGCCCGGCCGCCTCGTGCGTCCGGATCAGTTGCCACGCCTCGGGAAACAGGTGGCCGTAGATGGCGCGGCGGAACAGCCGCTCGCCGAGTTCGTCGAGTTCGTCCTCGGTCCGTCCGGCCAGCGCGTACGAGGCCTGCTGGAGGAAGCGGCTGTACTCGCCGTCGGTGAGCCCGTTGCGGATGCCGCCGAGCAGCGTCGCGGAAAGACTTCCGGAGCCGCGGCCACGCAGTGCTCTGCGATACAGCGGCGGGCGGGCGAAACCGTCGACGACGGCGCCGCCGAAGTCGAAGACCGCGGCGATCTCCGGACCCTGCGGCCCGGATCGGATGGCAGACAGCAGCGTCCGTAGGTCGGCGGGTGAATCCGTCTGGGCGCTTTCGGCGGTCGGGCGCGGTGTGGCGGCCTGGCTCATCGCGCCGCCCCCGGAATATTGGACGGGTCGAGCGCCGCCGCCTGAGCGATCCGCGCCCCGATATCGCGCAGGCGCTCGGCGAATTCGGTGCGACGCGCGGTCGCTTCCGCGCGGTCCTTGGCCGAGGTGCCTGCCACCGGCGCGAGCAGCCCGTGGTTGTCGGCCAGTTTCAACGCGCTGCCGAACAACTCGGTGGACACCGATTCCGGGCTGTGCAGCCGCTGCTGGAGCAGCATCTGCTTACCCACCGACACGCATTCGTCGAGGAATTCCTTGCGGTCGATGGCGAGACCGGGGTCCCGTGCGGCAAGCCGCTCGGCGACCACCAGTTGCGCGTCGAAGAACGAGCGAAGCACGCGGTGGGCCATCATGAATCCGGACGCGGTGAGCTTGCCCAGAATGTCGGTGCCGAGGGTGTCCTTGCGGCTGCGCGCGTGCCAATCCGGGTCGACGAGTAGCACTTCGGCGGTGATCTGGGTGGTGAACTCCGCGCGGTCCGGGAAGAAGAACTCGAATTTCAGCAGATCGCGCAGCCGGAAGGCTTCGTCCCAGCCGGTGCTGAGCTGATCGGGCGCATCCGAATCCACCGCGGCCAGGATCGACAGTTCCAGGATCGCCCGGTTCACGAACCAGTGCACGGCGCTGTTGCGGTAAAAAGCCGCCTCCAGGTGCGCGCCGCTCTCGATCGAATACACCGGCTCCAAGCCGCCGCGATAGACGGTGACCACCTTGGCGAGCGAAAGCTGTTCCAGCACAACGGCCAGACTCTGCTCGTCGCGCAACGCGTCGAGTTCGCCGCTGGGCAGCCCGCGCTTCTCGATATAGCCGAGCACCGGCGCGAGCAGGGTGCGCACCTCGCCGAGGGTGAGCGCGCGCTCGTCGACGCCGAGCAGGGCCAGCGTGGCCAACGCGTTGACGGTGATCGGGGTGACCGTGTTGATCCCGACGGCGATCTCGAAGGCTAGGCGCTGCACCGCCTTTCGCTCGCGCTCGGTGGTCTCCGGATCGGCGTCGGTGATCGGCTCGGCGGCGGAATCGGTGTGGTGCAGGGGAATCGAGATGCGCGGCGGGGTGAGCGGGTCGCCGTGCGCGGCCAGCCGGTCGCGCGCCGAGAGCGGCGCGCCGAAGCGCACGTAGACGCGGCCCGCCGAGTGCTGCTGGCTGCGGATGTAGCGCGCCATCCAGGTCAGCCCCTCGGGCTTCTTCGTCCCGCCCGACTGTTCGGTGGCGATGGCGCCGAGCTCGTTGAGCCGCTCGTAGGTGATCGAGACCGGCACCAGCATCACGTCGTCGACGCGGTCGGCGCGCACCGCCGCGGCGAGGTAGTTGAGCAGACCGTAGCGCGGCGGACGCAGCTTGCCGGTGCGGGTGCGACCGCCCTCGAAGTACCACTCCAGGTTGAAGCGCTTGGCCACCAGGTAGGCGAAGTACTCCTCGACGACCGCCTTGTAGACCTCGTCGTCGCCGAAGCTGCGCCGGATGAACACGGTGCCGGTGCGCCGCGCGATCGGACCGAGCGGCCAGAACCGCAGATTGGCGCCGCCGATCACGTGATTGGGCGGAAAGTCGTTGCGGGCCAGCACGTCGCCGAGCACGAACGCGTCCACATAGGAGCGGTGCGAGGGCAGGAACACCAGCGGGTACCGGCGATTGAGCGCGCGCAGCGCGGTCAGCCCGGACTCCTCGGTGTCGACCTTCCACGTCGAGGCGTGCACCGGGCGCATGGCCTGGGTGAACAGATCCGAGACCAGCCTGCTCTGCGCGGCGACCAGTTCGTTGAGCGCCTTCTCCGCGCGGCGGTACACCTCCTGGGGGTCGGCGCCGATCTGGTCGGCGATCAGCTCGAGCCTGCGCAGGAAATCCGGTGAATCCAGGATCTCTTCGGCCACCAGCCTCGGCACCTTGTAGCGGTCGCCGATGATCGAGCGCTCCGCGCGCTCCAGCGCGACGACCGCGGCGCGCAGAATGGCGCGCGCGAACGGTTCGGCCGTTCCCGCCGCGTGCAGTGCCGAGGCCTCGGGGTTGTTGGCGCGCAGCTCGCTCAGCAGGGCGGGCTGCCCGGTCAGGATGACGTAGCGGTCGGGCGACTGGTGCACCAGTTTGCGCTGGGCGAGGCGGTGCGGTTTGCGGGGATTGGTCAGCATCGCCACATCGGCGAAGGTCATCCGGCGCACGCCGTCGCGCTCCGGCGGCAGCCACAGCACCCGGATCGGGACGACCAGCGGATCGTCGCGGCGCCCGATCAGCCTGCCCGCGATCGCGCCCGCGTCCAGGTCGAGCTGGGTGATCGGCGCGTCGGTGCCGATCTCCTTGGCGATGCCGCCGTCGCCGAGCCAGGCGCCGACCAGTTTGCGCTCCACCCCGGAGGTGGCGTCCACCAGTGCCACCACCGACCGGGGCGCGGTAGCTGACTTCGTCGGCGAGCCGCCGCGGTGCTCGATCATCGATGTTCTTCCCTCCGCAGGTGACGCTTCCTTCATTCAAGCCTTTCGCATCGCTGTGCGCAGGAACTCCGCGCGGCGAGTTCGATTCGGTATGCGCGAGGGCTGGAACTTCGGCGGCGCGGAGGGAGCTCTGCGCGCGGTGCAGGCGGGACAACCGGTGTCGCTCTTGGCGTTTGCCGGGGCGCGTGCTGTGTGGCCGCGGGCACACCTGCGCGGCGGCCAGGTAATGCTAACCTTACCTCTCGAAGTTAGGTCAGGGTAACCTTTGGAGGATCGTTGTCGACCACGGACGAGCGCTTGCGCGTTGAGTATGTGACCGATCCGGCGGCAGCGATGTCCCGGCTGGCGGCGGCGGATCAGTTCGGCGAGTACGTGATGTACGAGCGTCCGGGAGAGTGGGTGTTCGCGGCCGACCCGATCGGCAGCATCGAACTCGACGCACGGGAATTGCGCGTCACTTGGGCGGGGAAGACCACCATCAGCGGCTGGGAAGGCTCGCCTGCGCGGGCGCTGGACGAGGCGCTCGGACTGCTGCCGCTGGACGGCAGGCGCGCCTACGGCTGGATCGGCTTCGAGTTCTGCGCGTGGGCGCTGGACGCGACGGCGCACTTGGACGAGCGGGCCTCCCTGGCGCACCTGATGATTCCGCGCATCGAGGTCCGCGTCGACGAGTCCGGTGTGCGCGTCTCGGGCGCGACGCCCACCGAGACCGGTGACATCCACGATCTCATCGCCGACGCTCAGGGCAGCGAACTCCCGCAGCCGCACCCCACCGACATCCGGGTGGACCCGACCGGCTACCGCGACCGGGTCGCCGAGGCGGTCGACGAAATCCGTTCCGGCCGTTACCAGAAGGTCATCCTGTCCAGGAAGGTCGACCTGCCGTTCGCGGTCGACGTGCCCGCCACCTACCGGCTCGGCCGCGCGAACAACACCCCGGCGCGCTCCTTCCTGCTGCGGCTCGGCGGTCTCGAGGCCGCGGGCTTCAGCCCGGAGCTGGTCGCCTCCGTCGACGACGATCGCGTGGTCACCACTGAGCCGCTCGCGGGCACCCGCGCCTTCGGCCTCGGCGCGGAGGTCGACATGGCGGCCCGCGCCGACCTGATCAGCGATCCGAAAGAGATCGTGGAGCACGCGATCTCGGTGCAGACCTCGTTCGCCGAGATCAGCGCGGTCGCCGATCCGGGAACCCCGGCGGTCTCCGATTTCATGGCGGTGCGCGAGCGCGGCAGCGTGCAGCACCTGGCCTCCACCGTGCGCGGCAGGCTGGCCGCCGACCGCTCCAGCTGGGACGCGCTCGAGGTGCTCTTCCCGTCCGTTACCGCGTCCGGCATTCCCAAGCGCGAAGGCGTCGACTCGGTCTTCCGTCTCGACGGCGCACCGCGCGGTCTGTATTCCGGTGCGGTGGTGACCATCTCGCCGACCGGTGCGATGGAGGCCACCCTGGTGTTGCGCGCGGTCTACCAGACCACCGAGGGCGCCTGGCTGCGCGCGGGCGCGGGCATCGTCGGACAGTCGCGCCCCGAGCGGGAATTCGAGGAGACCTGCGAAAAGCTCGGCAGCGTCGCGCCGTACGTCGTCAAGGCCTAGGCCCGAGCCGAACGGCACACGGGCCGCCCACCGATCGGTAGGCGGCCCTTCGGCGTATCTGTCGGTGCCGGAACGCGTTACGAGCGACATGTCGAATACCCCGCGACGCGTTGGAATGCGCCGCAGCGGTTCGTTTCTATTGGACGCGCAGAGCCTTCTTGTCGATCTTGCCGACCGCGGTGATCGGCAGCGCGTCGGCCTGCCGCAGCACGTCGGGCAGCTTGTAGGTGGCAAGGCCGCGGCCGGTGAGGAAGGTCTTGATCTCGGTGAGCGTCGGCATCGCGCCGTCCACGACAAGTACCGCGCCGACCTTTTCGCCGAGCGCCGCGTCCGGCAGTCCGACGGCGGCGGCGTGCCGGACGGCGGGATGGGCGAGCAGGTGCTCCTCGAGCTCGTCGCACGAGATGTTCTCGCCGCCGCGGTTGATCACGTCCTTGATCCGGCCGGAGACCACCAGGTGACCGGAGGGCAGGCGGCGGACCAGGTCGCCGCTGCGGTAGTAGCCGTCCGGGGTGAAGGCGCGGGCATTGTGCTCGGGCGCGCGGTAGTAGCCGCGAATCGTGTACGGGCCCTTGGTGAGCAGCTCGCCCTCCTCGCCCGGCGCGACGTCGTCGCCCTCGCCGTCCACCACGCGCACCTCGTCGGCGGGGGAGAGCGGCCTGCCCTGCGTGGTGTGCAGCAGCTCGGCAGGATCGTCGAGCCGGGTGTAGTTGAGCAGACCCTCGGCCATGCCGAAGACCTGCTGGAGGGTGGCGCCGAGCGCGGGGGTGACCTCGACGGCGTTCACCTCGGCCAGGCGCGCGCCGCCCACCTGAAGCAGGCGCAGCGAGCCGAGATCGGCGTCCTCCCATTCGGTTGCCGCGCACCACAGCTGGGCCAGCGGCGGCACCACGGCGGTGACCGTGACCCGGTGCTTCTCGATGGCGGCGAAGGCGTTCTCGGGGCTGGGATCGGTGACGAACGCGACCGCGCCGCCGACGCCGACGGTGCCCAGGATGCCCGGGCAGGCCAGCGGGAAGTTGTGCGCGGCTGGCAGAGTCGCGAGATAGACGTCGTCGGGAGTGAGCTCGCAGACCGCGGCGCTGGCGGTCGCGTTGTAGACGTAATCGTCGTGCGTGCGCGCGATGAGCTTCGGCAGACCGGTGGTGCCGCCCGACACCAGCATGAGCGCGATGTCGCTCGGGTCGATCTCCGGCAGTGTGCCGCCCTCGCGCGGAACAGTATTCAGGTCGGTGAACACGCCCGGCTCGCCGAGCACCAAGACGTGGCGCAGGCTGGGCACGGACTCGCGCACGGTGGCGGCGAGTTCTCGGTAGTCGAAATCGCCCTGCCGGTCGATGACGACGTAGGCCACCGCCTCGGAAAGCGCCGTGAGGTGCTCGATTTCGGCCCTGCGGTGCGCGGGCAGCGTCAGCACCGGGATGATGCCCGCTCGCAGCAGGCCGAACAGCACCGTCAGGAACTCGGGCATGTTGGGCAGCTGCACGACGACCCGATCGCCCGGCGCGATGCCGAGCGCGAGCAGACCGTGTGCCATCCGGTCGGCGTCGGCGTCCACCTGCGCGTAGCTGCGAGCGCCGTCGCCGGTGAGCAGCGCGGCCCGCTCCGGCGCGCGGCGCGCGGTCTCGCGCAGCAGGTCGCCGAGCGCGCGGCCGGTCCAGTAACCGGCGGCCCGGTAGTTCTCGGCCGCGTCGGCGGGGAAGGGGACGTAGCCCTCGCGGTGGGTGCTGGATGTGGTGGTCACGGTCTGCCTCACAAGGTCCGGACGGGTGGGGTTGTCGGATCGAGTAATTAGGGTCTCTTTATGTAGGTTAGGCAACCCTATCTCAGTGCGATACGCTAGCGCCGAGCAGTCTCGATCCGCCGGATTCGGCGGCGACCAAGGAGTGACAGCGGCACATGGAGCCAGCACAGCGACAGGGGGACGGGGCGGGAAGCACCGCGAACGCGGTGATCGGCCGGGACGAGATCCGCGCCGCGATCGCCGGGCAACTCGGCATCGAGATCGACGCGATCGCCGACGAGGACGATCTGATCCAGTTGGGCCTGGATTCGATTCGGACCATGAAGCTGGCGGGCGGTTGGCGCAAGCGCGGCGCCGACGTCAACTTCGCCCAGTTGGCCGCCACGCCGACCGTCGCGGAATGGTCCAGGCTGCTCGGCGCCGAGGCCGCGCCCACGGAGGCCGCGCCCACGGAGGCCGCGCCCGCCGACATCGCGCCCGCCGCGGCCGACGAGTCCGAGCCCTTCCCGCTGGCGACCATGCAGCACGCGTACTGGATCGGCCGTTCCGACGAGCAGGATCTGGGCGGCGTCGCCGCGCACCTGTACGTCGAATTCGAGGGAGCCGCAGTCGATCCCGAGCGGCTGGAGCGCGCCGTCGCCGCGCTGGTGGCCGCGCACCCGATGCTGCGCACCCGAGTGCTGCCCGACGGCACGCAGCAGACCATGCCCGCGCCGGACCGGCCGGTGTTCTCCGTCGTCGACCTGCGCGCGGAATCCGCCGACGCCGCCGACGCCGAACTGGAACGCCTGCGCGACGCCAAGACCCACCAGCGGCTCGCCATCGAGGACGGGCAGGTCCTCGACATCACCCTCAGCCTGCTCGCCGACGGCCGCAGCCGCCTGCACCTCGACGTCGACATGCTCGCGGGTGACGCCATGAGCTACCGCGTGCTCGTGTCCGACCTCGCCGAGCTCTACCACGGCGGCACGCTGCCCGCCGAGACCTACAGCTACCGCCGCTATCGCACCGAACGTCGGATCGACGAAGCGGCTCGGGAGCGCGACAAGCAGTGGTGGCAGGAACGACTCCCGGAACTCCCGGGTTCGCCCGAGCTGCCGACCATTCCGGTCAGCGAGCGGGTCGACCCGCACCGGACGGTCCGCTACAACCACTGGTTGGAGCCCGCGGCCAAGCAGCGGCTGCTGGACGCCGCGCACGCGCGGGGCATCACCCCGGCCATGGCGCTGGCGGCGGTGTTCGCCGAGACCATCGGCGGCTGGTCCGCGCAGAGCCGCTTCCTGCTGAACGTGCCGCTGTTCCACCGTGAGCCGGTGCACCCCGACATCGACCGCGTGGTCGGCGATTTCACCTCCTCGATCATGCTCGAGGTGGACGTCAGCGCGGACATGACCGTCGCCGACCGGGCCAGGGCGCTCCAGCGGTCGATGCACGAAAGCGGCGCGCACACCGCCTATTCCGGCCTCGAGGTGCTACGCGATCTCGGTCGTCACCGTGGCGAGCCTGTCCTCGCGCCGATCGTCTACACCAGCGCGCTCAACCTCGGCGAACTGTTCGCCGACGCGGTGACCGAGACCTTCGGCGAACCGATCTGGATCATCTCGCAGGGCCCGCAGGTGCTGCTGGACGCGCAAGTAACCGAGGTGCGCGGCGGCCTGCTGCTGAACTGGGACGTGCGCGAATCCGCCTTCCCGGCGGGCGTGATCGATGCGATGTTCGCCGGCTACACCGACGCCATCGCGCGGCTCGGCGCGGGCGAGGCCGGGTGGAGCGCCGAAGCGGCAGTCCGGCTTCCGCTCGCGCAGGCCACGGTGCGGGCCCAGGTGAACGCGACCGACGGCCCGGTCTCCGGCCGCGCCCTGCACGAGGGCTTCTTCCAGCACGCCGCGGCGACGCCCGACGCGCCCGCGGTGCTGTGGCGCACCGACGGCGTCGACGGCGGGTGGAGCTACGGCGAACTGGCCGCGCAGGCGCTGGCCGTCGCCGGTGCGCTGCGGGATCAGGGTGTGCGGCAAGGCGATACGGTCGCCGTCCAGCTGCCCAAGGGCCCGGATCAGATCCTCGCGGTGCTCGGCGTGCTCGCGGCGGGCGCGACGTACGTACCGATCGGCTTCGATCAGCCCGTCGGCAGGCGAGCCGAGATCCTGCGCACCGGCGAGGTGGTGGCCGCGCTGACCGTCGACGGGGCGGACATGGGCCGTCCCGAAATCGTCTGCGTGCCCGTCTCCGAGGCCAAGCTGCACCCGAATCCGCTTGCCGCGCCCGTGATTCCGGATACCTCCGCGATCGCCTACGTGCTGTTCACCTCGGGATCGACCGGCCTGCCCAAAGGCGTCGACCTGCCGCACAGCGGCCCGATGAACACCATCGACGCCGTGAACGAATGGTTCCAGGTCGGACCCGGCGACCGAGTGCTCGGCCTGTCGGCGCTCGAGTTCGACGCCTCGGTCTACGACATCTTCGGCATGTTCTCGGTGGGCGGCTCGGTTGTCGCGCTGAACCCGCGCCAGCGCGAGGAGGCGACCACCTGGGTGGAGCTGCTGCGGCACTTCGGGGTGACCATCCTCAACTGCGTGCCGAGCATGCTCGACATGATCCTCGAGATCGGCGGCGACGGGCTGGGCGACTCGCTGCGCGCGGTGACCCTCGGCGGCGACTGGGTGGGCGCCGATCTCGCCCGCAGGCTCGCCGCGCAGGTGCCCGGCTGCCGCTTCTCCGGCCTGGGCGGCGCCACCGAGACGTCCATCCACAACACCATCTGCGAGGTGAGCGACCCGCCCGCGCACTGGACCACGGTGCCGTTCGGCGTGCCGCTGCGTAATGTGCGCTGCCGCGTGGTGAATTCGGCCGGTCGCGACTGCCCGGACTGGGTGCCCGGCGAATTCTGGGTCGGCGGAGCGAACGTCGCCGCGGGCTATCGCAACGACCCCGAGCGCACCGCCGAGCGGTTCGTGACGCACGACGACATCCGCTGGTACCGCACCGGCGACATGGCTCGCTACTGGCCCGACGGCACCATCGAATTCCTCGGCCGCGCCGACCATCAGGTGCAGATCCGCGGTTATCGCGTGGAACTCGGCGAGGTGGAGAGCGCGCTGCGCACCGCGCCCGGCGTCCGGCACGCGGTCGCGGCCGTGGTCGGAACGGGCGCGCCGAAACTGGTCGCCGCGGTGGCCGGGTATCCGGGCAGCACCGTGGATCTGGTCGGCGCGATCTCGGATCTGTTGCCCAGCTATATGATTCCGACCCGCATCGAGCTGCTCGACGACATGCCGCTCACCGACAACGGCAAGCTCGACCGCCGCGCGGTGATTGCGCTGCTGGAGCCCTCGGCGCAGGACATCGCGGATCTCGCGCCGCGCACGCCGCTGGAGGAGGCGCTCGCGGCGATCGTCGCGGAGGTGCTCGGCGTGTCGCGGCTCGGCGTGCACGACGACTTCTTCGGGCTCGGCGGCGACTCGGTGCTCGCGACCACCGCGATCGCCCGGGTCCGCGAATGGCTCGACGTGGATCACGCGCTGGTCGCCGACATCCTCGTCGGCCGTTCGGTGGCGGGTCTGGCCGAACGGCTGCTCGCCAAGGAGACCGAGGCGGGCACGCCGGATCGGCTCGACGAGGTCGCCCGGCTGTACCTGGAGGTCGCGGCCATGACCGACGAGGAGATCCTCGCGCAGGCCTGAGCCCGGTTCCGTCGCCCCGATTCCGATCGGGGCGACGGGAACAGGCGCCGGGACTAGACTCGGCCGCATGACCCGTTGGGACACCTCGAGCATTCCCGACCAGAGCGGCCGGACGTTCATCGTCACCGGCGCGAACAGCGGACTCGGCGCGGTCGCCGCGCGTGCGCTGGCAGGAGCGGGCGCCGATGTGGTGCTGGCCTGTCGCAATGTGAGCAAGGGCGAGCGGGTGGCCGCGGAGATCGGCGACCGCGCCACGGTGCGCGAGCTCGATCTGGCCGACCTCTCCTCGGTGCGCGCGTTCGCCGAATCGGTGGACCGCGTCGACGTGCTGATCAACAACGCGGGCGTGATGGCGGTGCCGCAGGGCCGCACCGCCGACGGCTTCGAAATGCAGGTCGGCACCAATCATCTCGGCCACTTCGCGCTGACCGGCCTACTGCTGGACAAGATCTCGGACCGCGTGGTCACTGTGTCCAGCGGCGCGCACGCCATCGGCAAGATCGACCTCGACGATCTAAACTGGGAGCGCAGGAAATACCAGCGCTGGGCCGCCTACGGGCAGGCCAAGCTGGCCAACCTGATGTTCGCCTACGAACTGCAGCGCAGGCTCACCGCCGCCGGTTCCGCCAAGGTCTCGGTCGCCGCGCACCCTGGCTACGCCGCGACCGAATTGCAGTCGCACACCGAGTCGTTGCTCGACCCGCTCATGTCGATCGGCAACCGGGTGTTCGCACAGAGCGCCGAAATGGGCGCGCTGCCAGAGCTTTACGCCGCCACCGTCACCCCGATCGAGCCGGGCGCGTTCTACGGGCCCACCGGGCTGGGGGGCATGCGCGGCTACCCGGGCACCTCGCGTTCCACCAAGCAGTCCCGCGACGAGGCCGTCGCGAGCGGTCTGTGGGAGCTGTCGGAGAAGCTCACCGGCGTCACCTACTCGTTCTCCTGACGCGTCCCTCGGACGTCGAGCGCCCGCGGCCCTGCCCGGTGCGTCCGGCGCTGTGACCGGGCTCACAACGGGCGATGTCACACCTCGCGGAGGTGGGTCGTCATATCGGTGTAAGACGCTCCGGCCCCGCCGGAGCGACTATCCGACAACCCGAGGAGCACATCATGGAAGCGCGTTTCGACTACTACGGCACCGAGATCGGCGCGAAGTTCACCAAGCGCATCGGCAACTCCGGGCTGGTCGTCGATCAGTCCACCCTCCCGCGCGCGACCCAGGAGCTGGTCAAGCTGCGGGCCAGTCAGATCAACGGCTGCGGCTTCTGCACCGACATGCACAGCAAGGACGCGCTGCACGCGGGCGAGGACCAGGTGCGACTGAACCTGGTGGCCGCGTGGCGCGACGCCACCGTGTTCACCGACGCGGAGCGGGCCGCGCTGGCGCTCACCGAGGAAGGCACCCGGCTGGCCGACGCGCACACCGGCGTCAGCGACGAGACCTGGGCCCAGGTCCAGAAGCACTACGACACGGACCAGATCGCCGCGCTCATCTCGCTCGTCGCGCTGATCAACACCTACAACCGGATGAACGTCATCGCGGGCACGCCCGCGGGCAGTTACCAGCCGGGGCAGTGGGGCTGATCGTTTCCCGGCGCCACGGGCGGTAGCCGACGGGCATCGATGTGACGGCCGACGCCGCCACGATCTTGGAAGTTGGCCCTTGCGTCACCCGGCTGCCAGCGCCTGGTACAGTGACCGACGTGCAGCGCGTGTATTTCTGGTTTAGCAAGCCGGCCCTGGGTGGGTCGGTCTGCGGCAACCACGTGCGCTGACTTTCTTCCACCCCGAGCCGGATGATGGACCGGCTCGACGGTATTCACGTCCGTGGGTCGGCCTCGAGAAAAGGAACCCACAGAGATGACAACCGCAGCCGACGTCGACGCGCGGCACGCCCACCCGTCACCCGACCGCCGCCCCTCGTCGAATCGCTCCGCGATGCTGTTCGATCTCGATGACCAGCGCACCCTGTCCGTGAGCCCGCTGCGCTCACCGGCCGAGGTGCGCATGGTGCACCCGATCACCGATCCGCTGGCCGACACCGTCCGCGCGGGCCGCGAGGCCACGGTGAACGTGCTCGACGGCGCCGACGACCGCCTCATGGTGATCGTCGGCCCGTGCTCCGTGCACGATCCCGCGGCGGCGCTGGACTACGCGCGGCGGCTCGCCGAGAAGGCCGCCGAGCTCGACGACCGGCTGCACGTGGTGATGCGGGTCTACTTCGAGAAGCCGCGCACCAGCCTCGGCTGGAAGGGCCTCATCAACGATCCGCACCTGGACGGCTCGTTCGACGTCAACACCGGTCTCGGCATCGGACGCAAGGTACTCGTCGACATCACCGCCCTCGGTCTTCCGGTGGCCTGCGAGTTCCTCGACCCGATCACCCCGCAGTACATCGCGGATCTGGTCTCCTACGGCGCGATCGGCGCGCGCACCGCGGCGAGCCAGGTGCACCGCCAGCTGAGCAGCGCGCTGTCCATGCCGGTCGGCATCAAGAACGGCACCGACGGCGACGTGCAGGTGGCCGTGGACGGCGTGCGGGCCGCGGCGGCCAGCCACGTCTTCCCCGGCACCGACCTGGACGGGCGCTCCGCGCTCATCCGCACCACCGGCAACCCCGACTGCCACGTGATCCTGCGCGGCGGCAGCAACGGCCCGAACTACGACGTGGCCTCGGTCTCCGAAGCGTGCCTGCGCCTGGAGAAGGCCGGGCTGCCGCAGCGCATCGTGGTGGACGCCAGCCACGGCAACAGCAACAAGGACCACAACAAGCAGGTCGACGTGGTCACCGACATCGCGGAACGCGTCGCCGCGGGCGAGCGCAGCGTGGTCGGCGTCATGCTGGAGAGCTTCCTGGTCGCGGGCCGTCAGGACCTCACCCTCGGCCGCGCCGCCGATCTGACCTACGGCCAGTCCATCACCGACGCCTGCATCGACTGGTCCACCACCGCGGCCCAGCTGGACCGCCTGGCCGACGCCGTCGCCGAGCGCCGCGCCCGATGACACATACTCTTTCGACGCCTCACGGGCCCATTCGGTCTGTGAGGCGTGGGAAGGGTGTGTGGGAGAACTAGTCGCGGGCGGCGTGCACGCACAGCAGGTCGCCGGAGGCGCGCGTGCGAACAGTGAAGCCTGCCTCTGTCAGGTACTCGTCCAGGCGCCCCGGCGGCGGCTTCGGTGAGGTCGACGCCCCATCCGGACCGCCGTAGCCGTAGCACAGGTACAGCCCGCCGCCGGAGACCAGCAGTTTCTCGATGACGGCGAGCTCCGCGGTCGGCCGTTTCGTCCAGAACACGTTGACGTTGACCGCCAGGATCTTGTCGAAGCCATCGACCCCGAACGTGTCGAGCAACTGTTCCGGGCGCAGCCGGGCCAGGTCGGCGTGGAAGAGACCGATGCGGTCCGAATTCACTTGCGCCGCAGGCGCACATGGCTCGTCCACGCTCGGCGCGGCGTGGTCCGTCGGCGCACGGCCTCCGGCTTCGGCAGGGTTGTCCGCGCTCGGCTCGGCGTGATCTGTCGACGCGCCGCGTCCGGCTCCCAGCCGTTGCGCCGCGCGGGCGATCGCCGTCGCGGAGCGGTCGACGCCGACGACGCGCCCATGGGTCACCCGCTCGGCCAGCAGTGCCAGCGACGGGCTCGAACCGGGGCCGATCTCCAGTACCCGGTCCGTGCCGCGCAGCTCCATGACGTCGGCGAACCAGCGAAACCGGGCGTCACCCACGGCGGGCCGTGCTCCCGCTCGCGAGGAACTCGGCGGGCCAGGCGTCGTCGGCCGGTCCCGGCGGGTCGCTGTGCAGGCGGGCCGCCCGCCATTCGTCGCGCCGGACGCCGCGGTGCAGCACACCGAGCCTGGCCAGTCCCTCGTAGCGGAAGCCGTTGCGGCGTACCGCGGCGGCCGAGGCGTAGTTGCCGACGAACGCGCGCCAGCTGATGCGGGCCAGCGCCATGCCGTCGGCGGCGAAGCCGAACTCGCAGACCAGCGCCACCGCGCGCGCCATGTGGCCGTGGCCGCGGTGCTCGGGGGCCAGCCAGAAACCGATCTCGCAGGCCGACGCGTCCTGTTCGGCCAGGCCGATCATGCCGATGACGGGCCCGTCGGGCGCGGGGCGCAGCGCCCAGGTCGGGCTGCGTCCCGCCCAGCCGGGACCGACCAGGTCGGCGAGGAAGTGCTCCGCGTCGGACCGGCCGTAGGGCACCGGGATCGTCGTCCACTGGCCGATGGACGGGTGCTGGCAGTGCGCGACGATGACATCCGTATCGGCCGCGGTGGGCGGTGACAGCCAGACCGCGCCGTCGGACAGCGTGCGGATCTCCATCGGGTCATCGTGACACGGACCGGTCGGGGCGAGCATCCGGTTATCGGATGACCGGATGGATACCGCGGTGATCGCCCGGCCGGGCGGACCGTAGAATCGGCCCGATGGTTTCCGCTCTTATCGCCGACCTGTTCGAATCACATCGGGCGCATTTGCTTTCCGTCGCCTACCGGCTGACGGGCAGCGTCGGCGACGCCGAGGACGCGGTGCAGGAGAGCTGGCTGCGTCTGGCGGGGACACACCAGTCCGAGATCGACGATCTGCGCGTCTGGCTGACGACCACGGTGAGCCGAATCTGCTTGGACCACTTGCGCACCGCCGCGACGCGCCGGGAAACCTATGTGGGGCAATGGCTGCCGGAGCCCATCGTCACCGGCGTCGCCCCGTCGAGCAGGCCGGATTCGCTGGAATCGGTGGTGCGCGGCGAGGAATATCGCATGGCGGTGATGGTCGCGCTCGAGACCCTGACTCCGCCGCAGCGGGTGGCGCTCGTGCTGCACGACGGGGCGGCCGTGCCGTTCGAGGAGATCGCCGATGTCCTCGGCGTCTCCGCGGATGACGCGAGCCAGCTGGCGGTCCAGGCGCGCGAGGCCGTCGCGGGCGTGCCGACAGCGGTGTCCGACGTCGAGCACGAGGCCGCGGTGCGGCGTCTGCTCGTGGCGCTGGCCACGGACGAGGTCGACGCGGTCGCGACGGCGTTGCACCCGGACGCGGTGCTGATCGGCGACGCCAACGGCACCACCTCCACGGTGGTGAAGATCGTCGGCGGCGCGGAGCGGATCGCCCGCTTCATGCTGGAGCTGGTGCGCAAGCACGGCATCGGCTATTCCGAGCAGGCCGCCACGCGCTACGAATTCGCCACGGTGAACGGGCAATTGGGCCTGGTGATGAATCTGGATTCGGAGACCGAGGAACAGGATTGGCATCCGGCGCGGGTCGTCGGGTTCACGGTGCGCGACGGATTGATCTGGGGCACTTACGATCACGCGAATCCGGCCAAGCTGACCGGCGTGCGGTTGTCCTGAGCCGCCGGGCCGGACCCTCATCGTCCGACCCGGCGGGGGCCGGACGGGTCAGGGAGTCGTCGAACCGGTGAACCAGTCGCCCGTCGACGATCCGGTGCCGCCGTTGCCGGTGGTGGACCCGGTGAACCAGTCGCCGGTCGACGATCCGGTGAACCAGTCGCCGGTGCCCGCGATCAGATTGTGCGCTACTTCGCGAATCAGACCGAGTACGGATCCGGCGACCTCCGACGCGGCCGGCTGCAGTACGAGGTCGAGATACGAGGCCATGAGCGCCCCTTTCGAGATGCCGCCGGTAGTGCGGCGGCTTGTGAGATAAAACACGGCGAGGCTAGCTCTCTGTGGGAGAACGCACAACCATGCAGGTAGATGCACCAAAAAGAATGTGAAACATAGCTGTTCGCTATCTAATGGCAACAATGGCGATCGCTCCGCTACTCTCCGGTGTATGCCTGCACGCCCCGCGACCGTCGCTCGCCTCCGTCCCTTTGCCGCCACGATTTTCGCCGAGATGACCGAACTCGCCGTCCGGCACGAGGCGGTGAATCTCGGCCAGGGCTTCCCCGACACCGACGGACCCGCGGGCATGCTCGAGGTGGCCAGGCAGGCCATCGCCGACGGCGTCAACCAGTACCCGCCCGGTCGCGGCATGACGGTGCTGCGCCGCGCCATCGCCGACGACCGCGCCCGCCGCTACGGCACCGAATACGACCCGGAGCGGGAGGTGCTGGTGACCGTCGGGGCGACCGAGGCGATCAGCGCGGCCATGCTCGGACTCGTCGAGCCCGGCGACGAGGTGGTGCTGATCGAGCCCTACTACGACTCCTACGCGGCGGCGGTCGCGCTGGCGGGCGCGCACCGGCGCACGGCGCGGCTGGTGGCCGACGGGGATCGTTTCGTGCTCGATCTGGACAGCCTGCGCGCCGCGATCACCCCGCGCACCAGGATGCTGGTGGTCAATTCGCCGCACAATCCCACCGGGACCGTGCTCGGCATGGCCGATCTCGCCGCGATCGCCGAGATCGCCTGTGCGCACGACCTGTTGGTGCTCACCGACGAGGTCTACGAACATCTCGTCTACGACGGCAACGAACACATCAGCCTGGCGACGCTGCCGGGCATGGCCGAGCGGACCGTCGTGGTGTCCAGCGCCGCAAAGACTTTCAGCGTCACCGGCTGGAAGATCGGCTGGGCGTGCGGCCCCGCCTACCTGATCGACGGCGTGCTCGCCGCCAAGCAGTTCCTGTCCTTCGTCGGCGGCGGCCCGTTCCAGCCCGCCATCGCGCACGCGCTGACCAACGAGCTCGACTGGGTCGCCCGGCTGCGAGATTCGCTCTCGGACAAGCGCCTTCGGCTATCGGCGGCGCTGGCCGACGCGGGCTTCGGCGTGAAGGCCAGTGGCGGAGGGTATTTCGTGTGCGCCGATCTCACGCCTACCGGCCACGCCGACGGTCTCGAGTTCTGCCGCGAGATCCCCGGGCGGATCGGCGTGGCCGCGGTGCCCGTGAGCGTCTTCGCCGACGACAAGCCGGCGTGGAACCACCTGGTGCGGTTCACCTTCTGCAAGCGCGACGAGACGCTGGACGAGGGCGTGCGGCGGCTGCGCGCGGGCGTCGCGGCGAGCGGTAAACGCTGACCGAAGGTGCGCCGCTGCTGCCTCGCCGATCGGATGTGGTTGGTCGACGTCGAACGGATGGGGCAGTTCGCGCAACTCACCTACCGGCTGAGCTGATCCGGCCGCGGCGGGATCAGCTCGCGCCGTGGTACAGGAACCCGCCGAGGCCGATGGTGAAGGCGAGGCAGCCGTACAGTGCGTGCTCGACCGAGACCACGAGCAGCGAACCCGTCCGCCGGTACCGGTAGCCGAAGAGGACGCCGCCGACCAGGGTCAGCGCCACGGCGATCCAGTTGCCGAAGATGATGTGCGCGAATCCGAACGCGGCGGCGTTCGCGGCGATCAGCGCCCACCCGTCGCCGAAAGCCGGTGCGTACCGCTGGAACAGGAACTTGCGGAAGATCAGCTCCTGCGGGTACACCGAGAACAGCGGATAGAACACCATCACCACCGCCCACAGCAGCGGTTCGGTGCGCGGCAGCGACAGCAGCCGTTCGGGGCTGAACACCGCGAGCGTCAGCCCGATGGCGATCGCCGCGGCGATCCAGAGGGCCAGCATCGACGGCAAGACGGCGCGCAGCGTGCGGAGTTGCTCCCGAAGGCTGTCCGGCTGTACCCGGCGTCGCAGCCAGAGGTGTGCGGCGACGGCCAGCACGACCAGCAGCGGGATCGGGCTGCCCGGACTGCCGATCGCGGCGTACCCACCGACCAGTCCGAAGTACAGCGCCACGAATTCGATGGCGAGCCAGGTCGACCGGCGGCCGCGTTCGGATCGAAGGTCCCGTCGCAGCTCGGTCGCCGTCACGTTCTCGAGATTACGGGCGGGCGGCGAGCGATGCCATGTCTCCTTCGGCCCCTGGACATCCGCGGTCCAGGTCGGCGCGGGCGCGGTTGTCCGTCAGTCCGCCGTGCGATCGAGACGGCCGGTGTTGCGGCGGGCCTGCGGCGCCCGCCAGTCGTAGCGGCGGGCGAGCATACGGAAGCCGATGGCGAGGCAGGCCGCGAGCAGACCGGTCCACGTCCAGTAGGCGTCGAAGTGCAGCAGCGTCGCGGTGGCGGCGGCGCCGAACAGCGCTGGCACGGCGTACAGCTCCTGGTCCGGGCGCAGCACCCGCGGCACCTCGCCGCCGAGCACGTCGCGGATGACGCCGCCGCCGATCGCGGTGACCATGCCGAGCAGCGCGGCCGTCGGCGCGCCCACCCCGCTGGCATACGCGACCGCCGTGCCGGTCACGCAGAACAATCCGAGCCCGATGGCGTCGAAGACCTCGAGCGGGCCGCGGGTGAGCCGGTGCGAAGGGTGCTTGAAGAAGATCACCAGCGCGGTGAGCAGCGATGCGCACAGGTAGGTGAGGTCGGTGAAGGCCGCGGGCGGGGTGCGGCCGATGAGCAGGTCGCGGATGACGCCGCCGCCGAGCGCGGTGCTACAGGCCAGCACCGCCATGCCGAAGACGTCGAGATTCCGGCGCATCGCCAGCAGCGCGCCCGACGCCGCGAACGAGATCACCCCGAGCAGCTCACCGATGCGCTGGGCGGCGTTCACGGCGGAATCGAGCTGCGTGGCCATGACGTCCAACCCGGCGATCATGAAACCGCTCCTTTCCTCTTTCTCCGCCCAGCAGGTTTGCACGCCGATTGCGGGCACGCGACGGGCGGGTCCTCCGCCGACGCCGCGTTCGCCCCGGTGACCAGCTGTCACTGGGGCGAACGCGGGGGAGATCGCCAGGGTGTTGCGGCGGCGACGCCGTCAGGCCGGGGCCGGGCGGGCGCGGTCGGTGGCGAGCAGCACCGCGATCGACCCGAGCATGGTGCCCATCACGTACCGCTGGGCGCGCAGCCACAGTGGCCGCCCGGTGAGGAAGCCGGAGATCATGCCCGCGGCGAGCACGATGAGGCCGTTCACGGTCAGCGCGACGGCGATCTGCACCGCGCCGAGGCACAGGCTCTGCAGCCAGATCAGCCCGCGCTCGGGCACGACGAACTGCGGGATCAGCGCGAGGTACATGATCGCGATCTTCGGGTTGAGCAGGTTGGTGACCAGGCCCATGGCGAACAGCCTGCGCGCTCGGTCGGTGGGCAGCTCCGAGGGCGTGAACACCGAGACGCCGCCCGGCCGCAGCGCGTGCCACGCCAGCCACAGCAGATAGGCCGCGCCCGCCAGCTTCACCGCGACGTACAGTCCCGGCACCACCGCGAACACCGCGGTGATGCCCGCGGCGGCGGCGGTGAGATAGACGCCGAAACCGGCCGCCACCCCGGTCAACGAGATCAGCCCGGCCCGTCGCCCCTGCGATACCGTGCGGGAGACCAGGTACATCATGTTGGGTCCCGGGGTGAGCACCATGCCGAGCGCGGCCGCCGCCACGCCGAGTATCGCCGCTGTTTCGATCATGTCCACGATCGTCGCCGACCGGACCGCGCCGCGTCTCGGTCCACTTCGGGGCCGGTGGACCCCGACCGTGACCAGCGCAACGGAACAAAACGCACGCGGCCTACGCTGGTATCTCCGGAGCCGGACCCCGCTGCGCACACCCACCGCAGCCTGCGGGTTGTCGGTGGGCCAGGGGAGAATGAGCGCCGAAACCGGCGCGCACGGGCGAACGACGTCCGCACCGCCCGATACGAGGAGAGACTGTGACCGACGGTCCGCTGATCGTTCAGAGTGACAAGACGCTGCTGCTGGAGGTCGACCACGAGTTGGCCGACGCGGCGCGCCAGTCCATCGCGCCCTTCGCCGAACTGGAACGGGCGCCCGAGCACGTGCACACCTACCGGGTGACGCCGCTGGCGCTCTGGAACGCGCGCGCGGCCGGGCACGACGCCGAGCAGGTGGTCGACGCTCTGGTCAGCTTCTCCCGGTACGCGGTCCCGCAGCCGTTGCTGGTCGATGTCGTCGACACGATGGCCCGGTACGGCAGGCTGCAACTGGTGAAGCATCCGGCGCACGGCCTGACGCTGGTCAGCCTGGATCGCGCGGTGCTCGAAGAGGTACTGCGGCACAAGAAGATCGCCCCCATGCTCGGCGCGCGCATCGATGACGACACCGTGGTGGTGCACCCGTCCGAACGTGGCCGGATCAAGCAGATGCTGCTCAAGATCGGCTGGCCCGCCGAGGACCTGGCCGGGTACGTCGACGGCGAGGCGCATGCCATCGAGCTCGATTACACCGGCGGCCACTGGCATCTGCGCGACTACCAGCAGATGGCCGCGGACTCGTTCTGGGCGGGCGGCTCCGGCGTGGTCGTGCTGCCGTGCGGTGCGGGCAAGACGATGGTCGGCGCGGCGGCGATGGCCAAGGCCAAGGCCACCACGCTGATCCTGGTGACCAACACCGTCGCGGGCAGGCAGTGGCGGCGCGAGCTGCTGGCCCGCACCTCGCTGACCGAGGACGAGATCGGCGAATACTCCGGCGAGCGCAAGGAGATCCGGCCGGTCACCATCGCGACCTACCAGGTGATCACCCGCCGCACCAAGGGCGAGTACAAGCACCTCGAACTGTTCGACAGCCGCGACTGGGGCCTGGTCATCTACGACGAGGTGCACCTGCTGCCCGCGCCGGTCTTCCGGATGACCGCGGACCTCCAGTCGCGCCGCAGGCTCGGCCTCACCGCCACGCTGGTGCGCGAGGACGGTCGCGAGGGCGACGTGTTCTCGCTGATCGGCCCGAAGCGCTACGACGCGCCGTGGAAGGACATCGAGGCGCAGGGCTGGATCGCCCCGGCCGACTGCATCGAGGTGCGGGTGACGCTCACCGACGCCGAGCGCATGGCCTACGCGACCGCGGAGCCGGAGGAGCGCTACAAGCTGTGTTCGACCGCGCGCACCAAAATCGCTGTGGTGGAATCGATTCTGGCCAAGCACAAGGATGCGCCGAGTCTGGTGATCGGCGCCTACCTCGACCAGCTCGACGAATTGGGCGCCGATCTGAACGCGCCGGTAATCCAGGGCTCCACGAAAACCAAAGAGCGCGAAGAACTTTTCGACGCGTTCCGGCGCGGCGAGATTCCGGTGCTCGTGGTGAGCAAGGTCGCCAACTTCTCCATCGATCTGCCGGAAGCCTCCGTGGCGGTGCAGGTTTCGGGTACCTTCGGTTCGCGTCAGGAGGAGGCGCAGCGGCTGGGCAGGTTGTTGCGGCCGAAGCAGGACGGCGGGCAGGCGCACTTCTATTCGGTGGTCGCTCGCGACACCCTCGACGCCGAATACGCGGCGCACCGCCAGCGTTTTCTCGCCGAACAGGGCTACGCCTACCGCATCACGGACGCCGACGACCTGCTCGGGCCTGCCATCGGATAAGCGGAGGCAAATCCTCCGCAACGTGTGCTAGGAAAGTAACGTGCGACGCTTCGAATTCGCGGTGGACCGCAGGCATGCCCATGCGGTGAACGAAGTGTTCGCCGATCTGCGCCGGTTGCGCGTCGTCGCGATCGCCGCGGCCGTCGTATCCGCCGCCGTGACGGCCTATCTGATCTGGCTGGGCCATCCGTGGTCCTACCTGCTCGCGGTCGCCTCCACGCTCGGCACGGTGACGTCGCTGTGGGTGGCGCTGTGGGCGCCGCACCGGTCCAGCATCGATCGCCTCTACGCCGACGGTGAACTCGTGCCCGCCGTGGTCTCGGAGACCTATCCGACCGGGGTCGTGCTGCTCGCGCTCGTCGACGTGTCGACACCGGAAGCGACCGATCCGCGCTACGCACTGGTGACCCGCAAGGTGCGGGATCTGCCCGGCCACCAGAAGCGGGCGGGCGAGCGGGTGCCCTCGGTCGCGATCCGCACCGACCGCGCACCGCGCCAGGTGGGGGAGCGCTGGCAGTCGGTGAGCGCCATGCCGATCGCCTGGGGGACCAGGGACGGCCGGGTCATCGAGCGGGCGCGCGCCGCCATCAGCGAGGTCGAATGGCGGCTGCTCACCGACAATCTCGCGCTCGCCGCGCAGGTGCGCCGCACCTCGGCCAAGCGCCTGCTGCTCGATCCGCAGCAGCTGCCGGACGATCTCGGCAACTGACCCGGCGGGTCTCGCGCGACACGCCGCGTCGGCGGCGCCGCGAATTAGACTGCCCCGATGGTTCCCATGACCAACCTGGTGGCGTTCATGGCCGCAGCCACTCTCATCGTCGTCATACCCGGTCCCGGCGTGTTGTTCACCGTCGGACGGGCGCTGGCCCTCGGCAGGCGGGCCGCGCTGATCTCGGCCGTCGGCCACTGCGTCGGCGTGCTGGTCTGCCTGATCTTCGTCGCGATCGGGCTCGGCACGCTGCTCGCGGCGTCATCGTTGGCTCTCACCGTGGTGAAGTTCGCGGGCGCGCTGTACCTCGTCTATCTGGGCGTGCAGGCGATTCGGGAACGCAAGGCGCTGCGCGACGCGCTCGGCGCTAGCGCGGACACCGTCGCCGACGGACGCGTCTTCCGGCAGAGCGTGATCGTCGGGGTGACCAACCCGAAGGGCATCGTGTTCTTCTCCGCCGTGCTGCCGCATTTCGTCGATCCGGCCTCCGGTTCGCTGCCGTGGCAGTTCGTCGTCCTCGGGTCGGTGTTCCTCGCCATCGCGCTGGTCTCCGACAGCGCGTGGGCGTTGCTGGCGGCCTCGGCCCGCAGCTGGTTCGCCAAGTCGCCGCGTAGGCTCGAAGCCGTCGGCGGCGCGGGCGGCGCGATGATCGTCGGACTCGGCGCGTCGGTGGCGCTCAGCGGCACGGCGGACTGAACCGGCTACCATCCACGTGCGCGGTACGTCGGTACCGGAGTTCGGGGTGTGGTGGAAAGGGGCGGTGGTCGAATGAGGTTGTCCGGCTTGGTGTGTGGCACGGTCGCCGTCCTGCTGCTCACGGCAGCCGGGCCCGCGAACGCCGATCCGTTCGTCGGCGCCCCCGGCTTGGACGATCCCTACTACCCCATGGACGGCAACGGCGGCTACGACGCGCGCCACTACGACGTCACCATCGATTACGACCCGCCGACCTATCAGCTCACCGGCACCGCCCGCATCGACGCCGTCGCGACGCAGGCTTTGCGCGCGTTCAACCTCGACTTCGCCGGGCCGGAGGTGCGGATGGTCTCGGTCAACCATCAGCCCGCCTCCTTCGACCGCAACGGCGAGCACGAACTCACCGTCACCCCGCTGCTGCCGATCCTGCCCGGACTGCCCTTCACGGTGACCGTCGACTACGCGGGCGAGATGACGAGCACCGTGGGCGAAGGCTGGACCTTCGCGCCGAGCGGCGGCGCGTTCGTCGCCGGTGAGCCGCACTCCGCGACCACCTGGTACCCGCTCAACGACACCCCTTTGGACAAGGCCACCTTCGCGCTGCACGCCACGGTGCCCGCCGAGTGGGAGGTCATGTCCAACGGGCTGCGCACGCAGAACACGGTGCTCGCCGACAAGCGCACCGTCAGTTGGGAATCGCGCAGGCCGGTCCTCGGTTACCTGACCACCGTCGCCATCGATCACTTCAGCTTCCTCGAGCAGTGGCGCGCCAACGGCACCCCGCTGCTGAGTGCCTTCGCTCCCGATGCGGAGCACAGCAGGGAGAACGAGGAGCGCTTGCCCGAGATTCTCGATTTCGCCGAGCAGCTCTACGGGCCGTACCCGTTCGACGCGGGAGGTGGCATCTACGTCGACGCCGACATCCAATTCTCCCTGGAGACCCAGACCCGTCCGATCTACTCGCCGCGCAGCGATCTGCACACCGTGGTGCACGAGATCGCGCACCAGTGGTGGGGCGACGCGGTGTCGGTGCGGCAGTGGTCCGACATCTGCCTGAACGAATGCTTCGCCAGTTACACCGCCGAGTACCTGTGGCCGGAGCGGATGGAAGGCGAGGACATCGACGCGCAGTATCGCGAGACCATCGCGAAATGGTATGACAAGCAGCGCTTCTGGGACATCCCGCTGGAAAATCCCGGCGCCGGTTTCGAATTCACCTCGGTCTACTATCGCGGCCCGCTGTTCCTGCACGCGCTGCGCAAGCAGCTCGGCGACGACGTGTTCTTCGGCGCGATCAGGGAATTCCTCGGCAGGCACGCCTACGGGAACGCCTCGATGCCCGAGTTCCGCACCTTCGTGCAGTCGAAGACCCGGACGGATCTGACGGGATTCTTCGACGCGTGGCTGAACCAGACCTCCCCGCCCGCCGACGAATATCTGTACCCCGGCGACCTGCGGCTCTGACCTCGGGTCAGTCCCGCACCCGATCCTGCGCCCGCCGCACCCACCGCTGGGCCCGGTCGAGCTGACGCTGCGCCGCGCGCAGCTGCTCCTGCGCGCCGCGTTCGGCGGTGCGGGCGAACTGCTTCTCGTGCTCGGCGTGCTCGAGTTCGGCGCGTAGTTCGCTGATCCTGTCCTCGATCCCGGTGCGCCGCGCCGTCGTCTCATCGGCCTGCTGCTGCGCCGAATCCAGTGCGGCCCGGGCGGATTCGAGGGTGGCGCGCGCGTCCTCGAGTTCCCGCTCGGCCTCCGCGTCGGGCTGCTTCTTCGGCGTTTCGCGCGCCTTCTTCTTCGACGGCGCCGAGCCTTTGCCGTCGACCGCGACCAGCGCGGGACCCGCGGGGCCGAATCCCTCGTAGCTCGCGGCGGTGGCCAGCGTTCCGGTGCGCACCTGCTCGGCGACCTCTGGGTCGGCGAGGGCCGCGGTCAGCGTCTGGCCCACCTCGCGCAGCGCGCTTTCGCTCAGCGGCTTGCTCACCTCGGCGGCCAGCGCCCCCGCCCGCCGGGCCAGTGCGTTGACCACCTGCTGCCGCTGCGTGGTGAGGGTGCGCAATTGCTCGCCGGACAGCTTGCGCTGCGCTGTGCGCAGGGCGTCGCCGAGCCGCAGCAGGCCGTCCACCTCGTCCGGGACCGAGCGCGCGAGCAGATTCACGGCCCACGCGGTCACCGTCGGCTTGCGCAGCTTGCCGATGGCGGACGCGAGCTCCTTGTCGCCTGCCTCTTTGGCCTCGGCGACCCGCGCGGCGCGCGCCGCGACGAACTCGGCGGGCTGCACCGCGTACAGCTCGCCCGCGACGTCCTCGAGCGTCATACCTGCCAAGAGTAACGACGCGCCGCTCGAGGACGACACAGTCGACGTATTGGACGAACGTCCACCAAGTGGACGATCTGCGGAAGGCATTGCTAGTGAACTACTTTGGTCTGCAACTGCTCGGTCAACTGCTCCCGCGAGTGCTCGGCTTCGCGATCTTGGGAATGTACGGCGCCGGCTTCTGAGCCACCGCCCGCCGTTCGACGAGGCTGATGCGGTCACCGCGATCGTGAAGGTATCCTCACCGCGTTCACGCCCGTGAACGAATTCGGTGAGAGAGGTTTTCCCGTGAAGTTCCCAGGAACGAGGCTGCTGGCACGTGTTGTGCTCGCCCTCCTGGCGGTGGCCGCGCTCGCGGTCGCGGTGACCGGCTGTTCGGCGATCGACAACGCAACCAAGTCCGACGTGGCCAAGACGAAGGTCGGTGACTGCATCAACATCACCGACAACTCGCCGACCGCCACCGAGGGCGAGCCGATCGATTGCTCCTCGCCCAAGGCTGTGTACAAGGTGCACCAGAGCTTCGACCAGCAGACCGAATGCGCGTCGAAGGAGTACACCAGCTACACCGAGCAGCTGGCCAGCGGCGGCACCGCGTTCCTGTGCCTAGCGCCCAACTTCGCCCAGGGCAGCTGCTACAACGACGTCGGCACCTCGCCGTACAAGTGGGTCGACTGCTCCTCGACCGAGGCCACGTTCAAGGTCCTGCAGCGCGTGGACGGTCAGACCGACGAACTGCTCTGCGAAAGCGCCGAGGAGTTCATCACCGTCTCGGACCCCAAGACCCTGTTCTGCGTGGGCAAGCCCAACAGCTGATCATTCCAGCAGCGCGACCGACGCGATCCGGTGCAACGTGAAGTGCCGGACCGCGCCTGTCACCGGGTCCAACGCGTCGAGCTGCCCGTTGCCGACCTTCAACGGCTCGACGACGCGCTGAGACGCGACGCCAGAGGCGTCGACATAGCCGATATTCACCGGCCGCCGCACTCGCGCCGCCAGTTGCAGCAGCGCGAGAGTGGCGGCCGTGCTGGTTCTGGTGCCGTCCGTGCGCACCGATTGGCCCGCGCGGGCGCTTGCCGCGCGCTCGCCCGCCCTGAGCTCGGCGACGAGCAGTTCGAGCTGTTCGGTGCTCGGCGGCGTCGGCCGGTAGGCCTGGCGCGCGTTCGGGCGCACCGAGATGCGGGCGCCGCGCGTGCGCAGATCGACGATCGCGCCCGCCGAATCCTCGCCCGCGGGCGCGAAACCGGCCGCGCGCAGCTGTTCGAGCACCTCGCCCAGCGGCGCCTGGGAGATCGCGACCGTGGGGGCCACCGCGCGCAGCGCCAGCGCGGAAGCGACCGGCGCGGCGAGCACCTGGGCGAGCAGCGTGGGGTCGTCGCTGCGCACGAACGCCTGCGCCATGCCCGCCCGCAGCCTGCCGTGCCTGCGGGCCACGTCATCGATGAGATAGGTCAGCGCCTGCGGGATCGGCGTGCGCGAGTGCGTGGTGAAGAGCGTGTGCAGCTCGGCGGCCGTGAGCCCGGCGTCGAGCGCGCGTCGCACCGAGTTCTCGCCGATTCGGTAAACCGTTGCCGCACCCGCCGATTCGACGTCGGCGACGAGCGCGACCCGCTGCTGTAGCTCGGCCGTCAGCGGACCGGGCGCGATCACGGTCAGGTCGGCCTGCACCAGCACATGGTCGACCGGGGCGGGCAGCGCCGCCTCCATGGCGGCCTCGGCATCGGCCGCACTGGTCACCCCGCCGTGCAGCAGCGCCCTGGCAGGCGACCCGAGCGCACCGCGTCCGACGAGACCGACCTCGGCCGCCTCGCGCACGGTGTTCTCGACCGCCTCGCGCCGGAAGTGCCTGCGCCTGCGCGGCTGCCGCCAGGCCAGGATGCGGCCGACGTCGGCGGGGGCTACGGCGGCGCCGGACGGATACTCGGCCAGCAGTTCGAGGACGGCGCGCCGGTCGCGCGGCGCGGTCGGGGTGCGCAGTTCCAGGGAGAGCGCGGCCAGCGGCTTGTCGTTGGCGTCGCGCATGCCGATCATCCACGGCATCCGGTCCAGGTCGAGCCACACCATGGCGAGCACCGTCCAGCGGCGGGCCGCCGGACCCTCCAGCCATCCGTCGGCGGCGGGAGTCGGCGCCCAGAAGTCGTCCACGGAGTCGAAATCCGGCGGTGGATCCGGTTGCCCCTTCTCGATGAGCTTCGCGGCCGCCAGCAGCTCGACGAGCAGGCCCGCCCGCATCTCGTCGATGCCGGTCTGCTTGGCGATGCGGCGCAGCTCGCGCACGCCGAGCCCGCCTGCGCGCAGGGCGGGCGCAGGCGCTTGTCCGAGCGCTTCCAGGATGTCGGTGCAATGGCGCAACAGCTCGCCCACCTCACCCGCGGCGACGGCGTTGACCTCGGCGGGGGCCTGCTTGGTCAGCTCCGGCTTCGGGGGCATGAGGGCATGCGGATGGCTCACCGGCTCGCGGCGCAGCACTTGGCCGACGGTGATCGGCAGCTCGACGGTCTCGTCATCGATGCGGTGCAACAGCCGGCGGGCGAGCAGCTGCTGGACCGGGCGGTCGGCGGGGGTGCCGGGTGCGGCGTCCCTGGTGCGGCCGCGCGGACCGGTGCCTGCCAGCTTCTCGAGCAGGGCGTGTTCGGCGGGGGAGATCTCGGCCAGCGCCGCGGTGGTCTCGGCTTCGGTGAGCGCGTCGGGCAGCTCGGTGCTGCTGCCCATCGGCCAGGGCAGCGCCTCGGCCGCGGTGGCGACCAGGTGCAGATCGTCACGGTCGAGCCAGACCAGTGCGCGGGCGGTCAGCCGATCGAGCGACTCCTCGATCGCGGCCTTGGTCGCGCGTCCTTTCAGTTGCGCGTGCAACGCCTTGCGGGTCAGCGGCGTGCTGTCGCCCGGCGCTCGCGTCGCACCGTGCACCGCAAGCGTTTCCACGAGGGCGAAGTCGAGGGTGTTCAAATCGTCGGTGGCGCGCAGCACCGAGGCGCGCTGTTCGGCCCTGGCCGCGAGCACCGCCATCGAGGATGGCAGCGGCACGGCGAGATCGGGCCGCAATTGCAGCAGGTGCACCAGTTGGTCATCGCTGCGCGCGCCGAGCCACGCGGCAAGGGCACTGGTCACGGTCATCCAATCCAGCCTAATCTGTCCCGCCTCTCCGCGTTCAAGGCCAGGCTCAGGTGCGGGGCTGGGTTGCGTTGGCGGCCGGCGGCAAGGAGATGGCTGAGTTGGCTCGTCCCCGGTGAGTTACCCGGGCCGTGCGAAATCTGTCGTCGCGTAAGGCATATCAGCGCTGCCGGCGGAGCGGGAGGTTCTCCGGTGGCGCGACCCGGCTCGAGCAGGTCAGAGGGGAAGGAGGCTCGAACGCGGGGGTTTGCACCTCCCGCTAGCATGAGGGCGTGGTGAACAAATCGAAGAAACCCTATGTCGACAACGGTTGGCCCCAGGTGGCCGATGGTGATCACGCGGTCACTGAGCTCTCGTCGACCCGTTCCGGTGGCCTGTCGCCCTACGGCGAGGACACCGAGTTCCCGGTCCCGGCCGAGCAACTGGCCTACGTGCACCCTCAGACGGTGATCAACCGCTGATCTCGCCGATCACGGCCGTAGGTACGAACAAGGCCCCCGCATCCTCGTTGATGCGGGGGCCTTGTTCGTGAACGGCGAAACTCAGGAGGGCAGCAGGCCCTTGTTCGCCTCGTAGAAGTTCACGACCGTGGGGTCCAGCGTGACCCCGTTCGCCTTGGCGGCGTTGAAGAAATCGAGTGCGGGCTGCGGGATCTGCACGCCCTGCTGCTGCACCGCGGCGATCGCGCGGTCGACGGCCTGGAAGATCTCCTGGTTGGCGTCGGCGGCCTGCGCCTGCTGCGGGGCGGATGCCTCGGGGGCCCACCGCGGGGTGTCGACGGTGGCCGGAGCGCTGCGCTGGCTCGGTGAGCTCTTGAGCCCCAGCTTGGACGAGCACGAGGGCCAAGCGCCCCAGCCCTGCGAGGCCAGGACCTTTTCGGCGACGACGATCTGCTCTTCGCGGCTGGCCTGGTTGGCGGTGGCCGCGTACTCCTGGCCGCCGTGGGAGTTCCAGGTGCTCGGGGAGAACTGCAGGCCGCCCTGGAAACCGTTGCCGGTGTTGATGCCCCAGTTGCCGCCCGCTTCACACTGCGCGAGGCGATCCCAGTCGGAGTCGGGAGCCGCGCTGGCGTTTCCCGCGAGGGCAACACCTGCGGTGCCGAAGATCGCGCCGGTGACGGCGACCTTGGCTACGGTGCGCCCGGTGGAGGTCGGCTTGCGATGGCGTCCACTCATATCGGGTTCTTCCTCTCGTCCGCACCTGCGAGGTTTCGCTCGGGTTCGGACTGAGAGGTCGTCCGTCCCGCCCCCGCCCCTGTTTCCGTCGGGGTCCGGTACCCGCGGGGCGAGGTTCGGTGCGGCGGGCCGGTGGTGCCGGGTGTCCCGGCTGGGATAGACCGTACGTCGATCGCCGCGAAAAATCACTATTTGATAACCGGCGTGTACCCGTCGGTCTCGATGTGGTCTCGGCCGCTGCGAAATCGCTTCCGCGCAGCTAGAAGCCGCGGCGCACGGATGGCTCCGGTCCGTTGCCGGTCCGTGACCCGTGCTTGATGTGACGAGGATCACACCGCAGGGTGGGTAACGAAAGGCTCGGGTACCCAGTTGCCGGTCATCTGGACCGGCGGCCGGACCAGAGCGCGAACACGAGCGCGCAGAGGAAACCGACGGGCGTCAGCATCGCGAGCAGATACAGCCACAGTCCCGGCTGCCCGTCGGTGAGGATCGGCGTCAGGAAGATCGCGATGATGGCCAGCAATCCGACCGCGAACAGGCCGAGCGCGAGCTTCAACAACCAATCTCCTGACCGGCGCGGCGAGCTGCTCGGCGGCGGCGGTACGGAAGGGTTCGTCACCTCTCGACGGTAAAACTGATGTGCTTCGGTTATCGCCACCGGGGTAGACTCGATGACAATCGCGTCCTACAGGCTTGTGGGGCGCGTTCTTTACGCAAACTGACAGGAACTGCTCCCGGCGGGAATTCGTCGCGCAGTTTCGAGCAGACAGGTGTGCTCGGACCGACCGGGTCCGGGTGTCGAATGATGAACGGGTGAGCGCAGTGCCGACCGGCAGGGTGAAGTGGTACGACGTCGAAAAGGGCTTCGGCTTCCTTTCCCAGGACGAGGGTGAGGACGTCTACGTCCGCTCGTCCGCGCTGCCCGACGGTGTCGAAGGCCTGAAGCCCGGGCAGCGTGTCGAATTCGGCATGGCCGCGGGCCGTCGCGGTCCGCAGGCGCTCAGCCTCAAGCTGCTCGAGGCGCCGCCGTCGGTGCGGCAGGGCCAGGAGCGCGACCGCAGTGCCCGCAAGGAGCCCACCGGCCCGCGCCGCACGCCCGACGAGCTGCACGGGATGGTCGAGGACATGATCACCCTGCTGGAGACCAAGGTGCAGCCGGACCTCCGCAAGGGCCGGTACCCGGATCGCAAGTCCGCGCGCACCATTTCCGAGGTCGTCCGCGCCGTCGCGCGCGAGCTCGACCACTGACGAGCCGCGAGCGCTCGCTCGGTCGAGCGCCGATGATCCGGTCCCTGTCGTGACCGATCCGCCGGGATGCCGTGTGCGCCCGGCGGATCGAGCGATCAGGCCGTGCGGATCGACCAAGCGGCGTGCGGAACGGTTGTCTCCCTGCCGTTCTCGTCGATCGCGGGCACCGGCAGCTGCAATTCCACGCCGATGAGCCTGAGTTCGGGCAGCGGCCGCGAATCGATGGTCAGCGCGAGCGCGCCCTCGGGGTAGTCGTTGTGGCTCACCACGCGGTCCACGACGTCGCCGTTCGGCAGCGCGTAGACCAGCTGCGCCAGCCACGGCGCGTCGGCGATCGAACGGGGCAGCGACAGTTGCAGCGGATAACCCGCGGGAACCTCGAGATCGATGGATTCGCCACCGCGGCAGTTGGACAGGTCGAGCTGGTCCTCGCCGACGATCCTGATGTCGCAGTACTGGTACGGCGGCACGGTGACCGACCTGCCGTGCGCGTAGGCGGTGATCTCGGGGTCGTGGTCGGGCGCGTTGCGCACCGTCACGGTCACCACGACGGCGACCGTGGCGGCGACCAGCAACAGCGCGACCGCGGACAGCGCGGCGATGGTGCGGCCAGTGAGCTTGTTCACCAGATCGGATCTCCCGTTTCTCGTTGGATGCTGTCGCCGTGCGGTTTACGCGCCGCGGGCACTTCCTGTTCCGCGTGCTGCGGCCGGTTCCCGCCGAAGCCGGGCAACAGCGAGTGGCCGCGATAGCTGACGAAGGTCTGGATCAGTCCGAGCACGAGTATTCCGGAGACGACCGCGAAACCCTTCCAGTAGTCGGTCGGCAGCAGCACGCCCGCCGCGCCGCCGACCACCCAGCTCAGCTGGAGCACGGTCTCCGAGCGGCCGAATCCGGAGGCGATCGACTCCGGCGGCAGGTCGTCCTGGATCGACGCGTCCAGCGACACCTTCGCCAGCGCGCTCGCGCCCGCCGCGACCAGGGTGGCCACCGCCGCGCCGAGCAGGTTGTCGGCGAACACCGCGAAGATCGCGACCCCGGTGCACGCGGCGGTGCAGCCGAGCACGATGAGCGATGGCCTGCCGAGGGCGAGGCGGGCGCCGGTGGCGTTGCCCGTGAAGTTGCCGATCGCGGCGGCCGCGCCGACCGCGCCGAGCATCGCCGCCTGCTGCACCGGCCGATGCTCGGTCGCCTTGGCCACGAACGCCACGTAGAAGGTGAGGAAACCGGTCAGCACGCGGATGGCGCCGTTGCCCCACAGTCCGGTCACCACGGCGCGGCCGAGCGGCTGCCTGCGTTTGCGTGCGGGCACCGCGGACTGCGCGCCCTGGCGCAGCACCTCGGTGTGCGCGTCGTCGCCGTGATAGCTCAGTGTCGCGGGCACCTCGCCCTCGGTCACCTCGACCCAGCTCGGGATGCGCAGGCTCAGATAGGTGCCCGCGCCCGCGATCAGGACGGCGAGCACGAGCGCCCCCGTGGAGCCCGCGATGGTCGCGATCAGCGCGGCGACGGTTCCGGCGCCGATGGTGCCGCCGACCAGACCGAAGACGGTGAGCCGGGAATTGGTGCGCACCAGGTCGATATCCGGTGGCAGCACGCGCGGTGTCACCGCGCTCTTGAGCACCGAGAACGACTTGCTGCCGATCATCATGCACAGCGCGAGCGGATAGAGCGCCCAGGTGTCGAACTGCATGATCAGCACCACCGCGAGCACGGCGCGCGCCCCGAACGAGGTCGCCAGCGCCAGCCTGCGGCCGCGCTGCAGACGGTCGAGCAGCGGGCCGATCAGCGGCGCGATCACCGCGAACGGCGCGATGGTGATCAAGAGATACAGCGCGACATTGGACTTGCTCTCCGCGGTTGCGCTGGCGAAGAACAGCGTGTTGGCCAGTGCCACCGCGATCGCGGCGTCCAGCGCGAAGTTCGCCATGGTGGCGTAGGTCAGCGCGGTGAGGCCGGACTTGTCCGCGCCGTCCGCCTTGGCGGCGCGCTGGAAGGTGGCGATGCCCTTCTCGGTGAGTTCCTTGCCGCGCAGTGCGGCGACCCTGGTGACGGTCAGTTTGCGCGGAGCGCGCTGCTCGCTCGGCGGTGCGGCGGGTTCCTGCCGTTCGGGTTCGGGGGGCCGGTCCTGCGCCTCGAAGCGCTTGGTGTCGGCGGGCCGTTGCGCGGGCGTGTGCGGGAAGACGCGGCGCGGGGTCTTGCGGGTCGGCTCGTCGGGCGGACCGGAGCGGGCGGGCGGCCTGTCCGTCCGTCCGGGCGGATCGAGTTCGGGCGGCGTCTTGCGCAACGGACCGAGTGGGTCGCGCTGCGGCGCGTGGCGGCGGGGATCCAGCGGCGGCAGCGGTCTGCGCCCGGACGGCGCGCTGGGCGGGGGATACCGGTCGTAGCCGGGATGCCGTTCGATCGGCGCTTCCTCGCCATCCCATGGACCACGCTCGGGACCGAAGGGATCGCGCGGAGTAGTCACCCCTCAATTCTGTCGTACTGCGCCGACAGGAACTCACCGGCGCTCCACGGTGCGGGCCAGAAGTGACGTTCCTCGCGTCCCGTGACGGCTCAGGCGGGCACGAAACGGACCTCGAACATGGCCGGCCAGTATTTCCCGGTGATCAGGAAGCGATCGGTGCCGGGCAGCTGGGCGATCCCGTTGAGCACCTCGGCGTCGGCGCGCTGCTCGCGGGTGAGCAGCGCGGAGGCGTCGGCGACGCCGAGCACGACGCCGGAATCGGGGTCGATGCGCAGGATCCGGTTCGTCGGGTAGTCGTTGGCGTAGACCGAACCGTCCGCGGCGCAGTCGAGTTCGTTCAGGTGCGCACCCCTCTGGCCACGGAGGGTGACCGAACCGGTCGGCGTGAAGGTGACCGGATCGCGGAAGGTCAGCGTGTTCGTCCCGTCGCTCATGACCAGCTGGCCGTCGCGGGCGCACAGTCCCCAGCCCTCACCCTGATAGGCGGCCTCTGTCCGGGTGTGGAGGGTGACCGGATCGCGGGCGAAGGCAACGCCGTCCTGCCAGGTCAGCTGCCACAGGGTGTCGCCCGCTCTGGCGATGCCTTCACCGAAATACGGCTCCGGCAACTCGACGCGGGTCAGCTCGGCGCCCGTCCGCAGATCGGTGGCGCGCACGGTGGAGCGGCCGCGCAGCCCGGTGCCTTCGTACAGGGTGTCGCCGTCCACCTCGAGCCCCTGTGTGAAGGCCCCTGGATCGTGTGGACGGACGCCGACGACCTCGATCCGCAGCCCCGGCGGCTCCGGCTCGGCGTCGCCGCAACCGCCCGTCAGGAGCGAACCGACCAGCACACCGATGGCCAACGCACGCGGATTCAGCTCCATACGGCAAAATGTAGGCCGTGAGCGCAGTTTCTGTTTCGGAGCCCGACGTCCGGCCGGTACTCGCCGAAGCCGTGGACCTGGCCCGCCGTGCGCTCCTGGAGTTGGAGCCCTCCGCCGTCGGCGCGCACCTAGGTGTCAGCGCCGAGGACGAGAGCGCGGCGACCCATCGGTTCGAGGCCACGCTGCCCGGCTATCGCGGCTGGCAGTGGGCCGTGGTCGTGGCGGCGCCGCCGGACGCGGACCGTGCGACGGTCAGCGAGTCCGCGTTGCTGCCCGGCCCCGACGCGCTCGTCGCGCCCGACTTCGTGCCGTGGGAGCAGCGCATCCGCCCGGGCGACCTGTCGCCGGGCGACCTGCTCGCCCCGGCGCAGGACGACCCGCGCCTTGCGCCCGGCTACGTGGCCAGCAGCGATCCCGAGATCGACGAGGTCGCGCTGGAGATCGGCCTCGGCCGCACCAAGGTGCTCAGCGAAGAGGGCCGCGTCGAGGCGGCCGAACGCTGGTACTCCGAATACGGCCCCGACACCGACATGGCCAAGGCCGCCCCCGCCACCTGCGGCACGTGCGGCTTCTACCTGCCGCTGGCGGGCGCGCTGCGCGCCGCCTTCGGCGTCTGCGGCAACGCGATGGGCGCCGACGGCCGCGTGGTGCACGCCGAATACGGCTGCGGAGCCCACTCCGACGTGGTCGCGCCGACCGGCAGCGGCTCCCCGCTCTACGAGGCCTACGACGACGCGGCCTTCGACGTGATTCCGTCCGAGGAGCTGGGCAAGCCCGCGAGCCGGTCCGACGTGGTCGCCGGTGACGGGGCGCAGTCCGCTCCCGAAGCCGTGAGTGCCGAAACTGCCGCGGACGAAGGTGTTTCCGCGGCCGCCGAGACCGAGGCACAGGTCGTCGACGGGGAGAGCGTTGCCGCCGCTGTCGATTCGATCGGCGAGCAGACCGCGACCATCGACACGTCGGCCGGTACCGAGGTCGGAGGCGATTCGGCCGAGGGCGTAGCCGCTGCCGAGGATCTCGGGGTCGAGCAGGCAAAGCCGGTCGCCGAAACCGCGGCCGTCGCCGAACCCGTTGCGCATCCGGAAGCGATTGCCGACGCCACCACCGCCGAATCGGCTGTGGCCGCCGCGGTGGATGCCGAAAAGGATTCGGAGCTCGGCGGTTCGGTCGCCGATGAGACCGTGACCCCCGAGCAGAGCGGCGTGCGCGAAGCGGCAGCCGAGGAGCGGGCCGCTGCCGATGCGCCGGTGTTCGACGAATCGGCGAACGCGGAGACGAACGCAGCTGAACCGGTGACCGGTGAAGTGCCGTCGTTGGATGCCGGCCCGGCGGCCGAATCGGTTGCTGACGTAGCGCCTGCGGCCGAGTCGGTTGCGGCTGAATCGGTGATCGGTGAAGCGGCATCGTTGGAGACGAGCCCAGCAGCCGAATCCGTGGCTGACACAGCGCCTGCCGCCGAGGCGAAGACGGCCGAAGCGGTGACCGGTGAAGCGTCGATGGTGGAGAGCAGCCCAGCGGCCGAGTCGGTGACCGACGCAGCCCTCGCCGTCGAGCCGGGCGCGGAAGCAGGCGAGGGGCCGACGGCCTCGGAGTCGAGCACTGCCGAGCCGGGTGTGGCTGAATCGGTGACTGGCGAAGCGTCGACGGTCGACAGCAGCCCGGCGGCCGACGCAACGCCCGCCCCCGAGTCGGGCGCGGTGAGCGTGGACGCAGGCGACGTGCAGCCGTCGACCTCGGATGACGCCTCGGCACCCTCGGAGTCGAATGCCGCCGAGCCGGTGACAGCTGAGGTGCCGTCGCTGGAGGCGACCCCGGCCGAATCCCCGACCGATGCAACACCTGTCGCCGAGTCGAGCGCGGTGAGCGTGGAAGCGGAGGATGTGCCACCAACGGTTTCGGATGATGCCTCGGCCCCCTCGGAGTCGGACGCTGACGAGCCGGTGACGGGTGAAGTGCCGCCGCTGGAGACGAGCCCGGCCGAATCCCTGGCTGATGCAACACCTGCCGCCGAGTCGACCGCGGTCAACGCGGAAGCCGACGATGTGCAGCCGTCGCTTTCGGAGGACGCCGCCACAGCCGCGGGCACCGAAGCGCCCGCGAGCGACGTTGCCGCCGAGCCGGGTTCGACGCCCGCCGCGCAGGCGGGTGCGGATGACGAGGCGGAATCGCGGCCGGAGTCCGGGTCATAGCCGCGGAACTGGTCGGCTCGGCCGACCCGTTCGGCACCGAAGGGCTGCGCGCCGCCGTTCTCGCCTCGTGGCGTGATTCGCCGACCCGGCTTCGGGAGGACGCCGCCACCGAGGCGGATCTGGTCCGCGCCGGTTACCGTGACCGGCTGCTGACCGAGATGGCGCAGAACGCCGCCGACGCCGCGGCCAAGGCGGGCGTCCCCGGCCGGGTTCGCGTCCAGCTGGACGGTCGTACGTTGTCCATCGCGAACACCGGTGCGCCATTGGACGTTTCCGGCGTGCACGCCCTCACGGCTCTGCGGGCTTCCGGAAAGGCCGAGGCAGCCACGGTCGGTCGTTTCGGCGTCGGGTTCACCGCCGTGCTCGCGGTGAGCGACGACATCGAGTTCCGCTCCACCACCGGATCGCTGCACCTCTCCCGCGACAGAACGCGAGAGGCGCTGAGCGAGGGCGGAATAGCCACGCCGAACGCGGTGCGTCCTGATCGGCCTGCCGATGCGGACCCTGCCGCGCCGACCTTCCAACCCCCTGCGCTTCGCTTGGCCTGGCCCGTCGAGGCCCGCCCCGCACCGGGCTTCGATACCGAGGTCGTGGTGCGCCTGCGCGCCGACGTGGACGCCGAGGCCCTACTCACCGCCATGCACGACGAGGCCGCGGATCTGCTCCTGGAACTGCCCGCCCTGCAAGTCCTTCGGATCGATGACGCCGAGTTCACCTCCGTGGTGCGCGAACTCGGCGACGGTCTGGCGGAACTGGGGGTGACCGGTCCGGACGATCGCCGCCGCACCTGGTGGCAGTTCCGTACGCCGCGCGCGCGATGGCTGCTGCCGCTGCGCGACGGCAAGCCCCACGCCGCGCCGCACGACGTCCTGCGGGCACCCACTCGTTCCGACGAGGAACTGTCCCTGCCCGCCCTGCTGATCGCCGATATCCCGATGCAGCCGGACCGGCGCCGCCTGCTGCCCGGCGCCCGCGTCGCCGAACTGGCCTCGGGCTATGCCGATTTCGCACGGGCGCTGCCCCCGGGCGAGCGTCTCGTCCTGGTCCCCGCACCGGGTTTCGCCCGCAGCGAGGCCGACGGCCTGCTCCGCGAGGCCCTCGTCCGCGAACTGCAAACCCACTCGTGGTTGCCCGTGGTCGACACGAGCGCGGGGCGCACCGAATCCGGTCCGGCGGACGCCGGCACCCTGGAAACGGTCGATCGCAGCGGTGAACTCGGCCAGGGCATCGACCTGGATCGAGGCGCGGCACCCACGGCGGTGCCTACTCGCGCGAGCGTCTTCCCCTACCTCACACCGGAATTGGCCCGCCTCCTGGACGACGTGGTCGGCTCCCTCGTCATCCCCGAACTGTCGGACCGCGCCCACACCGAAGCACTCGCGGTGCTCGACGTGCATCGCCTCGGCCTGGCGAGGCTCGCGGAGCTGTCCGGCGGTGTGGATCGCCCGCCCGCCTGGTGGCGGGAGTGGTACGCGGCGCTGGAACCGTTCGTCGTGGACCCGCTGACCGCCGAGGAACTCGGGGCGCTGGCTGTTCCGCTGGCCGACGGCCGCTTGGTGACCGGTCCGCGCACCGTCGTCCTGGACGACCTGCTCGAGGTCGCCATCCCGTTGCACTGGGCGCGCCTCGTGCATCCGGAGGCCGCGCACCCGCTGCTGTCGCGCCTCGGCGCTCGCTCGGCCACCGCCGAGGACCTGCTCGCCGATCCGGCGCTGCACGCGGACCTGGCGGACCACCCGGACGATCCCGACCTGGTCGACGCAGTGCTGCGCTTGGCCGCGCACGCCGATCCGGACGCGCTGCCGCCCTGGCTCGGCATGATCGAATTGCCGGACGCCACAGGCGAATTGCTGCCCGCCGACGAACTGCTGCTGCCCGAGGCGCCGCTGTACGCGTTGCTGGTCGAGGACGCGCCGCTCGGGACCCTCTCCGAGGAGGTCGTGGCCGAGTACGGCACGCAGGCGCTGCGAGCCGTCGGTGTCGGCTGGGATTTCGGCATCGTCGCCGAGTCCGATCCGACCGGACCCGATCACCATCTGGACGACGAAGAGGCCTGGTGGGCAGGCCTGCCCGAGGAACCGTCCGAATTCGTCGCCGTCCGCGATCTGGACCTGGTCGACGACATCGCCTGGCCGGACGCCCTGCACCAGCTGCTTTCCGAACCGCGGACCAGGCGTCTGCTGGCCGACCCGGACGGCTACACCGCCTGGTGGCTGCGCAGGCACGCGCGTTTGGACGGCATCCCGCTCGGCCACTACCGCCATCCCCGCGACGCCGAATTCACCGGCCTCCTCCCGGAATTCGCGGTGCCTGGCCTGAGCCACGCCGATCTGGAGGTGCTGCGCACCGTCCTCGCGAATCCGGAGCGGATCACCCCGGACCTGGCCGACGCCCTGCTGGCCGCGCTGGCCGATCCGGCGAACAGCCCTGAGCCGGAAGTCGTTTCGCGGGCGCACCGCCACCTTGCTGCCGTGGCGGACCGCCTGGACCTCACCGAGCTGGTGCTGCCGGAACGGGTGCGCGCGCTGTCCGGCGCGACGGTGGCCGCCTCGGACGCGATGGTGCTCGACCTGCCGTGGTTCGGCCTCGCGCTGCCGCCCGATCGCCTCGTCTTCGGCGATCAGGAGACCGCATCCGGCCTGGCGACCCTGCTCGACCTGCCGCTGGTGTCGGAGTCGGTTACCGCCGAGGTGCTCGGCGCGGGCCTGCGCACCTCCTGGTCTGCGGCGCCGCTGGGAGTTGTGCTGCGCCAACTGTTCTCGCTCGCGCCGCAGGAGGGCGAGCTGGTGTTGCACGAGGACCTGCGGGTACGTCTTTCGGGGGCGGCGACCGGCACGGTGTCCGTGCCATGGTGGCGTACGGGAACCGAGACGCATGTCCGCATGCCCGCTGCGGTCGACGGAACGTCGCCCGCAGCTTCCTGAGCGGCTGTTACGCCGCGTACCCCGCGATCATCTCGCTCAGCAGATCGAGCTGGGTGCGCACCGCCTCGCTGTCGTTGTCGACGAGCCAGCGCAGCACGACGCCGTCGATGACGTTGAGGGTGAAGCGGCTCAGGGTCTGCACCGGCACCGACCACTCGGTGGCCGTGGCGTCGCGCGCGTGGTCGAGGATGTCGGTGAGCGTCGAGTCGTTGAAGGCGTACTGCTCGCGCGCGATGGCGAGTTTTTTCGGGGTCTGTTCCCCTTCGCGCAACGCATAAGTCGTTGTTTCGTAGGTGAGCAGTTGTCGTTCCGGTGTGGCCTCGATGTTGAGCCACATCAGTTCGAGCCCGGCGCGCACCAATTTTTGAAGCGCTTCTTTTCCACTTTCGACGTCTTGCCAAACTGTTTCATTGGCGTCGACGGAATCGCGTAATTCCATCGACAACGCTTTGACCAGCTCGGTCATCAGCGCGTCCTTATTTTCGAAACAGTAATGCACCACACCGAGCGAGACACCGGCTGCTTGAGCCACATCGCGCGTGGTCACGCCTGCCACGCCCTTTTTTTCGGCAAGGCCGATCGCGGCCTCGATAAGGTGGGCCCGTCGTTCTTCGACGCTCAATCGGGAGGACACCTCAGCGAGTTAAGCGCCCGCAGCGCGCGCAGTCAATTCGCGCCGCAGAAAAATCTGGACTGGACGAATGTCCAGTTGTGTGGTTCGCTGCCAAACGGAAGAAGGGAGGCTCGGATGCCGGTGCCACGCAGAACGGTTCTCGCCCGAACCGCGGTAGGTTCGGCCGCGCTCGCCGCCACGAGCGTCGTGCCGGGGCTGACCGCCACACTCGGGGCGAGCGCCGCCGCCGCACCGGACGCGGGCTACCAGGCCGGCGTCGGCCTCTCCGACCTCACCGGGCCGGCCGCCGAATGCGGGATGATGGGCTACTCCCAGCTCGAGCAGACCACCGCGGGCATCCATCTGCGTCCGCGCGCCCGTGCGTACGTGATCGCCGCGGGCGGGCGGCGCATCGTCTTCGTCGTCGCCGAGAACGGCATGATCTTCCAGTCGGTGCACCGCGGCGTGCTGCTCGAGCTGGCCCGCCGCTTCGGCGATCTCTACACCGAGCAGAACGTGCTGCTCACCTCGACCCATTCGCACGCGACCTGCGGCGGCTCCAGCCACGACTATGCCTACAACCTGTCCATCCTCGGCTTCCAGCAGCAGGTGTACGACGCCGAGGTGAACGGGATCGTCGAGGCCATCGCGGCCGCGCACGCCGATCTCGCGCCCGCCGCCCTAGCGCTCGGCCGCGCGGAATTGCACGACGCCAGCGTCAACCGCTCGCGCGTCGCCTTCGATCGCAACCCCGCGGCCGACCGCGATCACTTCCCCGAGGCCATCGACCCGGCCGTGACCACGCTCTCGATTGCCAAGGGCGGCAAGCGGGTCGGCGCCATCACCTGGTTCGCGACCCACAACACCTCGATGACCAACGCGAACCGGTTGATCAGCGCCGACAACAAGGGCTACGCCTCCTTCACCCATGAGCACACCGAACACGGCGTCCGATACCTCGACGGCGCACCGGACTTCGTGTCCGCCTTCGCCCAGACCAATGCGGGCGACATGTCGCCGAACCTGAACCTGCGCCCCGGCTCCGGGCCGACCGAGGACGAGTTCGAGAACACCCGCCTGATCGGTGAGCGGCAGTACCGCGCCGCCAAGAACGCGCTGACCGCAGCGCGCGCGCTGAGCGGACCGATCGATTCCCTCCTCTGCTACATCGACCTGGCCGATATCGCGGTCGACGGACGCTTCACCCCGGACGGTCAGCCGCGGCACACGGCCTCGGCCGCCGCGGGCGTCTCGTTGATCGCGGGCAGCGTCGAGGACGGGCCCGGCCTGCCGGGCGGGCCGATTCCCGAGGGCGTGCGCAATCCGTTCCTCGGCGCGCTCGGCGATCCGAACCAGCCTGCGCCCGCTTGGCTCGCGGATGCCCAGGCGCCCAAGGCGATCGCCGCGCCGCTCGGTCTGCTGCCGCCGGTGCCGTGGGTGCCGAGCGTGGTGCCGATCCAGCTGGTGCGGATCGGCGAGCTGTATCTGGCGGCCGCGGGCGGTGAGTTCACCATCGTGTCCGGGTTGCGCGTGCGCCGCGCCGTGACGGAGGCGCTCGGCGTCGGTCTGGACCAGGTGCTGCTCCAGGGCTATGCCAACGCCTACCACGAATACGTCACCACGCCGGAGGAATACGACGCCCAGCAGTACGAGGGCGCGTCGACGCTGTACGGGCGCTACACCTTGCCCGCCTACCAGCAGGAATTCCACCGCCTGGCAACGGCTTTCGCGGCCCGCACCGCGGTTCCGCGCGGCCCGGCCCCGCGAGACGTGTCGAACCTCCAGCCGAACTTCGTGCCCGCGCCGGGGCCGGACGCCACTCCGCCGGGGCGTGGCTTCGGCGACGTGCTGATCCAGCCCGCCTCCTGCGCTCGCGGGGAAAGGGTTGTCGCCGAATTCGTTTCGGCGCATCCGAAGCACAACCCGCGCCGCAACGGCACCTTCCTCGAGGTGCAGCGCCGAACCGGAAGCGGCTGGGTGCGCGTCGCCAACGAGGGGGAGTGGGCGGTGAGATACCACTGGAGCACACGCGGCTCGGCCGAATCGGTGGCCGGGTTCAGCTGGGACGTGCCCGCCGACGCGGAGCCGGGCGACTATCGGTTCGTGCACTTCGCCGACAGCCTCGGCGCCGACGGCGTGCTGCGGCCGTTCACCGGGGTGAGCGCGGAATTCCAGGTGAGCTGATCACCGCAGACCGGTCTGCGCGCCCTTGTCGCCGCGCCGGGCGCCGCGGCGCTGGATCAGGAAGATGGTCAAGCCGATCAGGCCGACCACCAGGCCCATCAGGCAGACGGGCCGGGCCGACTCCCAGCGCTCGCCGCTCGCCCACACGACGATGGTGGCGATCACCCACAGGGCGCTGCCGACGGCGAGCACCGGCCGCGGATCGGTCAGCCGCGGCGGGATCTCCGGCACTTTCTGGGTCACGGCCTCAGCGTAGCGGCGGGAACAGGCGTCCCGCAGTCGGCCGGTCCCGTATCGTTTGCCACTGTGACAACGCCATCGGATGTTCGAGCCCTCGCCGGTGAACTCTCGCTGGCGGTGGTTCGGCTGACGCGACACCTGCGGGGGCGTCGCGCCGACTCACAGATCTCGCTCACCCAGCTCTCCGCCCTGGCCACGCTGGCGCGCGAGGGTGCGATGACACCGGGCGCGCTGGCCGCCAAGGAGCGGGTGCAGCCGCCGTCGATGACCAGGGTGATCGCTTCGCTGTCCGACCTGAACCTGGTGGAGCGCAAGCCGCATCCGACCGACGGACGCCAGATCATCGTCTCGCTCTCCGAATCCGGCCGTGCGTTGATCGCCGACGAGGCCAGCGCACGCGAAGCCTGGATGACCGAGCAACTCTCGTCCCTCACCGACGACCAGCTTGCGGTCCTCACCCAGGCCGTCACCATCATGAAGCACATCGTCTCCGAATCGGAGTAGCCCTCGTCGCACGCGTCCCCCACGCCTCGCAGCGATTGCGAGCGCTGCGAAGCGTGCGCACGGTCCCCGAACTCAGCCGGCGCCGAAGGGGCGGTCGGAGTCGACGATCTCGCGGCCGAGGGGGAAGAGCGAGAGGGGGATGAACTTGAGGTTGGCCCAGCCGAAGGGGATGCCGATGATCGAGAGGAACAGCGGGATGCTGGTGAGCAGGTGGCCGAGGGCAAGCCACCAGCCGGCCACGATGAACCAGATGATGTTGCCGATCAGCGAGCCCGCGCCCGCGCCCGGTTTCTCCACCGTGGTGCGGCCGAACGGCCACAGAACATAGGCCGCGATGCGGAACGAGGCGATGCCGAACGGGATCGTGATGATCAGGATGAAGCAGATGATCCCGGCGACGACGTAGCCGAGCGCCATCCAGAACCCGGCGAAGATGAGCCAGAGGATGTTGAGAACCAGCTGAAGCGGCTTCATGTTCTCCAGGATGCCAGCCTGTCGCCGACCCGTGGGGACATTCCGGGTCGGGCGCGGAACCCGCACCCGGTCCGAGGAAGCCGCGGTCAGAAGAACCAGCCGAGCACCGCGTCCCGGTCGGCGCCGAACGCCTCCTCGAGCGCGCGCAGCGTGCCGTAATCCTTGACCTGGAGCCGATTCGCCGCCGCGAACGCGCGCGCCGAGTAAGCGCCGAGGTACATGCTGCCCAGGACGTCGATGCCGAGCTCGATGTCTGCCGCCCGGTCGGTGGGCGCGCACTCGGCCTGTCCGTTGCGCACGGTGAGCGCGAACGTGCCACCCGCCGCGCGGAACGGGTCGGTGACGCCGAGGACGACGTCGAGATCGGTCCCGTAGTCGCGGGCCGTCAGCGCGCCGGGGACGTTCATCAGCCGCAGCCAGAGGTTGTCGTAGCGCGCGGTGGTGCGGACCAGCCGGGGATTCCGCAGCAGGTACGGGAGCGGGTCGTTGTCGCTGAGCTCGGCCTTGACCTGCGTGACCAGGTCCAGACCGAACAGTGCGCGCCAGAGCGCGGCGTGCGCGTCGGTGGTGACCGTGCGCATCTCGACGACGTCGACGATCATCTCCCTGCCCTCGCGGTAGTAGCGATAGAGCGCGTAGCCGTCCGGGTGCAGCAGCGTGAACAGATCCGAGCCGCCGCCGCGGAACCGCTCCGGATCGGCGAACAGATGGCCCCACGACGCGTCGGGCCGCACTTGCGCGCCCGGGGTCGGCCTGCGCCAGCGGTCGTAGATCTCGCGCACCCGGTCGGCGACGTCAGCGAGCATCACGAGCTCGACGCCGCCGGGATCCGGTGTGCTGGGCAGGAATTCGACGAACCTGCGATCGATCTCGACCGCGTTCAGCCGCACCGTCGGCCCGTACCCGAACCGCCCGTAGATGCCGCCCTCGCTCGCCGTGAAGATGGTCAGCGGCAGGCCCTGCGCCTCGGTGCGCCGATGCTGTTCGGTGTACATGGCGCGCAGAATGCCGCGCCTGCGGTGCGTGGGCGCGACGCCGACTCCGGCGATGCCGCACGCCGAGACGGTCCGCTCCCCGGGCACGGTCAGGATCATCTCCCGCGACCGGACGTGCCCGACGACGCGGTCGCCGTCCACCGCCACGATGACGTCACGCGGCGGGAACAGTTGCGCCGACCGCTCCAGCCACGCCTCGTCCGACCTCGTGCCGAACGAGGTCTCCACGAGTAGCCGCACCCCCGCCGCGTCCTCCTCGGTGGCCGATCGGACGGTGATGCCGGGTACGAGCGTCATGCGCCGATCGTCACACGACTCCCGCCCCGGCGCACCCGGTTTTCCGGCCGAGACCCGGTCGGGAAAGCCCGATCGCCGTGTCCGCACCGGCCGGTCGTTGTCCGGTCCGTACACCGGATCCAGCGGGTGGACCTGGGCCGTTGCCGAGCAAGTGCGGGTCGAGGTCGAACGCGGCGATCCGCCGGTATCCGGTCAGCAGTTGGGCCGTGAAACGCGTCGCCTCATCGACGGTCGCCCCGGTGACGGCGGTCACCGTGGCGGTATCGGACGTGTCGGTTCTAGCGTCGACCTCCTTGGCCAGTCGCAGTGCCGACTCGGCGACCCGTGCTGCTCGATCGAGATCGGCAGCAGCACAGGGAGTTTCGGTCGTGCGCAGGGCGCGCGTCCGAGCGTTCGGTGTAGGTGTGCCATCTTCTCCCCCGCACTCGCGCGCGATGAGGTCGGACCAGTCGCGCGTCAGCTGCTCGTGCAGGGTGCTGATCGTGCAGGGTCTCGGAATCGCCTGCGGCCGAGCAGATCATCCGATCGGGATCCGACCACGCCGGGCCGGTGGTGACGGCACGGCCCGTCGGTCCGGCGATGGCGAAAGCGAACAGAATCGCATGCATCTCGCGGTCACCCTGCCTCGTGCGCTTCCGCTGATTCGGCGGCTCGACTCGCCGAATCAGCGGCGTCCCGCGCGGTGGACGGGTGCGGTTTCGAGCGCCCGGCCGGGGCGGGCAGGATATGGCGGTGGCCGAAGTGATCGATATCGATGATCCCAGCGATCCCCGGGTCGACGATTTTCGCGACCTGGCGTCGGCGGATCGGCGGCCGGACCTGCCCGGTCGCAAGGGACTGGTGATCGCCGAGGGCGTAGTGGTCGTGCAGCGGATGCTGGACTCTCGGTTCCGGCCGAGCGCACTGCTCGGAGTGGCGCGCCGGTACGAGCAGTTGACCGAGGATCTGGCGACGGTCGACCTGCCGTATTACCGGGCCAGCGCCGAGGTGATGGCGGAGATCGTGGGCTTCCACCTCAATCGCGGGGTGCTCGCGGTGGCGCGGCGCCCGCCCGAGTTGACCCTGGACGAGGTGACCGAGGGCGCGCGCACCGTCGCGGTGCTCGAGGGGATCAACGACCACGAGAATCTCGGGTCCATGTTCCGCAACGCGGCCGGACTCGGGGCCGAGGCGGTCCTGTTCGGCGATCGCTGCGCCGATCCGCTGTACCGGCGTGCCGTGCGGGTGTCGATGGGCCACGTCCTCCGGGTGCCGTTCGCTCCGGTGCCGGACTGGCCGAACGGCCTGGAGGTGCTACGGAGCAAAGGATTTCAGATCATCGCGCTCACGCCGAATCCCGCGGCGCCGAATCTGGCCACCGCCATGACGGGCGAACGGGTCGCGTTGCTGCTCGGCGCGGAGGGGCCCGGCCTCACCGAGGACGCGATGCGCGCGACCGATGTCCGCGCGCGCATTCCGATGTCTCCGGGCACCGATTCGCTGAATGTGGCCACGGCCGCGGCGATGGCGTTCTATGAACGGGTGAGAACGTCGTGAGGGACAAGGACATGGTGGATCACCCGACGAACGGTGCGTACCGTCCCTATCCGCCCGCGCAGGATCCGACGCCGTGGGCCGCGGGTATCACCGTGACGGTGATGGTCGCGCTGCTGGCGGCCGTGGCCGTCTACGCGTTCGGCATCGCCCTGGCCCAGGTGCATCCGCTGCTGGCCGTGGTGGTGAACCTGGTGGCGGCGGGTGGCGCCGCGCCTACCGCCTGGCGTGCGCGGTTCACGCCGGTGACCAGGTGGGTGTTGCTCGGCTGCGGAGTGGGCGTGGTGCTCGGCTGGCTGGCGCTCGTCGTCGAGGGTCTGTCGGCGCTGTGAGAAGACCGGCTGTGCAAAGGAAACGGGGCACTTGACGCTCCGCGGATCCGACGCGGGGGTTGGTCCAACGTCGCTTTGGTTCGATGCCGGGCCGGTCCGATTCAGCCGACCCGGTCGCCTCCGCGCAGCCAACCGAACAGCCCACGCCTCGGCTTGATCTCGGTCCGGAGCCTTTCGGAATCGACCAAGGTCGAGTGGTCGGGCGCCGCGCCTTTCGCGTACAACGTGAACCCGCACACCGCGATGTCACCGGGCACCAGCGCGCCTTGGGCCGACGGGGCGCGGTAGTGGAAGCCGAGCCACTCGTTGTTGGCGGCATCGGCGAAGTCGGGCGGGTCGAAGGGCAGCGTCTGCGGGTCGGGCAACTCCCCGGCATGCCAGCGAACGGGATGCTCGCCCGCCCAGAAAGGTCGCTCCCACACCAGCGGAAGGCCCTCGTCCTCCAGGATGTTCACCCTGGTCGAGCTGAACGCGCGGCGGAATTCCCCGCGCTCCCAATGCGCGAACGCGCCCCAGTTGATGGCGGTGTCGAAGGAGAGCAGGTAGGTGTGGTCGGAGGCGAGCGGGCGCACCAGAAGCTCCGGCAGTTTCGTCGGCCGCGGCAGTGCGGCCTGCGCCGAACACACCACGGTGACACCGGGATAGCAGCCGATGTACACCTCGTCCAGGTCAGGGCCCGCGCAGCCGCCGAGGGTGCCGACCATGATCGGCACCACGTCGCGGTCGGCGTAGAGCTGCTTGGCCAGTGCCAGCGCGGCGTCGGGGTCCGGGTCGTGGTCAGCGCGCAGTACCGCCAACGGGTCGGGGGCGTCGACATACCAGAGGGACGAGGCTTTGGACAGCATTTTCCGGCACCTCCCGATGGTCGCACGAAACTACTCCGCGAACTTCCCGCTACCTTTCGTGTCCGGTGACGGTGCGCGTCATCCGGCACGTATCGAAAAATCTACTCGCCTCGGACGACCCGCGACGCAGCTTCCGTGACGGAACACGCCAGCGCGCCGAAAATTTCGGGTCCAGCAATCTGGGCGAGTCACCCAGCAAACTCTGCGGGGAGATGGTACGAGCCGGAGCGCGTCGATTCGACTCAGTGACCCGAGCTGCGCACGCCGAGCAGCACGTCCTCCCAGGACGGCATGGGCGCCTTCCCGCGCTTGGTGCGGTTCGGCTTGGCGGGAGCGGACTTGCCGTTCGCGTTGCCGGACTTGGTGTTCTCCTCGGCGGGCGCGGGGTTCGCTGCCGGTGCCGAGGTGTTCGCGGACTGCGCGCCGTTGGTGGGAGCGCTCGCCGCAGGGGCGGCGTTCGTGCTCGCCGCCTGCGTCGTGGTGCTGTTGCTCGCGGCCGGTATCGCTGCGGAACTGCCGCCTGCGGCCGGTATCGCTGCGGAACTGCCGCCCGCGGCCGGTATCGCTGCGGAACTGCCACTCGCGGCCGGAATTGCCGCGGCGCTGCCGCCGGTGGCCGGGATCGCCGCGGCGCTGCCGCCTGCGGCGACCGCGCGCTGCTCGAAGTACTCGTCCAGCGTCGGCTGCTGCTGCCGGGCCGTCGCGGGACGCGCGCCGGTGGCGGCGGGCGTTTCCTTGCGCGGCTCGACGACGGGCTCGGCGGGCTCGGGCGCCTCCAGCTCGGCCTGCGGCGGAAGCACTGTCGCCAGACCGCGCAGCGCGCGACCGAAATCGGGATCGATCAGATCCGCGGCGGGATCATCGAGCGGCGAGACCGAACCGCCGTGCGCGTCGGGCTGGTAACGCCAGTGCGCGGCGATCTCGGAACGTCCGTTCTGCCACTGCAACTGGGCCACCCAGTAGCCCTTTTCGTCCTTCCACGCATCCCACTCGGCATTCTCGAGCGTGTGCCCACGCTCGGTGAACGCGGCGGTGACGATATCGATCAGAGTTTCCACGGCGGGGCCGTCGGGACGCACCGGGTGCGCTTTCTGCGCGAGCTCGGCGGCCCGGGCGCGCTCCAGCAACACCGGATACGCGAAACGCTCGACCCGGCTCGCGGGCATGCCGGATTCTTCGGTGACCTGTTCGACGGAGGCCCCGGCACGGATACGGGCCTGGATATCGCGGGGACGCATAGACGCTTCCATTTCGATCTCGATCTGGCCGAATCGGGCAAGGTCTCCGCGCGCGGCGGCTCGTAGCTTGTCGTCTGCGGGCAGCCGGAACTTCTGGCCGGACTCGGTGTCGATGCACACGATGTGCGTGGAGTCGGGCGTCACCCCGATCACTCGAAGTTCACGCACCGTTACCTCCTTATCGCGTCGGCTCGCGACACCGCCCACTTTCCGAAACAGTAGTGCACAGTCGATGATCTCGAGGCAAGACACGCGGCACCAAAATCTGCCGCGCTTTAGAGGAAACGGCTAGTGTTTGCTCTTTGGTTCGGTGCGCGAGGGGTTCACTGGGTTGCTGGCGCACATGCCCAGGGCGGGTATGCGGGCTGTGTTTTTGGCGCGCTGGCGCGCGCGTGTTCGCGGCCCTTATGTCTCGCTTCCGAGCGGTCGGGACTCGCGACTTCGTCGCATGCGCTTCGACCGCTCGGAAGCGAGACGGCCGCGAACGGGCTCGTAAGACTCGCCCTGGACGGGGCTGGGAGGCGGGGAATTTCGGTTGTTCAGTGGGGTTTACCGCTTTTCGGCGGGGTGCCCACGTAATCGTGGTTCGAGCGCGGCGCCCGCGGTCTGGGGTCAGACCACGGGCACCGGGAAATTCGCTCAGGAAAGCTTTTCGACGACCCAGTCGATGCTGCGGGTGAGCTGGCTCACGTCCTCCGGGTCGATGGCCGGGAACATGCCGACGCGCAGCTGGTTGCGGCCCAGCTTGCGGTAGGGCTCGGTGTCCACGATTCCGTTGGCCCGCAGCACCTTCGCGACCTGCGCCGCGTCCACCGAGTCGGCGAAGTCGATGGTGCCGACGACCTGCGAGCGGTGCGCCGGGTCGGTGACGTAGGGGGTCGCGTATTCGCTCGACTCGGCCCACGAGTACAGCCGCGAAGAGGAATCCAGCGTCCGCTTGACCGCCCAGTCCAGACCGCCGTTGGCGTTCAGCCACTCGATCTGGTTGGCGAACAGCAGCAGGGTGCCCAGCGCCGGGGTGTTGTAGGTCTGGTCCTTGGTGCTGTTGTCGATCGCGACCGGGAGCGAGAGGAACTCGGGGGTCCAGCGGCCGCTGTCCTTGATCTCCTCGACCCTGGCCAGCGCCGCGGGGCTCATCAGCGCGACCCACAGGCCGCCGTCGGAGGCGAAGCACTTCTGCGGCGCGAAGTAGTAGACGTCGGCGTCGGCGATGTTCACCGGCAGGCCGCCCGCACCGGAGGTGGCGTCGATGGCGATCAGCGCGTGCTCGGAACCGGCCGGACGCTGCACCGGAATGGCCACGCCCGTCGAGGTCTCGTTGTGCGCCCAGCCGATCAGGTCGGCCGACGGGTCGGCCACCGGCTCGGGAGCGCTGCCCGGCTCGGACGAGACCACGATCGGGTCACCGATGAACGGGTTGCCCTTGGCCACGGCGGCGAACTTGCTGGAGAACTCGCCGTTGGTCAGGTGCAGCGAGCGCTCGCGGATCAGGCCGAACGCGGCGGCGTCCCAGAACGCGGTGGTGCCGCCGTTGCCGAGGACGACCTCGTAGCCGTCGGGCAGGGCGAAGAGCTCGCGCAGGCCGCTGCGCACACGCGCGACCACGTCCTTCACCGGCTTCTGCCGGTGGGAGGTTCCGAACACCGAGGCCCCCACCTTGACGAGGGACTCCAGCTGTTCCGGGCGCACCTTGGAGGGGCCACAGCCGAACCGTCCGTCGGCGGGCTTGAGGTCGTCGGGAATGGTCGGGAACGCAGTGGTCATGGCCAACAGAATAAAGAGTGTCCGACCTGCTCGGTTCGTGCGGGTGGGTACCCGAGGCCCGTGACGTCCCGGAAATCGGCGAAGGTGTGATCAATTACTCATAGAACCAACGTATTGCTGTGGCGCACGCCACAGTCCGGCTACCCTTTCCGGCCATGGGCATGGCGTCGGCTGATTCCGGGTGGCGGATTCGCGCCCGGCGACCACGGAATTTCGGTCTGCGGGCGGGCGCCCTGTCGGGCGCGGCGCGGCGCGAATTGCTGATCCGCGGCACGGCGGGATCGGCGACCATCCTCGGCATGCGGAAGAGCTCGGCGCCGTCGTTCGCGCTGCCCTTCGTGGCGGGTCCTGGGCCGCAGCCGCGGCGAGGTGAGCCGAGTCACGTGTTCTGGGTTCGCGTGCAGATCGACGAGGAACTCCCGTACGAGACCAGGGTGCGGCAGCGGGTGCGCGAGGAAGACCTGGAGTGGATGCAGCCCGCCGACGTGGTCGCCTGCCGGGTCGATCCGGGGGACCGGGACCGGCTGGTGCTCTATATCCCCGACGCGGACGAGGCGGCCAGGGTGAGCATCGCCAAGATCCTCGCCGATGGGCGCAGGGCCGACGCCACCGTGCTGGCGGCCGCGCCGGTGGCGGCCGACTACTCCGGCCGCGACGATCCGGTGCTCCGCCTCGATCTCGAGCTGCACGCCTGGGACGAAGCGCTGCCGTGGCGGGTCCGCCTGATCCAGCCGGTGCCGCTGGCCGCCCTCGGCCTGGTCGACCTCGGCCAGCACCTCGAGGTGGCCTTCTTCACCGTCGATCACGGTGAATCCGTCGCGGTGGACTGGGCGGCTTCGCTCGGCGACGAATAAGGGCGTCTCGCCCCGGCGTGCGGGGTGGATTCGGGCCGCTCGCACTAGGGTCGTCGGATGTGAGTGCGGTGCGGTCGAGACACAGTTACGCCGGACAGTCGGTCGCGGAGCGGCAGGTCGAGCGGCGCGCGTTGTTCTTCGAGGCCGCGCTCACGGTGTTCGCGGAGAAGACGTACGCGCACAGCTCCATCACCGATATCTGCGCGGCGGCGGGGTTGTCCCGCAGGCAGTTCTACGAGCAGTACGCCGGCCGCGAGGAACTGCTCGTCGAGGTCTACGACCGGATTCACGAGCAGGCGCGCGACGCCGTGGCGCGGGCGCTCGCCACGGCGGACATCGTCGAGCCGCGCGTGCTGGTCGACGTGGCCATCCGCGCCTACATCGAGGCCGTCGTCGGTGACATCCGCAAGGCGAAGGTCGCGTTCGTCGAGATCGTCGGGGTCAGCGAGGCGGTGGAACGGCATCGCGCCGACGTCAGGGATCGGTGGGGCGCGGTCGTCGAGGCCGCCGCTGGATCGTTGCCGGGAGTGCGCACGCCGCCGGGTGGCTGGCGGGTGGCCATGGCGGCGTTCATCGGGGCGGTCAACGGCCTCGTGCACCAGTGGAGCCTCGACGATCCACGGCCGCCCGTCGAGGTGCTCGTCGACGTGCTGACCACGCTGCTCACCGCACTGGCACTGCCGGACGACGCCTCGAACTGATTGCGTCCCAGACACATCCGTGCCATAGTGTGCCCCAGATTGAGACGCAGGCGTCTCAATCTCGGAAATCGTGAGGATGTGGGTCGATGAGGACCAGTACGAGGCCGGGTCGGATACGCCGGTTCTGCATGGTGTCCATGAGCGCGGCGGTCGCCGTCTCGCTCGCGGGGGTCGGGGCGCAGGCGGGAGCGGAGCCGGACGCGCCGGTCGGTCCTCCCGTCGAAGCCGCGCGCGTGCTGCCGCTGCCGCCTGAACTCGATCAGGCTTTCTACCGCCAGCTCCCGGACGTGCTGGCCGCGGCCGCGCCCGGCGAGGTGATCGCGGTGCGCCAGGTCAACCTAGCGAATTTCGGCCTCATCCCGCTCAATGTGGATGCCTGGCAGGTCTCCTACCGCTCCAGCGACAGCAGGGACCAGCCGATCTCGGCCGTCGCCACGCTGATCAAGCCGCGCGGCGTCGCGCCGGAGCCGCGCAAGTTGCTGTCGTTGCAGATCGCCGAGGATTCGACCGCCGGCTACTGCACGCCGTCCTACGCGCTCCAGCACCTCTCCGTCGCGCCGCTGCTCGGGCAGATCGTGGCGCCGGGCGAATTCGTATTCGCCCAAGCCGCATTGCAGCAGGGCTGGGCCGTGGTCATCCCCGATCACCAGGGGCCGAATTCCGCGTACGCCGCGGGTCCGCTCGGCGGTCGCATCACCCTGGACGGCATCCGCGCCGCGACGTCGTTCGCGCCGCTGGAGGTGGGACCCAACGCGCCGGTCGGCCTCTACGGCTACTCGGGCGGTTCCATGCCGACCGGTCACGCCGCCGAACTACGGGCCACCTACGCGCCCGAATTGAACATCGTCGGCGCGGCGCAGGGCGGTGTCGGCGCGGACCTGGGCGCGACGCTGAACATGGCCAACAACCAGGCCACCGCCGGACTGGTGTTCGCCGCGGTGATGGGTCTGGCGCGCGAGTACCCCGAGTTCGCGGCATTCCTCGACCGAAAACTCGATCCGCTCGGCAAGGCACTCGTGGCGGTCAAAGCGCCGCTGTGCGTGCAGTACCAGTCGGCCCTGTTCCCGTTCCTGAATCTGAAGGGACTCATCAAGACCCAGGGCGATCCGCTGCTCGATCCGGTGGTGGCCGCGATGCTGGAAGACACGAAGCTGGGTAAGACCGTGCCCGACGTGCCGATGTTCATCTGGCATTCGGCGTGGGACGAGATCCTGCCGCTCGGCTCGACCAACGACCTGGTGAACACCTACTGCCAGAACCCGGACGCACGGGTGCAGTTCACCCGTGACCACGCCAGCGAGCACATCGTCGCGGAGGTCACCGGCGGCCCCGCGGCCCTGCTGTGGCTGCGTGACCGGCTCGATGGCGTGCCCGCTCAGCCGGGGTGCAGCACCAGCGACATGCCGACAATGCTCGCCACCCCGGGCGAGCTGCCGTTCCTGGCCGCGGTGTTCGGCGAAACCGTCGCCTCGTTCTTCGGGAAGCCGATCGGCGCACGGTAGTTGGAAGATGAAGCACCGCCCCGGGATGTGCGTGGCACGTCGCGGGGCGGTGTGGTCTTCGGACGGTCGCTATCGCGTCGGTCTCACCCGGAAACGCTGCGAGCCGGATGCCGTGGCGGGCAAGGAGACCCGCCGGGGCATCCGGCTCGCGATCGTTTGTGCGGTCAGCGCCTCAGAGGTGGGCGATGGCCGCCCAGCCCGCGACCTCTTCCGGCCTGCGCGCGGCGGGACCGGTGTAGATCGCGGCCGGGCGCACCAGCTTGCCCAGCTGCTTCTGCTCCAGGATGTGCGCACACCAGCCCGCGGTCCGGCCGCAGGTGAACATGGCGGGCATCATGTGCGCGGGCACCTCGGCGAAGTCGAGGATCACCGCGGCCCAGAACTCCACGTTGGTCTCGATGGCGCGGTCGGGGCGACGCTCGCGCAGCTCGGCGAGCGCGGCCTGCTCCAGCGCGGCCGCCACCTCGTAGCGCGGGGCCTGCAAACGCTTGGCGGTGGCGCGCAGCACGCGGGCGCGCGGGTCCTCGGCCCGGTACACCCGGTGACCGAAGCCCATCAGCTTCTCCTTGCGGTCGAGGATCCCCTTGACCAGCGCACGGGCGTCGCCCGTCTTCTCGACCTCTTCGATCATCGGCAGCACGCGGGCCGGGGCGCCGCCGTGCAGCGGACCGGACATCGCGCCGATCGCGCCGGAGAGCGAGGCGGCCACGTCGGCGCCGGTCGAGGCGATGACGCGGGCGGTGAAGGTGGAGGCGTTCATGCCGTGCTCGGCGGCGGAGACCCAGTAGGCGTCGATGGCCTCGGTGTGCCGCGGGTCCGGATCGCCCTTCCATCGGGTCATGAAGCGCTCGGTGACCGTGGTGCACTCGTCGATCTTCTTCTGCGGCACCGCGGGCTGGTAGATGCCGCGCGCCGACTGCGCCACGTAGGACAGCGCCATCACCGAGGCGCGAGCCAGGTTCTCGCGCGCTTCCTGGTCGTCGATGTCGAGCAGCGGCTGGTAGCCCCAGATCGGCGCGAGCATGGCCAGACCGGCCTGCACGTCGACGCGCACGTCGCCGGTGTGCACCGGAAGCGGGAAGGGCTCGGCGGGCGGCAGGCCGCGGCCGAACTCGCCGTCGACAAGTAGCGCCCACACGTCGCCGAAGGTCACCCGGCCCGCGACCAGGTCCTCGATGTCGACGCCGCGGTAGCGCAGCGCGCCGCCGTCCTTGTCCGGTTCGGCGATATCGGTGGTGAAAGCCACCACGCCCTCGAGGCCGCTGACGAAATCGCTGGGTACGGTGGCCTGGCCACCGGGAACCGCGGGGCTGGTAGTCATGTTGTGACTCTCCTTGCACTTCGGGTCGCATGGGTTCTCGCCGATGAGGGTGCTGCTCGCCGAGCACATGCCGATCACCAAAACCTTAGCCCCCTGCTACCGCGGAGTAACGTCTGGCCCATGCGTGACCTGGACAATTCAGCGCCGGATCCCGTCCTGCTCCCGCCGGACGCGGGACGCAACGCGATCGAGCTCCCGGTGGACACCGACCTGTCGTCGATGCGGGCCGAGTACGGCGGCGCGCCCTTCGGCTCCGGCGAGGACATCGACCTCGACGAAACGTGGCTGGCCGGGGGCTGGGAGCCGCTGCTGCGCCACTGGATCGAGCAGGCCACCGCCGTCGGCATCGCCGAACCCAACGCGATGATCCTCGCCACGGTCTCGCTGGCGGGCGGCGCGCCGCGACCGGTCGCCAGAACGGTGCTGTGCAAAGGACTCTCACCGGAAGGTGTGACTTTTTACACGAATTACGACTCCGCCAAGGGCGCGCAACTGGCCGCCGTCCCGTTCGCCGCGGCGACGTTCCTGTGGCCCGCCCTCGGCAGGCAGGTGCACGTGCGCGGGCCGGTCGAGCGATCCTCCGCCGATCAGACCTCGGTGTACTGGCGCTCGCGTCCACGTGACTCCCAGCTCGGGGCGTGGGCCTCGCACCAGTCCCGCCCGATCGGGTCGCGGGCCGAACTGGATCGCGCGCTGGCCGAGACCACCGCGCGGTTCGCCGACGTCGACGAGATCCCGGTGCCGCCGCACTGGGGTGGCTATTTGCTGCGTCCCGACGAGGTGGAGTTCTGGCAGGGCCGACGCGGCAGGCTGCACAACCGGATTCGGGTGCGGATCGCCGAGGGCCGGATGATGGTCGACCGTTTGCAGCCCTGACAAGATCTGATCATGTGATGAATCTCGCGTCGTCTGGCCGGCCGGAAACTCGCTAATCTCCGGCCGGTGAAGCTGCTCGCCGACACCACCCCGCTGCGCAATCCCGACTACCGCAGGCTGTGGACGACCAACATCGTCACCGTCATCGGGGCCCAGCTGTCGGTGGTCGCGGTGCCGCAGCAGATCTTCCAGATCACCGGAAGTTCCGGATATGTCGGACTTTCCGGGCTTTTCGGACTCGTGCCGCTGATCCTGTTCGGGCTGTGGGGCGGTGCGCTCGCCGACGTCATGGACCGGCGCAAACTGATGGTGATCACCACCGCGGGCACCGGCGTCACCGCGGTGCTGTTCTGGGCGCAGGCGGCGGCCGGGCTCGACAACGTCTGGGTGGTGCTGGTCCTGTTCGCCGTGCAGCAGGCGTTCTTCGCGGTGAACCAGCCGACCCGCAGCGCGGCCATCTCCCGCATCCTGCCGCCCGAACAACTCGCCGCCGCCAGTTCGCTGAGCATGACCGTGCAGCAGGTCGGCGCCATCGCGGGGCCGGTGCTCGCGGGTGCGCTCATCCCGCTGATCGGGCTGTCCACGCTCTACCTCGTCGACGCCATCGCCCTGCTCGTCACGCTGTGGGCGGTGTGGCGGCTGCCCGCGTTCCCGCCGACCGGCGACACGCGCAGGGCCGGATTCCGCACGGTCCTGGACGGTTTCACGTACCTGGCCACCCAGCGCATCCTGCTCGCCTCGTTCCTGGTCGACGTCATCGCCATGGTGTTCGGCATGCCGCGCGCGCTGTTCCCGCAGATCGCTCACGAGACCTTCGGCGACCCGGCCAGCGGCGGCGTGGCGCTCGGCCTGCTGTTCGCGGCCATGTCGGCGGGCGCGGTGCTCGGCGGCGTGTTCTCCGGGTGGATTCCGCGCATTCGCCGCCAGGGTCTCGCCGTGATCGTCTGCATCGCGCTGTGGGGCGTCGCGATGGTCGGCTTCGGGCTCGCGGTCGGCTTGGCCGGGCAGCTGTTCGGGCTCGGCGTCTGGCTGTGGATCGCGGTGGCGTTCCTCGCTTTCGGCGGAGCGGTCGACATGGTGTCCGCCGCGCTGCGCACCACCATGTTGCTGACCGTCGCCACCGACGAGATGCGTGGTCGCCTGCAGGGGGTGTTCATCGTGGTGGTCGCTGGTGGCCCGCGGGTCGGTGATGTTGCCCACGGTTTTGCTGCCGCCGGCCTGGGTACCGCGGTCGCCGCGGCGGGCGGCGGCGTGCTGGTGGTGATCGGTGTCGTGCTGGCCGCGTTGGCCTTCCCAGCATTCGTTCGCTACCGGGTCGCCCGCCCGCACACCGAATCGCTGCCCGCCTGACCGGCGAAACCTCACGTGACGACACGGCGTTTGTGAGGTCGCTCGGTGGGCACCCTCGTGGCTGGGCCGCGTGGACAGCGACTAGCGTCTAGGTAATCGCACCGCCGTGCCGACCGCACTTCGATGCCGACGGTCCTAGCCTGAGAGGGATCCTTCCGTGCCCGAGAAAGACATCAACGACGCCAAACCGGTGCTGAGCTACCCGGGTGGCGAATACGCCATGACGATCACCGAAGCCTCCGAAGGCAACGACGGTGTCGACCTCGGCAAATTGCTGGCCAGCACCGGGTACGTCACGTACGACCCCGGATTCATGAACACCGCCCCGACCAAGTCGGCGATCACCTACATCGACGGCGAAGCGGGCATCCTGCGCTACCGCGGCTACCCGATCGACCAGCTGGCCGGTTCCTCGACCTTCATCGAGGTCAGCTACCTGCTGATCTACGGCGAGCTGCCGACCCAGGCTCAGCTCGACGAGTTCACCGACCGGATCCGCCGCCACACGCTGCTGCACGAGGACCTCAAGCGGTTCTTCGACGGCTTCCCGCGCAACGCGCACCCCATGCCGGTGCTCTCCTCCGCGGTCAACGCGCTGTCGGCGTACTACCAGGACTCGCTGGACCCGCGCGACCCCGAGCAGGTCGAGCTGTCCACCATCCGCCTGCTCGCGAAGCTGCCGACCATCGCGGCCTACTCGTACAAGAAGTCCGTCGGCCAGCCGTTCCTCTACCCGGACAACTCGCTGAGCCTGGTGGAGAACTTCCTGCGCATGACCTTCGGTTTCCCGGCCGAGCCCTACGAGGTCGACCCCGAAGTGGCGGCCGCGCTGGACATGCTGCTGATCCTGCACGCCGACCACGAGCAGAACTGCTCCACCTCCACGGTGCGCCTGGTCGGCTCTTCGGACGCCAACCTGTTCACCTCGGTGTCCGGCGGCATCAACGCGCTGTGGGGCCCGCTGCACGGCGGCGCCAACCAGGCCGTGCTGGAGATGCTCGACGACATCAAGGCCCAGGGCGGCGACGTCAAGGAGTTCATCCGCAAGGTCAAGAACAAGGAAGACGGCGTGAAGCTCATGGGCTTCGGGCACCGCGTCTACCGCAACTACGACCCGCGCGCCTCCATCGCCAAGAAGCACGCCGACGCCATCCTGCGCAAGCTCGGCGGCGACGACGAGCTGTTCGACATCGCGCAGGCGCTGGAAGAGGCCGCGCTCACCGACGACTACTTCGTCTCGCGCCAGCTCTACCCGAACGTCGACTTCTACACCGGCGTCATCTACAAGGCCATGGGCTTCCCGACCCGCATGTTCACCGTGCTGTTCGCGATGGGCCGGCTGCCCGGCTGGATCGCGCACTGGCGCGAAATGCACAGCGAGCCGCTGAAGATCGGTCGTCCGCGCCAGATCTACACCGGTTACGGCGCGCGCGACTACCGCGAGATCACCAACCGCTGACAATCCAACCCACCTATCGAAGGGGATAGCCGAATGACCAAGCCGGTTGTCGAATTCCAAGAGGGCCCCGCGCCCACCGAGCTCGTGATCAAAGACCTTGTCGTGGGCGAGGGCAAGGAAGCCGTGCCCGGCGGCACCGTCGAGGTGCACTACGTCGGTGTCGAATTCGACAGCGGCGAGGAATTCGATTCGTCGTGGAAGCGTGGCGAATCCATCACCTTCCCGCTGCGCGGCCTGATCCAGGGCTGGCAGGACGGCATCCCCGGCATGAAGGTCGGCGGCCGCCGTCAGCTCACCATCCCGCCGGAGCTCGCCTACGGTCCGGCCGGCGCGGGCCACCACCTTTCCGGCAAGACCTTGATCTTCGTGATCGACCTGCTGAACGCAGGCTGATCGGCTGACTCGCTCGTGGCCCGCACTCCTCGGAGTGCGGGCCACGGTCGTATCCGGGGCAATTGGGTGGAACCGGAACGGCTTCCGTTGCGTCGAAGATGATGTGGGCATCGTCCGGCACCGTCGCCCTCGGCAGAGGGAAGCCACCGCCGCATGCTTTCCGGACCGCACCGATCGGTCGGATCTGCGGTGGGGCCATTGGACATAGTCGCCGGAAGACGTAGGCCGCGGAGGGGAAGCAGGGTGATGCGAGCGATGAAGAAGGCCGTGCTGATGGTGGGGGTGCTTGCCGCGGGGGTCGGGCTGGCGGGGTGTGGGGGATCTACCGGTGGGGAGGCGCAGCCTTCCGGTGGTGTGACGAGCAGTGCGACAACGGCTGTCGGGGTTGGCGGTGGATGTGCCGAAGGGGTCCAACCCGTGTACGGATGTGCCTGAGAGTGTGCTGAAGTCGGAGCGGTTGGTGAAAGGTGTCGCCGACAACAAGGCCAACGCCGACGGACCCAATGGCACCAAGTGGCGAGGCTGTAGATGGGTCATCGCTGGCGGCAACGGTTATTCGGTGGCGATCCAGGCATCGAATCTCACCATTCCGTATGTTCGCGAGCACTACTCGTTCGACGTTCGAGAACTCACAGTCGCAGGTCGACCGGCGATCACTACGCGCCGCAACGAGACTCGCGCCAGCGAGGTTTGCAATGTCAACGTTGAGATCTGGTACAGCGATGCCAACGACCGGTTCCCGCGCCCACTGAAGTACCTCAGCCGGTTCGCCGTGCAGAACGATTTCGATCAGCACCGTCTCGGGGTGCGCGCCCGCTACTCCCGCGACGAGCTGGAGGAGATCGAGTTCGCGATGCAGACGCTGTCCACCTCGGACATGCGCATCGAAATCCTCGGCGGCTCACGGAAACACAAGAACAGCACGGGCGAGGTCAAGCAGTACCGCATCCTCGGGGCGCGCAATGTCTCGCACGCGGTGGTCGCGTTCCAGACCGTGCTCGACGACGAGAACGGCCCCATCCGGCTGCGGACCTGCCCTCCGGAATCGCTGGCCGCCCAGATCGTGCGATCCATCCCGCCGTGCCAGCCGGGCAAACAGCAGCCCGCCACCTTCCATCCCGACGATCTGCGCCCGAATCGCGACACCTATCTACAGGACAATGCCCGCAACACCCCGCGGGAGCAGTATCGACGCCTGCTCGGCAGGCCCGCGGACGGCGGCGGCTCGGCCGGTCTGCGCGTCGGTCCGCTGCACACCCGGCCCGACGCCGTGCACACGTTGCAGTGGTACGACATCGCCGACGACGGCCGCTACACCGAGGTACGCGCCCAGCACATCAGCGTGCGGCCGACGACGCCCGCCGATCTCGCGGCCGCGTTCTCGCGGTGGATCGATGGTGCCGTGCAGCGCTTGCGGGAGGCCGACGACGACCGTCTCGACGACCCGCGCTGGCACAGCAGGCTCGGATAGCGGCGTTCACTCGCGGACGATCTCGACCGGGTCGGTGAGGGCGAGGGCGATCGCGGACTGCTGGGTGGTGCTGCGCATCGGGAGGGCTTCCATGGCCTTGCCAGTCTGTGTATTGAGGTTGGTCACGATCTGCTGTAGCTGGGTGACCCCGCCGGTGAGCTGGCCGATCGCGTCGACCAGCTGCGCGCCGCCCTGTTCGGCGAGCTGGGGGAGACCCTCCGCGAGCTTGGCGCCCTCGTTGAGCTGGGCGCTGGCGGACTGGAGGCGGCCGACGACGGTACGCAGCAGCGCGCCCAGGTCGGTATTCGGGTCGACGGCGCCGCCGACGAGCAGGTCGAGGCCGTCCAGCTGCGAGCCCGCCTGACCCGAAACCGCGCGTAGCGCATCGAGTTTGCCGATGATGTCGGCCAGCGCGGGATCGTGGGCGAAGGGCAGCGCGCGCAGCAGCGGCAGGATCTGGTCGAGGCCGGTGCTGACGGTGCCCGCGGTCTGCTGCACCTGCGCGATCGTGATCCCGGTCGAATCCAGTGCCTCGGCAAGCTGATTCGCCTGCACGGCCGCGCCGTCGATGGTGTCGTTGAGCATGGCGATGGCCGAGGTCAGCTGCGCGGAGCCCGATCTCGCGAAGTCCAGGAAGCCGAGGAGCTGATCGGCGCCCGCGCTGAACTGATCGGCGCCCGAGGCCGCGGCATTCACCCCGGCGCCGAGCAGCTGGGCGGTGAACTGCACGCCGGTGAGCTGGCTGCGGGCCTGGGCGACGGCGGCCAGCGCGGTATCCACGCCGGTCGCGCCGATGCGGTGCGTCACCGCCTGGACGGCCCCGTTCACCAGGTCGCCGTCGGCGTTGTCGTGCGCGGCGACGGTGACGATGGCGCGCTGCGGTTGCGGACCGGCCAGCGTGCCCATGGACTGGGTGAGATCGGCGGGCAGCGTGATCACGGCGGCGTAGTCGTCGGGGTCGGTCTCGCCCGGCTTCGCCATGGTCCACTGGTAGCCCGCGCCGTCCTGCTCGAGCGCTTGCACGATGCGCGCGCCGGTCGGGCCGGTGTCGGCGTTGACCAGTGCGATCCCCGACGGCCCCGAGCCGGGGCCCGCGCAGGCGGTGAGTCCACCTCCGATCGCTCCTGCGGTGACGATCCCAACGGCGAGCAGGGCCCAGCGGGCGCGATGTCCGATCACGAAAACCGACCCTAGGGATCGCTGCTAACGGTCCCGTTGGCGTTTCTCTGAGAGTTCGATAAGGGCGCAAAGGTTTTCGTTGCGCTCAACGCCGCTCTCGCGATGCTCGCCACCATCGCGCGACAGCTGGGCGGCCATCGCCGATTCTCCGAGGGGCCCTCGACACCGCGGTACTCAGCGGCCGCGGTAACCGGACCCGTTCGACGTGAACTGGCCGTCGAGGCGATGCCGCTCCGGCAGGTCGAGCACCAACCGCGCGCCACCGAGCGGACTGTCCTCGAAGTACGCCCGCCCGCCGTGCAACTGGGCCTGCTGGGCGACCAACGCCAGGCCGAGCCCGGAACCGCCCTTGCTCGCCTGGCTGCCGCGATAGAACCGGGCGAAGACGGCGTCGCGCTCCTCGACCGGAATGCCGCGCCCGTTGTCGTCGACGGCGATCACGATGTGGCCCCGCGGTGTTCGGTGCGCCGAGACCACCGCCTCGGTGGCCCCGCCGTGCTTCACCGAGTTGGCGAGGGCGTTGTCCACCGCGAGGCGCAGGCCCGCGGGCAGGCCGCGGGTCACCAGTTCGGCGTCGGTCTCGATGCGCACGGTCAGGCCGGGGAAGTGGCGCATGGCGTCGTGCGCGGCCTGGTCGCACAGGTCGCCGACGTCGGTGTCCACGTGATCGCGTTCGTTGGTGAGATCGCCGGTGGCCAGCCGTTCCAGCGCGGCCAGCGTGGTTTCCACCCGGCCCTGGCTGCGCTGCAGGTCGGCGAGGATCTCCGCGCGCTGCGTCTCGTCCAGGTCGAGGGTGCGCAGCACCTCCAGGTCGGTGCGCATGGCGGTGAGCGGGGTGCGCAGTTCGTGCGCGGAGACTGCGGCGAAATCGCGCGCGGTCTCCAGCGCGGCCGCGGTCTCCTCCTGCGCTTGATCCACCCGTTGCAGCATGCGGTTCACGGCGTCGGCCAGCTCTTCGGCCTCGCGCATGCCCTTGCCGTCGACCGGGGGTTGCGGATTGTCGCGATCGGGAAAGGCGCTACGGGTGCCGACCTGACTGGTGAGGTCGACGATGGGCCGCACCGCGCGGCCTGCGAGCAACCAGCCGAGCGCGCCCGCGGCGGCCACCGCGAGCAGTGCGCCGCCCATCACCCAGCGCTGCTGTTCCGCCGTGGCGCGTGCCGCTTCGTCGGCCGGAATGCCAAGGGAGACAGTGCGATCCGGCGGTTGGTTCTCGGTCGTGGTGAGCACGCGGTACGGGACGCCGCCCACGGTGACGGTGCGCGATCCGGTGGACAGGTCGGGAAGCTGGACCGGGCTGCTCGCCACCACGGAACCCTTGTCGCGCACCGTGATCGCCATATCGTCGTTGAGCCCGGTCAGCCCGAGCACGCCGACCGCGATCACCGGGTCGAGCAGGACGAGCCGGGACGCGACCGCGAGTTGCTGGTCGCTCTGCTGCAAGTTGGTGCGCTCGATCGCCTGCACGGTGATCGCGCTCAGCGCGGTCACGATGATGACGGCGCCTGCCGCCGCCGCACCCGCCACCCGGGTGCGCAGCGAAAAGGTCTTGCGCCCACGCGTTTTCATGGCACGGCCGGATTCATTTCGGCGCTCGCAGGACGAATCCGACGCCGCGGATGGTGTGCAGCAGACGCGGGGTGTCGCCGACCTCCAGCTTGCGGCGCAGATAGCCGACGAAGACGTCCACGACGTTGGTGTCGGCGGCAAAGTCGTAGCCCCACACCAGTTCCAGCAGACGTTCCCGGCTCAGCACCACGCCCACGTTGCGCGCCAGCGTGGACAGCAGCTCGAATTCCCTTTTGGTCAGCTCGATTTCGGTGCCGTGCAGCAGCGCGCGATAACCCGCGACGTCGATCTCGAGCGGACCGACGGTGATGGCGCCGGGGGTCGCGGGGGCGGGTGTGTCGGTGCGGCGGCGCAGCAGCGCGCGGATCCGCGCCACGAGCTCGGCGAGCACGAACGGTTTCACCAGGTAGTCGTCGGCGCCGGATTCCAGCCCGGAGATCCGATCGTCCACCGAGGCGCGGGCGCTGAGCACGCAGATGGGTACTTCGTTGCCCATGGCGCGCAGCGCGGTCACCACCCCGGCGCCGTCCAGCACCGGCATGTTCATGTCCAGCACGATGGCGTCGGGGGCGTGCTCGCTCACGCTGCGCAACGCCGCGGCGCCGTCCCGGGCGACCAGCACCCGGAAACCGGACAGCCGCAGCCCGCGCTCGACGGAGGCGAGCACGTCCTCGTCGTCGTCGACAACGAGGACGGTCGGCGTCGAGGTGGTCACGTCGTTCATTCTGCCGCTCTCGGGTGCGGTCGTCGGTCAGGCGTCGATCAGTAGTTGTGGCAGGACGCCGCCACGGCCTGGATCGTCTCGCGCAGTCCCGCCGCTCGCGGATCGTTCTCCGCCTCGCGCGCGGCGCCCGGGTTCTGGTCGACCAGGCGCTGGAACTCGGCGCGGCGCTGCTCCACCGGCTGATCGAAGCGGCGCTGGAGCTCCGCCTTCCTGGACGGGTTCGCGTCGAGCATCGCGGCCAGCTGCGGCGCCTTGTCGTGCAACGCGGCGTCGACCTGGGCGAAGGTGCAGTCCGAGGCGAGCAGCGGGGCGGCCAGCTCCGCCGGGTCGGCGGACGCGAGCGCCGGGGAAAGCAACATCGCCACCGTGGCCATGCTGCCCGCGGTCAGCGCGGCACGACCGGTGCGACGACGGAAAGAGTTCATCGAGAATGCCTCCAGTTCTTCGAGGGATCGAGCGAAAGCGCATCCGACGCTATTGCGAAGCGCTGGCACGCGTGTGAGCTATCCCTGAGAAAGTTCTGAGGGCACGATCGCCACCGGAGGGGAATCAGGACGGCGCAACGGGATCCGAGTCGGGCAGGGTCGCCTCGCCGTTGTCCGCCGCCGCGTTCGCCTCCTCCTCGTCGGCCCTGGTGGTGATGATCTGATCCTCCAGCGCGGCGAGCACGGCGGGGTCCTCGATGGTGGAGGGCATGTCGTAGGTGTCGCCCGCGGTGATCTGCCGGATCGTCTTGCGCAGGATCTTGCCCGATCTGGTCTTCGGCAGCCCGGCGACGACGATCGCGTCGTGCAGCGTGGCGATCGCGCCGATCTTCTCGCGCACCAGGGCGATGAGTTCCTCGCGCAACTGGACCGGGTCGACCTCGACGCCTTCCTTGAGCACCACGTAGGCGATCGGGCGCTGGCCCTTGAGCTCGTCGGGCAGACCGATCACCGCGCACTCGGCCACCGCCTCGTGCCCGGCGATGGCGGCCTCGATGCTGCCCGCCGACAGCCGGTGGCCCGCCATGTTGATCACGTCGTCGCTGCGGCCGAGGACGTAGAGGTAGCCGTCCTCGTCGAAGTAGCCCGAGTCGCCGGTCAGGTAGTGCCCGGGGAAGGCCGACATGTACGAGCGGCTGAAGCGGGGCTCGTCCTGCCACAGGCCGGTCAGCGTGCCCGGCGGCATCGGCAGCCCGATGACGATGTTGCCCTCGGTGCCCGCGGGGACGGGGTTGCCCTCGGCGTCCAGCACCCGCAGTCGATAGCCGGGCACCGGCACCGAGGCCGAACCCGGCTTGATCGGCAGCTCCTGTAGTCCTAGTAGGTTGGCGCAGATCGGCCAGCCGGTCTCGGTCTGCCACCAGTGGTCGACGACCGGGCAGTCGGGGCGGTCGGCCAGCAAGGTGCCGGTCGCCCACTCGTAGGTGGCCGGGTCGAGCCGCTCGCCCGCGCAGAACAGCGCGCGCAGCGAGGACAGGTCGTAGTTGCGGGCCAGCTTGGCCTCGGCGTCCGCCTTGCGGATGGCGCGCAGCGCGGTCGGCGCGGTGAACAGCACGCGCACGCCGTGTTCGGCGACCACGCGCCAGAAGGCGCCCGAGTCCGGGGTGCCGACCGGCTTGCCCTCGTAGAGCAGCGTGGTCGCGCCGACGAGCAGCGGCGCGTAGACGATGTAGGAGTGGCCGACCACCCAGCCGACGTCGGAGGCGGCCCACATCACCTGGCCGGGGCCGACGTCATAGATGTTGCGCATCGACCAAGCCAGCGCGACCGCGTGGCCCCCGTTGTCGCGGACGACGCCCTTCGGCTTCCCGGTGGTGCCCGAGGTGTAGAGGATGTAGAGCGGATCGGTGGCCGCGACCGGCACCGGATCGGCGGGCTCCGCGTCGCGCACCGCGTCCTCCCAGTCCAGCCACTGCGCCGCCACCGTGGCTTCGGAGCTCGGCAGCGTCTCGGTGGCTGCCTGGGGCGCGGCGAAGGTGATCGGGGTGAACTGGTCGGGCCGCTGCTTGACGATCACATGCCGCGGGGCGGTGGTCTCCGCGATGTCGAGTGCCTGCAACACGATGGGCGGGTATTCGATCTTGCGGCCCGGCTCGATGCCGCCGGAGGCGGTGATGATCAGCACAGGCTGGGCGTCATCGATGCGGGCGGCCAGCTCCGGGGCGGCGAAGCCGCCGAACACCACCGAGTGCACCGCGCCGATCCGCGCGCAGGCGAGCATCGCGATCACGGCTTCGGGAATCATCGGAAGGTAGATGACCACTCGATCGCCCTTGCGGACACCGAGCCCGGTCATCGCGCCCGCGAAGGTGGCCACCTCGTCGAGCAGTTCGGCGTAGCTGAAAACGACCTTGGCGCCGGTCATAGCGGAGTCGTATATTAGGGCCGGCTGATCGGCCAGGCCCCCCTCGTCGGCGGTGCCGGTGCGCACATGACGGTCGAGGGCATTGAAGGAGGTATTGAGGCTGGCATCCGGAAACCACCTGGTCACGGGCCTGGCAGTCGGGTCGACGATCTGGCTGGGGGGCACCTCCCAGTCGATCGCTTCGGCCGCGCCGGCCCAGAACTCGGCGGGATCGACCAGGCTGGTCTGATAGACGGGTCGGTAGTCGTGCTTCGCGTGTCCACCCGTCGACCGGCCACCGCCCTCCACCGAATCACCCTGTGATGCTGTGCTCAAACCCGTGACTCCCTAGCTTCGCCTCGATGCCCGCCTCGATAGATCTGGATGATTGTGGCAGACTTCACGCGACGCCCGGGTGGGTGCCGCGACCTTTGGTTTTGCCTGGAACGGGCAGGTCAAGGCCCGTAGCTATACTCGATGTCACCCAAGCTGTTATTGATCCGTTAGAATCTGATGTCACTTATTTCGGCCGTCGTAGACGCAATTTCTCGGCCAGCCGCAGTTCTCGGCCAGCTCCACCCGTCGAGCCAGCATGCGATTGTGGAGGTTCGCTGATGGCGCGCGTGAATGGGGCCAGTTTGGAAAGTGAGTGGGAGATGCGTGACGCCGCTAGGTCCGGCAAGAAGCGCTGGGCGCTCGGCAATTGGGACCTGCGCTGGAAGGTTACGGCGGTTCTTGCCGTGCCGCTGGCGGTCGCGGTGGGCCTCGGCGTGTCGAGGATTACCTCGGAGTTCACCGAAGCGAACCGCTTGGAAGGGGTCGCAGGGAACGTCGCGGCGATCCCGGCCGTCACCGGTCTGAGTGCGGCCTCGGCCACGGTCGCGGGCTCGCAGATGGTCTCGCTGTTGCCGGGCCAGAGCGTGGTGACCGACCAGGACCTCAGTGATCTGGACAAGGCGATATCCACGGCGCAGAGCGCCGTGAGCAAGCTCGCCGGGCAGCCGAAGGCCGAGGCCGCGCTGCAGAACATGATCACCGAGGCCAAGGGGATCCTGTCCAGAGGCAAGGCCGCCGCGGACTCCGCGGAGGCGCTCGGCGGGATCGACAGGATCCGCAACGACAGCGTGCGGATCGTGGAGAGCACCGTCTCGCAGGTGTCCGACCCCGCGCTGGACGCCGCGAAGCTGCGCCTGGTGGACTCGCTGAACACCCGCGCGACCCTGGTCGGCGAGCTCGCCGCGTTCAACGACGTGCTGCACAGCACCCAGTCCGGCATCGCGTCCTTCCTGACCGCCGCGAACACCGAGCGGCAGCTGCTGAACGTGCTCGCGCACCGCTTCCCCGACGGCGACGCCTCGATCGCGGACATGCGCGCGGGCGTCGACAACCGGGTCTCGCTGCTGGGCAGCCCGGAGGCGGCGGCGGGCAAGATCCCGCTCGGCGAGTTGAAGAACTCGCTGACCGGCAGCGTCGACGTCTACGAGCGAGTGGTCGCCAAGGCCACCAAGGACATCGACACCGCGATGGACGCGCTGGCGGCTCAGGCCAACCGCGACGCCTGGACCTATACCGCGGTCGTCATCGCGACCATCCTCGCGGCGCTGCTGCTCGCGGTGTTCGTCGCGCGCTCGATGATCGTGCCGCTGCACCGGCTGCGCCTCGCGGCGCTGCGCGTGGCGGAGAGCGATCTGCCGCACGAGGTCGCCCAGCTGCGTACCGGCGCCCGCCCGGAGGACGTGCCGCTGGAGCCGATGCCGGTGCGTAGCACCGAGGAAATCGGTCAGCTGGCGCGCGCCGTCGACGACATCCACGGCCAGGCGCTGCGCCTCGCGAGCGACCAGGCGCAGATGCGCCGTCAGGTGAACGATATGTTCGAGACCCTGGCCCGCCGCTCCAAGTCGCTGGTCGACCATCAGCTCAGCCTCATCGAGGCGATGGAGTACGACGAGAAGGACCCCCGCCTGTTGGAGAACCTCTTCCGGCTGGACCATCTCGCCGCCCGTATGCGTCGTAACGGCGACAACCTGCTGATTCTGGCGGGTACGAAGCAGCGCCGCGGCAAGTCCGCGCCGGTCGAGGTCGCCGACGTGCTGCGTGCCGCGATCTCCGAGGTCGAGGACTACGAGCGGGTCAAGCTCGGCGCGACGCCTCGCGGTTCGCTGAAGGAACCGGCCGCCTCCGACCTCGCGCACCTGTTCGCCGAGCTGCTGGACAACGCGCTGCGGGCCTCCCCGCCGGAGACCGACGTGAAGTTCACCTTCGCGCAGGCACACGACCAGGGCATGCTCATCGAGGTCGCCGACCGCGGCATCGGTATGCCGCCCACGGAGATGGTCGAGATCAACAGGAAGCTCGAGCAGACCGCGGAACCCGGCCCCGACACCGCCCGGCACATGGGTCTGTTCGTGGTCGGCCGCCTTGCCGAGCGCCACGGCCTGACCGTGCGGCTGCGCCCGACCTTCGACACCGCGCGCGATCCCGGTGTCACCGTGACGGTGCACGTGCCGATCGGACTGATCGTCGCCGGAGGGCCGATCTCGGGCCCGCAGCCCGTGACGCCGACACCGTCGCCCGCCGCGCCGCAGCGCCAGTCGACTCCGTCGTCGTCCATGCAGATGCGCTCGATCACCCGCACGCCGGGCGGCAACATGATGGTCACCGTCGATCCCGGGGTGAGCGGACCGATTCCGGTCAGCAAGCCCGCCGAGACGAGCGACGACGCCGCGGGCGGACTCCCGCAGCGTCAGCCGGGCAACGCGATGCCGACCGGACTGCGCCAGGACACGGCTCAGTCGAGCCCAACCCTGCGTCCGCAGCCCGGCCAGACCACCAACGGTCCGCAGCGCGGCAAGCTCGCCGCGGCGAGCCTGCCCAAGCGCAACCTATCCCCGGGTGGCCCGCAGCGGCCGACGCCGCCGCCGACTGTCAGCGGCGCGAAGCCGGGCGGCACCGGTGCGCCGCCGCAGCGCGAGACGCCGCAGTCCGGTGATCTCCCGCAGCGTCAGCCCGGTACCAACGGCGTACCGAAGCCGACCGTCGGCGGTCTGCCGCAGCGCCAGCCCGGTACGAACGGTGCGCCCTCGCGTGACGCGGCCTCGGGCCTGTCTCCGCGTGACGCCGCCTCGGGCCTGTCCTCGCGTGATTCGGCCTCGGGCCTGTCCTCGCGTGGCGCGGCCTCCGGTGGTTTGCCGCAGCGTGATTCGGCGGCGGGTGGTTTGCCGCAGCGTGATTCCGCCGCGGGTGGTTTGCCGCAGCGTCAGCCGGGCGCCAACGGAATGCCGCCGCGTAAGCCGTCTTCCGGCCTCCCGCCACGCGAGGGCGCCGCGAACGGTCTGTCGCAGCGCGACGCGGCGCCCAACGGTCTGCCGCAGCGGGAGCCCGGTGCGAACGGTGCGCCCGCGCGTGACGCCGCGTCGGGTCTGCCGCAGCGTGACCCGTCCGTCGGTGGTTTGCCGCAGCGTGAGTCCGCGTCCGGTGGTCTGCCGCAGCGCGATCCCGCGTCCGGTGGCTTGCCGCAGCGTGACTCGGCCTCCGGTGGTCTGCCGCAGCGTGATTTCGCCTCCGGCGGCTTGCCGCAGCGCGATTCCGCCGCGGGTGGTCTGCACCAGCGCGATCCCGCAGCCGGTGGTTTGCCGCAGCGTGATTTCGCCTCCGGTGGTTTGCCGCAGCGTGATTCGGCCTCGGGTGGTCTGCACCAGCGTGACTCCGCCTCCGGCGGTCTGTCGCAGCGTCAGCCGGGCGGCAACGGCCTGCCCCAGCGCGAGCCGGGCGCCAGCGGCGCACCGCGGCGCGACCCGTCCTCGGGTGGTCTGCCGCAGCGGCCTGCCGCGGCGGACCGCCTGTCGCAGCGCGAGGCCCCCAACGGCCTGCAACAGCGTCCTACGGCCGCACCGTCGCCCACCGGCCTGCCGCAGCGGGATCCCGGCGCCACGGTGATGCCGCAGCGCGAGGTGCCGCCGGGAGTCGGGCTGCCGCAACGGGAACGGACCGTGCAGCCCGCCGCGACCCACGCGGAACAGGGAGCCGAGCCGAGCACGCAGGCGGGCCGCGACCCCGGCAAGCACAGTTACCGGTCCAATCCGTCGAAGACGGCGTCGTTCTTCCAGACTCGCCTGCAACCCGCGGTCGAGCCCGGTTCGACGATGGACAGCCCGATCTTCGCCGAGATGATGTCGGCGTGGCTGGCCGATCCGAACCCGGACCGGTCCCAGATCGCCGCCTCCTTCGAGGGGGCGCCGGGCGACGAAGGTTGGCAGGCCGCACGCCGGGCCAGCGAGGCGCAAGCCGAAACAAAAACCGCCGCCGGCTTGCCTCAACGCAATCCGGGCGGGAGGCTTGTCCCCGGCGCCGTCAGCGGCACCGCGGATCGGGCGCCGAGCCGAGATCCGGAAACGATCAGGTCCAGCTTGAGCCGTCACCAGCAGGGCGTCCGGGATGGCCGTGCGATGAGAGAAATGAACCTAACCGGAGACAAAGGAGACCGATGAACCCCGATCTAGGTGGTACGAACCGTCAGCTGGATTGGCTGGTTTCGAACTTCGCCAACGAGGTTCCTGGCGTAGCTCATGCCGTCCTGGTCTCGGCTGACGGCCTACTCATGGCCGCGAGCGCCCAGCTGCCCGTCGACCGCGCTGAACAACTCTCGGCGGTCACCGCCGGCCTGGCCAGCCTCTCGGTCGGCGTCTCGAACCTGTTCGAGGGCGGCACGGTGCTGCAGTCGGTCGTCGAGATGGAACACGGATACCTGCTGCTGATGGCGGTCGGCGACGGCTCCTATCTCGCGGTGCTGACCAATACGTCCTGCGATATCGGACAGGTCGGCTACGAGATGGCTCTGTTGGTCGAGCGTGTTGGCCAGACGGTACAGGCCACGCCACGCGTCACGATGGGTTCCTGATGGTGGGATGGACATAGAAGATCACCGCGTGGGGAGCGCCGAGCCGAGTCTCGTTCGCCCATACTCGTTGACCGCGGGCCGGACCAGGCCCACGGTCGAGTTGGCGCTGGAGGCCCTCGTCGCATCGCATCCGGTCGCCCTGGAGCGGCAGTTCGAACTGACCAACATCGAGACGTCAATCGTGGAGTTGTGCAGAGAATCGCCGTCCGTTGCCGAAGTAGCGGCTCGACTCGGAATTCCGATAGGTGTGGCACGAGTACTCGTGGCCGACCTCATCGAGGCCGGGCACGTACGCGTTTCGGCGACTTTGAAAGACGATTCCAGCGACGATGAACGTCGCGAGCTGATCGAAAGGGTTCTCAGTGGACTCCGGCGTATTTGATTCGACGGCACAGGTCGATACCCGCACCAGCAAGCCCACCTCGGCGAAGATCGTGGTCGCTGGTGGTTTCGGTGTTGGCAAGACCACGTTGGTCGGTGCCGTCTCGGAGATCGTTCCGCTGCGTACCGAGGCATTGGTGACCAATGCCAGTACCGGAATCGATAATCTGACCGGCATTCCGATGAAGTCCACCACCACGGTGGCCATGGACTTCGGCCGGATCAGCCTCGCGGACGATCTGGTTCTGTACTTGTTCGGTACGCCGGGCCAGTACCGGTTCTGGTTCATGTGGGACGACCTGATCCGGGGTGCCATCGGCGCCGTGGTGCTGGTCGACACCCGCAGGCTGGAGGACAGCTTCGCGGCCGTCGACTACTTCGAAGCGCGCAACCTACCCTTCCTGGTCGCGCTCAACGAATTCGACGACGCACCGCGTTATCCGATCGAGGACATCCGCCAGGCACTCGCGGTGCCCGCGGACGTGCCGATCCTGTCCATCGACGCGCGGCGGCGCGAGCCCGCCAAGCAGGCGCTGGTCTCGCTCACCGAGTACGCCCTACGCAAGGTGATGCAGGGCTACTGATCGCGGGGGCGGCCGCGGCTCGCCGCGGCTGTCTCGTCACCGACCGATCCGCCGCGCGGACGGCTGTGCCGTCCGACCGTGCGGATATGCTCGCGCGATGCGAATTTCGGCGCGAGAGTGGCTCGGGCAACTGCTCGACGCGGAGTCGTTCGTCAGCTGGGATCGGCCACCACTCGAGGTGGCCGCGTCCCCGCGATATCGCGAGGATCTGCGTAAGGCTGCGTCGACGGCGGGCACCGACGAGTCGGTGCTTACCGGCGAGGGTTTGCTGCGCGGTCGGCGAGTGGCCGTGATCGCCTGCGAGTTCGGGTTTCTGGCCGGCTCGATCGGCGTCGCGGCGGCCGAACGCATCGTCGCGGCCGTCGAGCGGGCCACCGAACTCGGTCTGCCCCTCGTCGCGTCACCGACCTCCGGCGGCACCCGCATGCAGGAGGGCACCGTCGCGTTCGTGCAGATGGTGAAGATCGCGGGCGCAGTCGCCGCGCACAAAGCCGCGGGCCATCCCTATCTGGTCTACCTGCGCGACCCGACCATGGGCGGGGTCTTCGCGTCGTGGGGCTCGTTCGGCCATATGACCTTCGCGCAGCCGGGCGCGCTGATCGGCTTCCTCGGCCCGCGCGTCTACAAGGCCCTGTACGGCAAGGACTTCCCGGAGGGCGTGCAGGTCGCGGAGAACCTGTACCACCGCGGCGTCATCGATGGGGTGATGCCGGTACATGTCTTCCGCCGGATCGCCCATCGCGCGCTGAGCGTGCTCAGCGGAGAAGTACGCGACGAAGAACCGGCCGCGACTCGGCGTGCGGGTCATGCAGCGACCGCGGGCGAGACGACCGCGGATGCCGCCTGGCGCTCCGTGCTGGCCTCGCGCCGCTCCGATCGCCCCGGCCTGCGCGATCTGTTGCGCCATGTGACGCAACGGGTTCCGCTCAGCGGCACCGGCCAGGGCGAGACCGATCGCAGCGTGGTGCACGCACTCGCCAGATTCCGCGGACAGCCCTGTGTGGTCTTCGGCCACGATCGGGCCGGGTGGCTCGGCGAGACCATGGGCCCGGCCGCGTTGCGCGAGGCACGCCGCAGCATGGCGTTGGCTGAGGAGTTGCGGCTGCCGCTGGTGCTGGTGATCGACACGGTGGGCGCGGCGCTGTCCAAGGAGGCCGAGGAGCGCGGACTCGCTCCCGAGATCGCGCGCTGCATCGCCGATCTGGTGACTTTGGACACCCCCACCATCTCGGTGCTGCTCGGCCAGGGCACCGGCGGCGGCGCGCTCGCGCTGCTGCCCGCCGACCGGGTTCTGGCCGCCACCAACGCCTGGCTCGCGCCGCTACCACCGGAAGGCGCCAGCGCGATCGTCTTCCGCGACACCGAGCACGCACCGGAACTCGCCGCCGCCCAACGCATCAGCGCACCCGCTCTGCTCGCCGACGGCATCGTCGACCGCATCGTCCCGGAACACCCCGACGCCGCCGACGAGCCGGTCGACTTCGCCTGCCGCATGGTCGCCGCCATCGGCGCGGAACTGGCCCTCCTGCGCACGCTGCCCCTGCACGATCTCGAACGGGCCCGCCGCGGGCGTTACCGCAGACTCGGACTCCCGGCGGCCTGACCGAACCGAGCCCGTGCGCTGCCGCGGTCTCGTCCGCTAACGGCCCGCAACGACATCCGCTGTCGGCGCGCCTGCCCGAGCACGCGGGCGAAATGCCCAGTTCAGGCGTTTTGTCGCGTGTGAACACGCGGGTAAGCGTCGTTGACGGTTTGCCCGCGCGCTTCTACGGTCGAACGGTGAGCTTCCGAAGCGAGACCTCCGCCGTGCCTTCGATCGTGCTGAACGACGGCAACGTCATCCCGCAGCTCGGGTTCGGCGTGTTCCAGGTGCCGCCCAAGGACGTGGCCGACGTCGTCACCTCCGCGCTCGAGGCCGGGTACCGCAGCATCGACACCGCCGCGATCTACGGCAACGAGGAGGGCACCGGGCAGGCGATCAACGCGTCCGGCCTGCCACGCGACGAGGTCTACGTCACCACGAAGCTGTGGAACGCCGACCAGGGCTATGACGCCACGCTGCGCGCCTTCGACGTGAGCATGGCCAAGCTCGGCCTGGACTACCTGGATCTCTACCTGATCCACTGGCCGGTGGCCATCGCCGACAAGTTCGTCGACTCTTTTCGCGCCTTCCAAGAGCTCAAGCGTCAGGGCAGGGTCCGCTCGATCGGTGTGTCCAACTTCACCGTGGCGAATCTGCGGCGGGTGATCGAGGAGACCGGCGAGATCCCCGCGGTCAACCAGATCGAGCTGCACCCCGGCCTCGCCCAGCACGAGCTGCGCGAATTCCACGCCGCCAACGCCATCGCCACCGAGGCGTGGAGCCCGCTCGGCCAGGGCACCCTGCTGGAGGACAAGACCATCACCGCGATCGCCGACGAGCTCGGCCGCACCTCCGCACAGGTGATCATCCGGTGGCACCTGCAGCTCGGCAACATCGTCATCCCGAAGTCGGTCACGCCGTCGCGCATCGCCGCCAACTTCGACGTGTTCGGCTTCGAGCTGGCCCCCGCACAGATGGACGCCATCGACGCGCTCGACCGCGGCGGCCGCCTCGGCCCCCACCCGGACAGCTTCACCATCGGACTCTGATCGGCGGCTCAGCGGCGGTCGCCGAGACCGAGATGCTCCGTCAGCTCGACGGCGGCCGCCCGGCCCGCGCGGTTCGCGCCGATGGTGCTCGCCGACGGGCCGTAGCCGATCAGGTGGATGCGCGGATCGACGGCCACCTGCGTCGCGAGACGCCCGGTCATGGTGATCCCGCCGCCCGGCCCGCGCAGCCGCAGCGGGGCCAAGTGGTCGAGCGCGCTGCGAAACCCGGTGGCCCACAGGATGACATCGGCCCGCTGGAACGAGCCGTCGGACCAGCGCACGCCGTCGGGTTCGATGTGGTCGAACATCGGACGCCTGCGCAGCGCGCCGCGCGCGTCGGCGGCGCGCAGCCGGTCGTCCCAGCGCAAGCCCGTCACCGAGACCACCGAACCCGGCGGCAGGCCGTTGCGCACCCGGTCCTCGACCAGCGCGACGGCCGTCCGCCCCGCCTCGTCGCTGAACTCGGCGTCGCGGAACACCGGCTCGGTCCTCGTGACCCAGGTGGTCGTGGTGACCTCGGAGATCTCGTCGAGCAGCTGCACGGCGGAGATGCCGCCGCCGACGACGACCACGTGTTGTCCGGCGAACTCCTCGGCGGTCCGATAGTCGCGCGTGTGCAGCTGACGTCCCGCGAAGTTCTCCTGACCTCGGTAGCGGGGGATGAAGGGCCGTTCCCAGGTTCCGGTGCCGTTGATCAGTCCGCGCACCCGGATCGTGCCCGCGGTGTCGGTCTCGGCGTTGAGGACGGTCCCGCGCCCGTCGCAGCGCAGGCCGTCGTCGGTGCGGTCGCACACCACGCCGACCGACACCTGCCTGCGCACCCGCAGATCGAAGCGCTTCTCGTACAGCTCGTAGTAGTGCGGCACGGCCGTGGCCGCGGGCGCGCTTTCCGAACCGGGCGGCAAGGTCTCGGCGAACGGCATTCCCGGCAGATCGTGCACTCGGTTGACGGTGCTCAGCGTGAGCGATGGCCAGCGGAACTGCCAGGCCCCGCCCGGACCCGGCGCGTGGTCGACGACGAGAAAATCGACTTCCGGGCGCAGCCCGAGGCGACGGAGGTGGTAGCCGGCCGACAGTCCCGCCTGACCAGCGCCGATCACCAGGATGTCGAAGTCGGTCGGCACAGCCGCCGATCGTATCGCCTGCGACATACCGCTCCGCCGCCTGTGGCAGAGTGAAAGCAACCAAACGACACGTTGAGTCGGGGAGGATGCATGCTCGGAGTTAGCCGAGATGGTGACGTCGTCACCATCGAATTACAACGCGAGGAGCGGCGCAATGCGCTGAACCACGAGCTCGTGACCCGGCTACGCGAGGCCGTCCTAGCCGCCGTCGCCGAGGGGGCGCGGGTGATCGTCCTCACCGGGCGCGGTCCGATCTTCAGTGCGGGCGCCGACCTGTCGGGTGTCTACTCCGACGATTTCCTCTCCGGTCTGCTCGACATGCTGCACACCATCGAGTCGGTCCCGGTGCCGGTGATCTCCGCCATCAACGGCGGCGCGCTCGGCGCGGGCGTGCAATTGGCGCTCGCCTCGGATCTGCGGGTGATCGCGCCGGATGCCTACATCGCCGTCCCGGCCGCCAAGCTCGGCATCACCGTGGACCGGTGGACCGCGCGGCGGCTGGTCTCGCTGATCGGCGGCGGTCCGGCCCGCACCGTTCTGCTTGGCGCCGAACGGATTCCGGCCGCCGACTGCTACTCCTTCGGCTTCGCCAACAAGCTCGGTACCCTCGCCGACGCGCAGGAATGGGCGAGATCGATCGCAGAGCTGGCGCCGCTTTCGCTGCGCCACATGAAACTGGTGCTCAACGACGACGGCACCCGCGAACCGGAATCCGCGCAGCAGCGCGCGGCGCTCGAAGCCGCGTGGTCCAGCGCCGACGCCCATGAGGGCAGGACGGCGCGGGCGGAGAAGCGCGCGGCGAAGTTCGTGGGGCGATGATGAGGACGAAGAAGATGTTCGGTTTCGCAGCAGGGGCGTTCGGTCTCGCCTGGGTGGTCAGGGCCGCGTGGGACATCCCGTCGGCGATCGGCGCCTCGATGTCGGCCATCCAGCCGTACGCGGCCGGATCGGTGAGTTATCGCAACCGTCAATTCCACAACAGCGAGCCGAGCACCCAGATCGCCGCGGGTTCGGTGCCCTCCCTGCTGTATTCGGCGTTCACCAAGCGCAATTTCGGGCGCCCGCGCGGGGTGGTTCCGCTGCAGAAGCCGCAGCCGCCCGCCGAGGCCGCCGATCTCGCGGTGACCTGGTACGGCCACGCGTCGGCGCTGATCGAGGTGGACGGGTACCGGATCCTCACCGATCCCGTTTGGAGCGAACGGGTTTCGCCCTCGCCGCTGGTCGGGCCCGCGCGGTTGCATCCGGTGCCGGTCCCGCTCGCCGAGCTGCCGCAGGTGGACGCGGTGATCATCTCTCACGACCACTACGACCACTTGGACAAGGAGACCATCCGGGCGCTCGTGGTCGGGCAGTCGACGCCGTTCCTGGTCCCGATCGGGATCGGCGCGCACCTGCGGCACTGGGGTGTTCCCGAGCATCGCATCATCGAATTGGATTGGGGCGGTTCGATTTCGCTGGCGGCGCTGGGCCGCGAGCGGGACGGGACCGATCTGGTGCTCACCTGCACCGAGGCGCGGCACTTCTCCGGTCGCGGCCTGGTGCGGAACACCACGCTCTGGGCGTCCTGGTCCATCGTCGGCCCGACGCGGCGGGTGTACTTCGGCGGCGACACCGGCTACACCAAGTCGTTCGCCGAGGCGGGCGCGGCACTCGGTCCCTTCGACCTGACGCTGCTGCCGATCGGCGCTTACGACGAGCGCTGGGCCGACGTGCACATGAACCCGGAGGAGGCGGTGCGCGCGCACGCCGATCTGTGCGTCGGCGATGCCGGCCACGGCCTGCTCGTGCCGATCCACTGGGCGACGTTCAATCTGGCCTTCCACGGATGGTCGGAGCCGGTGCACCGGATGGTCGCCGCCGCGGAAGAAGTGGGCACCTCGGTCGCGGTACCGATGCCCGGACAGCGCGTTGTTCCGCAAGCTCTGCCTCCCCGCGATTCATGGTGGGAAAATGTAGGTTGACCTGTCGGTATCTCCGACATCCGATTGGCGGCAGGAAAGGAACGACGGCGATGAGCCTGGCGGACACTCTGAAGGGCCTGGTCGGTAAGGGCAAGGAGGCGGCGTCCAAGAACGCGGGCAAGATCAACGAGGCGGTCGACAAGGCCGGCGACTTCATCGACCAGAAGACGCACGGCAAGTACACGGACAAGATCGAAAAGGGCAAGGAAGCCGCCAAGAAGGTGGTTCCGCCGGAGCAGCCCGGACAGCCGGGCCAGGGCCCGGCACCGCGGGCCTGACGATCGCACGGCCGGGGACCGCCGACCTGTCGGTCCCCGGCCGTACTATCGAGTCATGGTGTCCCGCCGTGCATTCGGCGGTGGTCCGGGCCGACCCGATATCGAGGTCGAACTCAGCAATCTCGACAAGGTGCTGTATCCGGCGACCGGGACCACCAAAGGCGAGGTGATCGCCTACTACGCGGCCATCGCTCCGGCGATGTTGCCGCATATCGCCGGGCGCCCGGTGACGAGAAAACGCTGGCCCAACGGGGTCGACCACCCTTCCTTCTTCGAGAAGAATCTCGCCGAACACGCGCCGTCCTGGATCGAGCGCCGCACGCTGGTGCACTCCGATCGGCGGGTGGTGTATCCGCTGATCGATTCCGAGGCGGGTCTGGCCTGGCTCGGACAGCAGGCGTCGCTGGAAGTCCATGTGCCGCAATGGCGTTTCGACGGCGATCGGATGGGTCCGGCCACCAGGCTGGTCTTCGACCTGGATCCGGGGCCGGGCGTCGGCCTCGCGGAGTGCGCGACCGTCGCCCTCGCCGTGCGGGAGATGGTCGAGGGCATCGGACTGCACGCGTTCCCGGTCACCAGCGGCAGCAAGGGCATTCACCTCTACGTGCCGCTGGATCGGGTGCTGAGCCCCGGCGGCGCGTCGACGGTGGCCAAGCAGGTGGCTGGCAATCTGCAGAAGCTGCACCCGGACCTGGTCACGGCCACCATGGCCAAATCCGTGCGGCGCGGCAAGGTGTTCCTGGATTGGAGCCAGAACAACCCGGCCAAGACCACCATCGCGCCCTATTCCTTGCGCGGCCGCGCCGAGCCCAATGCCGCGGCGCCGCGCAGCTGGGCCGAGATCGAGAACCGGAAGAAGCTGCGGCACTTGCGTTTCGAGGAAGTGCTCGTGCGCTGGCGGGACGACGGCGATCTGCTCGCCGAGCTGGACCCGCCGGACGCGGGCGGGGCCGACGCACTGAGCAAGTACCGTTCCCTGCGCGATCCGGCGCGCACGCCGGAGCCGGTGCCGTCCGCGCGGCCGGCTCCCGGCGCCGGAAATCGGTTCGTGGTGCAGGAACACCACGCGCGCCGCCTGCACTGGGACGTGCGGCTCGAACGCGACGGCGTCCTGGTGTCCTGGGCGGTGCCGAAGGGTCCGCCGACCTCCTCGCGGCAGAACCGGCTCGCGGTGCACACCGAGGATCATCCGCTGGAGTACCTGGACTTCCACGGCGAGATTCCCAAGGGGGAGTATGGCGCCGGGGAGATGACCATCTGGGATACCGGCACCTACGAGACCGAGAAGTGGCGCGACGACGAGGTGATCGTCTGCTTCCACGGCGAGCGGCTCACCGGTCGCTACGCGCTCATCCAGACCAACGGCAACCAATGGCTGATGCACCTCATGCAGGATCAGCAGCCGGAACCGGAAGACGCCGAGACACAGCATGATTCGTCGCGGAGCCGGGGGAAGCGTGCGGCGTCCGATGGATCCGGCGGCAAGTCCGCCGTCAACGAACCGCTCGAACCGCGGGCGCAGGCAGGCGGCGACGCGCCGTTTCCCCGTGGCCTCGCGCCGATGCTGGCGACCTCGGGCGATGTCGGCGAACTGGACGAGGCGGAATGGTGCTTCGAGACGAAGTGGGACGGCTTCCGTCTCGTCGCCGAGATCGATTCCGGCGCTGTGACCTTGCGCAGCCGCGCGGGCAACGTGGTGACCTCGCGTTATCCGGGTATCGGGGTGCTCGCGAAGGAACTGGACGGCCACCGGGTCGTCCTCGACGGCGAGGCGGTCGTCTTCGACGACCACAGCGTCGCGAATCTGGGTCTGCTGCAAGCGGATGCGGCCCGCGCCGTCTTCGTCGCCTTCGACGTGCTGTATCTGGACGGCACCTCGCTGGTCCGCAAACGGTATTCGGACCGCAGACGGGTGCTGGAGGCGCTCGCCGCCAACGCGCCCTCGCTGCGCGTGCCGCCCAGGCTGGACGGTCCCGGGTCCGTGGCGCTGCACTACAGCCAGGAGCACGGCATGGAGGGCGTCGTCGCCAAACGCAAGGATTCGGTGTATCTGCCTGGTAAGCGCGGACATTCGTGGGTCAAGCAGCGCAATTGGCGCACCCAGCGGGTGGTGGTCGGCGGCTGGCGACGCAGCGATGCGCGCGAGTTCAAGTCGCTGCTCGTCGGTATTCCATACCAGGACAGGTTGATCTACGTCGGCCGCGTCGGCACCGGCTTCGGCGATACCGGCATGCGCGAGCTGGCCGCCAGGCTGCGCAAGCTGGAACGCAAGACCAGCCCGTTCGACAACCCGCTGAGCGCCGAGGAACGCAAGGAGGCGGTGTGGGTGACCCCGAAGATCGCGGGCACTGTGCGCTTCATGAACTGGACCGAGACCGGACGGCTCTGGCATCCGGGTTGGGTCGGTGAGATCGACTGACGCGTGCGGTGTGGCGCCGATCGCCAGTAGTTTGCCAGGCCGGTCGTGCGCGGGCTCGGTATCGTGAATTCGAGTTGTTTCGACTCGAGAACGGGGAGTGCACGGTGGACTTCAAGAACCTGGCAGCCAAGGCGATGGACCTGGCCCAGCAGAACGCGGACAAGGTCGACACGGTGATCGACAAGGCGGGCGACATCGTCGATCAGAAGACCGGGAGCAAGTTCGCCGGCCAGGTCGACGCGGCTCAGGACGCCGCCAAGAAGGCCATCCGCAAGGAAGGCTGAGCGAGCTCCCGTCGTCCGGCCCGCGCCGGACGACGGGACGGTCTCACTCCTTCTCGCCCGCGAGCAATGGCGTGATGGTCGCGGAATCCGTCACGATCGCATGCGCCTGGAATTCGAAATCCGCGTACGCGCGCGCGATCGCGTCCTGATCGCGGCCGCCGCACGCGTCGCTGATCACCACCGGGACGAACCCGAGATCGGTGGAGTGGATGACGGTCGGCGCGATGCCGATCTCCAGCGCGACGCCCATGATCGCGTACGCCCCGATGCCGAGATCCCGCAGCGTGCTGGCCAGCGGGGTGCCCTCGAAAGCCGACATCGAGGTCTTGTCGAAGACGATTTCGTCGGGCCGCGGCCGCAGCTCCGGCACCAGCTCGAAGGCCGGGGTGTCGCGCTGCAGAATGGGTTTGAGCTCGTCGATCGAGTCCACCCCCTGCCAGCTCATCGCCATCCGCAGCGCGAACTTGCCGCTGAGCCGGTGCGGCAGGAAGAAATGCCGCAGGAATATCACCGGATAGCCGCCGCGGCGGGCCGCCTCCACCACGGGCACCACCCGCTGGATGATCTCCGGGCCGTCCGGCAGTTGCGACAGCACCCCCACCTGCATGTCGTAGACGATCACCGCCATCCGATCCGGACCGCACACATCGGCGAGTCCCTCGGGGATGTCCAGTCCGTTGCCGTACCGCATCGTCAGCTCTCCTTCTCGATGATCGAACGTCGCCGAGACCCTCGTCGGGCGCGATTCGATTGCGCTGAGGGCACTTTCGCACCACTGTAACCACGCGCGCCGAGCCTGTTGCCGGGCGGCCGCCCCCGCAGTACCGTCGAGTGTGTCGAGGCGGAGATAGCCGCGCCTCGGTGAGTCTTGGAGTCGGGATGAGTACGAAAGGCCTACGTTCGCCACGGGCTTTCGGTGCGCTCCGCGAGCGCACGCTTGCCAAGCTTTCCCGTACGCCGAGGGGGGTGAGGGCCCGGAGTCGGCCCCGGTTCCGCGCTTTCGGTGTCGTCCTGCTGGCGGCGGTGCTGTCGCTGAGTCTCGCCGTGCCCGGCGCGGCGATCCCGCGACCCGACGACGATCCGTTCTACGCCGCTCCCGCCGACCTCGCCGACTACCCCGCGGGCGCGATCGTTCGCTCGCGGCCGATCACGCTGTTGGGTCTGCCGCTGCCGGTTTCGGCGTGGCAGGTGCAGTACCGGACGAACGACGCGGGCGGCGCGCCGACGCCGGGCATCGCCACCGTGATGGTGCCGAACCTGCCGTGGTGGGGCGCGGGGGAGCGGCCGCTGCTGTCCTACCAGGTGCCCGAGGACAGCCTCGGCACCCAGTGCGCGCCCTCCTATGCGCTGCGCGGTGGCTGGGAGTTGAGCGGCATCACGACCTACCTCGACACACCGTTCATGGCGGACGCGCTGCGTCGCGGCTGGGCGCTGGTGGTCAGCGACCACCAGGGGCCGTGGTCCCGCTTCCTGGACGGAGTGAATGCCGGGCACGCCGTGCTGGACGGCATCCGGGCCGCTCGAGCCTTCGCTCCGGGCGGCGTCGGGCCCGCGAGCCCAGTGGGCGCGTACGGGTATTCGGGCGGTGCGTTCGCGACGCTGTGGGCAGCGCAGCTGCAACCGGGCTACGCCCCCGATGTCGAGTTCGCGGGCATCACCTCGGGCGGGGTGCCTGCCGACTGGCCCGCGATCGCCCGCGGCGTGGACGGCGGCGTGCAGGCCGGGTTGGCGCTACTGATCGTGCTGTCGGTCGCCCGCGACTACCCGGAGTACGGCGTCGCCGAGCTGTTGAACGAGCGCGGGCGCGCGATGCTGGCCGAGAACGGGTCGGCCTGCGGGTCGGAACTGGTGGTGAAGTACATCGATGCGCGCGTCGACGATTTCGCGATCGAGCCGAACCTGCTGGCGCATCCGGCCTTCCTCGCGGCGACGGCTGCGCAGGAGTTGGGCGGGACCGCGCCGCGAGTCCCGGCCTACCTCTATCACAGCACCACCGACGACGTGATTCCCGTCGCGGGCTTCACCGCGCTGGTGGACCGCTACTGCGCACTCGGCGCGGACCTGACCGTCACGCATTCGACATTGCCCGGCCACAATCCGACCGCGGTGGTCGAGGCGTTCGGAGCGATGAACTATCTCGGGGACCGCTTCGCGGGCGTGCCGGTGGCGGCGGGGTGTCACCCGCGCTGAGCCGCGTGTTCGGCTAGGTGTCGCCGTGCTCGGGCATGGGCGATCGCACAACCGGGATCAGGCCGGGACGACAAGCGGCGCGCACCGACTCGAGGGGGAAGCCGGTGCGCGCCGCGTTTCGGAAAGGGGCGGTTCAGTTCACCGGAGTCCCGGTCTGATCCGTCCACTTGGTGGTACCCGGCGCCGCGGTCAAGGTGCTGAGCAGATCGATACCGGCGACCACCAGCGTCGGGCCTCCCACGATGATGGTGCCGATGATGCCCCCGATCGAGGCGCCCGTGATGACGCTGGCGATCACGCCGGGGCCGGTGATGATTCCGGTCAGGCCGATGAGGGCGCCGAGCGCGGTGCCGATGAATCCGCCGACCGCGGTCGCGATTCCGAACTGCGAGGCGAACGCATTCATCGCCTGCTGGTTCTCCATCAGTGACGCGACAGGGGTGGCCTGCACGGGTCGCGCCTGTGCGGCGTTCTTGACCGCCGTCAATTCCAGCACCCGGCCGTCGTCGCGGACCTTGTGCGGCAGCGGGTATTCCAGTCCGTCCTGCCGGACCGAGAGCGGCAGGGTGACGACCGCGTTCCCGGCCGAGTCCTCGATGGCTACCGAGTTGCCGGTCAGCTCGAAGGAACCGTTCGTCAGTGTGGTGATGATCGTGTCGCCGATCAGCTTCGCCTCGTACCCGATGTCGGGAACGGGCGCGGCAGCCGGTTGTGCGTGCACAGTGCCCGCGCCGACGGCGACGGCGGCGACGAGCGGTACGACGGCCGCGGTGATCTTGCGAAGAATCATTTTGCGGTGTTCCAATCTTCGTCAGGATTTCATGCCCTACGAACACCCCACACGCCGAAAAACCTTCCCCCTCAACGCGCGCGGAGCCTTGATGTGATTCAGAGAACAGCAACGCTGGGTGTCACATTACTGGGCGATCGCGGGTTTGGAACGCAAAATTGCGGGTAAGCCCGACTCTTGTCGGCAGCGGTCGTCGCACCGGTGCCAAAGGTCTTATGTCTCTTGGCTATATGTGCACGTCAAACCGCTTTCGGTTGACTAACCGAAGATTTGCTACAAGGCGCGATACGCGACGCGCCGAAGGGTGACACGCCCTATTCGATGGAACTCTTGATCTTGTCGATCGCCTTGGAGTTGAGCTCGTCCTGCTGCTGGAACGCCGACGCGATGGCGTCGACGCCGCCGCTGAGCGCCTCGATCGACTTGCCGAGCCCCTCGATGCCCTTCATGCCGTCCTCGGCGCCCGGCGTGTACTCCTTGGCGAAATTCTGGCCGATCTCGTCGTCGCCCCAGCATTCGCCCTCGGCCGCGACCGTGGTCTGGACGTTCTTCACCGCCTTAAGCACCTTGTCGGCGGCCGCGGCGAAGCCGGGCTTGGTGGCGCGCAGCGCATCCGGGTCGACCTGCAAGCTACTCATCGACCCTCCAGATATCCCCGGTTGCGGTAGTACTCGTCCTCGGCTTTCTCGTCCAGCTCGGCGGGCTGGGACGCGGCATCGGTCGAGGCCGGTTCGGGGAACAGGGAATTCACCAGGTTCTTGATGCTCGGCGCGCCGGGCACCAGATCGGGTAGATCCGGGATGTCGTGGCCTACTTGTTCGAACGCGCCGAAGGCCCGCTGGGCCTCTTCGCTGGCCAGGCGGGCGGCCACCTGGGTCGCCTCGGTCATGGCCGCGCCGAGCTTCTGCGGCGTCGAGCGTTTGAAGGCGTCCGGCTCGAGGTGCACCTCGACCGGCACGCCCGCGGAATTGCTGGTGACCCGGACCAGGTTGTCCGAGGACCACGCGGTGACCGTCGTCGCGGCCAGCCTGGCCTGCGTCTCGGCGAGTTCCCTTCGCTGCCGCTCGAATATCTCCAGCAGGTCGTCGACCTCGCCGCGCAGCGCCTCGTTGCGCGCCAGCTGCGCCGCGCGTTCACTGTCGGCCATCGGCCACCCCTCGCTCTTCCCGAATTCCGGCCCGTCATGGATTTCGACGCGCCGCGCCGACGATCGGTTCCCCTCAGTCTGCCGTCCACCGGACCGCGCCGTCGTCTCGGCGGGTCGGTCCGGATCAGAGCAGCACGTCGAGCAGCACCGAACCCGTGCACACGAGGCCGACGAGGCCGAGCGCGACCGCGTCGCGGCGACCCGGCGCGCTGGGCCGGGCGGTGAGCTGGCCGGTGCCGCCGCGGGCGGTGATGGCTTCGCCGAGCTCGCCGGCTCGGCGGGTGGCCACGGCCATGGCCGCGGTGAGGATGTCGATGATCGGGCTGTCGGACGCCCGGTCCAGCAGCCGGTCCTTGGGCCGGAGCCGTCGGGCCGCGCGCAGCACCCGGATCTCCTCCAGCAGCAGCGGCAGTCCGCGCAGCGTCAGCGCCACCACCACGGCCCACTCGTCCACCGGCACTTTGAGTTTGCGCAGCGGTGCGCCCAATCTGGCCAAGGCGGGGGCGATCTCGCTCATCGGCGTGGTCCACGCGATGAGGAAGGAGGCGGCCACCAGGATCAGGCCGAAGGTCACCGTCTGGGTGTAGCGCAGCAGCGCCGCGCCGCCCACCGGCACGTTGATCAGCGCGCCCGCGCCGAGCATCGCCCAGAACCACCACGGCAGCCTGGGCAGCGTGCCGAGCGGAAGCCGGGCGATCAGTCCGATCGCCAGCAGAAAGACGACCATCGCGCCGAGCACCGGCCAGGACGGCCAGAACATCAGCAGCAGGCTGATCAGGAACGCGGCGATCATCTTGGTGCCCGCCCAGAGGTTGTGCACCGGGCTGGACACCGGTACCTGGCGAAACAGGACCGTGCTCATTTCGCGCCTCCGTGTCCGAAGCGCCACGCCGCGTCGCCGGAATGCGGCGGTGGCGCGGCCGATCGCAGGTCGCGGTGCGGGTCGATGCGATGCGCCGCGGGCGCGGCGTCGGAGACCGGCTGGGTCTCCAGGATGCGGCCCGAGCTCAGGTGCACGGTGCGGTCGCACACGGCGGCCATGTCCTCGACGTCGTGTGAGATGACGATCAGCGTCAGCCCGGAATCCCGCAGCTGCGCAAGCAGTTCCACGATGTCGGCGCGGCCCTCGGGATCCAGTCCGGCCAGCGGTTCGTCGAGCACGACCACCTGCGGGCGGCTGGCCACGATGGCGGCGAGCACCACGCGCTTGGCCTGCCCGCCGCTGAGCTCCTCGATGGAGCGCGCGGCCAGTGCGCGATCCAGGCCGACGGCGTCCAGCGCCTTGCCCACCGCGCCGGATCCGGTGGCGCGTCCGCCCCAGTCGGCGATCTCCGCGCCGACCGTCTGTTTCTGCAATTGCAGCCGGGAATGCTGGAACGCCAGCTCCACCCGGCCGATCTGCCGCGTCACCGGGCGGCCACCGAGTTCGCAGCGCCCGGAGCTCGGTTCGATCAGGCCCGCGATGATCCAGGCGAGGGTCGACTTGCCGGAACCGTTGCCGCCGACCACGAGCAGCGCCTCACCGCGGCGCACCATCAGGTCGACGCCGTGCAAGGCGGGCGCCTCCCACGGCGTGCCCCGGTTGTAGGTGTGTCGGACGTCGCGCAGTTCCAGGACGCTCTGGCCCATGGGGCGGCGGCGCGCGTCGCGCACCGGCTGCGGCCAGGCGGGTAGCCGGTCGACGGTCCGGCCCGCCGCCAGATGCACCACCCGGTCCGCGGCCGCGGCGTCGGCCTCGTGGTGGGTCACCAGCACCACCGCCATCGGGTGGCGGCGCGGCAGCTCGGCGAGCAGGGCGACCAGTTCGCCGCGACCTTCGGGATCGATCATCGAGGTGGCCTCGTCGGCGATGAGCAGCGCCGGGCGGCGGGCCAGTGCCGCCGCCACCGCGAGGCGTTGCTGCTGGCCGCCGGAGAGTGTGGTGGTCTCGCGTTCGCCCATGCCCGCCAGGCCGACCTCGCCGAGCAGCGCTTCCACGTCTACTTCGGCGGCGAGCACCTGGGGAAGTCCCCAGACGACGTCGTCGGCGACCAGGACGCCAAGGGTCTGGCTTTCCGGCCGTTGCAGCACCAGCGCCGTGCCGCCGAGGTGGCCGAGGCCCGCGGAGCCCGGTCGCCGCACCTCGCCCGAGGTGGGCGGCAGCCCGGCCAGCAGCCGGGTGAGCGTGGACTTGCCCGAGCCGTTGTGGCCGACGATCGCGACGAACTCCCCGACCCGCACGCCGAGGTCGATATCGCGCAGTGCGTCGGTGCGCGCGCCCGGGTAGCGGAAGCCCGCAGCGTGCAGCGTCACCGGCAGCGGGGCGATCGGCCGCTCGTCCACCGGCGCGTCGAGGCGATCCCGGGCGGGCAGCCAGGCCAGCCGGTCCAGCACCGAACCGAGCACGAACCAGGAGAACACCGCGCTCACCACCACGCCGAGCGCGACGCCGCCGCCGATCCACACCCACCACCAGGTGAGCGCGACGTCGGTGAGATCCGACGCGGCCCGCCCGAGCGGCTCCAGGGCGGACTGTCTCTCGGCGAGTCGCTGCACGCCGTCGGCGGTGTTGCGGACGGTGTCGAACAACAGCTCCCTGGTCTGTCCGGCGACCAGCAGCGATCCGATGGTGAACGCGGCCCACAGCACGCCCGCCAGCATCGCGAGGAAGAGCACCGAGAACAGCCCACCGCCGCGGCGCTTGACCCCGCCGATGATGCCGCCGATGGTCGCCGACGCGACCACGCCGAGCGCGGGCATGACGCCTGCGGCGACGAAAGTGACCAGGGTGGCCGAGGCGGTCGCGGTCATCAGCGCGCGCGGCCGGTAGCGATGCGCCAGCATGCCCATCGGAACGGCCGCGACGATTTGCAGCGCGGCGGCCAGCGGAACCACGGACCCGACGGTGACCAGCCCGACCGTCACCCCGCCCAGCACCGCGCCGGTGGCCAGCTCGATCGGGCGCAGCGGGCCGCGCTCCGCGGAACCGGTGCGGCCGTCGGCCATCGGCAGATCACTCACGCAACAAGTCTGCCAGCAGGCGCGGCGGGCGGCCGGTTCGCCGGATCAGGCGACCCTGGTCATGGTGTAGTCGTCGCGGTTCAACTTGCGGGTGCGGCGGCGGTAACTGGACACGGTGCCCGGCCAGTTGTTGGTGATGCGGCCCGAGGCGGTGCGGTACCAGCTGGTGCAGAAGTTCCACGGGGTGCGGGTCAGCCGTCGCTGGAGCGCGTCATTGAATTCGCGCTCGAGTTCGTCGCGGACCTCGAGACAGTGGCCTGGCCGGTCGGCGAGCAGCCGCACGGCCTGCCGGATGTAGCGAGCCTGCGATTCGATCATGTAGATGATCGAGCCCGCGGCGAGGTTGGTGTTCGGCCCGTAGACCAGGAAGAGGTTCGGGAAATCGGGCACGGCGATGCCGAGGAAGGCGTGCGCGCCGTCGGCCCACGCGTCGGCGAGTTTGCGACCGCCGCGCCCGTAGATCCGCATCGGCCAGAGGAATTCGGTGCCTTTGAAGCCGGTGCCGTAGATGATCACGTCGGCCTCGTGCAGCCTGCCGTCCGCGGTGCGCACGCCCTCGGGGACGATCTCGCTGATCGCGGTGGTCTCGACCGCGACGTTGGGCTGGGTGAGCGCGGGGTAGTAATCGTTGGAGAACAGCCCGCGCTTGCAGCCGATGGGGTAGTCGGGGGTGAGTTTGGCGCGCAGTTCCGGATCGGCGACCTGTTTCTGCAGGTGCTTTTCGGCGATGCGGCCGACCATCCGTGCGATCGCGGGGAATTCGACGAGACCCAGCGAGACGAATTCTCCCGCCGACCACCAGCCGAACCGCTCCACCAGCAGCGCGCCGGGCAGCTTCGCGAACAGCTTGTGCTGAATCGGTGAGTAGTCGGTGTCGAACTTGGGGATGACCCAGGCCGCGGTGCGCTGGAACAGCGTCAGGTGCTCGACCTTCGGCTGGATTTCGGGGATGAACTGGATGGCGCTGGCCCCGGTGCCGATGCAGAGGACGCGCTTTCCCGTCAGGTCCACGTCGTGGTCCCACTCGGCGGAATGAAAGGACGCGCCCGCGAAGGTGTCGAGGCCGGGAAGGTCCGGCAGCTTGGGCCGGGAGAGCTGGCCGACCGCGGAGATCAGCACATCGGCGGTCCGCGCCGTGCCATCGGCGGTCCGGACGGTCCATCGGCCGGTCTGCTCGTCGAATTCGGCGTCGGTCACGTCCGCGCCGAAGACGATGGCCTCCAGCAGCTCGTGTCGCCGCGCGACCCCGCGCAGGTAGTCGTGGATGGCGTCGCGGCCGGAGTAGCGCTGTGGCCAGTCCGGCTTCGGTTCGTAGGAGTAGGAGTAGAGCGGTGACGGCACGTCACAGGCCGCGCCGGGGTAGGTGTTCTCCCGCCACACCCCGCCGAGGTCGGCGGCCCGCTCCAGGATCGTGATGTCGCGGATACCGCTGCGTCGCAGCTCGATCGCGGTGCCGATGCCGCCGAAACCCGCGCCGATGATCAGAACCGATGGCCGGTCGCCAGCTGTCATGTGACACTCCTCACAACATCCGATGTCTCCACTCTAGAACCGGCCCGGTCGGGCGCATCGAGACTTTCGGCCATAATGTGGGCTGTGGAGCGGGTGCTGGCTACTGGAATCCGCGACTGGAACTTTCCGCGCGGGATCGCCAGCGTGGCCCTGATGGTGGGCTACGCGGGCGAGCACGAGGTGCCAGCGGCGCGCATGCTGGCCGGGACCGGACTGACCGACGCCATGCTGCGCGACCCCGACGCCCAGATCGACGCGCACACCGAGCTCGCGGTGATCCGCAATCTGGTGCGTGAGGTCGACGAGCCCGCGCTTGGTGTCGAGCTGGGCAGGCGATACCGGATCACCACCTTCGGCATCTTCGGCTTCGCGTGCGTCAGCAGCCCGACCCTCGGCGAGGCGATCTCCTTCGCGCTGCGGTTCCTCGATCTGAGTTTCGCCTTCTGCCTGCCGGCCGCGCACTGGGAGACGGGGGAGTTCGTCGCGCAGGTGCACGACGAGTCGGTGCCCGCCGACGTGCGCCAATTCCTCGTCGAACGCGACGTGACGGCCATGTACCAGGTGATGAGCGATCTGCTCGGACGGCCGGTGCCGCTGCTGCGCGCCGAATTCCGCTTCGCGGAACCGGAATACGCCGACCGGGTGACCGAGGTGCTCGGCGTCCGCCCGGCCTACGGCCGCGCGCACAATGTGTTCACCATCGATCCCGCGATGCTGGAACAGCCGCTGCCGCAGGCCAACGAACACACCTGGGCCATGTGTCTGGCCCAGTGCCGCCAGCTGGTGGATCGCCGCAGGGCCCGCACCGGCATCGCCGCGGAGGTGCGTGAGCTGCTGGTGCCGGGCGGCGCGGACGGTTTCGCCGCGCCGCTGGGTATCGACCTGGTGGCGCGCGAGCTGAACATGAGCACCAGGACGCTGCGCAGACATCTCGACGCGGCAGGCACCAGCTACCGCGCACTGCTGGACGAGGTGCGCCGCGCCCTCGCCGAGGAAATGCTCACCGCCACACCGCTTTCGGTGAGCGATGTGGCGATCCGCCTCGGCTACGCCGAGTCCTCGACCTTCATCTACGCCTTCAAGCGCTGGACCGGCGTGACACCGGCCGCGTACCGGCGCGAGCGAGTGGCGGTGCGCTGATCAGCCCGGCTGCCCGAGATAGCCGTCCATCGGGACCGTCCGGAAATGTGTTGTCAGGCTGCGGTTGTCGTCGATGATGTGCAGCGCGACGGCGGGGTCCGGCGCGTAATCCATCACGTGGTCCGGCAATTCGAGCTCCCATTCGCCGCCGAGCACCGAGGCCGTGCTCGGCGCGACCAGCAGCGGGCGACCGCCGAAGGTCGTCGTCGCCGCGGAGTGGGCGTGTCCGGTGAGCACGCCGAGGATGCGCTCGTCTGCGGCCACCAGGGCTGCCAGGCGCTCGGGGTCGGCGAGGGTGATGCCGTCGATGATCGGGCTGTGCAGGTGCACCGGCGGGTGGTGCATGGCGAGCAGGATGGGTCCGTCGGCGGGCGCGTCGGCCAGTACACCGTGCAGCCAGTCGTAGGTCTCCTCGCCGAGCGCGCCGCCCGCCTCGCCGGGAATGCTCGAATCCAGCAGGGCCACGGTCAATTCGCCGATCCGGTGCGCGTGATTGATCGGGGTGGTCGCGGCGGGCTCGCCGAGCAGCGCGGTGCGGAAGTGGGCGCGGTCGTCGTGATTGCCGGGGATGGGATAGACCGGAATGTCGGCGGTCAGCGCGACGCGGGCCTCGGCGTACTGTTCGGCCTTGCCGGAATCGGTGATGTCGCCGGTCACCAGGATGGCGTCGGGCTTGCGGCGTAGGTCGGCGAGAAAGGCCATCACTCGTTCGACGCGTTCGGCGTTACGAGAGCCGAGATCGAAGTGTGTATCGCTGACCTGTGCCACCAGGATCATCGGCGTTCGCTTTCTCTGAGGGATCGCTCCGTTGCGTCAGAGTGTGCCCACATTGTGTGCTCGGCACTTTCCCAGGCTAGATGACCTGCGCATTGTCCGTCTGCATGAGGCTCGCCACCGCGCGGGGCATGCTCGTTCGAAAGTGACGACGGTCACATTCGCGGGTCGGCGGCGAGACGGGCCTAGGGGTGACGTTCGGTGGTGGCGTTCGACCAGAGCGTGCGCAGAGCGCGGAGAAACGCCTGGCGATCGGCGCGGGAAAGGGCGGCGAGCGTCTCGTCCTCTCGCTCGCGGATCTCCCGCTGGGCGCGGTCGCGGAGCGCCTTGCCTTCCTCGGTGAGCGAGACCAGGTTGACGCGCCGGTCGGTGGGGTCGGGTGCGCGTTCGATGAGACCGCGCCGTTGCAGGTCGTCCAGGACGCCGATGATGCGGGTCTTGTCCGCGCCGATGGCCTTGGCCAGTGCGGCCTGCGTGTACACCGGCTCCGATTCCAGGCCGAGCAGCACTCCGTAGGCCCACATGGTGAGCCCGTTGCGTTCCAGGACGGGCAGTTCGGCCGCGACGAGGGCGCGGCCGAGCGGCACGACCATCGCGGCGAGATCGGGTCGGTCGGGGTCTGGCATGTCTAGAAAATACTTCTTGGCAGATAGTATGCCTATGCTTACGATAAGCGCATGAGTATTGATTCCGAGAGAAAAGCGAACGAATCGAACGAGCGGCTGCGGGAACTGCACGCACGGGCCGTGCGGCTGAGCGCGGGGGTCGTCGCGCGCGTCGAAGCGGGCCAGCTGTCGGCCGAGACACCTTGTGCGGGATGGGATTTGCGCGCACTGCTGGCGCACATGGCCACTCAGGACCGGGGGTTCGCGGGCGCGGCGCGTGGATCCGAGGACCCCGGTGCTTGGGAGGTGCGGCCCGCGGTGGATCCGGTGGCCGATTACCTTGCCGCTGCGGACGACGTCGTCGCGGCCTTCGCCGAGCCCGACGTCTTCGAACGCACCGTGCTCCTGCCCGAGGTCTCCAGCCATCATCGGTTTCCCGCCGCGACCGTCATCGGGTTCCACCTCGTCGACAGCGTCGTGCACGCGTGGGACGTGGCGCGTTCGATCGGCGAGACCGTCGTGCCCGACCCGGAATTGGCGCTGATGGCGCTCGAGGTCGCGGCGGCGGTCCCGGACGGTCCGGAGCGTTCCGCGCCCGGCGCCGCGTTCGCCCCGGCGCTGGCGGCGGACGATGCGGCTTCGACCATGGACCGGGTGCTGCGGCAGCTCGGGCGCGCGCCCGAGTGGACGCCGGCTTCGTTGCGCGCGTAGGTCGTTCGTTCGAGCGGATCCGCGCGGTCGTTGCCGTAGTCGGCGCGTGAACGTCAGGAGACCGTGCCGAGGAGTTCGGTCGCGCGGTCGAGGAGCTCGGCGGAATCGGGCGGGGCGACCGGCGCCCAGAAATCCGCGCCCGGCGGGGCCGCCAGGTTCAGTTCGGGCGGGGTGCGCCAGGACGCGGCGAGGCCGAGCCGCCACGAATGCAGGTGGGCGCGCGGATAGGCGCCGGACTTGTCGAAGAGCGGGTCGCCGAGGATCGGGTGCCCGATCCAGGCCAGGTGCACCCGGATCTGGTGGCGACGGCCGGTCACCGGTCGCAGCGCGAGCACCGTGTGTCGCTCGGTGCGCAACACGGTCGCGAAGCGTGTCAGCGACGGATAGTTCTTGGTGTCGAGCAGATCGGCTTCGTTCACGAACCAGCGCCCGCCCTCGGTGCGGATGCTCTCGCGTGGCGCCGCGATCCGCACCCGGTTCTTGCGGCCCACGCTCAACGGCAGATCGATGACGCCGCGCTCGGGCAGCCCGGTGGAATCGACGATCGCCAGATACGCCTTGTCCGCGGTCTGCTTGTTGAACTGCCTGGTCAGCTGGCCGTGCGCGCCCAAGTCCTTGGCCAGCAGCACCAATCCGGACGTCACCTTGTCGATCCGGTGCACCGGATACAACGTCTCACCCGCCGCCGCGGCCAGCTCCACGATGTCGGTGTCGTGCCGCTCCCCGGTAACCGAAATCCCCGCGGGCTTGTTCAACGCGAGAACCGCCTCGTCCTCGGCGATCAGGCAGCTCTCCCGCAACTGCGCCCACTCGATACCCATCCGCACGACCTTACGGACGCACCGCGATCGCGCGCCGAGCCGCTCCCACAGTCGGTCCATACGCCGCACACAGGTGTCGGCCGTGTGCGAAGTACGGCTGGGAGTCAGGCGCGGCGCAGGGCGTGGGGGCGCAGCCGGTTGAAGCCACGGACTCGAACGCTGCGCAGGTGGCGCACGTCGAATTCGGGATCGCCGCCCAGTGCCGCCGCGGCGGAGTCGTCGATCAGGACCGTGCCGGGGCGGGCCACGCCGGTCAGGCGGGAGGCGATGTTGACCACCGAGCCGTACAGATCGCCGAAGCGTTGCAGCACCGGGCCGTAGGCGAGCGCGACTCGCAGGTCCGGCGTGCCGCCGACCATCATGGTCGACTCCTGGATGGCCAGCGCGATGCGCGCGGCGGCCTGGGCGGTCTCCGCCGCGAACATCACTTCGTCGCCGACGTGCTTGATCACCCAGCCGCCGTTCTCGGTGATGGCCGCGTTCGTCGTCGACTCGAACGCCTCCAGCAGCGTCGACAGCTCGTCCGGGTGCAGGTGCCTGGTCAACCGGGTGTAGCCGACCATGTCGGCGAAGCCCACCGCCAGCTCCCGCGTGGAGTCCTCGGCGGGGGCCTCGTTGTCGAAGGAGCGGGCGAGCGCGGCGGCCAGATGGCGGCGCCACGCGTAGGTCTGCAATTCCTCGAGCACCGAGACCGTCTCCTCGGTGGCGATCCTGGCGATCTCCGCCGCGTCCGCCCTGTTCTCGCGGGTGGCGGCGGCGACTTTGGTCGAGATCTCGGCGATGACGAGATCGGCTTGCCATTCCGCCAGCCGCGCCATGGACTGACCGAGCGTGCGCGCGGCCGCGGCCTGCTGGCGCAGATCTGAGGCGGCGACCACCTTCAGGCCGCGGAAGTGCTGGACCGCGTCGACGTCGGCGTCGGTGTAGTCGACGGCGTCCGCGGGATTCTCGGGGAAGCCGAGCGCGGTCCACAGCCGCCGGGAGATCGCGGGTGACACCCCCGACCGCTCGGCCACCTCGGCGCGGTTGTACCTGCGCTCGCCCGCGAGCAGATACGACTCCACGACCGACTGGACGAGCTCGGAGATCTCGGGCTTCGACATGATCGCCACATTACGGCCAGGGCGCGCGCGAGTGGAGTCCGTCGATGCCCTGTTGGGGTACGTCGATGCCCTGTTGGGGTACGTCACAGCATCGCGCGGGGCGGGTCGTGCCGGTGCTGCGAAGATCGCCGCGACGACGCTCGCCGGTGCGGCCGGACGACGTCCGACCGGGTCGGCGGCTGCGGCGACGGCGAAATTACTCGCGTACGACGCGCACCGTCCGCAGGCTGGAATCGGCGGCGTCCGGCACGTTCATGCCCTCCTCGTGACCGGACCGCAAGTACTCCGCCACCGCTTCGTTGAGCCGCTCGCCGGGCACCACCACCGGAATGCCCGGCGGGTACGGGGTGAGCTGCTCGGCCGCGATCCGTCCCGGCGCCCTGCCGATCGGGACGATCTCGACGTCACCGAAGAACGCCTCGCGCGGCAGCTCCACCGTCTCGAGCTGGAGCTCGTCGGGCGAGGGCAATCGGATCCGCGACGGCCGGGGGTCTTTCAGCTGGTCGCGCCATGCGGCGATGCCCTCGACCAGAGCGGCGACGGTGTCCTTGTCGTCGGCCATCGACACCGTCGCGAGAACGCGGCGGTGATCGACCAGCCCCATGTCGATGCCGCGATGTTCGCGCAGCCAGTCGGCCGCGTCGTAACCCGTCGATCCCGTCGCCGAGACGTCCATCAGCACCTGGAGTCGATCCAGATCGTGCGATGCCTCGACGCCGAGCAGTTCGTCCGCCATCACGTCGATGCCCGGTATCCGGGCCAGGTCGGCGCGGGCCTGGTCCGCGACGCGCAGCGCCGCGTCGAGCAACTCGCGCCCGTGCTGCACCATCTGCCTGCGCCAGCCGTCGAGCGCGGTGTAGACCAGCACGTTCGGGCTGGTGGTCATGAGCAGGTCGGCGCACGCGCTCAGCCGCGCCGGGTCGACCAGATCCCCTTGGAGGTGGAACACCGAGCCCTGCTCGAACCCCGCGCCCATCTTGTGCACGCTCACCACGCACAGGTCGGCACCCACATCCATGGCCCAGGTGGGCAGTTCGGGATGGAACGGCAGGTGGGCGCCCCACGCCTCGTCGACGATCAACGGCTTGCCGCGCTCGTGGCAGATGCCCGCGATCCCCGCGATATCGGCGCAGGTGCCGTACGGGCTCGGGCTGACGATCAACGCGCCCGCCGCGTCGGGATTGCGCTCCCATGCTTCGCGCACCTGTTGCGGTGAGGGCGGATGCGAGAAATGCCGCTCGGCGTCCCAGCGCGGGGTGATCCAGTGCGGCCTGACGCCGGCGAAGATCAGCCCGGCGACGATCGACTTGTGGCTGTCGCGGGCCACCAGCAAACCACCGCCCTGCCCGCCTGCCACCGCCATCATCGCGGCCTTCACCGACAGCGAGCTCCCGCACGTGGAGAAGAAGGCCTTCTCGGCGCCCACCGCGTCGGCCATCAGTTTCTCGGCCTCGGCCAGGTAGCCGCCTCGGGAAAGGCGGTCGTCGAGACCGGGTCCGACCAGCACATCGGAGCGGAACGCGTCCCGCCCGATCACGTCCAGCACGCGCTCGTCGACACCGCGACCCTGTCGATGACCCGGCGGAGTGAACCCGTACCGGCCCGAACGGTGATACGCGGCGAGTGCGTCCACCAGGGGAGCTCGTGAGTGGTCCATGGTCGGGAGCTACCCGCTGCCCAGTCGGCTAATCTCCGGCTGACCTGGGGGAGCGCGTGCCCCGACGGGGTATATGACCCCTCGTGCGCTGCTCGGCCTGCCGACGTTGGGCGCTGGTGGTGCCCAGCAATGGTCGCAGAGTCGGTGCGGTCGTCGGTGTCGCACACGTCCTCGCACCGCAGGCCGCGAAAAGGGGGCAGCGGACGTTGAGCGCAGGTGGCGCCCGACGACAGCGATCGGAGCTGCGACTGCCGTTCAGGCAGCGGCGCTGACTTCCTTGGTTTCTAAATATAAAGTGGCACAACATATTTCATGAGAATCTCGGCGCAGATTCGTGGTCGCCGACCTGCTCCTCGCGTTCGTCGCGGAGCGTCACGCCCGGCGTGCCGATGGCGGAAAGTCGACGTATGAGGGGACTTGACCCATGCGATAGGGTTGAAAAAATTGTGAGTTTTGCTAACTAGATGGCTTCTCGCGGAAGTCGCCGAGAGGATTCGCAGTGCCGGTCGTCAGCTTCGACAACACCGCGTTGGTTCTGATCGATCTCCAGCGCGGCGTGCTCGAGCGGCCGACGGTACGTCCCGTGCGCGACGTGCTGCGACAGAGCGTCCGCCTCGCCGAGGCATTCCGCGCCAACCGGTTGCCGGTCGTGGTGGTGCGCGTGGAGTGGTCCGAGGACAGCGGCGATCTGCCGCCCGCCGCCTGCGATCGGCCCGGCCCGGCCGCCGCCCCTCGCCCGCCCTTCGCGGAGATCCCGGCCGAGCTGGTCGACCTTGCCGACCTGTTCATCACCAAACGGCACTGGGGCGCGTTCACCGGCACCGAGCTCGATCTCCAGCTGCGCCGCCGCCGCATCGACCGGCTGGTGCTCGCGGGCATCGCCACCAGCATCGGCGTGGAGTCGACCGCGCGCTCGGCGTGGGAGCACAACTACGAGCTGGTGTTCGCCGAGGATGCGACCACCGACACCGACGAGGCCTCGCACCTGCATTCCTTCACGAAGATTTTCCCGCGCCTCGGGCGTGTCAGTTCGACCGAGCAGATTCTCACCGCACTGGGCGCCTGACCGGCCGTCCGGCCGCTGTGTCCAATTGGACACGGTCGCGGCGCCGAAAAAGACGCGTCGCAATCAACGGTAATTCGCTTGCGCTGTGCAAGACTCGTTCCGCCAGAGTTTCTTGCACTCCTCACACTCGGAGGACTGTCCATGACGAATTCTGTTGCGCCTCTCGAACTGCCCAAACCCTTGGTGATCACGTTGGGGAATCTGAAGGGCGGTGTCGGAAAAACAACTTCGGCCTTCTTCCTGGCCTCTTATTTCGCCAGAGTGCACGAGCTGCGGGTGCTGGTCATCGACGCGGACCCGCTCAGCCAGACGGGATATTCCTGGTATCGCAGGCTGCTCAAAGGGCAGGTCGCGGTGCCGTTCGAATTGATCGCCTTTCCGTCCCGGCACGTCGACGACTGCATCCACGACAATGCCCACAAATTCGACGTCGTCATCGTGGATGCCGGCGGCGAGTCGGCCGAGATATTCAAGGCGGCCATTCCGGTCAGTGACGAACTCCTGTTGCTGACCAGCGTGAGTCCCTCGGAGGTCAAGCGCGTCCCGAGTACCTATCAGGCCGCCGCGGAGGCCGCCGCCGGACACGACCGGGAAATCCGGGTGCGCGTGCTGATGACCAAGGTGCCGGTCACCATGAAGAACGGCGTGAACGTCTCCACCGAATACCGTACGCAGCGCGGCAATTTGGAAGACGCCGGATACGACGTGTTCGGCGCGTATCTGAGCGCGTGGAAGTGGTATCGCGAGGCCGCGGACGGTGAGGTCGGCGAGGGCGCCGAGAACCCGATCGCGGATCTCGGCGAATATCAGCAGGTCGGCGATGAATTGGTCGCCCCGTACCGACTAGCGGTGGAGGTGTCGGCCTGATGCCTCCGCAGCGTAGAAAAGGGTCCATCGGCGGGGCCGCGAATCCGTTGTCCGACAGCGCCGAACACACGCCGCCGGTCTCGCCGTTGCGAGACGCCGAATGGCGGTCCGAGCGGGCACGGCCGGTCACGGAGGAGTTCCCGCAGGGTACCGAGCCGTCCCGGCCGGCTGTCGCGGATCCGCAGCCACTCCGCCAGTCCGCGCCTGCACAGGTGGAGACGCAAGCGACGCGTTCGGCCGCGTCGGCCCCGGTCGAGACACAAGCGACGCGGCCGGTCGCGCCGGCCCCGGCAGAGGCGCGAGTGACGCCGCCGGTCGCGCCCGTCCCGGCGGGAGCGCAAGCGATGCCGCCGGGGACGCAGGCGGTGCGCCAGGTTGTCGCGAATCCGAGCCCGAGCGGGACGGAACAGCTGGCTGACGTGCTCACCATGCCGCTGCCCACGGCGGGCGAAGGTCCGCTGAACCGGCGCGAACAAGAGCAGCTCAGCGCGTGCGAGTCCTCGATCGACTCGCTGCGCATCGCGTTCTGGGCCGCGGGTCGCGCGTTGCAGATCGTCCGGGACGGCCGCCTCTATCGTGACAGCCACCCCACCTTCGACGACTACGTCGAGCAGCGCTGGGACATGCAGCGCTCTTACGCGCACAAGCTGATTCGCGCGTGGCCGCTTGCCGCCCGGCTGTACCCCGTCGCGCCGACGATCAACGAGGGGCAGGTGCGCGAACTGCTCCCGGTGGCCGCGGAACACGGCGAGGACGCGGCGGTGACCGTGTACACCACCGTCGCGGGCGGTCCCGGCGGCAAAGTCACGGCGGGCAAGCTGCGCGAGGCGATCGCGCTGCTGCCCGATCGCTACGACGAGGCCCTGGTGATCGCGCGGTTGCAGGCGTGGCTGCGCGGGGAACTGACCGCGGGCGGTCATCGGCCCGCCGATCTGTTCTCCACCATGGAATCGCGGCTGGTCGCGCTGAGCAGGCGGGTCGTCAAGGGTTCCAGCGGCGATCCGGCCGCGGCCCGCGAATTCGCGGCTCGATTGCGCACGCTCGCCGAACAAATCGAGGAGCAGATCACCGCCTGACTTCCTCGCGAAAACGGCGCCCCGCTACGGAGAAATTCCGGGCGGGGCGCCATCGTATTTTCGAAAAGTAGAATTCGTGGAATTTGGTTATTATTTTGTTATCATAAAATGTCGTGTTGGTGCTTGCGGCCTTTGTTCTCCGGCGCAAGATGGATTCTCGGATCCGCTGGACTGAACACCGTGATGTTTTTCGAATCGAATTCGAAGGTCTAGGTGACGTCCTGCCCGCCAGTAATTGCGGCGCCGCATGGCAGAGCCGAGAGCCTTCGATATGAGCATCGGAGGACCGCATCATGGCATCAACCGCTGAGGGTCGATATTCGCGCTTCCTACGTCGCGCGATTTTCTGGGGCCTGGCCGCCGCGGCGGCAATCGGCGCCCTGCTCGTGGGCGCCGGACAGGCTTCGGCCAAGCCGGTCGCAATTCCCGGCATCGGCGTTTTCGAAGTTCCGGACGCGATTCCGGTACCGCCCGCTTTCACCGAATTCGATTATCCCGATATTCGAGTACGCCCATCCCAGGTTGTCCCCGCTGTCATCGACGAGCCCGCTGCCGTCGACATGCCGGTCGTGGTGGACGTTCCGGCTGCTATCGATGTTCCGGCCGTCGTGAGCGTTCCGGCTGCTATCGATGTTCCGGCCGTCGTGAACGTTCCGGCCGCGGTCGATGTTGCGACCGCCGTGGAGATTCCGGCCGGGATGGATGTCTCGGCCGCCGTGAGTGTTCCGGTCGCCACGGATGTTTCAGCGGCTGTGGACCATCCGGCCGTCGTGGATCTTCCGGCGATCTTCGGTATTTCCCTTGTCGACATCGCGCGCATGACGCAGATGGCAGAGTCGTTGCTGCCGGTGACACATGCTCCCGCGATCGCGGGTCCCCCCGAGGTGGTGTACACGGCCCCGCTGGCGGTGATCGAATTCGCGGCGACTCCACCGGCTCCGCAGACCGCGGCGGCTCCGCAGGCTCCGGCGAGCACGACGCCGTCGACGCCCATCGATCTGCTGCGCGCCCATCTCCCGTTCCTGGCCGGACTGCTCGAACCGGTGCTGCCCGCACCGTTCGCGGTTCCCAAGCCTCCGGTCGTCGAGCATCCGTCCCCCGGCGCCATCGCGGTCGAGGCCGCGCGCGCCAAGATCGGCTCCGACTACAGCATGGGCGCGACGGGACCTGACGTCTTCGACTGCTCCGGTTTGGTGCAGTGGTCCTACGAGCAGGCGGGTGTGGACGTGCCGCGCACGAGCTACCAGCAGTTGTCCTCGGGTATGCCGATCTCCCAGGAGGAACTCGAGCCGGGTGATGTCGTGTCCTTCTACGGTGGCGGCCACTCCGGTCTGTACGCCGGGGACGGTCAGGTGATCCACGCCTCGACGTACGGTACGGGCGTCGTGATGTCGCCGATGTCCTCGATGCCCTACGCGGGCGCCCGCCGATACTGATGGTCGCCTGGTGGCTCGGCTTGTGGGCACTGCGGAGTTTGGACGCTCAGCCCGGCAGCAGCAAGCCGTCAGTAAACTCGGAATCGGGGCCTACCGTGTACGGAAGGCGGACGGACAATGGAGTGGCTGCTGGTTTTGATCGTGGTCGTGGCCGTGGCGATCTTGCTGCTCATGCGTGGTCGAGAGGGCAAGCAGCGGACGCAGACCGAGCTGGCCGACGCGCTCGCCGACGCCCGTCAGGTGAACGAGCGGCTCGCGGGTCAGATCTACCACCTGAGCGCCAGCAACGATGCGGCGAAACAAGCCCTCGTGGACGCCTCGGAGCGGTACGCCGCCGCGGGGTCGCAGCTCGACCAGGCCGCCACGCCCGCCCAGGCCCGGCTGGCGAAACAGACTGCGCTAGAAGGTCTCTACTACATCCGCGCCGCACGTTCCGCGATGGGCATGGATCCGGGCCCCTCGATCCCCGAGCTCGACGGCCAGGCCGTGTCCGGACGAGTGAGCGAGGATCGGGTGATCGCCTTCGAGGGCAGAGAGATCGCCGCGTCACCCAACCCGTCCTCGGCCACGCCGAACTACTATCCCGGCGGACGCGTCGCCGGACGGCCGGTGCCCGCGGGCTGGTATTCCGAACCCTGGTGGAAGCCGGCGCTCATCGGCGGCGCGTGGGGGCTCGGCTCCGCGCTCTTGTTCACCTCGCTGTTCGCGGGAATGTCGGGCGTGGGGTACGGAGCGCAAGGGTTCGAGAGTGGTTACGGCGAGGGATATCAGGACGGAGTCGCGGCGGGCGAGGGTGACGCGGGCGGCGACTGGGGTTCGGATACCGCTCCGTACGACGGCGGTGGCTACGACGGTGGTTACGACGGGGGCGGCTACGGCGGTGGCTACGACGGCGGCGGTTACGACGGCGGTGGGGGCTTCGATGGGGGAGGTTTCGACGGCGGGTTCTGAGCGCGGAGCCCGGCGTGCGGGTGGGCCGATCACCACCCGACATCCGCACGATCGGCACGATGCTGTCCCTGAGCGCCTCACCCGGTAGACTGCGACAGTCCCACCAAACCGGCCTTCGTAGCTCAGGGGATAGAGCACCGCTCTCCTAAAGCGGGTGTCGCAGGTTCGAATCCTGCCGAGGGCACTTCATTCGCTCGGCGAGCCGTGCTCGCGGGGTGCGTTTGCCGGGGGCTCATTTCGTCTGTTTTGTGGGGGTGCAACCCCCACGCCCCGCCCGGCGGGCTTCGCCCCCGGACCCCCTTGTGTTGGTCGGGTTTGGTTCTATGTGAGCAGCTGCGTTGGGTTTGGGTTTCCGAGGGTTTCTCGAAACGGTGCTGGGGGCGGTGGTTCGTTGGGAGACGCTGTTCGACAGGTGAACCTTGCGGTGCACGGGTGCCTATGGATCGGGGTGGCGGGCGATGGTGTGGGGCGGGCGATACAGGTGGGGGTACGGAGGGGCTTCGGTGCGTTGGGGGTGTTGGGTTCGGTAATCCGCAGTACGCTGCTGGGCGTCTCGGGGGCGGCGTTCAATTGAGGCGGCGGGTGGGTTCGCGGGGTCGCTGTCGGAGGGTGATGCGCATGGTGAATCGCAGGGGGTTCTTCGGGTTCGGGCTGGGGGTTGCGGCGTTGCCGGTGGTCGGTGTTGCGCGGGCGGAGCCGGGTGGGGAAGCGTGGTCGGTGGGGCGGCGGGGGGTGTTGATCGATGTGGGGCGCAAGCACTTCGGGATGCCGTGGTTGCTGCGGTTCGTCGCGTATATGGCGAATCTCGGGCTCAACGAGTTGCACTTCCACTTCTCCGAGAACGAGTCCGTTCGGATCGTGAGTGATCGGTATCCGGAGATCAACGGTGGTGTGCAGTATTCGAAGGCCGAGATCGGCGAGTTCATGCGGTTTGCGGCGGGGCGGGGAGTCGCGGTGATTCCGGATTTCGATATGCCCGGTCATATGGGTGCGGCGTTGCGGCCGCATCCGGAGTTTCAGCTGCGCAACAGGTTCGGCGTGCCGCTGGCCAGCGCGCTCGACATCACCGGCGAGGCCGCGCTGAGATACGCGGAGGGGCTGGTCGAGGAGTATGCGGAGGTGTTCGCGGACGCGACGCGGTGGGGATGGGGTTCGACGAGTTTCTCGGCGTTGTCTCGATCGAGCAGTTGTATTCGAATCTGGACGACCGGGCGCGGGAGTTGTTCGGTCCCGACGCCACTCAGCACGATTTGACCACCAGCGTCGCGAATCGGTTCGGGCGCAAGCTGAAATCCCTTGGTTTCGACGTGAGCGTGTGGACTGACGGCATGCTGAAAAGCCATGTGGTGCAGTTGGATTCGGATATCGAAGTGCACTGTTGGACGCATTGGTCACCCGGGCACGCGCGCGTGCGGCAGTTCGTCGACGCCGGGCACCGACTGGTGAATTTCAACGACCGGCAGCTCTACTACGCGCTCGGCAACACGCTGGTCTACCCGTACCCGACAGCTCGCAGTATTCTCGAAAGTCGTTGGACCCCAGGAGAATTCAGTCCAATGCTACCGGTTTCGCAGCCCAGTCCGATCCCGCCCGCGCTGGCCGGGCGACAGGCGATCGAAGGTCCGCCCTATCCGGACTACCTGGAAGGCGCGGTGTTCTCCATCTGGTGCGACAACCCGACGGTGCAGACCGAGGACGAGGTCTTCCTCGGCGTGAAAGAGCCGCTCGCGGCATTCGCGCTGCGCTGCAAGGACCCGCACTACGACGGAACCGTGGCGGACGTCCGAACCGTCGCGGAGCATGCCAGCGCCCACCTGCCGTAGCCGCCACCCGCGCCGCGGGGCGCCGCCCGAGTAGCGACGCCGGACTGTCACAAAGGCTTCAGATGCGCCGCATAGGCACCGCGTATGTGGCGGGTATCGAACGTGTGTGAGGTGGAAGCTGCGGGCGGGCTGCGGCGGTCATGGTGGTCTACCGCGCCTGGGTTACGTCGCGAGCTCCGGCCAGCAACTCCACCACCCGCGCTCCCATTGCGCGAGCGGCGGAATGCAGTGGTTCTGCCGTGCGCAGCGTCCTGCTCAGCACGAATGCCCCCTCCAGTGCGCTGAGGATCGCCAGGATCAGATCGCGGGCCGCGGTGGGTTCGACGCCGCGGCGGACGAAGTAGTCCGTTCCTTGCTCGACCCAATCTCCGATGACCTCCGCCGCGACCTCGCGCAGGGCGGGCTCGCTGTCCGCGATCTCGCCTGCGACGGTGCCGACGGGGCACATGTTGATCCAGCCGGTCTGCTCGATCTGTTCGGCGGCGGCGGCGAAGGCCGCTGGCACCGCCGCGCGGAGGTCGTCGTGCGGATCCATGAGCAGGGGGAGCAGCTGGATGTAGGCGGCGCCGGAGGTGCGCAGGGCGGCGGCGGCGATCTGCGGCTTGCCCGCGGGGAAGTGGTGGTAGAGCGAGCCCATCGGCGCGCCCGCCGCCACGGTGACCTGTTTGACGCTGGTGCCGCTGTAGCCCCGGGTGCGCAGGAGTTCCGCCATGGCCGTGACGAGGCGATCGCGGGTACTTGTTGACATTTTCTCGGTCACCGTTCCAGACTAGAGCAAACACTCTAGAGCGAACGCTCGAATGGAGGAATTCGATGCCGATCGTCGACCTTCCCGCTGGTCAGGTGCACTATGTCGAACGTGGCGATGGGCCGCCGGTGGTGCTGCTGCACGGCTTGTTGATGAATCACACGGTGTGGGACACGGTGCTCGACCGGTTGCCCGCGGGTTTCCGGTACGTGCTGCCCGATCTGCCGCTCGGCGCGCATCCGATCCCGCTGAAACCGGGCGTCGACCTGAGCCTGCGCGGGCTGAATCAGCTCATCGCGGACTTTCTCGCCGCGCTCGATCTGCGCGATGTCACCCTGGTGCACAGCGACTGGGGCGGCGGGCTGTTCCTCACCGCCTACGGCCTCGACGAGCGCGTCGGCAGGCTGGTCGTGCTGCCGTGCGAGGCCTTCGACAACTTTCCGCCCGGCCTGCCCGGCAAGATGGCCGTGGTCGCGACCGCGATGCCGGGCGGGATATCGCTGGCGCTGCGGCAATTACGCGTGCGGTGGCTGCGCTCCTCGCCGCTGTTGTTCGGGTGGATGGCGCGCAGGCCGCTACCCGACGACCTGGTGCGCGGCTGGACCGAACCCGGCTTGCGCGACGAACTCATCCGCCGCGACCTGCTCGCCTACACCAAGTCCGGTTTCCCGAAAGCCGAGCTCATCGCCAACACCGCAGCGCTGCGCCGCTTCTCGGGTGACGCGCTGATCCTGTGGTCGGCCGCGGGCAAGGTGATGCCGCGCGAGCACGGCCGCAGGCTGGCCGAGTTGATCCCACGCGCCCGCCTGATCGAGATCGAGGACGCCTACGTGCTGTCCATGCTCGATCGACCCGACGCGGTCGGCGCGGCCATCTCGGAGTTTCTGACCGGCGACCGAGCGCAGCGGTAGCACCCCGATCCGGCCGCGGGTCGTAACCGCGAATTCGCGGCGGGATCGACCACACTGGGCTCGTGGCCGCCCACCCGCCCGACGCCGAGCCGGGTCCCGAGGCATCGGAGCCCACCGGCTCCGAGGTCGGGGCGCGCGAGGAGCAGCCCCAGGTCACCGACCGCAGGCGAATGCCACCGTGGGTGCCGAGGGCGCTGGTGCTGGCCTTCCTGCTGCTCGGCGCGTTCCAGTTGCTCGACTGGGCGGCGCACCGGCTGATCGGGTTGTTCGTCGTGCTGTTCGTGGCGTTCTTCGTCTCGCTGGCGATGGAACCGGCGGTGGACAGCCTGGCCGCGCGCGGCATGTCCCGCGGGCTCGGCACCGCGGTGGTCTTCGTGCTGGTGTTCTTGTTCGCCGCCGGCTTCGTCGTGGCGCTCGGCACGCTGCTGGTGGAGACCGTCCACGACCTGGTGATCGAACTGCCGCGGCTGGTGAACGACTCGGTCGACTGGGTGAATCGCACCTTCCACCAGGACTTCACCCTCGATCAACTGCGCGGCCAGCTGACCGAGGACACCGACACGCTCACGGGATACGCCGAGCACGCCGCGGGCCACGTGTGGGGTCTGTCCGCCACGATCGTCGGCGGACTGGCCAAGGTGCTGCTCATCGCGCTGTTCAGTATTTATCTCACCGCGGGCGGGCCGAAGCTGCGGCACTCGCTGTGCTCGCTGCTGCCGCCTGCCAAGCAGGACGCGGTGCTGCACGCCTGGGATCTCGCCATCCAGAAAACCGGCGGCTACCTCTACTCCCGCGCGCTGCTCGCGGTGATCTCCGCGGTCGCGCACGGCATCTTCCTCGCGGTGCTCGGCGTGCCCAACGCCATCGCCATGGGGGTCTGGTTCGGCGTGGTCGCCTCGTTCGTGCCGACCGTCGGAACGTATCTGGCAGGGGCGCTGCCGGTGCTGGTCGCGCTCACGATCCGGCCGCTGGACGCGGTCTGGGTGATTCTGTTCGTCATCGTCTACCAGCAGCTACAGGACTACGTCCTGCAACCGAAGCTGACCGCGCGCACCGTGGACGTCAATCCGGCCGTCGCGCTGCTCGCCGTGCTGGCGGGCGGTGCGTTGCTCGGAGCGGTGGGTGCGCTGCTCGCCATCCCGGCCATCGCCACGGTGCAGTCGTTCGTGAGCCTGTACCTGAAACGCTATGAGGTGACCGAGGATCCGCGCATCGACCGGGCGCAGGCCAAGCGGGCGCGCCGTGCGGGGACCGATCCCACCTCCTGACAGTGTGAGGCCCGATCGCGGTGGCGCGCAACGAGTCCGGCTCCGATCGGCGTGCGGATCGACCGCACTGGCGCGCACCGAGGCCGGGCTGCCCGACCGCACGAAGCCCAGCCGCGGCGCCGCGCACCGCGGCCGGGCTTCGCGGACGCTCAGGAGAGCGTGGTGACAGTCAGGTCGCCGTCGGCGTACTGGGCGCGCAGGCGCTTCTTGTCGAACTTGCCGACGCTGGTCTTGGGCACCTCGGCGATGAACGTCCACCGCTCGGGCAGCTGCCACTTGGCGAACTTGTCGGCGAGGAAGTCGCGCAGGTCCTCGGCCTTGGCCTCGGTGCCCTCCTTCAGCACGATCGCCACCAGCGGCCGCTCGTCCCACTTCTCGTCGGGCACGCCGATGACGGCGGCCTCGGCGACCGACGGGTGACCCATGACGGCGTTCTCCAGGTCCACCGAGGAGATCCACTCACCGCCGGACTTGATGACGTCCTTGGAGCGGTCGACCAGGGTGAGGTAGCCGTTGGGGCTGATCTTGCCGACGTCGCCGGTGCGCAGCCAGCCGTCGTCGAACTTGTCCGGGTCGATGACCGCGCCGTCGGGGGAGTAGTAGGAGCCGGTGATCCACGGACCGCGAACCTCCAGCTCGCCCAGCGATTCTCCGTCGTTGGGCACCACGCTGCCGTCGTCGCCGACCAGCCGCGCCTGCACGCTGGCGGGGAAACGGCCCTGGGTGTAGCGGTATTCCCATTCCTCCTCACCGGTGACGCCGGTGGGCGGGTGCGCGACGCTGCCCAGCGGCGAGGTCTCGGTCATGCCCCAGGCGTGCAGGATGCGCACGCCGTGCTGCTCCTGGAAGGCGCGCATCATCGAGGGCGGCACCGCCGAACCGCCGACGACCGCGGTGCGCAGGTGCGAGATGTCCTGCGGCTTGGCCGCCAGACCCGCGAGCACGCCGCCCCAGATGGTCGGCACGGCCGCGGCGAAGGTCGGCTGCTGGTCGGCCATCATCTCCAGCAGCGGGCCCGGCTGGAGGAAGCGGTCGGGCATCAGCACATTCGCGCCCGACATCAGCGCGGCGTAGGGCAGGCCCCAGGCGTTGGCGTGGAACAGCGGCACGATGGCCAGCACGTTGTCGGACCCGGTGAAGCCCATGCCCATCGGCGAGCAGACCTGCATGGCGTGCAGCCAGTTGGAGCGGTGCGAGTACACCACGCCCTTCGGGTCGCCGGTGGTGCCCGAGGTGTAACACATTGCCGCGGCGGACTGTTCGTCGATCACCGGGAAATCGAAGGTGTCCGGCTGGGCGGCGAGCAGCTCGGTGTAGGAGTGCACCTGCACGCCCTCGGGGGCCTGCAACGCGGACGCGTCGCCGTTGGCGACGATGACGTGGCGCACCGTCTTCAGGTTCGGCAGGTACTGCGCGAACATCGGCACCAGGGTGCCGTCCACGATGACCACCTGGTCCTCGGCGTGATTGGCCACGTAGACCAGCTGCTCGGGGAAGAGGCGGATGTTGAGCGCGTGCAGCACCGCGCCCATGGCGGGCACGGCGATGTAGGCGACCATGTGCTCGTTGTTGTTCCACATGAAGGTGCCGACCCGGTCGCCGACGCCGATGCCGAACCCGCGCAGCGCATTCGCCAGTCGAGCCGACTCGGCGCCCAGTTCGCGGTAGGTCATGGTCCGCACGCCGGTGCCGGTCCAGGTGGACACCGTGCTGTCGCCCTGGAAGGTCGCGGCGTACTTCAAGAGCGTCGCCAGCGAGAGCGGCTCGTCCTGCATGGTGCTCAACATCGGTAACTCCTTCATCCTCAGTGGCCGGCATGAGCCACGTCACAGCGGCGATGCTACCGAAAGGTAGTCACACCGCGACCGGCCAGAACCCAAATCGAAAACGGGGGCGTCCGCCCTCAGTTTCCCCAGGTCAGCGCGGCAACCGAAAAGCTAAAGCTGTCAATGGTTGTGGGCCGGATATGCGTGCACCAGGGCGGTGTCCAGCTTCGGTACGGCATGCGTGAGGGTGTGCTCGGCCTCGTGCGCGAGGCGGTGCGCGTCGGCCAGTGTGATGGTCGGCACAACATCGATCTCGACGTCCGCGTGCAGCCGGTGCCCGATCCAGCGCATGCGCAGACTGCGCACCCCCTCGACACCGGGCTCGGCCGCGAGCGCCCGCTCCGCGTCCGCCACCAGAGCCGGTTCGACCCCGTCCATCAGCCGGTGGAAGACATCGCGCGCCGCGGTGCGCAACACGGCCAGAATGGCCAGCGTGATCACCAGGCCGATGATCGGATCGGCCTGCGGGAAGCCCATCGCCACCCCGGCCGCGCCGAGCAGCACGGCGAGCGAGGTGAATCCGTCGGTGCGCGCGTGCAATCCGTCGGCGACCAGCGCCGCCGACCCGATGCGCCGCCCGACCCGGATTCGGTAGAGCGCCACGATCTCGTTGCCGAGGAAGCCGATCAGCCCGGCCAGCGCGACCCAGCCCAGGTGATCGATCGGCACCGGATGGATGAGTCTGCGCACCGCCTCGTACCCCGCGATCAGCGCCGAGAGCGCGATCATCGCGACGACGAAGAGCCCGGCGAGATCCTCGGCCCGGCCGAAACCGTAGGTGTAGCGACGCGTGGCCGCCCGGCGGCCGAGCGCGAACGCGATCCACAGCGGGACCGCGGTGAGCGCGTCGGAGAAGTTGTGGATGGTGTCGGCGGCCAGCGCCACCGATCCGGAGATCACGACGACGAGAACCTGGAGCGCGGCGGTGAGGCCGAGCACCGCGAGGCTGATCTTGACGGCTCGGATGCCGACCGCGCTGGCCTCGAGCGCGTCATCGATGCTGTCGGCGGCGTCGTGGCTGTGCGGAGCGAAGATCTCACGGAGGATGCCGCGCAGGCCGCCCGGGTGGTCGTGGTCGTGCGTATGCCCGTGCCCGTGCCCGTGCCCGTGCCCGTGCCCGTGCCCGTGCGCGTGGTCGTGCCCGTGCTCGTTCTCGTGGTTGTGGTTGTGGTCGTGCGTATGACCGTGGTCGTGGGTGTGCCCGTGGTCGTTCTCGGGCTCCCGATCGGAGCTGCGGCCGATCAGGTCGGAGGATGAATGCCGATGTCCCCCCGGTCGTTTCGTATGGCTCACGGCGTCGCTCGATTCCGCTCCGGCAGTTCGAGCACCGCGCCCGCGCCGCGGTGGTGCGCCGGGATGCCCGGTCCGGCGTGCTCGGCGTTGTAGACCGCGTCCACCACCAGCTGGCGGACGTGCTCGTTCTCCAGGCTGTAGAAGATCGTGGTGCCCGCCCTGCGCGTGCGCACCAGACGCGCCATGCGCAGCTTGGCCAGATGCTGGGAGACCGACGGTGCGGGTTTGCCCGCCTGTCCGGCCAGATCATTCACCGACAGTTCGCGATCCACCAGCGCCCACAGGATCTGCACCCGGGTCGGGTCGGCCAGCATGCGGAAGACCTCGACGACCAGCCGGACTTGGTCCTCGGCGATCGGAGGCCGCAGTGGCTGACTATCTGCATTCATACGCAGATAATAGAACATGGGAACGGCGGTGGGTATGGCTGCGGTATGGCCGGAAATGTGGATTAGGTGACCGCTGATGCCTCGGTGGTGGTCGCCGCCGACCTTAGTCTCGAAGCATGTCAACGCCGTCCATCATCATCATCGGAGCCGGATTCGCGGGGCTCGGCATGGCGCTCGAGCTGCGGCGCGCCGGGCTGGCGAACTTCACCATCCTGGAGCGGGCCGCCGATCTCGGTGGGGTCTGGCGGGAGAACACCTATCCCGGCGCCGCGTGCGATGTGCCCTCACCGCTGTACTCGTGGTCCTACGAGCCCAAATCCGATTGGCCGCGGCGCTTTTCCGAGCAGCGCGACATCCACGACTACATGCGCGGAGTCGCCGACAAGCACGACCTGGTCCGCTACATCCGCTTCGGCACCGAGGTCACCGACGCCGAATTCGACGAGCGCACCGGGCGCTGGCGGATCGACATCGCCGATGGAACGGAGTTGAGCGCGGACATTCTGATCCCCGCGGTCGGCCAGCTGTCCCGGCCCGCGCTGCCGAACCTGCCCGGCATCGACACCTTCACCGGAGCCGCCTTCCACTCCGCCGAGTGGAATCACGAGATCGACCTGACCGGCAAGCGGGTGGCCTGTATCGGCACCGGAGCCAGTGCGATCCAGTACATTCCGCGCATCCAGCCGAAGGTCGCGCACCTCACGCTGTTCCAGCGTTCGGCGGCCTGGGTGCTGCCCAAGCCCGACGTGGAGTACAGCGCGCTGCATCACGCGCTGTTCAAGCACTTTCCGCCGAGCCGGTGGGCCGAGCGGTTCGCGATCTGGTCGTTCTTCGAGGCGCTCGCGCTCGCGCTGACCGACATCCCGGCCATCAAGACTCCGGTGATCGCGCTGGCCGACCGGCATCGCGAAAAGCAGGTGCCCGACCCGGAATTGCGCGCGAAGCTGACCCCCGACTACGCCGCTGGGTGCAAGCGCGGCCTGTTCTCCAACGAGTACTTTCCCGCGCTCGCCCAGCCGAACGTCACCGTGGAGACGATGGCGATCGAGGCCGTCACGCCGACCGGCATCCGCACCGTCGACGGCGTCGAGCATCCGGTCGACGTGATCGTCTACGGCACGGGTTTCAAGGGCACCGAATTCCTCGCCCCGATGAACATCTACGGTGTCGGCGGCCGCAAGCTCGCCGATGTGTGGGGCGACGCGGGAGCTCGCGCCTACCTCGGCCTCTCGGTTCCGCACTTCCCGAATCTGTTCATGATGTACGGCCCCAACACCAATGTCGGCTCGGGATCGATCATCTACATGCTCGAATCCCAGGCCCGCTACATCCGGCAGGTGGTGGAGTACCTGACCGAGCGCCCCGGCCGCTACCTCGCCGCCCGCGCGAAGGTCGAACAGGACTGGGACGACTGGCTACAGCGCAGGCTGAAGGACACTCCGTGGAACTTCTGCTCCAGCTGGTACCGCAACGCGGCGGGCCGCATCACCAACAACTGGCCCGGCGCCACGGTCCTCTACCGCTGGAAGACAAGGACTTTCGACCCGTCCGATTACGACGTGGCCCGCGCCGCCGACTGACACACGACTCGCCCCCGTCCGGTCGGCCCCTGCACCGACCGGACGGAGGCGAGTCGTCGGCCGTGATCAGCAGTTGCGCAGCTCCGGGCTCTGGTTGAGCAGCTGAGCCCTGGTGCCGATGAAGGTGGTGTAGGTCTCTCCGCCGACCGCTGCCACCGGGAAGGCCGCCACCCGGTGGCAGTTCTGGAAGGCGAGCTTCACGCCGAAGTGCCGCTCCAAGCCGCCGCGGATCGCGTCCGAGGCGAGTGCGCGCAGCAGCTGGCCGCGGGCCACCTCGTCCGGCGGCGGCACCACGTTGTCGGCGAATTCGGCGGTGCCCGAATTCAATTCACCGACCACCCGGCTCACGACTTCCCAGGCGTAGGGCAGCGAGTTCCGGACGCATTCGACGAAATCGGCGTCGTCGATCTCGCCGCGTTCGGCGCGTTCCAACAGGGCGGCAGGTACGTCGAGGGACATGGCGCTCTCCTCCGTGAGATGGGGTGGATGGCGTGCGATGCCCCCGAAGTCTAATCGAAAGTGGTTGTCAACAATCCTGGATTCGTCGCGAAAGTGCCGACTCCAGAGCGGTTTTCGTCGCGGCGGCCAGCTCGGCGACCAGTTCGCGAGCCGGTAGCTCGGGCGTCAGCGCCTGGGTTTGGCCAGCCCACAGGTTCACTTCCTCCGGGTTGCCCGCGGCTCGCGCGGCGGCCCGCAATGGCGCTGTCGCGTAGTGGATTTCCGGGTACGCGGCAGGCGCTGTCGCGCTGTGCTCGGCCATGAACTCGTTGCGCAGGCCGCGGGCGCGGCGTCCGGTGAAGGCGCGGGTGAGCATGGTGGGCGCTTCGCTCGGCACGGCCGCGCGGTGCACCGGGTTGGTGCCTGCCTCCGGGCAGCGCAGGAACGCGGTGCCCAACTGCGCGGCGGACGCGCCCGCCGCGAGCGCGGCGGCGATGCCCGCGCCGGTGGCGATCCCACCCGCGGCGACGATCGGCCGGTCGACCGCGGCGGTGAGCAGTTGCAGCAGGGCGAGCAGGCCGAGCGGATCGACCGCGTCGTCGGCGACGCGATCGACGAAGGTGGCGCGATGGCCGCCCGCTTCGGCGCCCTGGGCGATCAGCATGTCGGCGCCCGCGGCCACCGCGATCTCGGCCTCCGCGACCGAGGTGACGGTCACCCAGACTTCGGTGCCCACCGCGTGCAGCCGGTTCACCTCGGCGGCGGTGGGACAGCCGAAGGTGGTGGTGACGACCGCGACCGGCGTCTCGACGAGCAGATCGAGCTTGGCGTCCCAGTCGTCGGTGTCGTGCTCGGCCGCGCCGAGCTGATGTCCGGCGCCGAGCTCGGTGAGGTAGTCCGTGTAGTCGGCGGGCGGGGTCGGCGGTCCCGGAGCGAAGAGGTTCACGCCGAGCGGCGCGTCGGTGAGTGCGCGGGTCGCGGCGATTCGGCCGGCGGTGTCGGCAGCGCTCAGGTAACCGGCGGCCAGGACGCCCAGTCCGCCCGCCTCGGCGACCGCGGCGGTCAGCTCTGGAGTGGAGGGGCCGCCCGCCATGGGAGCGAGCACGATCGGGACGCGCAATTCATCGATGATCACGGCCCAAGTCTCGCCCATCGAGACCAGTTATCCAGCTCTCACCTGCGATTTCACAATCGAAGGTTGCGAAATGGTCACGACGGGGTAGAGTTCCCGTCACAACGGATGCCGAAACGTTACAAAGTTCGGCCACCGGGAAATTCGAACCCTCGGACATCGCGGGATTCGGCCGGACCGGTAGCAACGCTCGCGACGCAGCGGCCTTCGTTCACCAATGTAGTCGGACGCTAGGACGAAGCTTTGTCGCAGCACCGGGTAGGCCCCAGTTCCATTACTGTCGAGAGCCTCATGGGCGATGGCGTGGCGGGTCGGCCGACGCGGCACCGCGCCGAGTCGTCCCAGGCCGAGCGGGTCCGGGCGGCCGCGGGCGCGGCTGTCGCCGCAGGCGCCCTGATCGGCGGCGTCGCCCAGATCGCTCCGGCCATCGCCAACGCCTCGCCGCTGGCGCCCTCGCGCGACGCCGACCACAACGCGGACGAGATCACCTTCCGGGGCACCGCCGACATCCAGAACGTCGCGGCGGCCAAGCAGGTCGCGGCGCCGGTCGCCGAGGCCGCCCCCGCGCCGCAGGCCGCCCCCGTGGCCGCGCCGGGCGCCGCCCCCTTCGGCTTCAACAACCTGCCGCCCGAGATCGCGGGCCCGCTGGCCCAGGTCGAGGACATCCTCAAGGGCGTGCACCAGCAGGTTGCCCCCGCACCCGCGGTGCGCCCGGTCGCAGGCGCGATCAGCTCCGGATACGGCAGCCGCTGGGGCGAGTTCCACTACGGCATCGACTTCGCCGATCAGCTCGGCGCGCCGATCCACTCCGTCAGCAACGGCACCGTGATCGAGGCGGGCCCCGCGTCCGGCTTCGGCCTGTGGGTGCGGGTGCTGCAGGACGACGGCACCACCGCCGTCTACGGCCATGTCAACGACATGTTCGTGAGCGAGGGCCAGCGGGTTCGCGCGGGCGACGTGATCGCCTCCGTCGGCAACCGCGGCCAGTCCACCGGCCCGCACCTGCACCTGGAGATCTGGGACCAGAACGGCGCCAAGATCGACCCGATGCCGTATCTCGCGGCCAAGGGCGTCCCGATGCACTGGGGCCCGTCCGCGCACTGATCCCGTTGCCCGGCTTGAAGTTTCCCCTTCACGCGACGGATTGCCTTCCGGCAGTGCCGGTTGGGCGTACCTTGGCATTCGCTCCAGCCATGCGCACGCTCTCGGCGGACATGCGTCCGACTGCGACCGTAAAGCGTACCACGGCCTGCACTTCGGCCATGTGCGGACTATTCCCGGACATCTGTCCGACGGCGCCAGTCAGGCGTACCTCCGCCTTCGCTCCGGCTATGCGCGGACTTTCGACGGACACCCCTCCGATTGCGCCGGTTAGGCTCGGGCCGTGACCGAGCTGGGCGATATCTTCGAGCCAGGATCACCGCACGGGCGCACCTACGCCGTGCTGGTGCACCATCCCCGATCCGGCCTGGCCGATATCGCGCGCTATCTCGACGTGTCGCCGGAAGAGGCCGCCGCCACGCTGGAGATCCTGTGCGCGATGCAGGCCGCCGTCCGGCTCGAGGATTCCGAGGGTGGACCGATCTGGGACGCGCACGCCCCGGAATCGTTGTCGGAGGCCGAGGCTCGGCGCCGCCAGCACGAGATCAACCAGATGCACGCCGCCGCCGCGCGGCTCAGCGAGACGTTCCGCTCGGTGCGACGGTCGCCGCGCGGCAACGGTTCGATGGTTCCGGTCTTCGAACGCTTGGAGATGCTGGCCGATTTCGAGGAGATGCAGAACTCGGCGCGCCACTCGGTCAAGATCATCGAACGCGGCCCCTATCTCAGCGACATCGAGCGCGAGAACCAGCAATACCTGTTGAAGCGGGCCAGGATCGGCGAGGGCATCCGCTACCAGACCCTCTACCAGGACACGATCTACCAGGACGCGGAGCGACTACGGCACGCGCTGTCCACCAATGCCAGCGGGGCGCAGGCGCGGACGCTGCCCGAACCGCCGTTCAAGCTGATCATCGTCGACGACGAGCGCGCCAACCTGGTGCTGCACGCCGACGAACGCCGCCCCGACCCGATGGGCTTGCGCTTCACCGCATCTCCCGCGCTGCGGCTGCTGGTGCGCACCTTCGACGTGCTGTGGTCGCTGGCCGCGCCGATCTCGGTGAACCCTTCCGCCGACGAACTCGACGACCGCGACAAGGCGATCCTCACCCTCATGGGCCTCGGCGCCACCGACGACACGATTGCCCGCAGACTCGGCATGTCCCGGCGGACGGTGGTGCGCCGCACCGCGCGCCTGCTGGAGCGACTCGGCGCGAGCACCCGATTCCAGGCGGGCGTGCAGGCCACCCGCCGCGGATGGCTGTGAGCTGAAACACTAATTGTTCAGCGGGACTCGTGGTTTCGCACCACGTCCACCCCGGGACCGATGGTTGCGGGCGGCTATCAGCATCGGCGCGGCGTCCACGCTCGCGAAGGCGGGCCGATCGGTCTGCGTAAATTGGTCTGCGGCACGGGGCCGCGGTTCAAGGGCCCAACTGTAGGGTTGGGGACGGTTCGACGGCGTGGTCGGACGGCCCTCGCGATGCGAGAGGTGAAAGTACTCGATGGATGGAGCCCGTCGCTCGGTCCGTGGCAGCCGTCGCCGGAGGGCGAGCAGCCCGCTGTTCGGACCGCTACTCACCGCGGCGGTGGAGTCGGCGGCCGATTCGGTTGCGGTGCGCTACAACTCGACGCCGAAGCCGAACGCGCACAGTTGCTCTCGGCGGTCACCGCCGGATCCGAAACCGGTGTGGCAGCAACTCGCGTCGCCCGGTCCGCTGAACTCGAACCGGCGCAGGCCGACCGAGTCGAGCGCGAGACGGGCGCGGCGGCAACTCGCGTCGCTCGCTCCACCGAACCCGAACCCGAACCGGCACCGGTCGACCAACTCGTGCCCGAGACACGACCGGTCGCCACGCTTGTCGACTTGTTCGGAGCGCAGGCGCGCCTGACACCGTTCACCACCGCGATCATCGATCGAGCCGCGACGGGCCAGCGCGAGTGGACCTACGCCGAATTCGCCACTCGCGTCTACCGTTTGGCGCGCAGGCTGGTCGACGCGGGCGTCGGTCCCGAGATGCTGGTCGCCCTCGGCATGCGTCGCTCGGTCGATCTGGTCGTCGCGATGTACGCCGTGCTGGAGGCGGGCGGCGGCTACCTGCCGCTCGATCTCGACCAGCCCGCCGAACGCCTCGGACACGTGCTCGACACCGCGAAACCGGTGTGCGTGCTGACCACCGCGCGCGACGATTTCGACACCGGGCTGCCGACGATCACCGTCGAGACCGAGGATCTGTCGGGTTACCCGGCCACGCCGCTGACCGACGCCGAGCGTCGCGCTCCGCTGCGTGGCGCGCACCCGGCGTACGTCATCTTCACCTCCGGTTCCACCGGACGACCGAAGGGCGTCGCGGTGTCGCACGCCGCAGTGGTGAACCAGATCCGTTGGCTCACCGCCGAATACCGCATCGGTCCCGCCGACACGGTGCTGTTCGAGCTTCACCCTCGAGGTCGTGACCGCCGTGCGGCGGGCCACCGACGCCGCGCTGCACAACCTGTACGGGCCCACCGAGTTCACCGTGCACGCCACCCTCGCCGTGGTCGCCGACGACGTCACCGGCGCGGTGCCGATCGGCGCGCCGGTGTGGAACGCACGCGCCTACGTGCTGGACGCGCGGCTGCACCCGGTGCCGGCAGGCGTCGCGGGCGAGCTGTACCTGGCGGGCGACCAGATCGCGCGCGGCTACCTCGGCCGACCCGATCTGACCGCTGATCGCTTCGTCGCCGACCCGCTCGGCGGGCCGGGCGCGCGCATGTACCGCACCGGCGATCTGGTGCGCCGCGGGCCGGACGGCGCGCTGATCTACCTGGGCCGCACCGACTTCCAGGTGAAGCTGCGCGGCCTGCGCATCGAGCTGCCGGAGATCGAATCCGCCTTGCGCGCCGACGATTCGGTGGCTCAGGCCGTCGTGGTGCTGCGCTCGGACCCGCACACCGGCGATCGCCTCGTCGGCTATGTCGTGCCCGCCGAAGGGCGGACGGTGGACGTGGCGGCGGTCCGCGAAGGCGCGGCAGCGCTGCTGCCCGCGTACATGGTGCCCGTCGCGTTGGTGGTGCTGGACGAGATGCCGCTGAACGCCAACAGCAAGCTCGACCAGGGCGCTGCCCGAGCCGGTGTTCGAACAGGCCGTGTTCCGCGCGCCGAGCACCCCGGTGGAGCAGGTCGTGGCGGGCGTGTTCGCCGACGTGCTCGGCGGCGGCGCGGCAGGCGACCGGCAGCTCGGCCTCGACGACGATTTCTTCGCACTCGGCGGCAATTCGCTGCTGGCCACCCAGGTCTCGGCCCGGCTCGGCGCGGCATTGGACACCGCGGTGCCGGTGCGGCTGCTGTTCGAGGCGTCCACGGTGGCGGCGCTGGCCGCCCGCGTCGAGCGGCACACGGGCGGGGGAGGGCGGCCCGCGCTCGTGGCCGGTCCACGCCCGGAGCGTATTCCGCTCTCGCTCGCCCAGCAGCGCATGTGGTTCCTCAACCGCTTCGACCCGTCCTCGCCCGTCTACGACATACGGCGGAACGGTTCGTGCCGAATCCGTGGGGTGAGCCCGGCGATCGCATGTATCGCACGGGCGATGTGGTGCGCTGGTTCGCCGAGCCCGGGCAGCGGGCGGGCGATGCAGCGGTCGGCACGGTGGACTGGCAGCTGGATTTCGCCGGGCGTTCGGACTTCCAGGTGAAGATCCGCGGGCTGCGCATCGAGCTCGGGCGGTGCTCGGCCGCCACGAGGACGTCGAGTTCGTCATCACCCTCGGCAGGGAAACGCCCGCCGGGACAACCGCCCTGGTGTCCTATGTGCTCGCCGCGCCCGGTCGCCGGATCGACCCGGCGGCGCTCACCGAATACGCGGCTCGCAGCTTGCCGGGGTACATGGTGCCCGCGGCCGTCGTGGTGCTCGATCAAGTGCCGTTGACGCCCGTCGGCAAGCTGGACCGGCGCGCGCTGCCGGAGCCGGTGTTCCAGCAGGCCGTCTTCCGCGCGCCGTCGACGCCGCTGGAGGAGGCGGTCGCCGCGGTGTTCGGGGAGGTGCTCGGCGCGGAGCGGATCGGCTTGGACGACGACTTGTTCTCCCTCGGCGGCACCTCGCTGCTGGCCACCCAGGTGGTCGAGCGGCTGTAGGTGCGCACCGGCGCCGAGCTGACGGTGGCGTCCTTCTTCACCGATCCCACCGTCGCCGGGATCGCGGCGCAGGTCGCCGCGGCGCTCGAGGCCGGGCACGACCACGACGCGAACGCCGAGAGCGCGCTGCGCGTGCTGCTGCCGATCCGGGCGGGCGGCGCCCGCCCGCCGGTGCTCTGCCTGCCGCCGATGTCGGGCATGCCGTGGACTTACGCGGGCCTGGCCCGGTTCCTGCCCGCCGACCAGCCGATCTACGGACTCCAGTCGCCCGAGCTGACCGAGCCCGACTACCGTCCGGTCACCGCGGCGGAGATCGTGCGCCGCTACGTGGACATCGCCGACTTCCACGCCGAGATCAGGGAGGGTTTCGAGGCGCTCGGCATCACCCTGCCCGTCGGACAGGACCTCGCCGAACTCGACGAGACGGCGCTCGCGACGCTGGGCGAGGCGCTCACCTGGGACTCGGCGGTGCTCACCGCGGAGCGCATCGGCGGCATCTACCGCGGCGCGCTGCGCACGGTGGAGATCGCGACGGCCGCCGAGCCCGGCGTGTTCGAGGGTCGGGTCGATTACTTCCGCGCCATGATTCCGGACCCGAACGGCCAGGGCCACGGCGGTGCCCCTGCGTGGGAGCCGCACGTGTCCGGCGTGATCGAGGTGCATCCGATCGTTTCGACGCACCGGGCGATGACCACCCCCGAACCGCTCGCCGAGCTGGGACCGCTGCTCGCGGCCCTGCTCGACGGAAAGGAGTGACTCCGTACCCGGCGGTGACGTGGCTGGCGGTAGCCTCTGCGGGAATGTAACGCCGCGGCGCGGCGTCCGCGATTGGGTTCATAACCGAGTCGATCAGACCGGTCGGCCTGTTGCGGCTGCCCGCCTACACTGATGTGATTGCTCGGACCGCGCCGACCCATGGCAGTTCAGTGGGGCGGGGGACTGATCTGCGTTCGGTCGTGCGGTGATAGCTCGACGAGAGGTGAATACGCTCGAATGGAAACTACCCGCCGTTCTACACGTGGTAGTCGTCGCCGCAGGCCAGGTAGTCCACTCTTCGGGCAGCTCCTCACTGCCGCGGTGGAGTCCGCGGCCGATGAGGTGGCGGTGCGCTTCGACCCCGCCAACGACCCCGAGACCGCCATCGAGCTGACCTACCGTCAGCTGGACGAGGACTCCTCGCGGCTGGCAAGGGAACTGATCGATCGGGGCATCGGCCCCGGCGACGTGGTGGCCATCGGCATCGCGCGGTCCGTCGCGTCGGTGCTCTCGGTGTGGGCGATCGCCAAGACCGGCGCGGCCTACGTGCCGGTGGATCCGGCCTATCCGCCGGACCGGATCGCGCACATCGTCTCCGACTCCGGAGCCGTGCTCGGCCTGACCACCGCGGCGCACCGGCGGGCCCTTGGCACCGGCGTCTACTGGATCGAGCTGGACGACCCTGTGGTGGCCGAGCGCATCCTGAACCGCGAAGAGTGGCCGATCACCTACGCCGACCGCGTGCGCGCCCTGAACGAGCACCACCCGGCTTACGTCATCTACACCTCCGGATCGACCGGCAAGCCGAAGGGCGTCGTCGTCACCCACACCGGCCTCGCCGGTCTGGTGGCCGCCGAACGCGACCACTACGGGGTCGACGGCGACTCACGGGTGCTGCACGTCTGCTCGCCGAACTTCGACGTGTCGGTGCTGGAACTGCTGCTGACCTTCTCCGCGGGCGCGACCCTGGTGATCGCGCCGCCGAAGGTGTTCGGCGGGTACGAGCTCGCGGATCTGCTGCGCCGCGAAGCCGTCACGCACATGCTGATCACGCCGGGCGCGCTGGAATCGGTCGACGCCACCGGACTCGACGACCTACGCGCCGTGGTGGTCGCGGGCGAGAAGTTCGGCCCGGAACTGGTCGCGCGCTGGGCCGACGGGACCCGCGAGTTCTACAACGGCTACGGCCCGACCGAGGCCACCATCCTCGCCACCAGCACCGCGCCGATGCACCCCGACGAGCCGATCACCATCGGCTCGGCCATCCCTGGCGTAGGCGCGTTCGTGCTGGACACCAGGCTGCGTCCGGTGCCGGCGGGCGTCGTCGGCGAGCTGTACCTGTCCGGCCCCGCGCTGGCCCAGGGCTACCTGAACCGACCCGGTCTCACCGCGGAACGCTTCGTCGCGAGTCCGTTCGGCGCGGAGACCGGACAGCTGGGCTCCCGGCTGTACCGCACCGGTGACCTGGTGCGCCGCAGCGAGATCGACGGCACCATCGAGTACCTCGGCCGCTCGGACTTCCAGGTGAAGATCCGCGGCCTGCGCATCGAGCTCGGCGAGATCGACAACGCGCTGACCTCGCACCCGGACGTCGACTTCGCCGCGACGCTCGGCCGGTCGCTACCCTCGGGCGCGACCGCGCTGGTGTCGTACGTGCTGCCGCGGCCCGGCGCGACCGTGGACACCGACGCGCTCTCGGCGTTCGTCGGCCAGTCGCTGCCCGCCTACATGGTGCCCGCGGTGATCATGGTGCTCGACGAGATCCCGCTGACGCCAGTGGGCAAGCTGGATCGCAATGCCCTGCCGGAGCCGGTCTTCGCGGTCAAGGAGTACCGCGCGCCCGAGACCAGGACCGAGGAGATCGTCGCCGAGGTGTTCGCGGCCCTGCTGCTGCCGGACGACCCGGAGGCCCGCGTCGGCGCGGACGACGACTTCTTCGACCTGGGCGGCAACTCGCTGCTCGCCGCGCAGGCCATCGCGCGGATCGGCACGGCGCTCGGTGCGCGGGTGCCGATGCAGCTGCTCTTCGACGGCTCCACGGTGGCCGGGCTGGCCGCGCAGCTGGAGCAGCACGCGGGGTCGGCGCTCGGCCGCGCCCTGGAGCCGCAGCCGCGTCCGGAGCGGATTCCGCTGTCGTTCGCGCAGCAGCGCATGTGGTTCCTGAACCGCTTCGATCCGGCCAGCGGGGTCAACAACATTCCCGTCGCCGTGCGGCTTTCCGGCGCGCTCGACGTGACCGCGCTCGGCGCGGCCGTGCGGGATCTGGTGCAGCGGCACGAGGTGCTGCGCACCGTCTACCCCGAATTCGACGGCGCCGGATACCAGCTCGTGCTGACCGCCGACGACCCGCGCGCGCTGCCCGAACTGGTCGCCGAACCCGCCACCGAGGCGGAGCTGTTCGGCCTGGTCGCGGCCGCGGTGACCGAGGGCTTCGACGTGACCGCGGCCGCGCCGATCCGCTTGCGCCTGCTCGCGGTGAGCGAGACCGAGCACGTGCTGGTGTGCGTGGTGCACCACATCGCGGGCGACGGCTTCTCGATGGGCCCGCTGACCCGCGACCTGATGACCGCCTACGCGGACCGCGCCGCAGGCCGCGCGCCGCAGCTGGCTCCGCTCGCCGTGCAGTACGCCGATTTCACGCTGTGGCAGCGTGAGGTGCTCGGCGACGAGGACGACCCGGAATCGGTGCTCGCGCAGCAGGTCGCCTTCTGGCGCGCGGAATTGGCCGGGCTGCCCGAACAATTGGAGCTGCCCGCCGACCGCCCGCGCCCCTCGGTCGCCTCGTACCGCGGCGACGTGCTGCGCTTCGAGATCGACGCCGAGGTGCACGCCGCGCTCGGCGGGGTGGCCAAGCGCCAGCATTCGACGCTGTTCATGGTGGTGCACACCGCGTTGGCGGTGCTGCTGGCCCGGCTGTCGGGCACCAGGGACATCGCCATCGGCACGCCGGTCGCCGGCCGCGGTGACGCCGCGCTCGACGATCTGATCGGCATGTTCGTCAACACGCTCGTGCTGCGCAACGACGTCGACCCGGCCGCCACCGTCGATCAGCTGCTCGACGCGGTCCGCCACGGCGACCTGGCCGCCTTCGGCCACGCCGACCTGCCGTTCGAGCGACTGGTCGAGCTGCTCGATCCGGTGCGTTCGGCGGCGCGTCATCCTCTGTTCCAGGTGATGCTGACCTTCCAGAACTTGGCGCGCACGGAGCTGGAGCTGCCGGGCTTGGCGGTGTCCGGCGTGGACATGACGGTGCCGCTGGCCAAGTTCGACCTGCAACTGGCGTTGGCGGAGCAGCTGGATCCCAGCGGCGCGCCCGCGGGTATCTCGGCCGAGATCACCTACGCCACCGACCTTTTCGACGCGGCGACGATCCGCGGATTCGCCGACCGCTTCGGGCTGATCCTGGCCGCGATCGCGGGCGAGCCCACCGCCGTGATCGGCGACATCGATCTGCTCACCGCCGACGAGCGCGCCGCGGTGCTCACCGGCTGGAACGACACCGCGCACCCGGTGCCCGCCGCCACGCTGGTCTCGCTGTTCGAGCGCCAGCGCGCCGCGACGTCGTACGCGACGGCGCTGGTGTACGAGGACGAACGGCTGACCTACGCGGAGTTCGGCGCGCGGGTGCACAGCCTGGCCCGGCGGCTGCTCGCCGACGGGGTCGGCCCCGGTTCGCTGGTGGCGCTGGCGATCCGGCGTTCGACCGAGTTGGTCGTCGCGATGTACGCGGTGCTGGAGGCGGGCGCGGGCTACGTTCCTCTCGACCCGGACCAGCCCGCCGAGCGGGTGGACTACGTCCTGGAAACGGCCAGGCCCGCGCTCGTGCTCACCACCGAGCGCGACGATTTCGCCACGGCCGCCGCGCCCGTGCTCGCGGTGGACACGCTCGACCTGAGCGGGTTCGAGTCGGCGCCGATCTCGGATTTCGAACGGGCGCGGCCGATTCGGCCGGGCGACACGGCCTACGTGATCTTCACGTCGGGCTCCACCGGCCGCCCCAAGGGCGTTGCCGTCACGCACGGCGCGATCGTGAACCGCCTGCTGTGGATGCAGCACGAGTACCCGCTCGGCGCGGACGACGTGGTGTTGCAGAAGACGCCCGCGACGTTCGACGTGTCGGTGTGGGAGTTCTTCTGGCCGTTGCAGGTCGGCGCGCGGTTGGTCGTGGCGAAGCCGGACGGTCATCGCGACCCGGTGTACCTGGCCACGGTGATGGCCGAACAGAACGTCACCACGGCGCATTTCGTACCGTCGATGCTGTCGGTGTTCGTCTCGACGCTCGGCGACGGCGCCGCGGCGCCCGCGTTGCGTCAGGTGTTCGCCTCGGGCGAGGCGTTGCCCGCGCCGACGGCGCACCGGTTGCGCGAGCTGACCGGTGCGCGTCTGCACAACCTCTACGGTCCGACCGAGGCCGCGGTCGACGTCACCTACCACGAGGTCGTCGACACCGACGAGGTGTCTGTGCCGATCGGGCGCCCAGTGTGGAACACCCAGCTCTACGTGCTGGATTCGCGGCTGCATCCGGTCGCACCCGGTATCGCGGGTGAGCTATATCTCGCGGGCGATCAGCTGGCGCTGGGCTACCTGAGCCGCAGTGACCTGACCTCCGACCGTTTCGTGGCGAATCCCTACGGCTCGGCCGGTTCTCGGATGTACCGCACCGGTGACCTGGTCAAATGGCTGCCTGCATCGCGAAGCGATTCGATGGGGGGCGGTGGCCGGGCGACGGGTGGGCCCTCCGCCGGTGAGCTGGAGTACTTGGGCCGCACCGACTTCCAGGTGAAGTTGCGTGGTCTGCGCATCGAGCTGGGCGAGATCGAGGCGGCGCTGTTGGCGCAGCCCGGTGTCGCGCAGTCGGTGGTGGTGTTGCGCTCGGACGCGCACGCCGGTGATCAGCTGGTGGGTTACGTCGTCCCCGAACCGGATTCGTCGCTCGAGACCGAGGCCGTGCGCAAGGAACTCGCGGCGGTGCTGCCCGGCTACATGGTGCCCGCGGCCCTGGTGGTGCTGGACGCCTTCCCGCTGAACCCCAGCGGCAAGCTGGACCGCAAGGCGCTGCCCGCGCCCGTGTTCGGCGGCGGCGCGGAGTTCCGCGCGCCGAGCACGCCCATCGAGCAGACGGTCGCCGAGGTGTTCGCGGCGCTGCTCGGCGCGAGCGAGGTCGGTCTGGACGACGACTTCTTCGCCCTCGGCGGCAACTCGCTGCTCGCCACCAGGGTGGTGGCCAGGCTGAACGCGGCGCTTGACTCGAACATCGAGGTCCGCGAGATCTTCGAGGCCCCGACCGTCGCCGCGCTCGCCGCGCGCGTCGTGCCTGGCGAGTCCGGTGACGCGAGGCCGCCGCTGGTGCCCGCCGTCCGCCCGGAGCTGGTGCCGCTCTCGCTGGCTCAGCAGCGCATCTGGGTGCTCAATCAGATCGATCCGGATTCGGCCGCCTACAACATCCCGTTCGCCATTCAGCTGGCGGGCAGGCTCGACGTGGCCGCGCTCCAGCAGGCCGTGCTCGACGTGCTGGAGCGGCACGAGGCGCTGCGCACCCGCTACCCGGCGGTGGCCGTCGGCGAGCTGCCGTACCAGGAGATCCTGACCGTCGCGGACGCGCTGCCCGGCGGGCTCGCCGTGGAGCAGCCTGCCGACATCATGGGCCGGGTCGTGGAACTGATGTCGGGTGGCTTCGACGTCACCGAACAGCCTCCGGTACGGATCGCGCTGCTCAACGGCGGCGTCCCGGACAAGCACCTGCTCGTCCTCGTGGCCCACCACATCGCCGCCGACGGCGCCTCGCTGGCGCCGCTGGCCCGCGACCTCATGACCGCCTACATCGCTCGCACCGAGGGCGAGGCGCCGGGCTGGGCGCCGCTGACCGTGCAGTACGCCGACTACGCGCTGTGGCAGCGCGAGGTCGTCGGCGTGGTGGACGACGCGGATTCGGTCGCCGCGCGCCAGCTGGCGTACTGGACCGAACAGCTTGCGGGCCTCACCGGCGCCGCGGCGCTGCCGCAGGACCGGCCGCACCCGCCCGTGCCGTCGATGCGCGGCGCTTCGGTCGGCTTCCGGCTGCCCGCCGAGGTACACGGCGAGCTCGCTCGCCTTGCGCGGGAACAGAACTCGTCGCTGTTCATGGTGCTGCACGCGGTGCTCGCCGTGCTGCTCGCGCGCCTCGTCGGCGACTCCGACGTCGCCATCGGCACCCCCATCGCGGGCCGCGGCGAGCGCGCGCTCGACGACCTGGTCGGCATGTTCGTCAACACACTGACGCTGCGAACGACCGTCGATCCCGACGCCACCTTCGCCGAGCTGGTCCACGCGGCGCGGGAGACGGACCTGACGGCGTTCGCCAACGCGGACATCCCGTTCGAGCGCGTCGTCGAGACCGTCGCGCCCGGCCGCGCCAGCGCGAACAATCCACTGTTCCAAGCGGTTCTGGCCTTCCAGAACCTGGAGCGCCCGACGCTGGAGCTGCCCGGTCTGACCGTCGGCGTGCTGGACTCGGAGTCCATCGCGGCGAAGTTCGACCTGCTGTTGAACGTCGAACCGCGCCACCGCGAGGACGGTTCGCCAGCCGAGCTCGCGGCCGTCTTCACCTACGCCACCGACATCTTCGACGAGGCGACCGTGCGCTCGTTCGCGCGCCGCCTCGCGATGGTGGCCAGCGCGGTCGCGGACGACCCGCAGCAGCGCGTCGGCGCGATCGACCTGCTCGAGCCCGCCGAGCGGGACCGGCTGCGCCCCAACCGCATTCCGGTCTCGCGTGACATCACGCTGCCGCAGCTGCTGCGCAACGCCGTGCAGACCAACCCGAACGGCGTCGCGGTCGTGGTGGCCGACGCCGCCGAGCGGTACGGCCAGCTCGGTTACGCCGAACTGGATCTGCGCTCGACGCTGCTGGCGCGGCTGCTCATCGACCGCGGCATCGGCCCGGACGACGTGGTGGCCGTCGGCATTCCGCGTTCCGTGGAATCGGTGCTCGCGGTCTGGGCGGTGGCCAAGACCGGCGCCGCGTTCGTGCCGGTGGACACCAACTACCCGGCCGAACGCATCGGCCACATGGTCAAGGACTCGGGCGCGGTGCTCGGCCTGACGGTCTCCGACGCCCAGCGCGCGCTGCCCGATCTCGTCGAATGGCTGCTGCTCGACGACATCGAGTTCGTCAGCGGGCTCGCGGTGTACTCGGCCAAGCCGATCACCGACGCGGACCGGGTGCGGCCGCTGCGGCCCGCGCACCCTGCCTACGTCATCTACACCTCCGGCTCGACCGGCACCCCGAAGGGCGTCGTCGTCACCCACGCCGGTCTCTCGGGCTTCTGCGATGAACAGCGGGAACGTTATCGGGTGACCCCCGGTTCGCGGACGCTGCACTTCGCGTCCCCGTCCTTCGACGCCTCGGTGCTCGAACTGCTGCTCGCGGTGGGCGGCGCCGCGACGATGGTCGTCGCCGCGCCGGACGTCTACGGCGGCGCGGGTCTGGCGGAGCTGTTGCGGCGCGAGCGGGTGACGCACGCCTTCGTGACGCCCGCGGCCCTCGCGTCCATGGACGCGACTGGTCTGGACGAACTGCGCGTGCTCATCACCGGTGGCGAGGCATGCCCGCCGGAGTTGGTGCGGCGCTGGGTGATTCCGGTCGGCCACGGCATGCGGCAGTTCTTCAACGCCTACGGTCCGACCGAGGCCACGGTCATGACCAACGTGACGAAGTCGATGACGCCGGACCTGCCGGTGACCATCGGCGCGCCGATCCGCGGCGTCGCCGCGTATGTGCTCGACGAGCGGATGCGTCCCGTGCCGACCGGGGTGGCCGGTGAGCTGTACGTCTCCGGCGCGCAGCTGGCACGCGGTTACGGCGCGCAGTCCGGCCTGACGGCGGGCCGCTTCGTCGCCGACCCGTTCACCGCCGACGGCGCGCGGATGTACCGCACCGGCGACCTGGTGCGTTGGACTCCGAAGGGTGACCTGGAGTACCTGGGCCGCAACGACTTCCAGGTCAAGGTGCGTGGCTTCCGTATCGAGCTCGGCGAGATCGACGCCGTGCTCGCGGCGCACGAGAGCGTGGACTTCGCGGTGACCGTCGGTCACGAACTCGACAGCGGCACCACGATTCTCGCCTCCTACGTGCACGCCGCTCCCGGCGCGCGGGTGGACGTCGCGTCGCTGACCGCGTTCGCCGAGGAGACGCTGCCGCGCCACATGGTGCCGACGGCGATCACCGTGCTCGACGAGATCCCGCTGACCCCGGCGGGCAAGCTGGACCGGCGCGCGCTGCCCGCACCGCAGTTGCAGGTCAGGGAATTCCGCGCGCCCAGCGGCCCGCTCGAGCAGCTCATCGCCGAATTGTTCGGTGAGGCACTCGGTTCCGAGGAGCCGATCGGCGCGGACGACGACTTCTTCGCCCTCGGCGGCAATTCGCTGATCGCCACCCAGGTGATGGCTCGCCTCGGCAGCGCGCTCGGCGGTCGTCTCGAGGTGCGCGAGCTGTTCAACGCCTCCACCGTGGCGGGCCTCGCCGCGCGGTTGGCGCAGAACACGGCGGCCCCGGCGCGGCCCGCGCTGGTCGCCGGTCCGCGACCGGGGATCATTCCGCTCTCGCCCGCGCAACGGCGCTACTGGTTCCTCAACCAGTTCGACACCGCCGCGTCCGCTGTCGACAACATCCCGCTCGCGGTGCGGCTCATCGGCGCGCTCGACGTCGACGCGCTGGGCCAGGCGATCGGCGACGTGGTCGCCAGGCACGAGGTGCTGCGCACCACCTACCCGGGATCGGACGAGGCGCCCCGCCAGCTGATCCATCCCGCGTCCGAGCTACCCGCCGAACTGGTCCCGGTCGACATCGCCGCGGGCGAGTTGCAGTCCGCGGTGGTCGATTTCGCGCTGACCACCTTCGACGTGACGGCCGAGGTCCCGTTCGCCGTGACGTTGTTCCGGCTGGCGCCCACCGAGCACGTGCTCGCGATCGTGGTGCACCACGTCGCGGCCGACGGCGCCTCGATGAACCCGCTGGCCCGCGACGTCATGACGGCGTACGCGGCCCGAGCCGCGGGCGCTGTCCCGGTGTTCGCGCCGCTGCCTGTGCAGTACGCCGATTACGCGCTGTGGCACGACGCGGTGCTCGGTTCCGAGGACGATCCGGAATCCATTGCCGCCCAGCAGATCTCCTACTGGCGCGCGGCGCTGGCCGGGCTGCCCGACCAGCTGGAGCTGCCCGCCGACCGTCCGCGTCCCCCGGTGCAGTCCTTCCGCGGCGCCGCGTTGCGCACCGTGATCTCGGCGGACCGGCACGCCGCGCTGCAGGAGCTGGCGCGGGCCAATCACGCCTCGCTGTTCATGGTGGTGCACGCGGCGCTCGCGGTGCTGCTCGCGCGGCTGTCCGGCACCGATGACATCGCCGTCGGCACCCCGCTCGCGGGTCGCGGCGAGCGCGAACTCGACGACCTGATCGGCATGTTCGTCAACACTGTGGTGTTCCGCACCAGGGTGCGCCCCGGCGAGCGCTTCGCCGACCTGCTCACCGAGGTGCGCGAACGCGACCTGGAGGCGTTCGCCAACGCGGACGTTCCGTTCGAGCGCCTCGTCGAGGTGCTCAACCCGGTGCGGTCGACGGCGCGCAACCCGCTGTTCCAGATCGGCCTGTCGTTCCAGAACCTCGCCGAAACCACCTTCGAGCTGCCCGGATTGACGGTCGGCGCGGTGGATTTCGACGCCAGTCTCGCCAAGACCGATCTGCAGCTGACGGTGACCGACCGCTACGCCCCCGACGGCGCCCCCGCCGAGCTGGTGGCCGACTTCAGCTACGCCACCGACCTGTTCGACGAGGACACGGTGCGTGGCTTCGCGGACCGCTTCGAGCGCGTGCTCGACGCCGTGATCGCCGACGCCGCCGTGTCGGTGGGCGAGATCGATCTGCTCTCCGACGAGGAGAACGAGCGAATCCTGCGGTCCTGGAACGACACCGCGCGCCCGGTGGACACCAGGGCGACCCTGGTGTCGCTGCTCGACGCCAGCGTGGCCGGTTGGCCGCAGGCGCCCGCGCTCGTCGCCGACACCGCCGCAGGACTGCTCGAGCTGACCTACGCCGAGCTGGATGCTCGGGTGAACCGGTTGGCGCGGTACCTGATCGGGCGTGGTGTGCGTCCGGAGGATCGGGTGGCGTTGGCGATTCGTCGTTCGGCGGATCTGGTGATCGCGATGTACGCGGTGGCCAAGGCCGGTGCGGCGTATGTGCCGATCGACCCGGATCAGCCCGCCGAGCGGGTGGACTACATCCTGAACACCGCGGCGCCGCGCTGCATGCTGACCACCGCGGCCGACGGCTTCGTCAGCGCCGCGGCGGAGACGGTGTCGCTCGGAGCGCTCGACTTGACCGCCTACTCGCCCGCGCCGATCGCGGCAAGTGAGCGCAATGGTGTTCTGACTGCGGCGAATACGGCGTATGTGATCTTCACGTCGGGTTCGACGGGTCAGCCCAAGGGTGTGGCGGTGCCGCACGGTGCGATCGTGAACCAGTTGTTGTGGAAGTCGGACGAGTTCGGTCTCGACAGTGAGAACGTGGTGCTGTTGAAGACGGCGGCGACGTTCGACCTGTCGGTGTGGGAGTTCTGGTCGGCGGCGGTCAGCGGTGGCCGGCTGGTGGTGGCGACCGCCGATGGTCATCGGGATCCGGCGTACCTGAACGGGTTGATGCGTTCGACGGGTGTGACGACGTTGCACGTGGTTCCGTCGATGCTGGACGCGCTGCTCACCGAATCCGAAGGGCGGCTTCCCGAATCGCTGCGCCGGGTGCTCGCGATCGGCGAGGCGCTGCCCGCCGCGCTGGCCCAGCGGGTCCGCGCGGGCGGCACCGAGCTGTTCAACCTGTACGGTCCGACCGAGGCGGCGGTGTCGATCACCAACCATCCGGTCACCGATGCCGACTCGGGTTCCGTCCCGATCGGCGTGCCGCAGTGGAACAGCCGTGTCTACGTGCTGGACGCCATGCTGCGTCCCGTCCCGGTCGGCGTGCCCGGCGAGTTGTACCTGGCCGGTGCGCAGTTGGCGCGCGGCTACTTCGCGCGGCCTGGTCTCACCGCCGACCGCTTCGTCGCCGACCCGATCGCCGCGGCGGCCTCCGGCGAGCCGGGTGCGCGCATGTACCGCACGGGCGACCTGGTGGTCTGGAACGCCGAGGGCGAACTGGAATACCGGGGCCGCACCGACTTCCAGGTGAAGGTGCGCGGCTTCCGCATCGAGCTCGGCGAGATCGACGCCGCGCTCACCGCGCAGCCCGGCGTCGACTTCGCGATCACGGTCGGCCGCGAATCAGGCGGGCGGGCAATGACTCTCGTCTCCTACGTTGTGCCGGTGAAGGGCGCGCGGGTCGACGCCGACGCGCTTGTCGCGCAACTCGGGCAGCAGCTGCCGGAGTACATGGTGCCCGCTGCCGTCGTCGTGCTCGACGAGCTGCCGCTCACCTCGGTCGGCAAGGTGGACCGGTCGGCGCTGCCCGAGCCGGTGCTGCCGACCCGCGAATACCGCGCGCCGCGCACGGCGCAGGAAGAGGTCGTCGCCTCGGTCATCGGCGAGGTGCTCGGCATCGAGCGCGTCGGCGCGGACGACGACTTCTTCGCCCTCGGCGGCGACAGCATCGTGTCCATCCAGGTGGTGGCCAGGGCACGCGCCAAGGGCGTGCTGTTCACCCCGCGCCACGTCTTCGAGGCGCGCACGGTGGCGGCGCTCGCCGCGATCGCCACCTCGGCGGCGACGGCCGCGGAGGAGCAGACCGGCGAGCTGCCGCTCACGCCGGAGGCCGCTCGACTGCTCGCGGCCAGGCCCGACGGCGTCGAGGTGCGCGCGATCGTGCTCGACGTGCCCGCCGACCGCCCGGTGCCGATGGTGCGCGCCGCGATCGACGCGGTGCTGCAACAGAACCCGATGCTGTGGGTGCGGCTGCGCCCGGCGGCCGACGGAGTCCCCGCGGCCTTCGACCTGCCCGCCGCGCCGATGCCGACCGACCAGCCGTTCTATCTGCTGGAGGACGCCGCCGTCCCGCTCGACGACGTGGTGCAGGCCGCCGCCGCGGCGCTGGACCCGACGCAGGGCCGCAACATCCGGTTCGTCCGCATGGGTCCCGACACGGCCGCGCAGCTGGTCGTCGTCGCCAACGGCCTCGTGGTGGACGACCTCTCGTGGCGCACGGTCATCGATCAGCTCACCGCGGGCTGGTCGCGACACCGCCACGCCGCGCCCGACGCGACCGAATCAGGTCTCGGCACGGTGCTGCGCGCACTGGCCGCAAGGGCCGAGGCGCCGGCGACCGTGGCCGAGCTGGCCTGGTGGCAGCGGGCATTGGCCGACGTGATCACGGAACCCCCTGCGGGAGCGGATCTTTCGATCCGTTCGCGGGTGTCGCTCACCATCACCTCCGAAGGCGCTGCCGCGGTGACGACGATGGCGCAGGCCTACCACGCCACCGTCGAGGAGGTGCTGCTCACCGCGCTGGCCATCGCCCTGCACACGGCCGAGAAGGAGAACTTCGCGCGTGCGGCGGGCTCGGTGGTCCGGCTCACCGCGGACGCGCGCGACCGAGCGCATTCGGATCTGGTCGGCGGTTTCACCACCGACTACCCGCTGCCGCTTCGGCTCTCGGGCGTCGATATCGCCGACGCGCTGGTCGGTGGCCCCGCCGCGGGCGCCGCGCTCGGCCGGGTCAAGGAGCTGCGCCGCGCGGTGCCTTCCGGCGGCGTCGGCTACGGCCTGCTGCGCTACCTGAACGGCGCGGCGGAACTGCCGGGAGCGGGCCTGATCCGGCTGCGCTACCGCGACCTGCGCCCGGCGAAGATGCACACCGACGCCGCCGCCGAGGACCTGCTGCTCGACATCGTGGTGGAGACCACCCGTGAGGGGCTGCGGGCCAGGTTCGACTTCGCCGCCGCCGCGTGCGGCGCCGACGACGTGAAAACCTTTGCCGAGCATTGGGTCCGGGCCCTCGGCGGTCTCGCCGAACACGCCCTCCGTCCCGGCGCGGGCGGATACACGCCGTCGGACTTCCCGCTGGTGCGGCTCACCCAGTCCGATCTGGACCGATTCGGCGGTGCGTACCCGGAACTGGGCGACGTCTGGCCGATGACGCCGCTGCAGTCGGGCATGCTCTTCCACGCGCAGCTCGCCGACGCTTCGATCGACGCGTACATGCTGCAGTTCGTGCTGGATCTGGACGGCACGGTGGACGCGGCGCGGTTGCACGCCGCGGCCCAGGCGCTGCTGAATCGGCACGCGAACCTGCGGGTCGCCTTCGCCGACACCGGCGACGGCCGCGCGGTGCAGGTGGTGCCGGATTCGGTCGTGGTGCCGTGGCGCCAGATCGCGCTCGACCACCTCGATCCGGCCGTCGCCGCGAGCGAGGCCGAGCGAATCAAGGCCGCCGACATGGCGCAGCATTTCGACATGCGGACCGCGCCGCTGCTGCGCTTCACGCTGCTGCGCACGGCCATCGATCGGTTCCACCTGATCGTGACCAGCCACCACATCCTGCTGGACGGCTGGTCGGTGCCGCTGCTGATGCGCGAGCTGCTGACCGTCTACGCGCTCGGCGTTCGCTCCCGCCATCTGCCGAAGATCCGGCCCTACCGCGACTACCTGGAGTGGCTGGTCGCGCAGGATCCGGATGCGGCGCGGCAGGCGTGGCGCGCGGCGCTGGCCGGCATCACCGAGCCGACGCCGCTGGCCGGTGCGGCCAACCGCGAGATCTCCGCGGGCATCGGCGAGGTCGACTTCGTCTTCTCGCCCGATCAGACCGCGGCGCTGACCGGTGCCGCGGCCCGCGCGGGCGTCACGGTGAACACGGTGGTGCAGGCCGCGTGGGCGCTGCTCATCGGACGCGTCACCGACCGCGACGACGTGGTCTTCGGCGCGACCGTGTCCGGCAGGCCCGCCGAGTTGGACGGCGTGGAGACCATGGTCGGTCTCTTCCTCAACGCCATTCCGGTGCGGGTGCGCCTCGGCGCTTCGCAGACGGTGGCCGAGCTGCTGCGCACGTTGCAGGGCGAGCAGGCCGCGCTGCTGGACTACCACTACTTGGGCCTGAGCGAAATCCAGGACGCCATCGGGGTGGACGGGCTGTTCGACTCGCTGGTGGTGTTCGAGTCCTACCCGGTGGACCGGGAGGGACTGCGGCGCGCCAGCGCGATCGACGGCATGAGCGTCAGCGGTGTGCACGTCGCCGACGGCACGCACTACCCGGTGTCGGTCATCGTGGCGCTCGGCGAGCAGTTGCACGTCGAGATCAAGTACCTGCGCGATCTGTTCGACGAGGCCGCGGCGCGGACGCTCGCCGACCGGCTGGCCATGCTGATCGGCGCGTTCGTCGCCGAGCCGCGCGCCAGGATCGGTGAGATCGACGCGCTGCTGGCCAAGGAGCGCAGCGCGCTCGCCGCGCACAACGCCACCGAAGTGCCCGAGCTGCTGGACGATTCGACGCTGCTCTCGCTGTTCGACGCCCAGGTCGCGCGCACACCGCACGCGACGGCGCTGATCTCCGGCAACGCCCGGCTGAGCTACGCCGAGCTCGACGCCAGGTCGCGGCGGCTCGCGCGGGAGCTGGCCGCGCGCGGCGTCGGCCCGGAATCGCTGGTGGCCGTGGCGATGCGGCGCAGCGTGGACCTGGTCGTCGCGATCTACGCCGTGCTGCGCGCGGGCGGCGCGTACGTGCCGGTCGATCCGGACCATCCGGTCGAGCGCAGCGAGTACGTGCTCGCAGGAGCCGCACCGGTGTGCGTATTGACCACGGCGCGGACCGGATTCGGCACGGCCACCGGCGTTCCGGTGGTCGCGGTCGACACGCTGGAGTTCTCCACGCCCGCAGGCGCGATCGCCGAGGCGGACGTGCGGGCCGACAACGTCGCCTATGTCATCTACACCTCCGGTTCGACCGGCCGTCCGAAGGGCGTGGCGATCACGCACCGGCAGATGGCCAACCAGTTCCGCTGGGCCCAGCGGACCTATCCGCACGACGGCTCCGACGTGGTGCTGCACAAGACGCCGATCACCTTCGACATCTCGACATGGGAGTTGTTCTGGCCCTTGCAGACCGGCGCCACCGTGCTGATCGCCGAGCCGGACGGTCATCGCGACCCGGCCTACCTGGCGCGCGCCATGGTCGAATACAGCGTCAGCACGGTGCATTTCGTGCCGTCCATGCTCGACGCCTTCCTCGACGGCCCGGACGAGCACACCGAGTACCCGGCGCTGCGGCGCGTGTTCGCGGCCGGTGAGGCGCTCTCGGCGGAAACGGCCGAGGCCTTCGCCGCCGCGCTGCCCTCGGCCGAGCTGGTGAACTGGTACGGCCCCGCCGAGGCGACGGTCGTCACCGCGCACCCCGGCCGGGTCGACCACGGTTCCGCGGTGCCGATCGGCACGCCGGTGGCCAACACCGAGGTGCTGGTGCTCGACCGCCAGCTGCGCCCGGTGCCGTTCGGCGCGGCGGGCGAACTGTACGTCGCGGGCGTGCAATTGGCCCGCGGCTATCACGGCGCCCCCGCGCTCACCGCGGAACGTTTCGTCGCGCACGAGGACGGCGGGCGGCTGTACCGCACCGGTGACGTGGTGCGCTGGCGGGCCGAGGGCGACGGCGCGGCGCTGGAATACCTGGGCCGCACCGACTTCCAGGTCAAGCTGCGCGGCCAGCGCGTCGAGCTCGGCGAGATCGAGGCCGTGCTCGCCGATCACGACGAGGTGCGCCACGTCGCGGTGTCGCTGGTGCGGCAGGCCGCGGGCGACCGGCTGGTGGCCTACGTGGTTCCGGTGCCCGGCTCCGCGGTGGACGTCGACGACCTGCTCGCGCACGCGCGCGCCGCGCTGCCCGCGTACATGGTCCCGTCGGCGATCGTGCCGCTCACGGCGATGCCGCTCAACGCGAGCGGCAAGCTGGACCGCAGGGCGCTGCCCGAGCCCGAGCTCGCGTCGCGCGACTACCGCGCCCCGGTGACGCCGATGGAGCAGGCCGTCGCCGCGGTCTTCGCGGAGGTGCTCGGCGTGGACACCGTCGGCGCCGACGACGATTTCTTCGATCTCGGCGGCAACTCGCTCGTCGCGACCCGCGTGGTCGGCAGGCTGCGCGCGCTCACCGACGCCGAGGTGCGGGTGCAGTGGTTCTTCACCGACTCCACCGTCGCCGCGCTGGCCGCCAAGATCAGCACCGCGCAGGAGAACGGCGTCGACTACGCGGCCGATTCGGCCGCCGCACTCGGCCCGCTGCTGCCGATCCGCGGCACGGGCGCGGCCGAGCCGCTGTTCTGCTTCTATCCGATGGCCGGATTGTCGTGGAGCTACGCGGGTCTGGTGCCGCACGTCGACCGGTCGCGTCCGATCATCGGACTCCAGTCGCCCGCGCTCTCCGAGGAGGACTACCTGCCCGAGTCGCTGGACGCGATGGCAGCGCGCTGCCTGGCCGAGATCCGCTCGGTCCAGCCGCAGGGTCCGTACCACCTGCTCGGCTGGTCGCTCGGCGGCATCCTGGCGCACGCGGTCGCGGTCCGGCTGCAGGCGGCGGGGGAGCGGGTCGCGTTGCTCGCCATGCTGGACAGCCACCACGACATCGGCGTCGCGGATTTCCGCACGGCGCTGCGCGGTGCGCTCGCCGAGATCGGCATCGGCGCCGACGATCTGCTCGGCGACGGCGATGTGCACGATCTCAGCGACGCTTCGCTCGCCGCGCTGCACGCGACCATCCCGCCGGAGCTGGCCGTGCTGACGCCGGAACGGCTGCGCCGCATCTATCGCAGCGCGGTGCGCTCATCGGAACTGATCGCCAGGCACCGGCCCGGCGTGTTCCGGGGCAGGCTGGAGTACTTCAGCGCGCGGATCCTCGGCGAGAACCTGGTGCACGGCATCGACCCGGAGACCTCGGCGAACAAGTGGCAACCGTTCGTCGACGGCGTCGTCGCCGATCACCCGATTCAGGCCACGCACGATCAGATGACCTCGCCGGAGGCGCTCGCGGAGATCGGACCGAGACTTTCGTCACGGCTCCCCGGGCCCGGTGAGGATCACAATTCGGCTGGTCGGGCATGATGAGGAAACGGCAAGGTAACAAAGACCCCTGGTCCGACGACTACACAAGCCGTAGGGTCGGGCGTGGCGCAAGCCGCGCGGACGTCCGGCGGCCAGGGGAAGCCCATCCGTGATCCCGATACGAAGTGAAGGTGCGAAATTGATACGTCGACACACCCGGCGCCGTGGCACGCGTGGCGCGGCGATGATCGCGACCGCTGCGGTGTTCGCGGGACTCGTGTCCGGACTCGGCGCATCCTCGGCTACGGCTGACCCGATCATCGAATCGAACGCGCTGCTGGCGAACCCGACCTCCTCCGACGGGTCGAAGATCGTCAAGGCGGAGGTCAAGGACTCCCGCACCATCCGGCTGCACGTGTACTCGGCCGCCATGGACGAGAACGTCCTCATCGACGTGCAGCGTCCGGCCGACGCGTCGGTGCCGCGGCCGACCCTGTACCTGCTCAACGGCGCGGGCGGCGGCGAGGACGACGCCTCGTGGGTGGCCCGCTCGGAAGCGCTGGAGTTCTTGAAAGACAAGAACGTCAACGTGATCCAGCCGATCGGCGGCAAGTGGAGCTACTACACCGACTGGATCGAGGACGACCCGACGCTGGGCCGCAACAAGTGGACGACGTTCTTCACCGAGGAGCTGCCGCCGCTGGTCGACGGCGCGCTCGGCACCAACGGCGTGAACGCCGTCGCGGGCCTGTCCACCTCGGGCACCACCGTGCTCGCGCTGCCGATCGCCAAGCCCGGCCTGTACAAGGCGGCGGCGGCCTACAGCGGCTGCGCGCAGACCAGTGACCCGGTGGGCTCGGAGTTCGTGAAGCTCACGGTCGAGACCTGGGGCGGCGGCGACACCGCGAACATGTGGGGCCCGCCGGGCTCGGAGGCGTGGGTCAAGAACGACCCGTACGTGAACGCCGAGGGTCTGCGCGGTCTCGAGCTCTACATCTCCACCGGCACCGGTCTTCCCGGTCAGTACGACACGCTGAACGGCGAGTACGCGCTGCCCGGCGCCTACGGTCTGGCCAACCAGATCCTGATCGGCGGCGTCATCGAGGCGGGCACCAACTACTGCACGCACAACCTGCAGAACCGCCTGAACGAGCTCGGCATCCCGGCGACCTTCAACTTCCGCCCGGACGGCACCCACTCGTGGGGCTACTGGAACGACGAGTTCCCGCGCTCGTGGCCGGTCCTGGCCAAGGGCCTCGGTCTCTGAGCCTGCCCGATTCTCCCTCGACCGCCCCGGTCACACGCTCGGTGTGACCGGGGCGGTCGATTTTTTGCAGGGCGAGCAAACGGGAAAGTTCGGTAACCCGTAAAATTCTGTTCCGTGAGCACCACCCTGGCGGATCCGCCCCGATCGACCGGTCGGGCGCGTTCGCTGGTCGCGCTGCTCGGCCCCGCCTTCGTCGCCGCCATCGCCTACGTCGACCCGGGCAATGTGGCGTCCAACGTCAGCGCGGGCGCGCAGTTCGGGTACCTGCTGGTGTGGGTGATCGTCATGGCGAACGTCATGGCCGGGCTGGTGCAGTTCCTCTCCGCCAAGCTCGGTTTGGTCACCGGGATGTCGCTGCCCGAGGCGGTGCGTGCGCGCGCGAGCCGTCCGGTGCGCCTCGCCTACTGGGGACAGGCCGAGACCGTCGCCATGGCGACCGATCTGGCCGAGGTGGTCGGCGGCGCGATCGCGCTGAACCTGTTGTTCGGGCTGCCGCTCGTGGTCGGCGGAGTGATCACCGGCGTGGTGTCCATGTGCCTGCTCGTGGTGCAGGACCGGCGCGGTCAGCGGCCCTTCGAACGGGTGATCATCGGCATGCTCGTGATCGTCGCGGTCGGCTTCCTCGCCTCCGTCGTGATCGCGCCGCCATCGGTGCCCGGAGCGATCGGCGGGCTGACCCCGCGCTTCGACGGCGCCGAGAGCGTGCTGCTCGCCGCCGCCATGATCGGCGCGACCGTGATGCCGCACGCGGTCTACCTGCACTCCGGCCTGGCCAGGGACCGCCACGGACACCCAGCGCCCGGACCACTCCGGGTTCGCCTGCTGCGGGCCACGCGGCTCGACGTCGTCCTGGCGATGCTGCTCGCGGGCACGGTGAACCTGGCCATGTTGCTGATGGCCGCGAATACGCTGCGCGGCAAGGAAGTCGACTCCATCGAGAGCGCGCACGCCGCGGTCGGCGACGCGCTCGGCCCGGCCGCGGCGCTGCTGCTCGCGGTCGGCCTGCTCGCCTCCGGGCTGGCCTCCACTTCGGTCGGCGCGTACGCGGGCGCGATGATCATGCAGGGTCTGCTGCGCCGCACGATTCCGCTGCTGCTGCGCCGGTCGATCACCCTCGTCCCGGCGATCGTCATCCTGGCCGCGGGCTTCGACCCGACCCGCGCGCTGATCGTCTCGCAGGTGGTGCTGTCCTTCGGCATTCCGTTCGCGCTGATCCCGTTGGTGCGTTTCACCAGTGACCGCGGGCTGATGGGCGCCGACGTCAACCATCGGGTGACGACCGGGCTGGCCTGGCTGGTCGCGCTGATCATCAGCTCGCTCAATGTCGCGCTGATCTACCTGACCGTGACGGGCGGGTAGCTCGGCGGTCTACCGCTCGAGGCGCGCCGACCGTCGGCGTGGTGATCGGCGCGACCGATGCGCAGGGGGCAGCGGTCGACCACGCCGACGATCGGGCGCGTGCCGATCACACCCAGTTCTCGATCCAGTACTTCCAGATCAGCGGGGCGTACGCGGCCAGCGGCGGCACCTTGATATCGGTGCCAGCGAGCGCGGCGCCGGCGCGGGCGGCGTCGAACCGGCAGGTGAACTCGCTGTGCTCGAGCACGTCCATCGGGACGCCGACGCGCGGCAACATCCACTTGGCGCCCGGCACCCGCAGCACCATGTTCATGGCGCGCTTGGGCATCACCTCCACCAGGTGCGGCGAGCCCGCCTCGTCGGCAAACAGATTCAGCGCCTCGACCGCGCTCATCCGGCGCGGATCGACCAGGTGGTAGGTGCTCGACGCCGGGCCGGGGCGGTGGGCGATGTGGTCGAGCGCCCGCGCCACGAAATCCACCGGGACCATGTTGGTTTCACCGAGCTTGGGCACCAGCACCGGAAGGATGCGCGGCAGCTGGGCCGCCATCCGCAGCAGCCGGAAGAAGTAGTAGGGACCGTCGATGCGGTCGATCTCGCCGGTCCGGGAATGGCCGATGACGATGGACGGGCGATAGATCCGCCAGTCGAGTCCCGAGTCCCTGACGATGCGTTCGGCCTCGAACTTGGCCTGCTGCAAGGGAGTTGTCAGCGTCTGTCCGTGGTCGAACATGTCCTCGGTGAACACGCCCTCGTAGGAGCCCGCCACCTCGACGGTCGACATGTGGTGCAGCAGACCGGCTTCCAGCGCCTCCGCGGCGTCCACGACGTTGCGGGTGCCCGCGCCGTGTTCGGTCAGGTCGTAGCTCGCGGCTAGGTGAAAGACATGGTCGATGGCGCCGCGCTGCTGTGCCAGCCAGTTGCTGTCGATGCCGAGGCCCGGCGCGCCGAGGTCGCCGCGGACCGGACGCACCCGGTCGCCCGCGTCCCATTCCCTGGCGCAGCAGGCGAACCGGTCGGCCGATTGCTGACCGGGCCGGACCAGCACGTGGATGTCCGCATCGCGCTCGAGCAGCTGTGGGATCAGGAAACGACCGATGAACCCAGTTGCTCCGGTAACCAGGTAAGCCATAGCCGATCAACATAGTCGCCCCGGCCGCGCGGTTTGTGCCCGGGATCACACTGCGGCGGGCCGGGTGGTGTTCGCGGGTCCGAGCTACCGGTTGGCGACCCGCGAACGACCGGTCCGGCGCACTTCGTTGTGCCCGGATTCCTCCGGCGTCGCGGGATCGCCGCGCCGCCGAGGAGACTCAGTCCGCGAAGACCGGCTTGCGCTTGGTCAGCATCGCGGTGGCGCCTTCGCGGAAATCGGGGGAGCCGAGCAGCTCGGTCTGGCCGGACTTCTCGGCCGCCAGCGCCCCGTCGAGGGCGATCAGGGTGGCCTGGTTGAGCGCCTTCTTGGTGAGCTCCAGCGCGCGGCGCGGGCCCGCGGCGATCTTGGCGACCGCGGCCTCCACCGCTGCGTCGAGCTCGTCGTCGGGCAGCACGGCCGTGAACAGTCCGGCGCTCTTCGCGGCAGGGGCGGGCAGCCGCTCGCCGAGCAGCGCCATCTCCGCGGCCAGCGGGCGTCCGGCCGCGGCGGCGACCAGCGCGGCCGCACCGCCGTCGGGCATCAGGCCGATGTTGATGAACGCCAGCAGCAGGTAGGAGTCCTCGCTCGCGTACACCAGGTCGGCGGCCAGCGCGATGCCGACGCCGACGCCCGCGGCCGCGCCCTTGATCCGGGCCACGACCGGAACCGGCGCGTCCACGATGGCTTTCACCAGCCGGTTGGCCGCGTCCATCACCAGGTCGGCGGTGATGCCGCGCTGCGCCTCGCCGGGGGACGCGGCCAGATCCGCGCCGGTGCAGAAGTCGCCGCCCTCGCCGGTCAGTACGATCGCGCGCACCGATCGGTTCTCGGCGGCCGTCAGGAACGTGTCGCCCAGCGCGACCATCGTGTCGTAATCGATGGCGTTCTTGCGCTTGGGTTTGGTGAGGGTGATACGCAGTACCTTGCCGTCCTGTACCGCGGCGAAGCCAGCGGTGGCCGCCGCGGTTGGTGCGGAATCGGCATTGCTCATTTTTCGCTCCTGGTCTGCGATTCGGCGGACGCCGGACCATGAATGGTGGTTAACTTTGCGAATTGTGGTTAACTTAGGTGGACTTGTCCGGCGCTGTCAACCAGGCGGCGCCGTCCCAGAACGGAGAGGTGCATGGTCGCGGAACACGGCGAGGTAGACCTCGCGCCCGCGCGGCCCGAACCGAGCGGGGGCAGGACGGGCCAGGAGAACGCCGGGGTACGCCGTCGCCCCAAAGACCGCAAGGCCCAGATCATCCGGGCCGCCGCGCGCGCCTTCAGCGAGCGCGGGTACTACCCTGTCGGCGTCGACGAAATCGCCGCCGATGTGGGCATTTCCGGGCCCGCGCTGTACCGGCATTTCGCGAACAAGTACGCGCTGCTGGTCGCCGCCGCCGAGGAGGGCGCGCGCCACCTGCTCACTGTCGCGCGCAACGCCGACGATCCCGGGCTCGACCCCGAACCGCGGCTCGAGCGCCTGATCAAGGCGCTCGCCGAGCACACCATCGACATCCGGCGCGAGGCGGGGCTCTACCGGTGGGAGCGCCGCTACCTGGAACGCGAAGATCGGATCCGGATCCGCAAGATCTACGACGATCTGAACGCCACCCTCGCCGCGCCCATCGCCGAGCTGCGCCCGGACGCGTCCGAGGCCGACCTGCGGGTGTTCGCCGCCTCGGTGCTCAGCGTGGTGGCCAGCATCTCCGCGCACCGCACGGCGCTCTCCGGCGCCCGGCTGCTTCCGCTGTTGCGCGAGATGTGCTGGTCGGTCCTGCGAGCCGAACTGCCGCCCGCTCCCGCGCAGCCCGAGCAGGGGCCGGCGGCGCGCGGCCTTCCGGTCACCTCCAAGCGCGAGCAGCTGCTCGCCGAGGCCATCCGCATCTTCGGGCGGCAGGGCTATCACGAGGCCAGCATCGAGGAGATCGGCGCCGCGGTCGGGATCAACGCCTCCAGCGTCTACCGGTACTTCAGCAGCAAGTCCGATCTGCTCGCCGCCGCCTTCCATCGCACCGGCGACCGGGTCTCGGTCGCCATGACCGACGCGCTCGCCGAGGCGACGAACCGGCCGGACGCGGTGCGCCTGATCGCCGCGCGCTACGCCAGGCTGACCTTCGCCACCCCGGAGATCATGCCGGTCTACTACGCCGAGTTCAGCAACTTGCCGCAGGCCGAACAGCACAAGCTGCGCGCCATCCAGCGCCAGAACGTCCTGGAATGGGCCAACCTGCTCGACGGCGACCCCGTCGAGGCCCGCTTCCGCGTGCACGCCGCGATCGGACAGGTCATCGACGTCGGCAGGCTCACCCGCTTCGACTCCCGTCCGGCTCAGCTCGCCCGCGTGACGGCGCTGATGGAAGCGGTCATGCTCGGCTCAGCCCGGGCGACCGTGGCGTAGTCGGAACATCGCCTTGGCCATGCGGAGATGGCGGGGATGCCGGTCGAAGGTGGCCAGGTTCATCGGCGCGCGGTAGCGCTTGCGTGCGACGGCGAGCGTTCTGCTGAACTCGCGCAGTCCGTGCTCGCCGTGGCTGTGGCCCTGGCCGTATTCGCCGACGCCGCCGACGGGCAGCGCGGGGATGCCGAGATGGGCGGTGGTCGAATTGATCGTCACCACTCCCGCCCGCAGCGTCTCGGCGAAGGACTCCACGCTGTGTACGTCCCTGGTGAACACCGAGACAGCGACGCCGTTTCCGGTGGCATTGATGCGCTTCGCGGCCTCCTCGATATTCGCCACCCGGTTGACGATCAGCACCGGCCCGATCGCCTCGCCGCTGATCGCGATGCTCTCCTCCGGCACCTCGGCGAGCACGATCGGCTCGACGTAGGGCTCGCGGATCGAATCCAGTCCGCCGACCACCGCGCGCCCGCCCCTGGCGAGCGCGTCGCGCACTTGCTTGCGCACCACGTCGACCTGGGGCTCCAAGATCATCGGCCCGTAGGAGGCGCGCTTGTCCGCGCCGGGGCGCAGCCTGCGGGCATCCGCGGCCACCAAGTCGAGGAAGTTGTCGTACACCGAATCCGCGACGTAGGCGCGCTGCACGCCGGAGGGGTTCTGGCCCGCGTTGGCCATCGCCCCGAACACCGCGGCCTCGGCCGCGTCCTCGAGTTTCGCGTCGACGTGCACCACCATCGCGCCCTTGCCGCCGCGCTCGACCACCACCGGCGTCATGGTCTGGGCGCACAGCGAGATCACCTCCCGCGCGCCCGCTTCCGAGCCCGAGTAGGCGATCTTGTCCAGCTTGGCCCGGCACAGCGCGGCCGCCGTGGCGCCGTCCCCGGTCACCACCTGAAGCACCGGCTGGCTCGGGGCCAGCTCGGCCCAGCTCTCGGCCAGCCACACCCCGACGCCGGTGGTCAGCTCGTGCGGCTTGAACACCACCGCATTGCCCGCCGCCATGGCGTAGGCGATCGAACTCATCGGCGTGAAGACCGGGTTGTTCCACGGCCCGAGCACCCCGACGACGCCGAGCGGCAGATAACCCACCGAGGCCCGCTGGTTGCGGCTCAGCCAGCTCGAGCCGAGCCTGCGCCGCCGCAGCGCGCGAGAGGCGTTGCGCGCGGCCCAATCCAGATTCTCGACCGCGAGCATCACCTCGCCCGCTGCGTCCGCCGCGGGTTTTCCGGTCTCCTCCGAGACCAGCTCGACCAATTCGCTTGCCCGCCTTGCGATGCTGCGCTTCCAGTCCAGCAGCCAGCGTCTGCGGCCACCGAAACCCAAATTGGCCCACCATCTTTCGGCGGTGCGCGCGGCGCGGACAGTGCGATTCAGCTCGCCCGCCCCCATCACGGCGTAATTTCCGACCACCTCTCCGGTACGCGGATCCTGGGATATCAGCACGTTCGATCGGCCCGATCCTCCCGGATGCGCCGCCAAGCGTGGCTGCGCGGACTCGGCCATGGTTACCTCTTCGCAGTCTCGACCCGCCGTGCCCCCACCCGAATCGAGCCGACCCCTGACGGACCGGCTCCCAGCGCGGTCCCGCCACAGACGAGTGAGTGCGTGTATGCCCCCGTTTAGCAGACTATGGTCGGCGTCCCCGGCCGACAAGGCTGCGCCGCCGCCCCTGCGCTGCCCTTGCCACGCCTCGACCAGGATCGATCCAGCGCGACGCGGATCACAGGCAGCGAATGTGATCAATCCCACATTTATCCCGCTCCAGGTTTGGGTACGGACTGGTCGTCGGTCCAGGACGCGAGATGCCGGTAACATCACGCCCGGCGGCAGGGATCACCACCCCGACGTACTTCAGTGCGTCCGGCGATCGGATCGCCGCCCCGGCCCGATAGTGGAGAGTTGATGCCGAGCTTGAACCCAGCAGAATCGCCGGCGCGCCAGCCAGATTCGACCCAGCGCGATCCAGCGGTCCGCGTCGAGGACGTCCGCAAGTCGTTCGGCGACGTGCACGCACTGCAAGGGATCAGCTTCACCGTCGAGAAGGCGAGTGTGCTCGGCATTCTCGGCCCCAACGGCGCGGGCAAGACCACCACGGTCAAGATCCTGTCCACGTTGCTGCGCCCGGACTCGGGCACCGCCGTCGTCGCGGGCCACGACGTGTGCGAGGACCCGGCGGGGGTGCGGCGCTCGATCATGATGACCGGCCAGTACGCCGCGCTGGACGAGAACCTGTCCGGCCGCGAGAACCTCGAACTGTTCGGCAGGCTGATGGGCTTGGGCAGGTCCGCGGCACGCAAGCGCGCCGACACCCTGCTCGAGGAGTTCGACCTGGTGAGCGCGGGCAAGCGCGCGGTGCGCAATTACTCCGGCGGCATGCGCCGCCGCGTCGACATCGCCTGCGGTCTGGTCGTGCGCCCCGAGGTGGTGTTCCTCGACGAGCCGACCACCGGTCTGGATCCGCGCAGCCGCCAAGGCGTCTGGGATCTGGTGAACGTGCTCAAGGACCAGGGCATCACGGTGCTGTTGACCACGCAGTACCTCGAGGAAGCCGACGTGCTCAGCGACAACATCATCGTCATCGACAAGGGCACGGTGATCGCCGAAGGCACCGCCGAGGAACTCAAGGAGAAGACCGGCGGCAGCTACTGCGAGGTGGTCCCGCTCGACCCGAAGAAGGTGCTGACCGCCGCGTACGCGCTGGGCGATCTGGTGCCCGCCGCCGTCACCGCCGAACTCGACGGCGCCGACCGGCTCTCCTTCCCGGCTCCGAACGGCGCGACCACACTGTCGGAGGCGCTCCGCAGGCTCGACAGCGCGGGTGTCGCGCTGGCCGACATCGCGTTGCGCAGGCCCTCGCTCGACGACGTCTTCCTTTCCCTCACCGGCCACACGGGCGGTCACTCGTGACCGCCAGCGCCACCGAACCGGCCACCACCGAGGCGGCCGAACTCTTCGCCGAGCTACCAGTCGCCCGTCCGTCCTCGTTCGCGCAGTGGCAGGCGCTGACCGGGCGCGTGGTGAAGACCATGGCCACCAAGGGCGAGCTGATCGTCGCCTTCGTGACGCCGCTGGTGTTCACCCTCGGCTTCTATCTGCCGCTGCGCTTCGTCATGAAGCTCCAGGGCATCGACTACGCGCAGTTCGTCATGCCGATCATCGTGTTGCAGACCATGGCGTTCACCATGCTGTCCAACGCGCAGCTCGCCGCGTTCGAGGCGATGACCGGCCTGAGCACCCGCCTCCAGACCATGCCGATCGGCACCTTGGTACCGCTCACCTCGCGGATCTGCGCGGGCCTGGTCCGTTCGGTCACCTCGCTGACCGGCGCGCTGCTCTTCGGGTACATGATCGGTTTCGAGTTCAGCGCCGGGTTCGGCCAGGCCGTGCTGTTCTGCGCGTTCTCGCTGGCCATCGGCACCGTGCTCGCGATCGGCGCGGACGGTCTCGGCAGCCTCACCAAGAGCCCGGAGCAGCTCAGCCAGGCGCTCACCCTGCCGACGCTGATCTTCGGCATGCTGTCCTGCGGGTTCGTGCCGGAGAGCAGCTTCCCGGAGTGGATCCAGCCGTTCGTGCGCAACCAGCCCATCTCGCAGTTCTCCTTCGCGCTGCGCGACATGGCGGGCGACGGGGTGAGCTGGGGCGTGTTGTGGGTGCCGCTGGCGTGGCTGATCGGGTTGACGGTGGTGTTCACGCCGTTCGCGGTGTGGGCGAGTGTGAGGCGGTCATGAACGTGCAGACGACGGAGTCCGAGGAGAAGGGCGCGGAATTCGCGCCGCTGCCGACCGTGGCCGCGCGCTCGGAGCACGCGATCGGCACCTGGGCGCAGCACAGCCTGTTGCAGTGCAAGCGACTGCTGATCGGCTGGATGCGCGATCCCGCCACCACCATCCAGACGCTGATCTATCCGGCGCTCACCCTGCTGATGTTCGACGTCGTGCTCGGCGGGACGATCACCAGGAACACCGGCATGGACGCCATCTACGGCCAGGTTCCGCTGATCACTCTGGTGGCGGCCATGTCCGGCGCGGTGGTGAGCGCGCTCGGTTTCAAGGTGGAGAAGGCCACCGGCCTGCTGAGCCGGTTCTGGACCATGCCGATGAACCGCGCGGCGAGCCTGTCGGGACGGTTGCTCGCCGAGGCGGTGCGCGTGCTGATCACGACGCTGTTCGTGATCCTGGTCGGCATGGCGCTCGGCTTCCGCTTCAACCAGGGACCGCTGGCGGCGCTGGCGCTGATCGGCATCCCGGTGCTGTTCGGCATCGGTTTCGCGGTGCTGTGCACGGCGCTCGCGACGCTCACCGAGGGCGTGCTGCTGGTCAGCCTGATCACGATCGTGAACACGCTGCTGATGTTCTTCAACACCGGATTCGTCCCGGTGTTCGCCTACCCGACCTGGCTGCAAGACGTGGTCGGCAACCAGCCGATGAGCACCGCCATCGACGCGATGCGCGGGCTCTCCGCGGGCGGTCCGGTCGCGGAGCCGCTGCTGAAGACGATCGCCTGGACCGTCGGCCTGATCGTCGTGTTCGCCTGGCCGGCGGTTCGCGGTTACCGCAGGGCGGCCGAAACCGCCTGATCGGCAATCGGCTCGGCGGGTCGACGTGGATCGTCGGCCCGCCGTCCTGTTTCGCGCGACCCGTGATGCGCGGACCGAGGGCTCGGCCGTTGTCCGATCCCGCGGCTACTCGATCTCGGTGGTCATCGGCTCGCGCGGCCGACTGAACTCGTAACCGGCCCAGCGGTTGCGGTTCGTCCAGCCGACCAGGTCGTAGCGCCAGCGGAACGGCCAGGTGTGCGCGACGGTGTTGAACAGCACCGCGCCCAGCGCGGCGTAGTCGTCGTGCGCGGAAAGCAGCGCGCGCTGCCCGCGCTCGGATTCGGTGAAGAAGGCTTCGAACATCGCGATCGACTGCTCGGTGGTCAGCCTGCCGAGGCCCCACAGTCCGCGCATGCGCATCCAATAGACCAGCCGCGCCCGCCACGGCCACAGCGCGTCGATAGGGTCGCGGCCGGTGCGCAGCGCGTCGACCGCCGTGTCGACCAAGGCGAGCGAATCCGCCACGCTGTAGCCGGTACACGGGTGCATCATGCCGCCGCGCGATCCGAACGGAACCGCCCGCGCGACGCCCTTCTTCGGCGGCGGCTGGTCGATCGGATAGTGGGCGGCCTCGTTGGGTTCCTCGCCGGTGAGCCGAATGCCATGGGCGGCAAGCCGATTCAATGTCCGCTTGCGCAGCTCGTGTTGCGGCATGCCGCCGCGCAGGCCGAGGCTGGTCTCCTCGAAGATCACCGTGCCGTCCCCGACCGGGACCGCGTAGAGGAACGACGGCGGCTCGTCCGGGCCCGCGCCGTTCTCCGGCCGCCAGTCCAGCAGCAGCCCCTCGCCTGCGCTGACCATCGGCGCCGCGGTCTCCTCGTCGACGAAGATGCCGTGCGCGCTGGCCGCCCTGCGCTGCCCGAGCGTGGGCAGGCCGCGGGTGTCGAACACCGTGGCGGCCTGCAATACCGTGCCGTCGGCCAGTTCGACCTCGTGCGCGTCGACGCGGGTGGCGCGCCCGGCGATCACCTCCGCGTCGTCGAGAGACAGCGCGTCGTGCAGACCCTGCTTGGACAGCACGCAGTAGGGACGGCGAATACGGTGCTCGGTCTTCGTCCACACCGTCGGCGCCTCGATGCGCGATCCGATCGCGCCGGGCGGCAGCCACTCCGGCAGCTCGTCGGCCCAGCAGGAAAAAGTGGGCGGCCAGAGCCGCTGCGGCCGCGGGTCGATCGCGATCACCCGCAACCCCGCCCGCATCGCCCGATGGGCCAGCGCCCGTCCGGTCGGGCCGAGCCCGACGACGCACAGATCGGCCGCCGGGACCGCACCGTCACTCATATCCGCATTCAATCCGCTGCTGTCACCCCGGTGCAACCAACCACGGGCCTCTGGTGTCCAAGTCCACTAACGCGGCGTGACCCAGGTGGTGATGTCGGCGTGGACGACCTCGAGGCCGTGCTTGTCGTAGATCGACACCGGCACCACCAGGTCCCGGCCCTCGGTGATCTGCGTGAAGTCCGGGATCTCCGGCAGCTTCGCCACCGCGCGCAATCCGGTCTCGGCCTTGGCCAGGTACTGCACGTTCATCGCCTTGGGAATCCAGCGGTGCGTGGTCGGCACCGTGGCCTCGCTGAGCATGCCCATGGCGACCTCGGCCAGATTGCACGCCGCGATGGCGTGGAAGGTGCCCAGGTGGTTGTGGATGCCGAACCACTTCGGCGAGGTCACCTCGCACAGTCCCGGCTCCAGCCGCACGACGCTGGGCAGCACCGTGCCGAAGTACGGCACCCTGGCCACCATGCCCAGCGAGAACAGCGCATGTCCCAGCCGGTTGTCCGGCAGCTTCTTCCACCCGCGCAGCGTTGCGGTCTCTTTCGTCATACCGCTATCTTACTCAAAAGTAAGTTCTGTACTCCATGGGCTCTCCGCGGAGTCTTCGCACACCTCGCAGGGGCTGTAACCTCTGCGTGGCGTGCGAAAGACGTGCGAAGTCGGCCCCCTCGCGGGGGTGATCGGGGCGACACCGGGGGCGATTTGAAGTGGGTTGGGGGTCTCGGGCATACTGTTCGGGTTGCCTTGCGCGGGGTCGTGGCTGTTTCCCAGTGAGACGGGTCGTGACCGGCGAGGCGAGCAGTACCCACTTGTGTGCTTCATCGAGTTTCGGTGTGAGCACGTCCGGGACGTTGTTCCGAGCCTGAGATGAAGTTTTCGATCCGGGCCGAGGAATAAGCGGTAGGGCGACACGCCCGACCGCGTGGACCGGAGAACCATGACAGATGAACAGCGGCGAGGATCGGGCGTGCCCGGTCGCGGTCTCCACTGAGCCGGATCTTGCCCGAGCGGGAGCCCTGCGGTTACGCAAGCTTCCCCCTCCGGGCCTGACCCACTCGAGCTGGGACGTCTTCGTGTGTTCGGGCTGTGCAAATGAGGGTGGTGCGGAAGCCCGGCTTCCGGATCACGAAGGAAAGCGGAGAAAAGGACACTTAGCGTGGCGGGACAAAAGATCCGCATCAGGCTCAAGGCCTATGACCACGAGGCGATCGATGCGTCTGCGCGCAAGATCGTGGAGACGGTGACCCGCACCGGGGCCCGTGTCGTGGGCCCGGTGCCGTTGCCGACCGAGAAGAACGTGTACTGCGTCATCCGTTCGCCGCACAAGTACAAGGACTCGCGCGAACACTTCGAGATGCGTACGCACAAGCGCCTCATCGACATCCTCGACCCGACGCCGAAGACGGTCGACGCGCTCATGCGCATCGATCTGCCGGCCAGCGTCGACGTCAACATTCAGTGACGGGGACTCGAGACATGACTGACAACAAGAACCGGCCCGCGGCCGGCATCCTGGGCACCAAGCTCGGCATGACCCAGGTCTTCGACGAGAAGAACCGCGTCGTTCCGGTCACCGTCATCAAGGCGGGCCCGAACGTGGTCACCCAGATCCGCACGGTGGAGCGCGACGGCTACAGCGCCGTCCAGGTCGCCTTCGGCGCCATCGACCCCCGCAAGGTGAACAAGCCGGTCTCCGGCCAGTTCGCCAAGGCGGGCGTCACCCCGCGCCGCCACGTCGCCGAGATCCGGGTCGAGGACGCGTCCACCTTCGAGGTCGGCCAGGAGATCAGCGCCGACGTGTTCGAAGAGGGCAGCTACGTCGACGTCACCGGCACCAGCAAGGGCAAGGGCTTCGCGGGCACCATGAAGCGCCACGGCTTCCGTGGTCAGGGTGCCTCGCACGGTGCGCAGGCCGTGCACCGCCGCCCGGGTTCCATCGGTGGCTGCGCCACCCCCGGCCGCGTGTTCAAGGGCATGCGCATGTCGGGCCGGATGGGTAACGACCGCGTCACCACCCAGAACCTGTCGGTTCACAAGGTGGACGCCGAGAACGGCCTGCTCCTGATCAAGGGTGCGATCCCGGGTCGCAAGGGCGGCGTCGTGATCGTCAAGAGCGCCGTGAAGGGTGGTGCGCACGCATGACCAGCCTCGAGAAGAAGGCCAACCTGACGCTGCCGGTCAAAGAGATCGGTGGCAAGACCAACGGCACCGTCGAGCTCCCCGCGGAGATCTTCGACGTGACCGCCAACATCGCGCTGATGCACCAGGTGGTCGTCGCGCAGCTGGCCGCGGCCCGTCAGGGCACCCACGCGACCAAGACTCGCGGCGAGGTCTCCGGTGGTGGCAAGAAGCCGTACCGCCAGAAGGGCACCGGTCGCGCCCGCCAGGGTTCGACCCGCGCGCCGCAGTTCGCGGGCGGTGGCACCGTGCACGGCCCGCAGCCGCGCGACTACAGCCAGCGCACCCCGAAGAAGATGAAGGCCGCCGCCCTGCGTGGCGCCCTGTCGGACCGGGCCCGCAACGAGCGCATCCACGTGATCACCGAACTGGTCGCGGGTCAGTCCCCGTCGACCAAGACCGCCAAGAGCTTCCTGGCCGAGCTGTCGGACCGCAAGAAGTTCCTGGTCGTCGTCGGCCGCGAGGACATCGCCGCGTGGAAGAGCGTGGCGAACCTGCAGAACGTGCAGCCGATCGCCCCGGATCAGCTCAACACCTACGACGTCCTCAACAGCGACGACGTGGTGTTCAGCGTCGAGGCCCTGAACGCTTTCGTTCACGGTCCCGCCGAGGCGGCACAGGAGGAGAGCAAGTGACCACCATCGCCGACCCCCGCGACATCCTGCTGGCGCCGGTCATCTCGGAGAAGTCCTACGGACTGATCGAGGAAGGCACCTACACCTTCCTGGTGCACCCGGACTCCAACAAGACGCAGATCAAGATCGCCGTCGAGAAGGTCTTCGGTGTGAAGGTCACCAGCGTCAACACCGCCAACCGTCAGGGCAAGCGCAAGCGGACCCGCTTCGGTTACGGCAAGCGCAAGAACACCAAGCGTGCGCTCGTGACCATCTCGGCCGACAGCAAGCCCATCGAGATCTTCGGAGGCCCGGTCGCGTAAGCGAGCGGGAATCCAGAAAGTAGAGAAGAACTCATGGCAATTCGCAAGTACAAGCCGACTACCCCCGGTAGGCGCGGGTCGTCCGTCTCCGACTTCGCCGAGATCACCCGGTCCACCCCGGAGAAGTCGCTGCTGCGTCCGCTGACCAAGACCGGCGGTCGTAACGCGCACGGCCGCATCACCACTCGCCACCGCGGTGGCGGGCACAAGCGGGCCTACCGTCTGATCGACTTCCGTCGCCTGGACAAGGACGGCATCCCGGCCAAGGTCGCGCACATCGAGTACGACCCGAACCGGACCGCCAACATCGCGCTGCTCCACTACGTGGACGGCGAGAAGCGCTACATCATCGCGCCGAAGGGTATCCAGCAGGGCACCCCGATCGAGTCCGGCCCGACGGCCGACATCAAGCCGGGCAACAACCTGCCGCTGCGCAACATCCCGACCGGTACCACCATCCACGCGGTGGAGCTGCGTCCGGGCGGCGGCGCCAAGCTGGCCCGTTCCGCGGGCATGAGCATCCAGCTGCTCGGTAAGGAAGGCCCCTACGCCACGCTGCGTATGCCCTCCGGCGAAATCCGTCGCGTCGACGTGCGCTGCCGCGCCACCGTCGGCGAGGTCGGCAACGCCGAGCAGTCGAACATCAACTGGGGCAAGGCAGGCCGCATGCGCTGGAAGGGCCGTCGCCCCACGGTCCGTGGTGTCGTCATGAACCCCGTCGACCACCCGCACGGTGGTGGTGAGGGCAAGACCTCCGGTGGTCGCCACCCGGTCTCGCCGTGGGGTCAGCCGGAAGGCCGCACCCGCAAGCCCAACCGTCCGAGCGACAAGCTCATCGTCCGCCGTCGCAAGACCGGCAAGAAGCGCTGAAGGAGGAGGTAAGAAATGCCACGCAGCCTCAAGAAGGGCCCGTTCGTCGACGACCACCTCCTCGCGAAGGTGGACGTGCAGAACGAGAAGGGCACGAAGCAGGTCATCAAGACCTGGTCGCGTCGTTCGACCATCATCCCGGATTTCATCGGGCACACCTTTGCGGTGCACGACGGCCGCAAGCACGTCCCCGTGTTCGTCTCGGAGTCCATGGTCGGGCACAAGCTCGGTGAGTTCGCGCCGACCAGGACGTTCAAGAGCCACGTCAAGGAAGACCGGAAGAGCAAGCGGCGATGACGACTGAGACTCAGAACCCCACTGCCCGGGCGACCGCCAAGCACGTGCGCGTCACCCCGATGAAGGCTCGTCGTGTCGTGGACCTGGTCCGCGGCAAGCGGGTCGAGGACGCTCTCGCGATCCTGAAGTTCGCGCCGCAGGCCGCGAGCGAGCCGGTCGCCAAGGTCGTCGCCAGCGCCGCGGCCAACGCCGAGAACAACCTCGGCCTGAACCCGGCCACGCTGGTCATCTCGACGGCGTACGTCGACGAGGGCGCCACCATGAAGCGTTTCCAGCCGCGCGCCCAGGGCCGCGCGTTCCGGATCCGCAAGCGCACCAGCCACATCACCATCGAGGTCGAGAGCGTGCCCACCGCCGGTGCTGCTCGCAGCCGCCGGAAGGGAGGGGCAAAGTAAATGGGACAGAAGATCAACCCCCATGGCTTCCGCCTCGGTATCACCACCGACTGGAAGTCGCGTTGGTACGCGGACAAGCAGTACGCGGACTACGTGAAGGAAGACGTCGCCATCCGTCGGCTGCTGGCCAACGGCATGGAGCGGGCGGGCATCTCGAAGGTCGAGATCGAGCGCACCCGTGACCGCGTGCGTGTGGACATCCACACCGCGCGTCCGGGCATCGTGATCGGCCGCCGCGGCGCGGAAGCCGACCGCATCCGTGCCGAGCTGGAGAAGCTCACCGGTAAGCAGGTTCAGCTGAACATCCTCGAGGTCAAGAACCCCGAGTCGGACGCGCAGCTGGTTGCCCAGGGTGTGGCCGAGCAGCTGTCCAACCGTGTGGCGTTCCGTCGCGCGATGCGCAAGGCCATCCAGTCGGCCATGCGTTCGCCGAACGTCAAGGGCATCCGTGTGCAGTGCTCGGGCCGCCTCGGCGGCGCCGAAATGTCGCGCTCGGAGTTCTACCGTGAGGGTCGGGTGCCGCTGCACACGCTGCGCGCCGACATCGACTACGGCCTCTACGAGGCCAAGACCACCTTCGGTCGCATCGGCGTGAAGGTCTGGATCTACAAGGGCGACATCGTCGGTGGCAAGCGTGAGCTGACCGCCGCGAGCGCTCCGGCGGGCGATCGCGATCGTCCGCGCCGGGAGCGGCCGAGCCGCCCGCGTCGGTCCGGTTCCACCGGCACCACCGCGACCGGCAGCACCGAGGCCGGGCGCTCCGCCGCCACTGCGGTGGCTGACGCCCCGGCAGAGAAGCAGGAGGGCTGACGCATGCTGATGCCTCGCAAGGTCAAGCACCGCAAGCAGCACCACCCGAGCCGTTCGGGCATGGCCAAGGGCGGTACGTCGGTGGCCTTCGGTGACTTCGGTATCCAGGCGCTCGAGCCTGCCTACGTCACCAACCGGCAGATCGAGTCGGCGCGTATCGCGATGACTCGCCACATCCGCCGTGGCGGCAAGATCTGGATCAACATCTACCCGGATCGCCCGCTGACCAAGAAGCCTGCCGAGACCCGCATGGGTTCCGGTAAGGGTTCGCCGGAGTGGTGGGTCGCGAACGTCAAGCCCGGCCGCGTGATGTTCGAAATGTCGTACCCGAACGAGGAGATCGCTCGCGAGGCGCTGCGCCGCGCGATGCACAAGCTCCCGATGAAGTGCAGGATCGTGACCAGGGAGGAGCAGTTCTGATGGCAACTGGTACACCGGCCGCAGAGCTCCGCGAGCTCACCGAAGAGGAACTCGTCTCCCGCCTGCGTGAGTCGAAGGAAGAGCTGTTCAACCTGCGCTTCCAGATGGCGACGGGTCAGCTGGACAACAACCGTCGTCTGCGCGTCGTTCGTCACGAGATTGCGCGCATCTACACGGTCATGCGTGAGCGTGAGCTCGGTCTGGCCACCGGACCCGCAGGTAAGGGAGATGCGGCATGAGCGAGAACACCACTCAGGAGCGCGGCCGTCGTAAGGTGCGGATCGGCTACGTCGTCTCGGACAAGATGAACAAGACGATCGTGGTCGAGCTGGAGGACCGGGTGAAGCACCCGCTCTACGGCAAGATCATCCGTACCACCTCGAAGGTCAAGGCCCACGACGAGAACGAGATCGCCGGCATCGGCGACCGCGTTCAGCTGATGGAGACCCGCCCGCTGTCGGCCACCAAGCGCTGGCGTCTGGTCGAGGTCCTGGAGAAGGCGAAGTAATTCCCCGCTCCGCGGCTTGAATCTCGAAGGCCCGCTTCCCCGTTCGGGAAGCGGGCCTTCGCCGTCTTCGGGATAGGATGATCACACCGAAGCGAGGTGGTTGGGGTGACCGACGTCGAGGACGGGCTGGCGCGCCCGCGACTTGCGGCAGGTGCGCTGTTCGCGCGCGGTGAGCGGATATTGCTGGTGCACAAGATCTATGGCAATGGGTGGGATCTGCCGGGCGGGCTCGTCGAGGACGGGGAGTCGCCCGCGGCGGCGTGTCGTCGGGAGGTGCGCGAGGAGTTGGGGATCGATCGGACGCCCGGTCGGTTGCTCGTCCACGACTGGGCGCCGTACCCGGGGGAAGGGGACAAGATCCTGTACGTGTTCGACGGCGGGGAGTTGGGCGCCGACGAAAAGGCGATCGAGCTTCAGGCCGAGGAGCTGGACGACTGGTGCTGGGTCGGGCTCGACACGCTCGACGACTACGTCGTTCCCCGGCTGGCCCGCCGCGTACGCCATGCGCACATTGCCAAGTGTGCCGGGCGCACCCGCTATTTGGAGCACGGCGAGCTGGTAGCGAACGCGAACTAGCGGGGCACTGCTGGGTCTGCCGGGGCACCAGGAACTCGGGGCCGTATTCCGAAGGTCGGATGCGCCGGGCTCGGATGTCATTCCGCGGGTTGAGGTGGTGGTGTTCCCCGCCGGAACCTGTCAGAAGGCTGATTACCGCGGGTAACGTACTCGGTGATCGGCCGTTGCGTCGAGTGGCGAGTCGGCCGGTGGATATCGGACCGCGCCGGACATGGGGCCGAACCAGTTCGGAGGGGTGCGATGGGATCGGAGCGGGTGTCGCGAGCGGAGTTGCGGGAGCAACTGGTGCGCAGCGGAATCGCCGGGGAAGTGGCGACGCCGCGGGAGGGGAATCTGCGGCATTACGGGCGGATGGTGGCCAAAGATCCGCGGTATCAGTTCGGATTGCGCCTGCGCGATTGGTCGTTCGACGAGACGCTGGCGATGATGGCGCGGCTGTGCGGTGTCGATCCGAATCCGGAACACACCCACGGCGTCGACACCATCGATCCGGATCTCACGCTCGACGCGCTCGACGCGATGGGGGAGCGCATCGGCGCCGCGGCGGCCGAGGGTGCGACGGTGCTGCTGGCGACCGGACATCCGGCGACGCTGCTCGGCGTGTACCGCGCGATCGAGGATGCGCTGCGCGCCGCCGGGTGCGCCGTGCTCACGCCCGCGGCGGGCTGGTCGTACGAATCCCGGCTCTGGGAGCCGGCCCCGCATCGCGAAATCGCTTATGCCTCAGGCGTCGCCGCACTGATCGGCACCGACGGACGGTGGCGGCACACGCACGATCCCGAGCCGATGCGGGCCGCGCTCGCGAGTCTGGACGGCGAACTCCCACGCCTGGTCGTCGCCGATCACGGCTGGGCGGGCGCGGCGGGGGAAGCGGGCATCGACACCGTCGGCTTCGCCGACTGCAACGATCCGGCGCTCTTCGCCGGTCTCGACGAGGGCAAGATCGCGGTCACCGTCCCCCTCGACGACGGCCTCGACCCCCACGTCTACGAGCCGCTCACGGCGTACCTCCTGCACCGCGCGCAACTCACCAAGCCACCACGCCGCCTGAGTTAGCCACCATTTCACTCTGCTCGTTCGCCTATCGCGGCCGATAGCGGCGCTCTTGCGCTATACGTATACATCTACTTATAGTGTGTCGAGACAGAGTGCGGGTGAACGCGCACGACGTCATCCACAACCGCACAGCGCCCGACTACGACGGACCGAATGAGGGCCCGCCGCTAGCTGATGCATGCCTGTATGCGCATTCACGAATGAAAGCGGGGAAATCATGACCAACCATCAGCAGCACGGACCCTCCCAAGACCTCGACAGCTGAGCCGATCCAGGCCAACGAAAGGACCTTCATGTTCGGCCGACTCGGGCGTCTCGTCGTCCACCACCCGTGGAAGGTGATCGGCGTGTGGCTGATCGCCGCCATCGCGCTGGTGGCTTCCGCCCCGGAATTCACCTCGACCACCGACCAATCCCGCTTCTTGCCCTCGCATTACGAGTCGATCAAGGCGATGGAGTTGCAGGAGAAGGCATTTCCGCAGAATTCCCCGCCCGCGGCGCTGATCGTCTTCGCCCGCGAGGACGGCGCCGCGCTCACCGAGAACGACTCGGCAGCGGTGGCCGCCGCCGCCACGGCGCTCGGCGGTGAGAACATCGAGGGCGTCACCGGAATTCAGGCGACGCCGCCCTCGGACAACCGGCTGATCCAGGTCATCGCGGTGCAGATGACCAAGGTCACCAGCGCCTCCGACAAGACCCAGGGCGACGCGGTGAAGAGCCTGCGCGACAGCCTGAAAGAGCAGGTGCGCGACACCGATCTGAAGGCGGGCATCACCGGCGCCGTCGCGCAGACGCTCGACCAGACCGAGTCCGGCGAGCGGGGCTTGGCCATCGTCGGCGCGGCGACGATCGTGCTGATCTTGGCGCTGCTTCTGATCATCTTTCGCAGTCCGGTGATCGCGCTGCTTCCCGTGGTGGTGATCGGCGGTGTCTCCAGCATGGTGGGCAGCCTGATCGCCATGGCGGCCAACGCCTTCGATCTGGAGATGGACGCCTCGGTCAACTCCATCCTCGTGGTCGTGCTGTTCGGCGTCGGCACCGACTACATCCTGTTCCTGATGTTCCGGTACCGGGAACGACTGCGCGCGGGCGAGGATCCCAAGACCGCGATGGTCAGCGCCGTCACCCGTGTCGGCGAGGCCATCACCTCGGCGGCGGGCGCGGTGATCATCGCCTTCATGGCGCTGACGCTCTCCAGCCTGGGCATGTTCCGTGCGCTCGGGCCCGCGCTGGCGATCGCGGTCGCGGTGGCGCTGGTGGCGGGACTCACCTTGGTGCCCGCGATCGTCTCCCTGCTCGGCACCAAGGTGTTCTGGCCGTCCAAGGCGTGGCGGGTGGAGCCGAAGGGCGCGCGGTTCGCCGCGATCGGCAGGGCGATGGGTAAGCGGCCCGGCGTCTTCGCCGTCGTCTCCGGTGGTGTGCTGGTGGCGTTGAGCGTCTTCGCCGTCGGGTTCAACCCCACCTTCGATCTCGGCTCGGGCTCGACCTCCGACGCTTCCGAATCCGTGGTCTACAACAAGGAATTGCTGAAGGGCATGCCCGCGGGCGCGACCCAGCCGTCGGACGTGCTGCTGCACGCGCCGGACGGGCAGTTGACTCCCGATCAGTTGCAGGGCTACCGGGCGGCGCTCGCCCAGGTGCCCGGGGTGGGCGCGGTCGGCGGACCGATGGTGTCGGCCGACGGAACCATCGCGAACTTCCAGGTGACCCTCGCCGACGCGCCGGAATCCGATGCCGCGCTGGACACGGTCCGCGGACCGTTGCGCACGGCGGCGCACGACGCGGCGCCCGCGGGCGCGACGGTGGCGGTCGGCGGCATCACCGCGGTGTTCGTCGACTTCCAGGACGCCATGAACCGCGACTACGCGATCGTGTTCCCGGTGGCGGCGATCCTGATCATGCTCGTGCTCGCCCTGCTGCTGCGCAGCCTGGTCGCGCCGTGGTATCTGATGGCCTCGGTCTTCCTCGGCTTCGCCGCGACCCTGGGTGCCACGGTGCTGGTCTTCCAGCACATCCAGGGCGCTTCCGGCCTGATCTTCACGCTGCCGGTGATCATGTACCTGTTCGTCGTCGCACTCGGCACCGACTACAACATCCTGATGATCGCCCGATTGCGCGAGGAAACCCGGGAGGGCCGCGACCCGCGCGAGGCGGCGGCGCTGAGCGTCCGCCACACCGGCCCGACGGTCGCCGCGGCGGGCGTCATCCTGGCGGGCACCTTCGCCTCGATGATGCTGGCGGGCAACAGCACGCTCTCCCAGATGGGCTTCGCGATCTCGGTCGGCATCGGCATCGCCGCCTTCGTCATGGCGATGTTCTTCACCCCGGCGATCACCGCCCTCCTCGGTCATCGCGCCTGGTGGCCGGGGCACGGTGATCGCGCACCGAAGTCGGCCGAAAGTGGTTCTAGCGAAGTGGATTACGCGCGTGCCACGTACTGACACGACGTCCGCTGACGCCGGGCGAGTGGAGGCGGCGCGTGGTAGGTCTGCCGCCGGGGGCTGGCAGAGCTGAACCGTGATTCGATCGGGCTGTTTCGTCGAAAGTTATTCGACGAACAGCCCTTTCGGCGTTCGGTGGGTGATCGACGCAGCGTTCACGCAATCCTCCCGCCCCGTGTCGAGCCCCATCGTAGGCCGGGGTGTGCCTCAGATCTCGCTGCGCGGCAACGGGTTCAGCTGCTGGTCGCGTACGGGCGGCGGACCTTGTGGGCGGCGTCGATGACGCGAGCCACGGCGGAGCCGGACACGCCCACCTCCTTGGCGATGCCTGCGCTGGACCAGGCCTGGTCGGCGAGGGTGAGAATGTCGGCGATCTGCTCGACCGGCAGCTTGGAGAGGCCCTGCTCGGCGATGTTCCGCGCGACCAGGCGGACCTCGTCCTCGGCGCTGTCCGGTTCCTGGTCGAGATCGTCGTCCTCGGCGTCCTCCTCGGCGATGGCGCGCTGGGTGGCGAGGATGATCTCGGTGCTGCGCGGACGCAACGGTTCCGGCTCGGGCTCCAAGGTGAGCTGTTCGGCAGCGGCCTCGGCGCGCACGCGTGGGGTCGAGTCGTCGGACTTCGAGCCGGAATCGGTGTGTTGCCGAGTGGTTCGGTCTTCAGCCGGTTCGGGGTCGGTGGCTGGTTTGCCCTCGTCCTCCACCGCTTCCTCGTCGCGGGCGGGCGCCGACTTGCCGCCGCGGATCGCCTGGAACTCGGCGAGCTCGACGGCGTCGGTCGTGTTCACGGGTTCGGCCGCTTCGGCGTCCTCGGGCTGCGGGTACGAAATGGTTTGCAGGGCATGGGATCCGGCCCACATCGACGGCGTGGTCCGGCCGTTGCCGTTGACCGGCCGGAGCCTGGTCTGCGCGATGTGGAGCGGCTGCGCGGCGGCGTCGTCGGCGGTATGGGCCGAGCGGCCGTTGGACGATCCGTTGCGTCGCGGCGTCCGCGGGGCGTCGTCCTCTTCGGCGAGCCCGCCGGTGAGCAACGAGAGCGGAACCAAATACGACAGCCCGGTCATCGAACCGCGAGCCGTAGCCGCGTCCGGTCCGGACTCCTCGTCGGCGGAAGCGGAGGTGTCCTCGGAAGTGAACGTGCCTGCGTCCTCGGAAGCGGAGGTGTTCTCGGCGGTGGAAGTGCCTGCGTCCTCGGAAGTCGAAGTTCCTGCGGGAGTGGCTCCGGCGTGGCGACCGTCGAGCGGCTGCTTCTCCGCGTCGGCGGCGGATTCCACGGAAGTCGGCCGAGTGTTCTGGAGCGGTCGCGGTTCGACGCCGTCCGTCCGGGAGGCGGACGTGGCATCGATGTCCGTCGCCGCGATCGCGCTCGGTCCACCGGTCGAATCCACGACCAGCCCGGCGGTATCCCACTGCCTCGTGTCCGCGGACCCGTACGCCCCGCGCAACTTCGGCACGGCGGTGTCGTCCACGATCGGCACGCTGTCGATGAGCTGCGCGTACCGCGCCGCGACCCAGGCGTGCAACCAGATCACCACGCCGACCATCGCCGGCGCGATCGCGAATTCGGCCGCTCGCCCGAGATCGCCCGCGGCCAGGTGCGGCCCGGTGTTCAGCGCGATGGTGGTGCCGAGCAGCGCCGCCTCGAAGACGATCACCTTGCCGCGCGGGAGCTCTCGCCCCCAGCGTGCCGCGGTCGTCGCGACCACCATGATGGTGATGATCGGGATGGAGATCATCGCCTCGATGCCATAGCTGAGCCAGTACAGCGGATCGGACATATCGCCGCTCGGGACGAGGTTGTGCTGCACGTTCACGCCCGCCCACACCATGCCGAGAATCACGACGGCGATCAGCGCCCGCGAGGACCATTCGGCACGGCGGTAGAGCTGAGCCAGCCGCGCGTCCTGGTTGGCGACGCGCCGCCGGGCCGCCAGCGCGCGGCGGTGCCAGCGCGCGTCGTCCTCCTCGGCGCGGCGGATGGCGGCCCCGGTGCGACGGTCGAGCTTCTCGGCGGCCAGCTCGTCCTCGACGGCGCGCCGCCGCTGACCGCGACGTTGGGCCCGAATCCATTCCGCGAGTTCACGTTCCGCGGCGATCTCGGCCTCGGAGAGCACCTCGACCAATGCGGTGTCGTGCTGCAGCGGCAGTTTCCCGCGCGCCGTCGCGACCCGTTGTGCCAGTGCCGCTATCTCGGAATTGCCGGTCGACGGTTCGTCGGGCATCGCGAGCCTTCCCTGGAGCCGATATCGGGCCGATTTCTCGGCGTCGACAAGTGTGCTCGAACATATGTGTGAACGCGATGAGACTAAACCGACGGCCCGCCGCGGTCAATGCGAACGGCGGCAGTGCGCGAGAGTGCCGAGCGTCTGCCCCGGTAGTGCGGGCCTCGGGGGAAGGTCAAGCGTCCTTATGACACACGGCTTCCAGCAGCACGCCGTCGTACCCGATCCAGAAGGTCGCGAAATAGGGCGGCGGATACTCCGGGAATTCGCGTGGCGGATGGACAATTTCGTCGCCGCGCGCGGCCGCCCAGGAATGCACCGCGTCGACGTCGGCGCGCGTGCGCACCATGAAGGCGAGGTGTTGCAGTCCCGGTTTCACGCGCGAATATCCCGGCTGTTCGGCCGGATAGAAGAACAGGTAGGTCCCGACTTTGCCGCGGGCGGGCCGGTAGGCGAACTGAGTGTCGTCCAGCAGGAAACGCTCGTAGTCGACGAGCGGCATCATTTCGTCGTAGTACGCGCGCGCCGCGGCGAGATCCGTGACGTTGATGCCGAGATGTCCGAGGGGCACTACTCGAACTTAGAGCCGCGGCCGTGGACTGGGAAGGATGCTTGACGCGCCAAGCGACGGCCCGACGCTAGGCCAGGGTCGTGTGCCAGACGAGCGCGGCGGCGAGTGCGCCCGCGCCGTTGACCGACCAATGCAGTGCGATGGGTGCGAGCAGGCTGCCGCTGCGGCGGCGCAGCCAGGTGAAGACGACGCCTGCGGCGGCGGTCGCGGCGACCGCGAGCAGGATGCCGACGATCTGTCCCGCCAGGCCGCCGCCGAGGAAGCCGGTGAGCCCGCGGTTGCTGGTCGTCAGGCCGAAGGACGAGGCGATGTGCCAGAGGCCGAAGAGCAGCGAACCCGCCGCGAACACCCCGCGCGCGCCGTAGACGCGATCCAGGGTGCCGTGCAGCACGCCGCGGAAGGCGAGTTCCTCGGGGATGACGGTCTGTAGCGGGATGACGATCATCGACGCGATGAGCGCGCCGGAGATGGTGGCGTACCGGTCGGCGAGGAAGAACGGGCGCGTCGCGGGCAGCAGCGCCCCGACGGCCACGGCCGCGAGCACGATGCCGACCGCGGCCAGCGCGTACAGCGATCCGCGCCGCCAGTGCCTGGGGGAGAGTCCGAGTTCGGCCCAGCCGAGCCCTCGCCTGCGGACCAGGGCGAGCAGGACGATCGCGGCGATCGGAACGGTGACGATGCTGGCCCACGCGGTGGTGAAGTGCGCGATCAGGTTGGTGCCCGCGAGGACGACGATCACGACCGCTACATCGATATAGGCATGCAGTTTGTTGTGGGTGGGGGCCGCTTCCTCGAGGTCCGTTTGACGCACCCGGCCCAGTGTAGGGTCCGGCCCGCGCGGTTCGCCCTTGGTTGAGCGCCTGATCACAGGTGCCGATTTTCACCGCGAGCGTGGTCTCGCGGAGGCTATCCTGTGACCAATCTGAATGAAACATGTTTCAGTTTTTTCGCCAATCTGGCCCGTAGGGAACTGGACGGTCGATACAGTCCGATCGTTCGCACCCGGTGTGCGTCTCGAAGAGGAGTTTCCGAATGACTAGAACCCAGAGGCGGATCGGTCGCCGGCTCGGCGTCGGCCTGACGACGCTGGTCGCGGCGGGTTGCGCGGCGATACTGACCGCGCCCTACGCGTCCGCGACGGTCGACGACCTCAGCGTCTCGGCGGGCAACCCGCAGGCGGGCTGCACCTATGAGATCACCGCGAAGGTGAATCACTGGTTCGAGGTCTGGTTCTACGACAACGCGCTGGTCATTCCGGGCAGTCCGGTGAAGCCGGTCAACGGCGTGGCGACCGTCCAGTGGAAGCCGAAGAAGTCGGGCACCCACACGCTGGCCGCGCTTCAGGGCTTGGCCTACGAGATCAAGGTGAACGTGGCCGAGCCCACCCTCACCGGCAGCGCCACCTGCGGCGCCGGACCCCTGGCCTGGATGGGGTCCTGAGAGAGCCGCGCCCGCGACGGGCAGAGCCATCGTCGCGGGCGCTCGGGCCGGCCGGCTACCCCTGTTCCGCCGGCCGGCCCGCCTTCGTCAGCACGCCCAGGCGGCGTGGTCCGTCCACGCCTGGAGGGTTCTCGTCGTCTCGAATCGTCGCGGCGCGCCGGTGACCGGATCGGTGAACTCGAGCGAGGCGGCCAGCAGTTGTAGCGGCCGGGTGAAATCGTGCACCGGCTTGTCGGTGAGACGAGGATAGAAGTCGTCCCCGAGGATCGGCACGCCGAGTCCGTTCATGTGCAGGCGCAGCTGGTGGGTCCGCCCGGTCAGCGGCCGCAGCCGATAGCGGCCGAGTCCGTCGCGGTGTTCGAGCAGGTCGACGACCGTTTCCGCGTTGGGTTCGCCCGCAACCTCTTGGGCGGCGAGCACCTGCTTCTCCTTGACTATGCGGCTGCGCACCGTGCGCGGTAGGTCCAGATCGGGGCGGTAGGGGGCGATCGCCTCGTATTCCTTGCGCACCGCCCGCCGGTGGAACATCGTCTGGTACGCCCCGCGCCGGGCCGGGTCGACGACGAACAGCAGCAGTCCCGCGGTCACCCGGTCGAGTCGGTGGGCGGGCACCAGATCGGGCAGATCCAATTCCTGACGCAGCCGGACCAGCGCGGTCTGCCGGATGTGCTGCCCGCGCGGAATGGTGGCGAGGAAATGCGGCTTGTCCACAACCAGCAGGTGATCGTCGCGGTGCACGACGGTGATGTCGAACGGCACGTCGGTTTCGTCCGGCAGGTCGCGATGGAACCACACTGCTCCGCCGGGGACATACGGCGCGTCCGGCGCGATGGGCCCGTCGAGATCGACGATCCCGCCCTCGCGCAGCAGTTCATCGATCCGTTCCGGCGCGACCCGGGGAAGTCGCTCGACCAGATGGTCGCGAATCGTCGCCCATTCGCCCGTTTCCGGCAGTCTCAGCCGGGCCGGGTCCAAGCCGTACCGCTTGGGCAGCGGCGGCTGCTGCCTTCTTCTCATCGGCGACAACTCTAATCGCCCCAGGTCAGCAGGCCGCGACCGGGCGGTCGGAGCTCGGGCGTCGCGAGGCCGGGGTGGTCGGGCGCGAGGAGGGCGCGACCCCGAGGCCGGCGCGCGTGGTGTGCTGCCGCCACCCCGGCAGTCGCGGCAGCCCGCCGGTTCTCGTCGCCGAATTCAGAAGCCGCGCAACCGATCCGGCGTAATCCGAATGGGCACCGAGTATTCCGCGTAGAACTCGTCCGCCGACATCTTGATGTCCGCCAAGCCCTCGGTGTACTTCGCTGTGTACGAGGCGATTTCGTCGTCGGACGGCCGTTCTTCGACGATGCGCGCCGTTCCGGTCAGTACCACCACCTCGCCGCCGTGCGCGTTGCTGTTGAGATTCAGCGAGACACGCGGGTTGCGGGCGATATTGCGCACCTTCGCCTTGTCCGGCTGGCTGAACAGGAGGAACTCGCCGTCGCGCCACTGGAACCACACGGGGTTCGGCTGCGGCGTGCCGGACGGGCCGACGGTGGTGAGCCAGAGGACGGACTCGCGGCCGAGGCGCTCGGCGACCTTGGCGCCGAAGTCGGTGGCGGTGTCGACGACGGGCGCGGCGGGGCGATCGGATGCCGTTGTGGTCATGCTGTGGTCAACGTCTCCGGCCGCGCCCCGATTCCGGTCGGCGCGCAGGTGTCCGAATACCGCGAGTTCAGGGCTCGGCGCGTTCGTCGAGCACCATCCGCCGCGTCTCGACGAGGGTCTGCCGCGCTCGTCGGCGCACCCGGCACAGTTCGACGGAGCAATTCAGATGGATCTGCATCGCGCGGTGGGCCTGGGGCGCGGAGAGTTCCCCTGGATCGGCGTAGCAATCGGTAATGGCCGAAACAATGTGCGTGACAAACATTTCCACAACCTCCGACTCTGGAGACGGGTAGCTATCGGGGAAAAGTACTTCCCGAGCCGGTGTTTCGGAACCGAGACGAAGCGCCGTTCACGCAACTGTCGACGCGGCGTCGGACAGCGGCAAGCCGCGGACTCGCGCCGCCACCGGTGGTCGGCCGCCCGTTCGCCTGCCGTTCCCCCATCTCAGGGAAAGTTAGCCTTACCTATCTTTCTGTGTGAAGATGGGGCGGATTCCGGCGAGGTACGCCAGAACGAGAGGCGAGGACACATGACGGTGGAGGTCACGCCGCGTGCGGCGGCGGAAACGGGGAACCGGCCGCCCCGCGCGGTGGCGAAACAACGCAAGCAACAGCAGGCGCTGGCGCGCAAGGAGATTCTCGCGCCGGTGCAGGGTGCGCTGACGCTCGCCACTGTCGTCATGGCGATCGCCTCGGTGTGCACCGTGGTGCCGTTCATCCTGATCGTCGAGGCCTGCCGCGAGCTGCTCGACGACCCGGTGGACACCGACCGGGTGTGGCGGCTGTTCGGCCTCGCCATGCTGGTGCTGCTGGTGCGCGCCCTGCTGCAAGCGGCGGCGCTGACCTGGACACACCTGGTGGATGGCGGCTACCAGCTCACCGTGCGCCGCGCGCTCGCCGCCAAGCTGACCAGGGTGCCGCTCGGCTGGTTCGGCGAGCACGGTTCGGGCGAGGTGAAGAAGTATCTGCAAGACGATGTGGAGGCGCTGCACTATCTGGTGGCGCACGCGCGGCTGGAGTTCGTCGGCGCGCTGCTCGTCCCGCTGGTCTCGCTCGGCTATCTGTTCACCGTGGACTGGCGGCTGACGCTGATCCTGCTGGTGCCGCTGCTCGCCTACGCCATGGCCTTCCGCACGATGATGAACCGCGAGAGCATGGACCGTCTCGCGGTCTACACCCGCTGGGAGCGCCGGGTGCAGCAGGCGACCATCGAGTTCGTCGACGGCATCCAAGTGGTCCGCGCCTTCGGGCAGGCGGGCAAGGCGCATCGCGATTTCCAGGACGCCGTCGACGGCCAGGCCGACAGCTTCGACCGATGGAAGACGCCGATGATCCGGCTCCAGGCGGTGGCCGACATCATGATCTCCCCGGTGTTCGTGATGCTGGTGATCGTCGTCGCCGGATTGGCGGGCGTCGGCGCGGACTGGCTGGCTCCACTCGATGTGCTGCCGTTCCTGCTGGTCGGTCTCGGTCTCGGCAGCGCGCTGCTCGGCCTCGGTTACGGGGGACAGGCGCTGCGCGCCGCGGGCGCGGCGGCCGAGCGTCTGTACGAGGTGCAGCAGAGCCTTGAACTCGCCTCGGCCGCACCGGGATCCGACGACCCGAGCGACGCCGAGCCGGGCCTCGTCCGTTTCGAATCCGTCGGGTTCGGCTACCGCGACGGCCACGATGTGCTGCGCGACATCGACCTGGAGCTGCGACCGGGCACCATCACCGCGCTGGTCGGCCCCAGCGGCTCCGGCAAGTCGACGCTGGCCAAACTGCTGCCCCGCTTCTACGACGTCGGGTCCGGCCGGATCACCATCGGCGGCCGCGATATCCGCGACTACCCGAGCGAAGACCTCTATCGCACCGTCGGTTTCGTGTTCCAGGACGTGCGGCTGATCCGCGGCACCATCCGCGAGAACCTGCTGCTCGCGGCCCCTGCCGCCGACGGCGCCGCGCTGGAGCGGGCCGCCCGCGCCGCCCAGATCCACGACCGCATCCTCGCACTGCCCCGCGGCTACGACTCCGAGATCGGCGTCGACGCCACGCTCTCCGGCGGTGAGGCGCAACGGCTTTCGGTGGCCCGCGCGCTGCTCGCCGATACGCCCGTGCTGGTGCTGGACGAGGCGACCGCCTTCGCCGACCCCGAGTCGGAGGCGGCTGTGCAGGACGCGCTCGCGGCGCTGGTGGCCGGGCGCACCGTGCTGGTCATCGCACACCGGCTGCACACCATCACGGGTGTGGATCGGATTCTGGTGCTGGAGAACGGCTCCCTCGTCGAGCAGGGCGACCACCGCACCCTGTGCGAGGCGGGCGGCGTCTACCAGCGGCTCTGGGAGATCAACGAGGCGGCACTCGGCGCGGTCTCGCTCGTGGAAAGTGAGGCAGCCCGATGATTCGCAAAGTTCTCGGCCTGGTGCCCGCCGAATTCGCCCCCCTGACACCGCGTTTGCTCGCCGCGATCCTGGCGCAGGCGATCAGCCAGGCGATCGGGTATCTGCTGCTGGTGCCGGTGCTCGAGGCACTGTTCGACGACGACCTCGGCCGCGCCTGGTTCTACGCGCTGCTGATGCTGGTCGCGGTCGGCGCCGTGGCGGTGTTCGGCTACCTACAGGCCTCGCTCGGCCTGCGCATCGCGGTCGGCATGCAGCGCGGCCTGCAAACCCGGCTCGGCGATCATCTGAACGCGCTGCCGCTCGGCTGGTTCGAAACCCGCAGCGCCGGACCGCTGTCGCGGGTCACGGTGGAGAACGTGCGCGAGATCCAGGGCACCGTCGCCTATCTGATCGCCAAGGTGGTCACCGGCATCGTGGTCCCGCTCGGCGTCGCCGTCGGCATGCTGTTCATCGACTGGCGGATCGCGCTGGCCATGCTGCTCGCCGCCCCGGTCCTCTTCCTCGTCAACGGCCTCGCGGGCCGCGCGTACCAGCGGGCCGACAAGGGCATGCACGAGGCGGCGGCCGAAGCCGATTCGCGCGTGGTGGAATTCGCGCAGGCCCAGCCGGTGCTGCGCGCGTTCGGCGCGGTCGGGTCGGGCAACAAGGCGCTGGACGGCGCGCTGCGGCAGCAACGGTCGGCCAACACCAGGATGGTCTTCACCTCGGTGCCGAGCCTGATCGTCTTCGCGCTCTTCGTGCAGGCCGTGTTCCTGGTCCTGGTCTACGTGGTGATCGCCAGGGTGACCGACGGCGTGGTGTCGGCCGCCGTCGCGATCGCGCTGATCGCCGTGAGTTCGCGATTCATCGAGCCGTTGAATCAGGCCGCGCAGCTGGGCAACGGACTGCGCTCGGCCGCCGCCGCGGTCGACCGGGTCTCCGCGCTGCTCGCGGAACAAGCCCTGCCCGAGGCGAACTCGCCGGTGACGCCGGGCGCGCCGACCGTGGTGTTCGACAACGTGAGTTTCGGCTACCGCCCGGGCGAGCCGGTGCTCTCCGGCATCACCTTCAGCGTCCCGGCGGGAACCACGACCGCGATCGTCGGCCCCAGCGGCGCGGGTAAGACGACGCTGCTGCGGTTGGCCGCGCGGTTCTACGACGTGGACGGCGGACGGGTCGCCGTCGGCGAACACGATGTGCGCGACCAGCCTTCGGAGACGCTGCTGAACCAGCTGTCGCTGGTCTTCCAGAACGTCTACCTGTTCGACCGGTCGGTGGCGGACAACATCCGGATCGGCCGCCCCGAGGCCACCGACGCCGAGGTGCGCCGGGCCGCCGAGGCCGCGCGGGTGGACGAGATCGCCGAGCGCCTGCCGGACGGCTACGACACCGCCGTCGGCGAGGGCGGTGCCGCGCTGTCCGGCGGTGAGCGGCAACGGGTCTCGATCGCCCGCGCGCTGCTGAAGGACGCGCCGATCGTGCTGCTGGACGAGGCGACCAGCGCGCTGGACCCGCACAGCGAGGCGGTGGTGGTGCGCGGCGTGCACGAACTCACCAGGGGCAAGACCGTGATCGTGGTGGCGCACCGCCTGGCCACCATCGCGCACGCGGACCAGATCCTGTTCGTCGACGGTGGTCGTATCGTCGAACGCGGCACGCACACCGAGCTGCTGGCGCAGGGCGGTCGCTACGCCGACTTCTGGAACGAGCGCAGCCGCGCGTCCGGCTGGCGGCTGGAACCGGCCGCGGTGTGAGGCGATGACAACGAGATCGGGCCGCCGCGGAGTGTTCCGCGGCGGCCCGATCGGTTCCTGTGTGCACGACTGGCGGTATCGGACGGAGTCCGTCGATCGACTCCGCGCATGGCAGGAGCGAAGGCGGAGGTGCGCTTACTTCCAGTAGGCCTGGTACTTCAACTGGGATTTCGCCATGTTGTGGGAGGTCTTGAGTGTCTTGACGATCGAGCGGGTGGTGTGGCCGTCGCAGGCCACCCACGCGAAAGCGTCCGCGGGGCAGGAGATCGCCTGGGCTTGTTCGCGCAGCAGGCGGCCGTCGTCCACGCGCTGGAGCCAGGTGACCTGGTGGTGCGGCTTGTTGCGGACGGGCAGCGTCTGGTCGGACTCGTACTGCCATTCCAGGAAGACACGAGCGGGCACGTCGCCGATCGCGTCGAGCAGCGAGTTGATCGCGGGCAGCGAGGCGGTGTCGCCGAAGAGGAGGTATTCGCTCGGCGGCGTCTCCGGCAGCTCGAACTTCGACCCGAGCACCGACGCCTCGATCTCGTCGCCGACCTTGGCCCGCTGCGCCCACACGCTCGCCGGCCCGGTGTGCACCGCGAACTCGATGTGAAAGTGGTCGCTCGCGGGGTCCTGATCGATGGTCGTGAAAGCCCGATGGTGCAGCTTGTCGGTCTCCGCATCCGGGATCCACAGCCGGATGAACTGCGTCGGGTGCACCGGGTGATCGGCAAGCAACCCGCCCGCGGTGAACCCGATCCGCTGGCATTTGTCGGTGACAGCCTCGGTCGACGTCACGCGCAGTCGGTAGTCATCGGCGCGCCACACCTTCATGATGACGCCGTTTGCCCCTCGTCCCATGGGGCATAAGGTTAGCCTATCCACGCTTGGCGATGAAGTCCGTCCTCGGCTTGCGCACCGCAGCAGCGGAGGCAGAGGGACGCCCGGTGGTTGCCGAACGCGGCTCATCCCTAGCTCGCGAATCGCCGCGTCGAACGAATCGCCCTCCGCCGGGCGCGAATACGTTGGTCAGTGTCCGACGGCTCCGCCCCGAATATCGCGGTGCGCCACGGCCGTCGCCACCACGTCGGCGCGCGGCCCGCCCAGCGGTTCGCTCAGAAACGCTGCCAGGATGTCGGCGGTCGCGCGCTGCGTCGGTACCGGTCCCCGCGAACCGCCGATCAGCTGGGCCACCGCGAACCGGCCCGGCCCGGAGAGGAAGAGCGGCGCGTCGGTGAAGCTGTAGTGGTTGGCGTCGCCGATTTCGAAACGGAAGCCGCCCGCGCCCAGCCTGCCGAGCAGCGCGGCGTTGCGCTCCAGGAACCGCTCGGAATGTCCTGTCTCGTCGTGCTCGCTCTCCAACAGCAGGAAAGGTTGGCGCAGCGTGCGATTGGGCAGATCGCCGTACAGCGTGCCGTCGATGTTCGCCGCGGCGCGGATGCGGTCGTCGTCGGCGGCCGCGGCGGCCGCGGCCGCCCCGCCGAACGAATGCCCGATGACGGCGATGCGCTCGGTGTCGAGATGACCGGAGAGACGCGGGCCGAGCGCGCCAGGCCGTTCCAATCGATCGAGGACGAACCGCAGATCGGCGGCCCGCACCGCCTGTCGCACGCTCATGTACCGCTCTCCGGCGGCGTCGTCGGCCGGGAAGTCGTCCACCGCCGTCGCGAGACGTCCGTCGGCGAGCTCGACCACGGCCGCCTCGTAGGGGTGATCGACGGCGAGAACCACGAACCCGCGGCTGGCCAGATCGGCGACCAGCCCGGTGTGGAACGCACGCGGCGCACCGTATCCCGGCGAGAACAGCACTACCGGCCAGCGGTCCCGGTCTCGGGCCAGGGACGCGCGATCGTCGGCGTGCGTGTCGATGCGGTCGTAGCCGCGCATGAGGAAGCTCGGAATCTGGCTCACCCGCCGCGGCAGCTTGCCTAGTCCGTCGAGGTAGCGTGAGCCGCTTCCGGTCGGCTCGGCGGCCGGATACCAGGCTTGCGCGATGACGTTGCGGCGGTCGGCCGGGTCGTCCGTCGCGGCTTCCGGCCGGTCCGGATCGACCCAGCGGAATGTCTCGGTGCCGACCGGATACGGTCCGCTCGGCGCGGGCAGCGTCGGCACCGGCGGCAGCACCCACGCGAAAGCCGCCGCGACGACGAGCATTCCGACGCCCACGCGCGCCGCGATCCCGCCTAGACGCCTGCTCGGCCGCGCCGCGACGAACCATGCCGTGACCACGAGCAGCAGATACGTCGGAACGAACTGCCAGTAGAACCCTTCGCGCAGCCACTGGACCGCCGCCACGAGCGCAACCCCGCCGAGCAACCCCAGCGCAGGCGCACGCCCGATTCGCGCGGTGCACATCACCACCACCGCGCATACGACCGCGGCCACAGCGATCACCACATCGATCAGCGACATATCCGCCTCGCTTCCGCTCGGACAACGGATTCGGGCTCCAGCCTGACGCGCGATCGGGTCATCGCGCGTCGGCAGCAGGTCGCGAGGGGATCGTCCGGAGGGATGATCGAAGGGTGCTGAATCAGCCGATTTCACGCTGCCGGACGTAGTCCGTCGACAGTCCGCGCATGGCCGGAGCGAAGGCGGAGTACGCAGAGAGGGCGCTGCCGGACGTAAGTCCGTCGACAGTCCGCGCATGGCCGGAGCGAAGGCGGAGGTACGCCTACTTCCAGTACGCCTGCGACTTGATCGCGGTTTTCGGCAGGTTGTGAGTCTGCTTGAGCGTCTTGACGATCGAGCGGGTGGTGTGGCCGTCGCAGGCGACCCAGGCGAAAGCGTCGTCGGGGCAGGTGATCTCCTGCGACTGTTCGCGCAGGAGCCTGCCGTCGTCGATGCGTTGGAGCCAGGTGACCTGGTGGTGTGGCTTGTTGCGCACGGGCAACGTCTGGTCGGATTCGTACTGCCATTCCAGCCAGACGCGAGCGGGCGCGTCGCCGATCGCGTCGAGCAGCGAGTTGATCGCGGGCAGCGAGGCGGTGTCGCCGAATACCAGGTATTCGCTCGGCGCGGCCTCGGGGAGTTCGAAACTGGAGCCGAGCACCGACGCGTCCAGCACGTCGCCGACCGCCGCGTTGACCGCCCAGCGCGCGGCGGGGCCGTCGTGCAGGGCGAATTCGATGGCGAACGTACCGGTTTCCGGATCGGGGTCCACCAGCGTGTAGCCGCGGTGGTGCAACTTCTCGGTCTCGAGGTCCGGGATCCACAGCCGGATCCACTGAGTGGGGTGCACGGGATGGTCGGCGAGCAGGCCGCCCGCGTCGAAGCCGAGCCGAATGAACTTGTCCGTGACGTATTCCGTCGCAGTGACGGTGAGCCGGTAGTCCTGACCGCCCCACGCTTTCACAATGACGCCGTTGAAACCTCTGCCCATGAAAGTGAGGTTAGCCTAAGCTGAATTTAATGTCACGAGGTACGCCGAGACGAGTTCGGCCCCCGTCGCGACGGGGGCCGAATCGTGCGCGAACCTGGTCAGCAGCCCTGGCCGACGAAGTTGCCGATGGTGCAGACGGATTCGCGGCTCAGCTTCCAGGTGCCGTCGATCTGCTTCCAGGTCAGGTCGAAGGTCCACGGCTCGTAGCCCTCGGTGGAGGTGTAGAGCACCGCGGACAGGGTGTCGCCGTTGACCGACACCGGGCCGACGACGTCCCAGCGCCAGCTCGCCGGGGCGATGGCGATGAGCGCGGCCGCGGCGTCGAAGGCAGGCAGGCCCGCCTCGCCGGTCTCCAGCTCGGCGGCGCGCGCGGCGCGCGACGCACCCGCGTTGAACAGCACCGCCATCTTGGCGCGCAGCTCACCGGTGCTCGGCGCCTGGGTGCGCAGCGGCGCGGTGATCGGCGCGGCCTCGGCGATCGCGGCGGTGGTGACGGTGCCGAACGCGCCGACCAGGGCGGCAGCGGCAAAGGCCACCGCGCCCAGCTTCTTTCGGGTGCTGATCATGAAAGTAATTCCCATCGTTCTCGTGCCGGTGCGTTCCCCGCTGTGGGGATCGACACTCGCGTTCACTGTAAGGTAAGCCTATGCAAACATGAAGGCGGGGGTTCGTCGATGTGGGCGCGAACACGGATACGCGCGATGTGAGAGTGGGAGAACCGGTGGAAACACTTGTGGTGATCGGCGCGGGTCCGAAGGCGATGGCCGTCGCGGCCAAGGCGCACGTGCTGCGCGAACTGGGGCTGCCCGCGCCGCGCGTCGTCGTGGTGGAAGCGCAAACGGTTGGCGGTAATTGGCTGCCGAGCGGCGGCTGGACCGACGGCCAACACCGGCTCGGCACCAGCCCGGAGAAGGACGTGGGCTTCCCCTATCACTCCACCTGGGCCCGCGGCCACAACCGCGCGATCAACGAGGCCATGACGGCGTTCAGCTGGACTTCCTTTCTGGTCGACCAGGGCACCTATGCCGAGTGGATCGACCGGGGCCGTCCGAGCCCGCAGCACCACGTCTGGGCCAAGTACCTGCAGTGGGTCGCGGCACGCGTGGATTTCGAACTCGTCCTCGGCACAGTGCGATCCATCGCCGCCGCGTCCGACGGCTGGCTGATCACCGCGGTGGACGCCGACGGGATTCCCACCGAAATCGACGCCGACGCGCTGATGATCACCGGCCCCGGCCGCAGCGAGAAGGCGCTCGCCAAGCATCCGAAAGTGCTCAGCGTCGCGGAATTCTGGGACCTCGCGGGCAAACGCAAGCTGCCGGTCTCCTCACGCGCGGCGGTCATCGGCGGCGGTGAGACCGCGGGCTCGGCGCTGGACGAGCTGGTGCGCCACGGCATGCTCTCCATCTCGGTGATCTCGCCGATGGCCACCATCTACACCCGCGGCGAAAGCTACTTCGAGAACTCGCTGTTCAGCGATCCGATCAAGTGGGGCTCGCTGAGCACCGAGGAGCGCAGGGACGTCATCCGCCGCACCGACCGCGGCGTGTTCTCGGTGCGGGTGCAGGAGAGCCTGCTCGCCGACAACCGGGTGCACCACATGCAGGGCCGCGTCGTGCGGATCGCCGATCAGGGCGACGGCGTTGCGCTGACCCTGCGCAACGAGATGCGTCCGGACCAGGTGCACAACTTCGACCTGGTGATCGACGCGACCGGCGGGCAGCCACTGTGGTTCCTGGAGATGTTCGACGCCAACGCCGCCGACCTGCTGGAGCTCGCGGTCGGCGGGCAGCTGACCCAGTCCAGGATCGAGTCCTCGATCGGCTACGACCTCGCCGTCCAGGGCTTGGACGCGAAGCTGTACCTGCCGAACCTCGCCGCGCTGGCGCAGGGGCCCGGGTTCCCGAATCTCAGCTGCCTCGGCGAACTCTCGGATCGCGTGCTGCGCAGCGAGTCGGTTCGCCCGGCGCGCGGCGGGCGGGTCGAGTCGAGCGTCGCAGGTAACCGGCAGCTACTCTAGCGGCTCGGTTTATAGGATAGCCTCAGCTTACTTTCACGAAGGGTTCACCTCTCATGCGCGTCGTATCATTCGGCTTCCAGACCTGGGGTCGGCGGACCTTGCAGGCTCTGATCGACTCCCGGCACGAGGTCGTCCTCGCGGTCACCCATCCGGCGAGTGATCATTCGTACAAGGGGATCTGGGGCGACTCGGTCGAGGAGCTGGCGCGCGAGCGCGGCATTCCGGTGCACCTCACCGAGCGTGCCGACGCCGAGACCATCGACCTGGTGAAGCGCGCCGAGCCCGACATCATCGTGGTCAACAGCTGGTACACCTGGATGCCCCCCGAGCTGTACACGCTGCCGCCGCACGGCACGCTGAACCTGCATGATTCGCTGCTGCCGAAATTCACCGGGTTCTCGCCGGTGCTGTGGGCGCTGATCAGCGGCGCCTCCGAGACCGGGCTGACCATCCATCGCATGGACGAGGGGCTGGACACCGGCGACATCATCGTGCAGAAGTCGCTGCCGATCGGCCCGGCCGCCACCGGCACCGAATTGGTGCTGGCCGGAATGGATCTGATCCCCGAGGCGCTGAACGAGGCCCTCGACGCGATCGACGCGGGCACCGCGGTGTGGCGTCCGCAGAACAAGGCCGAGCGCACCTTCTTCCACAAGCGATCCGATCGTGACAGCCGGATCGACTGGAGCTGGCCCGCCGTGGACCTGGAGCGCTTCGTGCGCGCGCTGTCCGCGCCCTACCCGCCTGCCTTCGCTCACTACCGGGGGCAGCGGGTGGAAGTGCTCGCGGCCACCGTGTCGGAGGGCTGCTACGGCGGCACGAACGGCCGCGTGGTGGTGCACGAGGACGGCGCGGCCGTGGTGTGCGGACCGGACGCATTCCGCGGGAACAACCGGGCGCTGACGATCACGCGGGTGCGCACCGCCGACGGCGTGGAACACGCCGCCGCCGAGTTCTTCGCGCGCGGTGGGTATCTGACCGACTCGCCGGAGTGATCTGGGCTACGTGATGTGCGGGCCGCGAGACGAATCTCGCGGCCCGCACGTGTGTTCGGGCGCCCTTCCGCAGCGGGCCGCAGCTGTTCGTCCCGCCGGTTCCGTGGTCGTCATGTCGATCACGCCGCCGCCCGAACTTACCCTAGCCTTACATCAGTAAGGTTACCCTATGCTAACGTCGCTGAGTCAGCGTTGCCCGGCCCGTCGCCAGATCGACGGCGGCGCCGGGCGCCTGACGCAGCGATACCGTGATGCAGGAGCCGTGTAATGCCGAAAACCCTTGGGTGGATTCGCAAATTCCACAAGCCGAGCTCGGACTCGAGCCCGACATTGCTGATGTTCCCGCACGCGGGTAGCGGCGCCTCCGCCTACCGCACCTTCTCCAAGGTGCTCAGCGAGAATTTCGACGTCGTCGTCTTCCAATACCCCGGCCGTCAGGACCGGGCCGCCGAGCCGATGCCGGAGACCCTGCCCGAGGTGGCGGCCGGTGCGCTCGGCGCGTTCCTGGAGTCGGAATACCACCGCGGCGGTCCCATCACGGTCTTCGGGCACAGCATGGGCTCGATGGTCGGGTTCGAATTCGTCCGCCAAGCCGAGGCGGCGGGCATCGAGGTCGGCCTGTTCGGCGCCTCGGGCGCGGTCGCGCCGTTCCGCGTCGTCGACATGCCCCGGCATCCGACCGAGGACGAAGAGCTGCTCGATCATCTGGCCGCGCTCAACGGCACCGGCGCTGACGTGCTGTCCAGTCGCGAGATCATGCGCATGACGCTGCCCGCGCTCAAGGCCGACTACGCCGCCTTCGACCGCTACGTGTGCGAGCCCGAGGTCAAGCTGCGCGCCAGGCTGCACGTCATGGGCGGGTCCGACGACGAGCACGTCACGGCGCGGCACCTGCAGGACTGGGCGACGCACAGCGAGCAGGACATCACCGTCACCCTTTTCGACGGCGGACATTTCTATCTGAACGACCACGTGGACGGCATTGCTGAATTGCTGACGTCCGAAGTTCTTTCCGCGAGATAGTTCGCGAATTCGTACGTTAGGTTTGGCATGGCACGCGCTGTTTCGGGGGACGAAGATCATATTGTCATCGCCGGTATGGCGGTGGAGGCTCCGGGGGGCGTCGACAATCTGGACGATTTCTGGTCGGCACTCGCCGAATCACGGGAATTGATCGGGCCTTTCCCCCGGGATCGGGAATGGCCGCTGCGGGAAGTTTTCTCCTTGCACCGCACCGAAGGCTGGGGTTCGGTGCCCGACGCCGGTGGGTTCCTCACCGGGGCAACCGAATTCGATCCGCAATTCTTCGGGATCACGCCGCGCGAGGCGGTCGCCATGGATCCGCAGCAGCGGGTCGCGTTGCGGGTCGCCTGGCGCGCGCTCGAGCACGCGGGCATCAACCCCGGCGCACTGGCGGGTGACGAGGTGGGCTGCTTCATGGGCGCCTCGTTCATCGAATACGGACCGCGCGCGGCGGAAGTCAACGAGTACAACGGTTATCGCGCGGTCGGCACCGCGCTCGGCGCGGTCGCCGGACGCATCTCGCACGGTCTCGGCCTGGTCGGGCCGTCTGTCACGGTGGACACCGCGTGCGCGTCCTCGCTGACCGCCGTGCATCAGGCCGCCGCCGCGATCCGGTCCGGCGAATGCGACTGGGCGCTCGCGGGCGGTGTGTGCGTGATGGGTTCGCCCGGCGCGTTCTACGAATTCGCCAAGAACAACGCGCTGGCCATGGACGGTCACCTGCGCGCCTACTCCGCGAGCGCCACCGGGACCCTGTGGGGCGAGGGCGCGGGCGTCGTCGTGCTGGAACGCGAGTCGCGGGCGCGCGAGCTGGGCCACCGCGTGTACGCCAGGGTGCTGGCCACCAGGATCAACCACAACGGCAAGGGCGCGCCGATCACGGTGCCTAGCGCGCAGGCGCAAGAGGCGCTGGTGCGCAAGACGATCGACGCGGCGGGCATCGACCCGAGCCTGGTCGGACTCGTCGAGGGACACGGCACCGGAACGCCGGTGGGCGACCCGCTGGAGCTCACCGCGCTGTGCAACACCTACGGCGCCGATGCCGAGCGCGGGCCCCGGCTCGGCTCGGTGAAGACCAACATCGGCCACGCCCAAGCCGCGGCGGGCATGCTCGGGCTGATCAAGGTGCTGCTGTGCGGCGCCAACGGTCACATCGCCCCGACTCTGCACGCGGACGACCCGGCCCCCGGGGTGGATTGGAGCGCGACCGGCCTGCGGTTGGCTACCGAACTCGAACCGTGGGAAGCGCACGAGGGCTTCCGCTACGCCGCGGTCTCGTCGTTCGGCGTGGCGGGCACGAACGCGCACGCCATCCTGGCCATGCCGGTTCTGGAGGATATCGATGCCTGATTACCGTCTCCCCGACGGCGCCGTTCCGGTGCTGCTGTCCTCCGAGACCGCCGACGGGCTGCGCGCCGAAGCCGCGGCCGTGCTCGCTTACCTGGAGCGCCGCGCCAACGTGACGCCTGATGCCGTGGCGGACATGCTGTTCCGCACCAGGACCGCGCGCCGTCGTCGCGCGCTGGCGATGGTGCGCACTCGCGAGGACCTGCTCGACGCGCTGCGCGCCGTCGTCGCGGACGCGTCGCACCCGGCGGTGGTGAGCACCGTCGGTCTCGCCGCCCCGAGACGCATCGGTTTCGTCTTCCCCGGTCAGGGCAGCCAGCGACCCGGCATGGGGCGCTCGTACTACGAGGCGTCCCCCGAGTACCGCGCCGAGGTCGACGCCTGTGTCGAGATCCACGAGAAGCGCTACGGCCACATCGCGCCGCTGCACTACCTGCTCGGTCACGAGGGCGAATATCAGGACACGGTCTGGGAAGTGCAGCCCGCCTTGATGTTCCACATGTCCGGCTTGGCCGCCATGTGGCAGGCCTACGGGGTGCGGCCGGTCGCGACGATCGGTCACAGCCAGGGCGAGCTGGCCGCAGGCTGGGTGTCGGGCGTCATGACCCGGCGCGACGCGGTGCTGGCCGTCACCCACCGGGCGCGGTTCGTGGACGAGATCGTGTACCCCGAGCAGTACTCGATGGCCGTGCTCGGCATGGACCGCGAGGAGTGCGAGGCGCTGCTGGCCAGGCATTCCGGCTGGGCCGAGCTCGCCGTCGTGAACGCGCCGCACATCCTTGCCATCTCCGGCGACCAGGACACCGTCGCCGACATGGTGAAAATGGCCAACGCCGAGGGCAAGTTCGCCAAGGAGATCAAGGTCGCCTACCCGGCGCACACCACGTTCCTGATCAAGATCCGCAAGGAGATGGAGTCGGTGCTCGGCGACGAGATGAGCGCGCCGACCTTCTCGCCCACCGAGATCACTTGCTACGGGGGCACTCTCGGCGGACCGATCACTCCGGACATCACGCACCGGCAGTACTGGTACTGGAACCTGCGCAACCGGGTTCGCTTCGACCGCGCGGTCGTCGCCGCCACCGCCGAGGTCGACACCTTCATCGAGGTGGCCGAACACCCCACACTGCAACTGGCGTTGCAGGAGAACCTGGCCACCGTGCCGGACGACCCGGCCACCGGCCCGCGCGACTTCCAGGTGCTCGGCACCTCGCGGCGCACCGCGACCGGGCTGGAGGATTTCACCCGCAACCTCGCGACCCTCGCCGTGCACGACCTGAACTACGCGTGGGAGAGCCTGCGGGTGGCCGACTCCTCCGTCCGCCTTCCGCTGCCGAACTTCCCGCACACCCGGATGGCGTCGAAGCGGCTGTGGGCGCCGTACCGGTCCGCCGCGGAGACGGCCGGACCTGCCGAGGTCGCGCCGGTCCGCTTGGCGGAGAGCTGGACTCGGCTCTCCCGGCGCACGCTGACGCCGCCGCGCACGGTGGCGGTCGTCGACCGCGACGGCCGGTGCGCCGAACTGGCCACGGCGTTGCGTGCGCGCGCCGAGCGGCACGGCGCGACGGTGACGATGTTCGACGGTTCGCCCGTCGAACAGGCCGACACCGTCGTGGTGCTGCTGCCGCCGGGCAGCGCCGCCGACGAGGCGGCCGCGGTGGCCGAGTTCGCCGAGTTCGCCACCGACCAGGGCTGGCTCGCGGCGCTCGGCCCGCGGGTCACCGAGTGCTGGCTGGTGACGGCGGGTGCGGAAGCGGTGGGGGAGAACGAGATTCCCGCGCTCGCCGCCGCCGCGGCCGGTGCGGCCTTCCGCTGCGTCGCGCTGGAGCGCATCGGCGTCGCCTTCCGCCGCATCGACCTGCCCGCGGACTACCCGGCCCTGGAGCAGAAGCTGCCCGCCGACCGCATTCTGGAGGCGCTGCACCTCGCGGGCGAGCCCGACCTCGCGATGCGCGACGGCAAGCTGCACGCCAAGCGTCTCGTCGTTGCCGAGCAGGCGCAGGCCGTCGCCGCTCCCGACCTCGGCGAGGTGCTGATCCTCGGCGGCACCGGACACGTCGGCCTGGAGTTCTGCGCGCAGTTCGTCCGCGACGGCGCGGGCCGGATCACGCTGGTGAATCGCAGCGGCGAGACCACCGCGCTGACCGAGCGGCTGCGCGCCGTTCGCGCGCTCGGCGACACCGAGATCGACGTGCTGGCCTGCGATATCGGCGATCCCGCCGCCGTCGCCGAGCTGGCCGCCCGCTACGCGGATCGTCCGGTGACCCTGCTCGCGCACGCGGCCGTCGACTACGTGTACTCCGCCGCGACCGAGTCCGACGCCGCGGCCGTGGCGCAGGCCGCCGCGGCCAAGGTGGTCGGTTTCGGCGAGGTGCTGCGCGCCCTGCCGACGACGCCGACGGCCACCGTGCTGCTGTGCTCGTCTTTCGCCGCCACCCTCGGCGGCTGGGGTCAGGCGCTGTACGCGGGGACCAACCGCATGCTCGATGCCATGGCCTCCCGGTTGCGCGCCGAGGGCCGCGCGTGCACCTCGGTGCAGTGGGGTCTGTGGGTGCTGCCCGCGGAGGCGGACGCGGCGGTCGAGGCCAGGATCGAGGGCTCGGGTCTGCTGCCGATGGCGGCCGCCGACGCGGTGGCGGCCGGGCTGGCCGACACCTCCGCCAACAGCCTGGTGCTCGCGGCGGACTGGTCGAAGCTGCGTGGCGTCACCGAAACCGTCGGGCTCGAACCGGTTTTCGCCCCCGCGCTCGACGCGCTGGCGGAACTGGCTCCGGCTCCCGCGCCCGCGCCCGCCGCCGAGCCTGCGCAGGCCGAGACCGCCCCGGCCCCGGCTGTTTCCGCGCCGTCGGTTCCCGAAGCGGGCTTCGCCGAGCGCATTCGCAAGGAACTGGACCGCGTCATGCTCTCCGACGGCAGCGAGACCATCGACGGCTCGGTGCCGCTGGTTTCGCTGGGCATGGACTCGCTGCAAGCGCTCGATCTGCGCAAACGGCTCAAGGCCGAACTGAACCGCGACCTTCCGGTCGCTGCCATTCTCGGCGGCGCGTCCCTGGATGACGTCGTGTCGCTGATGTCCGAGAACAAAGGCTGAGGAGTCCGCTGGAATGTCGGAGACCACGCAGGCGCCCGAGCGCAAGGCGGCGCCCCCGCAGATCGAGGACGTGCTCGCCCTCAGCCCGTTGCAGGAGGGCCTGTTCTCGCTCGCCAAGCTGGCCGGTGACGACGACCTGTACAACATGCAGTTCGTGATCGAGGTCGCGGGCCCGGTCGACGTCGCGGTGCTGCGCCGCAGCGTCGAAGCGATCCTGCGTCGGCACGCCAACCTGCGCGCCGCGTTCTGGGACCGCGACCTGCCCAAGCCGGTGCAGATCGTGCCCACCTCGGTGGAGCTGCCGTGGTTCGAAAGGACCGCCGACGAACGGGAACTCGAGGCGATCGTGGCCTCCGAGGCGCGTCACGGCTTCGACCTGTCCCGCGGCCCCGCGCTGCGCGTCGCGGTGGTCGCCCTGCCGGACGGATCGCGGCGGATGATCGTGACCGCCCACCACATCCTGATGGACGGCTGGTCGCTCGGCGTGTTCTTCCGCGAGCTGTTCGCGGTCTACGAGGCGGGCGGCTCGGTGGCCGCGCTGCCCGCGCCGCGCCCCTACCGCGACTACATCGGCTGGCTCGCCGCCCGCGACAACGAGGCCACCCTGGGCAGCTGGGCCGACTATCTCGACGACGTGGACCCGCTGATTCTCGCCGACCGCGCCGACGCGGCGGTGAACACGATCGTGCCGACCATCCACAAGGTGGCGCTCGATGGCGCCGACACCGATCGGGTGCAGCGCTGGGCCCGCGCGAACGGGCTGACCATGAACACGGTCGTCCAGTTCGCGTGGGCGATCGTGCTCGGCAGGCTGACCGACCGCAGCGACGTCGTCTTCGGCACCACGGTCTCCGGCAGGCCGGACGAGCTGGCCGGTGTCGAGACCATGATCGGCCTGTTCATCAACACCATCCCGGTGCGTATCCGGCTCGACGAGCTGGACGCCGCGGGCGGGGTGGCGCTCGGCTGCGCCCAGTTGCAGCGCGCGTCGGCGGCCATGCGCGACAACGGGTATCTGAGCCTGTCCGCCATCCAGCGCGCCACCGGGCGCGGCGCGCTGTTCGACACGCTGTTCGTCTACGAGAACGCGCCGGTCGCCGACGTACTCCAGGCGATAACCACCGCGGACGGCACCACCTTCCGGCCGACCGCGTCGGAGAGCCTCACGCACTACCCGCTGGCGGTCGTCTCCTACCTGCTCGACGGAGAACTCGCGGTGGTGGTGGAGGCCGTGGAGGCGGTCCTCGGCGAGATCTCGCCCGCCGACCTGGGTGCCCGCTTGGTGGAGGTGCTGCGCCAGCTGCCCGATATCGGTGACGCGGGCCAGGATTCGCTCGACGTGCTGCTGCCGGGGGAGCGGCCGCAGCCGCCCGCGGCCCCGGCCGACGACGTGCTCGGCGTGACTGTGCCGGAACTGTTCGCTCGCCAGGTGGCCGCGACACCGGACGCACTGGCGCTGAGCACCGAGGACGAACGATACACCTATCGCGAGCTGTCCGACGCCGCGCTACGCCTGGCCGGTGGGCTGTCCGCGCGCGGCATCGGCTCGGAAGACGTTGTCGCCCTGGCCATGCCGCGTTCGGCGGAATCGATCGTGGCGATCCTGGGCGTGCTGGCCGCAGGCGCGGCCTATGTGCCCGTCGACATCACGCTGCCCGCTGCTCGCATCGAATCGATTGTGCGTCAGTCGAACCCGCGCCTGATCCTGATCGACGGCGCGGGCATGCCCGCACTCGACGAGATCGAGGAGCTGCCGCCGGTCGAGGCGTTCGGCGCGGTCGTGACCGACTCCGCGGCCCTCACAGCCCCGGTGCCCGGGCACCCCGAGCAGCGCGCGTACCTGATCTTCACCTCCGGCTCGACCGGAGAACCCAAAGGCGTCATGGGCACCCACGCCGCGCTGGCCTCCTACTTCGCCGACCACCGCGACCGGGTGTACCGGCCTGCGACGGTCCGGCTCGGCAGGCCGCTGCGGATCGCGCACGCCTGGTCGCTGAGCTTCGACGCGTCATGGCAGCCGATGCTCGGCCTGCTCGACGGGCAGTCGATCCACCTGTTCGACGCCGAGGAGATGCGCGACGCGCACCGCCTGGTCGGCGGGATCGGCAGGCACGGCATCGACATGATCGACACCACGCCGTCGATGTTCGCCCAGCTGGCCGCCGCGGGTCTGGTGAACGAGCGCGGCGCGGATCTCGCGGTGCTCGCCCTCGGCGGCGAGGCCATCGGCGTCCCGCTGTGGAAGCAGTTGTGCGCCTTGCCGGACACGGCTGTGCACAACTGCTACGGCCCCACCGAGACCACGGTCGAAGCGGTGGTCGCCTCGGTGTCCGATCCGAAGGCGACGCCGACGATCGGTTCACCGACCACCGGAATGACCGGCTACGTCTTCGATTCCCGGCTGCGTCCGACGCCGCACGGCGTCATCGGCGAGCTGTACCTCTCCGGCGCTCAGCTGGCGCGCGGTTACGCGGGCAAGCCGGGCATCACCGCCGAGCGCTTCGTCGCCGACCCGTTCCGGCCCGGTCAGCGCATGTACCGCACCGGAGACCTGGTGCGGCGCTTGCCCTCCGGCGATCTCGCCTACTTCGGCCGCGCCGACGATCAGGTGAAGATCCGCGGCTACCGGATCGAGATCGGCGACATCGAGGCCGCGCTGCACGCGCTGCCCGGCGTGCGGGAGGCCGCGGTCCTGGTGCTGCGTCGCCCGAGCGGACCGGTGCTCGTCGGCTTCGCGGTCGGCGCGGAACTCGAATCCGCCCGGCTGCGTATCGAACTCGCCGACCGGCTGCCCGGCTACATGGTGCCGCACCGCATTCTCACGGTCGGCGGACTGCCGGTCACCAGCAACGGCAAGCTCGACGCGCGGCAGCTCGAGGCGCTGGCGAACGCCGCGCTGGACAGTGCGGCGGCGAGCACGGCGCCGACGTCCGACACCGAACGCGTGCTGTGCGCGACCGTCGCCGAACTCACCGGCGGCGCCGAACCCGGTATCGACGACCACTTGGTCGAGCTGGGTCTGGACAGCATCGTCGCCATCTCGCTGGTGAACGCCTTGCGCCGCAGGGGAATCGCCACGAGCCCGCGTGCGGTGCTCACCGCGGGATCGATCCGGGAACTCGCGGCGGCCATCGACGCGGGCGCGGGCGGCGAGCGGACCGGCGCCGTCGCCGAGTACGGCTCCGTCGGCCAGGTGCCGATCCTGTCCTGGATGCACGAGCACGGCAACTACCGCAGGCTGGCTCTGAACACCCTGCTGGAGCTGCCCGCCGACGTGGACGCCCCGCGTATGGAAGCGGTGCTCCAGTCCCTGCTCGACGGCCACGACATGCTGCGCGCCCGGTTCGTCGAGACCGCGGCCGGATACGACGTCGTCACCAGGGAGCCGGGTGTCGTGCGCGCCGCGGACATCCTGACCAGAATCGAAGCGGGACCGAACTTCCCGACGGAACTCGGCACGCGCGCCCAAGCGGTGGCCGACGAGATCGACCCGCTCACCGGCGATCTGGTGCGCGCGGTATGGTTCACCCGCGCCGACGGTCCCGGCCTGCTGCTGCTCAACATCCACCACCTCGCGGTGGACCCGGTCTCCTGGCACATCATCTGCGCGGACCTGGCCGCGGCCTGGGAACAGCTGTCGGCGGGCACGCCGGTGGCCGAACTCGCGCACCCGGTCGAGTACACCGCGTACCGCACCTGGGCCGAGCGGACCCGCGCTCGTGCGGGCAGCGCGGAGGTCGCGGCACAGCGCGATTACTGGGTCGGGCAGACCACCGCGCCGGACCCGGTGCTCGCCGCCCGGCGGCCGGACCCGAGCACAGACACCTGGTCCTCCTACCGGGTGCAGCCGCTGTTCACCGCGCCGGAGACGACCGCCGCGGTGCTCGACGGGTTGACCGGTGCGCTCGGCGTCCGCGAATTCCTGCTCGCGGCGCTGACCATGGCCCTGGCGACCTGGCGCACGGAACGCGGCCAGGACGCCGCAGGGGGCGCGTACCTGGCGATGGAGGGCCACGGTCGCGAAGACCAGGTGCTCGGCGCCGACATCGACACCGCGCAGACGGTCGGCTGGTTCACCAGCGTCTTCCCGGCCCGCTTCGGCGCGGGCGCTGATGCCGTGGATGTGGCTGCCGCGGAACAGGATCCGGCCGCCGCACGGGCGCTGCTCGAGTCCGTCGCGGCGACGCTGGCCGCGGTGCCGAACAACGGCGTCGACTACGGCGTCCTGCGCTACTTCGCGGCCGACGCCGAGCTCGCCGCGGCTCCCGAGCCGCAGGTGCTGTTCGACTACCTCGGCCGGATGGACCTGGCCGTCGCGTGCAAGCCGTGGTCGCCGGTCCACGAGGTCGAGCTGTTCACCCAGCTGCCGACCGCACCCGAACCCGATTTCCCACTCCGGTACGCCATGGACGTCATCGCGGGCGTGCAGCCCACCGACGCCGGGCCGCAGCTGGTCACCCTGCTGCGGTGGAGCGATGCCCTGTTCACCGCCGCCGAGGTCGCGCGGCTCGCCGATATCTGGCACGCCGCCGTCGCCGCGCTGGCGCGCGCCGTCGCGCCCGTCGCCGTCGGCGGATCGCCCGCGCAGGCCATGTGAACCCGGAACCCCAAGCCCGTCAGTCGAATCGAAGGACCGCCATGTCAGAGGACATTCTCGAGCGTCGTAAGCAGTTGCTGCAGCGCCGGTTGCGCGACAACGCCGTGAAGGCGGCCGCGCCCGCACCGGTGCGCACCCGCGTCAGCGGTGAGCCGAGCCCGCTGTCGGATGCCCAGCGGCGCATGTGGTTCGTGCAGCGGCTCGACCCGGCCGACACCACGCTGAACGTGTGTGTCGCCTATCGGCTGACCGGAGCGCTGGACGCCGAGCGGCTGCGCGCGGCCTGCGCCACCGTCCTCGCGCGGCACGAGGTGCTGCGCACCACCTACGGCGTCGACGCGGACGGCGAGCCGTTCCAGGTGTCTCGCGACGACGCCGAATTGCTCTGGCAGGAACACGATCTCAGCGCGCTGCCGGAGGCGAGCCGGAACCTGCGTGTCGAGGTGCTCGCCCGCCGCGAGTTCGCGCGCCCCTTCGACCTGACCACCGACCTGCCGCTGCGCGCGACCCTGGCGCGCACCGCGTCCGACGAGCACGTGCTGATCCTGGTCGTGCACCACGTCGGCTGGGACGACGACTCGTGGCCGGTGTTCTTCGCCGAAGTCAACGCCGCCTACCGCGGCGAGGATCTGCCGGAGCCGCGCGCCCAGTACGTCGATGTCGAGGTCGGTGCGAGCAGCGGTTCGGAGGCCGATCTGGCCTGGTGGCGCGAGACTCTGACACCGCTGCCCGAACGCCTCGAACTACCGAACAAGGCGGCGGTGAGCAGCCCGTCCAAGAACGCCGACCGGCGCACCCGACCGCTCGCGCCGGAGCTGATGGCGCAGGTCACCGAGCTCGCGCGCGAGCACTCGGCCACACCGTTCATGGTGCTGCTCGCCGCGTTCGAGGCGCTGATCCACCGGTACACGGCCGCCACCGATTTCCTCGTCTCGGTGCCCGTGGTCAACCGCGGGGCGGGCGCGCAGGGCCTGATCGGCTACTTCGGCAACGCCGTGCTGGTGCGCGCCGATCTGGACGGGTCCGCCGATTTCGCCGCGCTGCTCGAGCAGACCCGCACCGCGTGCGTCGGCGCGTTCGGCCACCAGGGCGTCGGCATCGACCGCGTGGTTCGCGAGGTCGGCCCGGAGCGTGTCGCAGGCCGCGACGCCATGGCACAGCTGGTACAGCTCAGCTTCAGCGTGCGCGGCGAGGCCAACGGCTTCGACCTGGCCGGCGTCGAATCCGCCGAACTGCCGCTCGGCAGCGCGGTGGCCCAGGAGGAGCTGGGACTGATGGTGGTGCTCGACAGCGCGGGCGCGCGGGTCGAGGCGACCTACCTGGTCGACGCGCTCGACCAGCACCTGGTCACGCAGTTCCTCGACCACTACGTCCAGCTGCTGGGCAGCGTCCTGCGCGATCCCGGAATGCGCCTGCGCGACATCGACATTCTCGGCGACGCCGACCGCGCCGAACTGCTGGCCCTCTCGCACGGCCCGCTCGTCCAGACGCCGGCGACCACCCTGGTCGCGATGCTCGAGGACCGTGCCGCCGCCGCGCCCGAGCACGTGGCGGTGGCCTCCGACGACATCGAGCTCACTTTCGACGCACTGAACCGCCGCGCGAACCGCTTGGCGCACTGGCTGATCGGCCGCGGCGTCGGCGCGGAAGACATCGTCGCGTTGCGCATGGCGACCTCCGTCGAGTTCATCCTCGCGTCCATCGCGGTGCTCAAGTCCGGTGCGGCCTACCTGCCGATCGACCCCGCATACCCGGCCGACCGCATCGAGTACCTGCTCTCCGACGCCCGGCCCACGCTGGCCCTCGATGTCGACGCACTCGCGGCAGCGGAAGCCGAGGCCGCCGACCTCCTCGACGCCAACCCGTCCGATACGGATCGCCGCGCGCCGCTGCACCCGTCGAACACGGCCTACGTCATCTACACCTCGGGCTCCACGGGCAAGCCCAAGGGCGTGCCGGTCCCGCACGAGGCCATCGCCGAGCACCTGATCGGCTTCAACGACGAGTGGGATCTCACCCCGCACGACCGGGTGCTGCAGTCGACCTCGGTGAGCTTCGACGCCTCCCTGCTGGACATCTTCGTCACGCTCACGGCTGGTGCGCGGGTCGTCGTGCCCAAGCCGAACGCCTACCGCGACATCCCCTACGTCGCGGATCTGGTCACCCGCCACGGCATTTCGGTGCTGCACATGGTGCCCTCGATGCTGGCCACGTTCCTGGTGCTGCCGGAGGTCAACGATTGGCGCACGCTGCGTCACGTCCCCGTCGGTGGCGAGGCGCTGCCCGGTGAGGTCGCCGACCGGTTCGCGACCCAGTTCGACGCGGAGCTGCGCAACCACTACGGCCCCACCGAGGCCGTCGTGTGCTCGACCCACATGCCGGTGGAGGGGCCGCAGGGCACGGGGATCGTGCCGATCGGCGTGCCGAACCAGAACGTGTACGCGTACCTGTTGGACAGTGCGCTGCAACTCGTGCCCAACGGCGTCGTCGGCGAGATCTACCTGGGTGGACGTCAGCTGGCCCGCGGCTACCTGCATCGGCCCGGCCTCAGCGCCGAGCGCTTCGTCGCCGACCCCTTCCTGCCCGGCGAACGGCTCTACCGCACAGGCGATCTGGCGCGCCGCAATGCCGGTGGCGAGATCGAATTCATCGGTCGCGCCGACGAGCAGGTCAAGGTGCGCGGGCATCGGATCGAACTCGGCGAGGTGGAGGCCACCGTCACCGATTACCCGGGCGCCGCGCACTGCGTCGTGATCGTGACCGAACACGAATCGCTCGGCCCGATCTTGGCCGGATACGTGGTGCCCGTGCCGGGCGTGGAACTCGACCTCGACGAGGTGCGCGCGTTCGTGGCCGCGCGTCTGCCGGAGTACATGGTGCCCGCGGCGCTCACCGTCATCGACGAGGTGCCGCTCACCGCGCACGGCAAACTCGACAAGCGGGCGCTGCCCACTCCCGAGCTCGCGGTGGCCCGCGCTTACCGGGAACCGAAGACGCCCACCGAGATTCGCGTCGCCGCGCTGTACGCCGCGCTCTTCACCCGGGACCGCATCGGCGCCGACGACTCGTTCTTCGAACTCGGCGGGCACTCGCTGCTCGCGGCCCGGCTGATCACCATGATCCGCGCCGAGTTCGGCATCGAGATCGATATGCGCGTGCCGTTCGACAAGCCGACCGTCGCCGGTCTCGCGACACACTTGGTGGCCTCGTTCCTCGATGAATTCGGCATCGACCTCGACGATCTCGACGACACCGAGGCGTCGGGCGCCGACCAAGCCGTCGCCGAGGCGCGCTCGGCGCGGCCGGAGCTTGTGCGCAGGGCGCGGCCCGAGCACATCCCGCTGTCGTACTCGCAGCGCGCGTACTGGTTGCAGCGGCGGATGGAGGGCTCGATCGACGGCGAGAACGTCACCTATCCGATCCGGCTCGAAGGACCACTCGACAGGGCCGCGCTGTTCGCCGCGATCGATGACGTTGTGGCCCGCCACGAATCGCTGCGCACCACCTTCCCCGAGCACGAGGGCACGCCGTATCAGCTCGTGCACCCGTTCGAGCACGTCGAGGTCTCGGTGCTGGATCTCGACGGCAGCGAGGCCGCGCTCGACGCGGAACTTTCCGCTGATGCCGAGTACGTCTTCGATCTGCAAGCGGAGCCGCTGCTGCGGCTGCGGCTGCTGGCGCTGGATCCGGGTACGCACGTGTTGTCGATCCTGATGCACCACATCATCGCCGACCGCCGGTCCTGCCAGATCTTCGTCGACGACCTCACCGCGGCCTACCGCGCCAGGGCGCGTGGCGCGGCTCCGGACTGGCCGGAACTCGCCATTCAGTTCCCAGATTTCGCGATGTGGCAGCGCGAGGTCTTCGACCGAGGACCCGACCGCGCGGTGAGTGACCTCGGTCAGTCGCAATTGGACTACTGGCGCGAGGCGCTGGCCGGACTGCCGGACGAGATCGCCGTCGGACACGACCATCCGCGACCACAGGTGCTGGGGCGCAACGGCATCGCCACGGTGCGCACCGTGCCCGCCGCGATCTGGGAGAAGGCCAGGGCAACAGCCGAGGCGGCGGGCGCTACGGAGTTCATGCTCTGCCAAGCGGTGGGCGCGGTGACGCTGAACGCGCTCGGCGCCGGTGACGACCTCGCCATCGGCGCGGCCGTCGCCAACCGCATCGGCGAAGCGACCGACGACCTGATCGGTCTGTTCGCCAACGTGGTCGTGCTGCGCAATGACGTCTCGGGCGACCCGACCCCGCGGGTCGTGCTGGACCGGGTGCGCGACGCGGCGCTGGACGCGATCAGCCGCCAAGGCGTGCCGTTCGAGCGACTGGTCGAGACCATCAACCCGCCGCGCTCGCTCGCGCGAAACCCGTTGTTCCAGGCGATGATGCACGTCCGGCACCGGCAGGCGCCGGTCGCGTTCAGCGAGGACGGCTCCACAACGGTGCGCGACATCGCCAAGTTCTACGACGTGTCGTTCATGGACTTCCACTTCGACTACACCGTGGACACCACCGGCGACCTGATCGCGCGCGTCGTGGTCAATCCCGACCTGTACGAGGCGGCGACCGGCGAAATCTTCGCCGACGTGCTCACGCGGGTGCTCGAGGCGTTCGCCGAGCGGCCCGACCGGGCGCTCACCGAGCTGGATGTGCTGGCAGGACAGTGGGACCCGGCCAGGTCGGTGGTGCACATGACGCCAGCGGCCGCTCGGTTCACCGACGGGGAGAGCGAAGCGCCACAGACCGACACCGAGCGCACCCTGATCGCCATCCTCGAGGACCTGCTGGAGATCACCGACGTCGGTCGCGACGACGGCTTCTTCGGCCTCGGCGGCGACAGCGTCATCGCCATCCAGTGGGCGGCGCGAGCGGGCGAGGCGGGTCTGCCGCTGACTCCGCAGTTGGTGTTCGAGTACTTCACCATCGCCGAACTGGCCGCCGCCGTGGACGATGCCGCAGCGAACCCGCCCGCCGAGGACGAGCACCGGCACGAGGCGATGTCGGTGTCCGGCCTGGATCAGGACGCCCTCGCCGCGCTGCAGAACTCCTGGGCGGCGCAGAACTGACGCGGACCGGTCGGCCGACCTGCGATCGGCCGACCGGGGTGTGCGACATGGGGAACGACCGATAGCGTCGGTGCCGATGAATTCCGCCACGACAGCAGCCGCGCCCATCCCCGCCGACCACGTGCGGGGCTGGGTGGAGGCGTCGTGACGGCGCAAACCGCGGCGGGGTGCCGACCGTGAGCGGGGCCGCGCCGATGTGGTTGATGGTTCCGGTGTTCGTGCTGCAAGTCGCGGTCACCGTCGGTCGATGGCTGCTGGTGAACGAGACCCCCGCCGACAAACTCATCAACCGGGCGTTGAGTTTCAGCGCGGTGTGCGTGTTCGCCGCGCTGTGGGATACCGATCTGAGTGCCGACGGCTACCCGAGCCGGGTCTTCCTCGTCTGCGGTGTGCTGGCTTTGGCCAGTGTGTACGGTCTGGCCGAATTGTTCGACAACGCCGAACCCGCGACGGTCCGCCGCAGGCAGTGGGGCTACGACGTGTTCGCGGTGAGCGGCGCGGGGGTGCTGTTGCTCGGCGACGGTCTCGCCGCGCCCGCGACCTGGTGGCGGACCCTGCTCTGGGTCGGTGTCTTCCAGTTGCCGATGGCCGGGGCGGGGGTGCGCACCATGCGCGCGTGCCTGCGCGAAATGCCGCGCGCGAGTTCGCGGCGCGAGCGGGTTGCCTACTCGGCGTTGATGGCGACCGCCGCCTATTGGTGCGCCGCCGCCCTTTTCGCCGCGACCACAGCGATCCTCAGTGGCCTCACCTATCCCACCGAATGGACCGTGACCTCGTGTCTGGTCTACCTGTTCGTCACCTTGCTCACGGCCGTGCCGCTGGTCCGAGCCGTAGGAGTGTGCAGCGGACTCGACCGCACCGGGCGGGAACTACGCACCCTGCGCCCGCTCTGGCGGGACCTCACGACCGCCGTTCCGGAAGTCGTGCTGCGTCCCGCGGCCGGACGGATCACCGAACCGGACTCGCGCCTCTACCGTATGGTCGTCGAGACCAGGGACGCGCTACAGCACCTGCGGATGTACATGCCGCGCAACGATTCCGGCGAGCTCGGCATCGCGGCCTACGCGCGCCGGATCGCGCAAGCGGTCGACGCCAAGGCAGCCGGGGTCGCGCCCTCCACGGAACGGGCGAGGGAGAATCCGTACGCGGGCCAGGATCTGGACGCCGAACTCGGACACCTGCTCGAGCTGGCCAGAGCCTGGCCGGGCGCGGTCAGCGAGCCCGGGCGGGCGAACCGACGATGACGCTGCCGACGTTGCATTCCTCGAGCTCGTTCACGCCCGCGGCGGACACGAACGCGGCGGTGTCGCTGAAGCCCTGCGCGCACGCGCCGAGGCCCATCGCGGTGGCCGCGAGATACACCGTCTGCATGAGCACGCCGACGTGCTTGAGGATGCTCGCGTAGGCGACCTGCTCGTAGGTCCACATCACCCGCCCCGAACGCGCGGCCATCAGCAGCACCAGCTGCGGTTCGCCGCCGTCGACCAGCGTGGCCGAGGTGGAGCGGATCAGCTTCTGCACGGCGGGCGAGTCGCTGGGGGCGACGGGACGCAGCACGTGGCCGAACGAATCGTAGTGGTACATACCGGGTTCCAGACCCGCGACGTTGCGCACGATCGGGTACAGCTCCAGCTCGTACACGCTGCCGCCCGACGGGTACGGGCGCGAGGTGAGCTCCTCGCCCTCGGCGACCTCGCGGACCGAGCGGGTGCGGGCGGTGCGGTACAGCAGCTCCGCGAGTTGATCGACGGTCATCGGCGCCGCGTCGTCGAAATCGCGGCAGGAGACGCGATCTTCGAGCACGTCGGTGAGGCTGGGGTCGGCGATGCGCAGCTTGTCCAGGTCGGGCTTCGCGAGCGGGACCGCCGCGCCGGGGTAGTCCGGCTTGCGCGCGGGCGGCTGCGGGAACGACGGCTTGCCCCACTTGGTCGGGCCGAAGTGCTCCCAGGTGATGGTGCGCGGACCGAGCGTGCTGCGGCGGTGGAACCACAGGTCGGGCGCGCTCCAGCTGCGGGTGGCGAACTCGCGTTCCTCGGCGGCCGGATCGGCGACCAGGAAACCGCACCAGTGCAGGTCGTCGGCGAGCTGGGACTTGATCGCGATCGGCAGTGTGGAGTCGGCCGCGCCGGGGCCGTCGAGCAGGCTGAGCAAGCGCGGGTCGTGGATGCGCAGATCGCACCAGGCCAGCGGATGCTCCAGCACGAAGCCCTGTGAGTCGCGGTGCAGTACAGCGAATTTCGACAGGGTCGCCGACCACGGCAGTGGCGTATTCGGCCGGGCGGGCGGGTCGGTGAAGGGCCGGATGGTGTAGAGGTCGCGGCCGCCGTCGCGCACGGTCACCGACAGCCAGCCGCCGTCGGTCAGGCGCTCCACCAGCTCGCCGACCCCGGCGCCGCCGCCCGTGCCCGCCATCTCGCCGAGGGTGGACGGGCCCTGGTTCAGCGTCTTCAGCGCCTGCACCTGGTCCGCGCCGAGGCCGGTGAGCTTCTGGTTGTTCGGCGGATTCAACAGCACCGCGCCTGTGGGCACGGTGACGCAGGTGACGCCGTCGCGCAGGGCGAACCGGGTCTGGTCGGGGTAGGTGGTGACGGCGGGCACCGGGAAACTCCTCTTGCTTCTTGCTTTTCGCTTACTTCGCGACGTTGGCCAGCGCGGGCGACAGCTTGTCCAGGATGAACGGGATGGACAGCACGGTCGGCTGGTTGATCCCGGTGATCTCCTGCGTGGTCAGAAAGACGACCGCGTTCTTCTTCACCGCGGGCAGCTCCGCGTAACCGGGCAGCTGGCGCCACTTTTCGTCCATGCCCGCCGAGTAGCCCGCGAGCAGCAGGTCGGCGGTGAGCTCGTTGACGCGCTCCGGCGACAGCGCGACGCGGCCCTGGTTGGCGGGCAGGTCGACGAGGTTCTTCGGGATGCCGAGGCCGAGCTGGGCGAACACCTTGCTGGATCCGTCGTTCGGGTCGTTGAGCACCATCAGCTGGGTCATGCTGGCCAGCCAGGTGCTGGCGAAGGTCTTGCCCTTCAGGCCGGGGTTGGCCGTGGTGATGCCCGCGATCTTGTCGTTCACGCCGGCGATGAGCTCGGTCGCCTCGTCCTGCTTGTGCAGCACCTTGCCGAGCGTGGTGACCAAGTCCTGCCAGGGCGTGACGATCTCTTTGCTCAGGCCGGGCAGGGTCGGCGCGACCTTGGAGAACTCGTCGTAGTTCTTCTGGTCGGCGATGAAGGAGTCGGCCAGGATCAGGTCCGGTTCCAGCGCGGCGACCTGTTCGGCCAGATTGCCCGTAGTGCTCAGCGGTTTCGCGGCCTCGCCGATCTTGGGCTGCCACGGCGGCGCGCCCTTGCCGAGCACGGCGACGTTGTCGATGTAGGCGGCGGGCGTCACGCCGAGCGCGATGCTGGTGTCGAGCCACTGGTTGCCGAGCACCACGATCTTCTTCGGCACCCCGGTGATGGTGGTCTCGCCCCTGACGTGGCTGACGGTGATCGACTCGCCGTCACCGCTCGCCGCGTCGCTCGACGATCCGCACGCGGTGACGCCGAGGGCCATGGCGCCGGCCAGCACGGCCACCGCCGCCCGCGCCCAACCGCGGGAAGCCCGCACAGACCTCATCGTTGAACCCTCCTTCACCGAGGAACTCCTCGATCGGCCCTCCCGAGCCACCAGATTAAGTCAGCCAAGCCTAACCTATCCATATCTCGGAACAGCCCCCGGTCGCGTTGACCGAGGCCGCCGCCGGCCTGGGTACGCTGCGCGCATGTCGGAGCATCTGCCGCACGAGATGACCGAAGAGCAGTACCGACGGCTGCCGGAGAACATCGCCCGCGAGATCGAAGTGGTGCACGGGCATGTGATCGTCTGCGAGTCGCCGGTGCCCGAACACAATCGAGTTGCGCGGCGGCTGGCGAGCGCCATGGAGCAGCTGCCGAGTACCGAGCCGTGCATTCGGGCCGAGACCGATATCGATGTCGTGCTGTGGAGAGTCCCGAAGTTCACGTTCCGTCGGCCGGACGTCACGGTCTACCGCTGCCTGTCCGAACGGGGCGCCAAACCGGAGGCCTCGGACGCACTGATTGTGGTCGAGGTGTCCTCGCCCTCGACCGCGGCCGAGGACTTGCTCGACAAGAAGGCTCAGTACGCCCGGGTGGGAATCCCTCTGTACCTGGTGGTTTCACTCGATACCAAGTACGAGATCGAGGAAGTGCGCGAGTTCCGGCTCGACGCGTACGCGGGGAGTACCGCTTGCACCGGCTGCACCGAGAAGGCTTCCTCGAGCTGGAGCACGTTATCGTCGGAGAAATCAGCTTCGCCGACCTGGTCCGCTGATGAAGGTCGGGGCGACCGGTCCTGGTGGATGTCGGCGCCGGGCCGATAGGGTACTGGCGTGAGTACTTTGCCGCTCGCGGTCGTGCTGGCGGTGACCATGTTCATCGCCGCGATCGTCGTGGGGCGCTGGTTCCTGGTGAACGAGTTGCTGATCGATCGGCAGATCAACGCGGCGCTGAGCTGGGATTTGGCGGCGATCGCGTTGTACGAGATCGCGAGTGTGCTCGGAATGCGCGATCTCGCGGACCGGCTGTTCCTCGGAGTCGGTGCGATGACGCTGGCCTACGTGTACGGGTTCGCCAGGCTTGTCGACGGCATGGACGCCGACGTGCTGCGAACCCGGCAGCGTCGATACAACCGAATCGGCGTGGCGACAGGAGCGGTCATTCTGTTGGGCCCCACCCTGGTGGATCTGCTCGGATGGCCGCTCGGTAGTCCTGCCGTCCAGATCAGGGTTATCTGGACGGTGGGCAGTCTCCTCGGCTCCTTGTGCGGAGCGCTGATCGCCCGGGCATGCATGCGAGAACTTCGCACTCCCGACCCGACGTTGCGGGAGCGCTGGACGTACTCCGCGCTGCTCGCGGTCGGGCTGTACTGCTGCTTCGCATCCGGCATCGGTGCGATCCGGATTGCCTACGGTGAGTCCTCCATGGAGCCCGGTTTGTCTTGGGCCGTAGCGACTTTCGTGATGCTCGGGGTGCTGACAGCGTTGATCGCGATCCCTCTGCTGAATGCCGTGCTGGTGCGCAGCGGGTTGGATCGGCACGGTCGCGCGTGCCGGCGGTTGCGGCCGTTGTGGCGCGATCTCACCGCTGCTGTCCCGGAAATCGTCCTGCTGCACGATGATTCGCACCGCGATGAGCCGAGGTCACGGCTGTATCGGATGACGGTCGAGATTCAGGACGCGTTGCTGCACCTGCGTCCCTACGAGCCTGCGCCGTCGGTCGAGCAAGACATGACGGACTACGCCAGCCGAATCGCGCATGCCGCACGAGCGAAGGCCTCCGGTGAACCGCCACGTCCACGCGCCGGTATGCCCGCGGTCGCCGTCCAAACACTCGGGGACGACGACCGCGCCGCGGGCCTACGTGATCTGCTCCAGCTCGCCAAGGCGTGGCCGAAGGAGGGCGTCGGCGATGACCTTCGGTCGAATGCCGGTGTGGCTCAGAGGCTGACGCGCTGCTCCGGCGGCAGGAACAGCTCGTCGCCTTCCTTCACCTCGAAGGTGGTGTAGAACTCCGCGATATTGCGCACGATCTGGTTGCAGCGGAATTCGTTGGGGGCGTGGGTGTCCTGGAGTCGGGAGATGGTGACCTCCTCGGTCTGCTTCTCCCGCCAGGTGCGCGCGTGTGACAAGAACATCTCGCGGTAATCGGGTGTGATGCCCTCGCGTTCGGCGGCGAGCCGGTAGGCCGCCAGCGCGATCTGCAGGCCGCGCAGGTCGGCCAGGTTCTCGCCGACCGTCAGCTTGCCGTCCACCTTGTACTTGGGATCGAGGCCCTCGGGCACCAGTCCGTCGAACTGTGCGATGACCTGATCGGTCTTGGCCTTGAACGCGGCCAGATCCTCCGGGGTCCACCAGTCGCGGCGGTTGCCGTCGCCGTCGTACTTGGCGCCCTGGTCGTCGAAGCCGTGGCCGATCTCGTGGCCGATGGTGGCGCCGACCGCGCCGTAGTTCACCGCGGTGGTCGCGTCCTTGTCGAAGTACGGTGGCTGCAAATACGCTGCGGGGAAAGCGATCTCGTTGTTGGTGGGGGAGTAGTAGGCGTTCACTGTCTGCGGCGACATCGCCCACTCGGACTTGTCGACCGGAGTGCCGAGTCGGTTGAAGGCCCGCTTTACCTCGAAAGCGTTGACCGCGCGCAGGGATTCGATCAGCTTGCCCCTGGTGATCTTCAGCCCGGAGTAGTCGACCCACTTGTCCGGGTAACCGATCTTGACGTTGATCTTGGCCAGTTTGGCCAGCGATGCCTCGCGGGTGGGCTGCGACATCCAGGACGAATTGGTGAAGTTCTCCCGGTAGGCGGCCATCAGGTCGGCGATCATCGCCTGCGCGCGCTCCTTGGCCTCCGGCGGGAAGTGCGCGTCCACGTACAGCTTGCCGAGCTGCTCGCCGAGATTGTCGTCGACCACCCCGACTGCCGATTTCCACAGCTCCGGTCGCTCCTCCAAGCCGCCGAGCACCTTGCCGACGAAGTCGAACCGCGCGTCGGCGATGGCCTTGGGCAAAAACCTGCCGTAGGCATTGGTGACGTGCACGCGCAGGTACTCGCGCCACTGCGCGATATCCACCTCGGCCCACAGCTGCCCGGCCGCGGTGACGAACGAGGGCTGGCCGACCACGATCTTCTCGAACAGCTCTCGCGGCCGGTCGGTGTTGCCCGCCAGCCACTGATCCCACTCGAATTGCGGTGCGAGAGCCTTCACTTCGTTCCAGCTCATCAGGTTGTAGGTGGCGTCGGTGTCGCGCGTGCGCACGCTGTCCCAGTGCGCGGCCGCGATCCTGGTCTCCAGGTCCAGCACCCGTTGGGCCAGCCCGGCCGGGTCAGGGAACCCCGCGCCCGCGGCCATCTTCTCCAGGTAGACCTTGTAGCCCGCGATCCGGGCGGCGAACTCGGGCTTGCGGTACTCCTGCTCGCCGAGCATCAGGCCGGACTGCCCGATCGAGGGAATGTAGGCGTTGGAGTTCTTGCGGTCGATGTTGATGCCGAGGCCGATCAGGCCACCGATCGGCAGCTCGGCCATCACCTTGGCCAGATCGCCCTTGGTCGCCGCGCCGTCGATCTTCGCGAAGAGGTCCGCCAGCGGGCTCATGCCCAGCCGCTCGATCTCCTCCAGGTCCAGCCTGGCGTCGTACAGATCGCGGATCTGCTGTGCTTCGGAGCCGGGCTTCGGGTCCTCGATGCCCTCGATGATGGCGCGCAGCTGCTCGGTGGTGCGATCGATCGCCTCGCTGATCGCGCCGACCTCGGACTTGTCCGGCGGTAGCTGGTAGTCGCGCAGCCAGGCGCCGTTGACGTGCCGGTACAGATCGTCCTGCGGGCGGACGAGCTGGTCGGCGCCGCCCATGTCGACGCCGGTCAGCCGCACGGTGCTGGCGTCGCCGTCGCTCGTGCAGGAGGACAGTAGCGCCGCGGCGGGAGCGGCGATGCCGAGCGCGATCAGGAAGGCGCGGCGGTCCAGCTGGGTCCGGCGACCGTTTGATGTCAACGTGAATCCTCTCCCCGATGCGGTCCACGCCCGCACGTTGTGATCGATGGCGACGTTCGTTCGCGCCGAGGCTACCGGCGCGGCGGGTTGCGAGCACGGATTCCTCGGCCGACGCCCCCGATTTGGGAACGACCTGGGGATTCCCATACACTAGACCGGTTGCCTGCGGGAGCTGTGCCCGCATCCTGGCCGCGAACCCCCAGTGGTTGGCTCTCGAGTTCTTGCTCAGACCGTACGAAACCGCTGGCAGGCGCGCGTTCGGGTGGTAACACGACCATGCCCGTCGGGTCGGCAATCCGGCGTGCGTATACGTCCAGGTCAAGGAGGCTGAAGTGATTCAGCAGGAGTCGCGACTGCGCGTCGCCGACAACACGGGTGCGAAGGAAATCCTCTGCATCCGCGTTCTCGGTGGTTCGTCGCGTCGCTATGCCGGTATCGGCGACATCATCGTCGCCACCGTGAAGGACGCCATCCCCGGCGGCAACGTCAAGCGTGGTGACGTGGTCAAGGCCGTCGTCGTGCGCACCGTGAAGGAGCGCCGCCGTCCGGACGGTTCCTACATCAAGTTCGACGAGAACGCCGCCGTGCTCATCAAGGCGGACAACGACCCGCGCGGTACCCGTATCTTCGGCCCGGTCGGCCGCGAGCTGCGCGACAAGAAGTTCATGAAGATCGTCTCGCTGGCTCCGGAGGTGCTCTGACATGAAGGTGCACAAGGGTGACACCGTGCTCGTCATCTCGGGCAAGGACAAGGGCGCCAAGGGCAAGGTCATCCAGGCCTACCCGGCGACCAACAAGGTCCTCGTCGAGGGCGTGAACCGGATCAAGAAGCACGTCGCGAACTCCGCCAACCAGCGCGGCGCCTCCTCGGGCGGCATCGTGACCCAGGAAGCCCCCATCCACGTGTCGAACGTGATGGTCGTCGACTCCGACGGCAAGCCGACCCGTATCGGCTACCGGACCGACGAGGAGAGCGGCAAGCGGGTCCGGATCTCCCGTAAGAACGGGAAGGACATCTGACATGACCACCTCCGAGAAGACCCAGCCGCGCCTGAAGCAGCGCTACCGCGCCGAGATCAAGGACGCGCTGAACAGCGAGTTCAACTACGCCAACGTGATGCAGATCCCGGGCGTGGTGAAGGTCGTCGTGAACATGGGTGTCGGCGACGCCGCCCGCGACGCCAAGCTGATCAACGGCGCCGTCGAGGACCTGGCCCTGATCACCGGTCAGAAGCCGCAGATCCGCAAGGCGACCAAGTCCATCGCGCAGTTCAAGCTGCGTGAGGGCATGCCGATCGGCGCGAAGGTCACCCTGCGCGGCGACCGCATGTGGGAGTTCCTGGACCGCCTGGTCTCCATCGCGCTGCCCCGTATCCGCGACTTCCGTGGCCTGTCGCCGAAGCAGTTCGACGGCAACGGCAACTACACCTTCGGCCTGAGCGAGCAGTCGATGTTCCACGAGATCGACGTGGACAAGATCGACCGCCCCCGCGGTATGGACATCACCGTGGTGACCACCGCGACCAACAACGAAGAAGGCCGTGCCCTGCTGAAGCACCTCGGCTTCCCGTTCAAGGAGAACTGAGCACATGGCTAAGAAAGCACTGGTCAACAAGGCCAACGCCAAGCCGAAGTTCGCGGTGCGCGCCTACACCCGCTGCCAGCGCTGCGGCCGCCCGCACGCTGTCTACCGCAAGTTCGGCCTGTGCCGCGTGTGCCTGCGCGAAATGGCGCATCGCGGCGAGCTGCCGGGCGTGCACAAGAGCTCCTGGTGAGCTCGCGCTCCTGGTGAGCGCGCACGCATAACGCAATAACGCACGAGGGCACGGACTCCCAGCGAGTCCGTGCCCTCGTGTGTTCGGGATCAGCGGTAGCCGGTTGGTGGTTCGCCGAGCGTACTCAGTACCTGGGCCGCGGTAGCCGGCTCTGTAATTCCGTGAAAGTGACCGCCAAACTCACCGGTTCGGTGAGCACCAGCGCATCGGTGTGGGTATGCCGCGTGACGTAGCGTCGCCCCGACCAGTCGAGTCGGCATTCCTCGATTTCGGTGATCTGCTGCCAATCCTTGGCGAAGTGCACGATCAGATAGACGGGAATGCCCTCCCTGGCGTACAGCTCGCGCTTGATGCCTATATCGGTGTCGACGGTGTCCTCCGAGGTGATCTCGACGACCAGAAGCGCCTGTCGGGCGACGAATTGGACGTCATACGGGCCGTCCGTGCAATCGCGCAGGATCAGATCCGGATACCGGACCCGCAGCCTCCGAAGCGGGTCAACAAGATCGGCGTCGGTCAGACGCATTGGAGTATCGCTGTGTACCTCGCGGCAGGGGCCGTGCGGATCGATAGCGTATTCGACCGCTGAAGCCAATCTCCTGACGACGAGATCGTGTTCAGGAGACTGCGCCATGGCCGTGATCATCACACCGTCGTGAATCTCACCGAAGGAGTCGGGTTGTCCCGCGAGAAACTCCTCCACGGCGACGAGGCGAGGTGGCTCGTTCCGCGGTGTCGACATGATCCTTACCCTACCTACGGCAGGCCGTTCAGCCGCCGCGATGCATGTACGGGAGGAGAGCTGCTCCGGTGCATGGGCGCTTGCGGTGGGCGCCACATACTCGAACACCGACGGTCGGCTCCCGTCGAGTCCGTAACCTCCTAGGTCCCGGTCGCACAACCATCGACGCCCCGATCCTCACCGTCTCCACCGCGGCCACCCTGATCGGCCGCAGCTTCCCCGCCGCGAATGCGGCGATCGACCGATTGACCGAGGCCGGAATCCTGCGCCAGCTCACCATCGGCCGCCGCAACCGAGCCTTCGAATCACCCGAAGCGATCACCGCGTTCACCGCCCTGGAACGACGCCTCGCCAGTCCGGATGGCGACACGCGGACTTCGGATCCGAACCGCCCGGTGCCGCGCCGCCGCTAACTCTCAGGGCGATGTCCGCCGCCTCGGTGCGCTCCAGCGACCGACATCCATCCTGGGGGCTGTCGGACTGGCGCGGTGCCGTGTAGCGACATCCGGACTCCGGTTTGTGGCCGGCGGCCGGTGAGTGCGCACACGTAATGCCGATCAGGGACCCGAGCCGGGTGGCTCGGGTCCCTGATCGGTATTGCTACCCGGGCAATGTTGAGAACAGCTTCGGATCGGGGTTATCTCAATTTTTAGTAACAAACGTTTCTGATTACCGATCTTCCGTGTGGACCATCACATGGAGGATGAAATGAACCATCTCGCAACAAAATTCGTTGTCGCCGTAGCGTCCGTGGCGATCCTGGGCGCGGGTGCCGCGCCCGCGATGGCTGCCCCGGCGCCGCAGGCCGCGCCGGTCGCCGATTCCGGTTCCTCGGGCACCGGCTCCGCGGCCCTCGACCTCCCGCTGGGCCTGCTCAAGCTGCTGATGTGTGGTCCGTGGGGCAGCACGCAGCCGCACCCGAACCCGGCTTGCCGCTGAGCGTCGGCCAGGTGAGCCGAAAGCGTGGACTCCCGGAGTCCGCGCTTTCGCGCGTTCGATGCCATTGCGGTGGCCACCACTGCAGAATCGAGTACTACCACGACCCGAAGGCGCCCCGGCCGAATTCCCTTGTGGTGGTATGCAATCTGCTGGTCACCGACGCGTCTGGGGCGATCCTGCTCCAGCGCCGCTGCGACACTGGGCAATGGGCGTTGCCGGGTGGTGCATGGGGCGGGGCGCTGGTCGTCTTGTGCGAGTTCAGAATTCGAGTTCGGACCAGGGGATGTGGATGGGGAACGGGAAGTTCGTCGTGATCGCGTCGGAGTCCTTCGGCGCCCATGAGCCAGTCAGCAGGTAGTTGGCCGTGTGGAGTGGGCGTACGCCAGCAGGAAGCTTGCCGTGCGTGGTTTCCAACGCGTAGGCATGAACCACCGAGATCGCGCTCTTCTCACGCTCCAGGGTGACTTCCCAGTACCAAGGGATGCCGGCTTGCGCGTAGCGAGCTTTCTTGGCTTCCATGTCGGTCTGCGTGTTCGACGGCGAAAGGACTTCTCCGACCAAGAGCACGTCTTCGGCGCGGACATCCTGGTAGGGCCTCGGCAGACAGCGGTGCACCAGGAAGTCCGGTGTCACGAAGTCGGATTTGCCTGTGCGACCAAGGAATACGTTGGTCTCGGTGTGGACCCGCCAGTACCGCTCCGGCCCGCTGGCCATGTCCTCGCGTGCGCAACGACGCAGCCCGCTCCATAGAAGATTCGTGAACTCCTGATGCTCCGCGGGCCCGCGACGCAGCCAGACGACGCGCCCTTCCCATAGCTCGATCTGCCCGGCGATCTCCTCAGGCAACTGCTCGAGCTCCTCCCAGGTCATGTACTCGGGCAGATCCGGCCGTTCGATCCGCGGACTCGACATGTCCTCATCGTAGTATCGAGCTCGCGTCTGACAACCGCTTATACGGCATTGACCAGCGCCGACATGGTGAAGTGCTGAGCCTTCAGCTGGCGCGAGGCGAACCGCAGCTCGAATCCCGAAGGCTTGAGCGTGATCTGCTCCTTGATGTCGAGCTTGTAGCCGGGGTCGTGCTCGAAGTCGAATTCGTGCAGGAGGTGGGCCAGGGCGAGCATCAGTTCGTGGTAGGCGAACTGGCGGCCGATGCAGGCGCGCAGCCCGGTGCCGAAGGGCTTGTAGGCGCGTTGGTCGCGCTGGCGGCCGGGCAGCCAGCGGTCCGGATCGAATTTCTCGGCGTCCTGGCTTCACACAGCCGTGTCTCGGTGGGCCTGCAGCGTCAGGACCGGCGTTCGAAGATCGGCCCGAGCGCCTGCGCGTCACGCATCGACATCTGGGTGGGCTCGAGCGGGTCGGTGGTGAGCAGATCGCCGATCATCGGCAACCGCCACCGCGGATGCGGTAGGGGAGCTCTGGGCTCGGTGGTCGAGGGCGTGCGAACTGCCATGGGAACTCCTTATCGAGCCTGCGACGTGTCGCGCCGCCGACCGTAGGTGCGAGCGCCGCGTGCTTGCGGCCATGCGTTGGCGAGCGCGAGCAGTATGTGGAGCTCGGCATCGAGGTCCCGGGCGTCGGGTTGCGCTCGGTTCTTGGGTTTCGCGGCGCTGTGGACGGGCGGTCGACCGGCGTTCTTGGCGATGATGGCCTCGGCGATGCGGCGGGTATAGGCCTGCGGATCCTTGTAGTCGGAATCGTCGATGGTGACGTAGCGGCGCAGGTGCAGCAGGCTGTCGCAGATCTCCGCTGTCATGCGGTGGAGCCGGATGGCGGGGTCCTGTTGTCCCCGGCCTGCCGTGGTGTCGAGCACGACTTCGGGTACGGCGGCGGTGAGGTCGGTCCACAGCGGCCGCAGTCTGCGGAGGTTACGGCCGGTGCGATCGTGGCCGAGGCGCGTGGTGAGCGTGCTGATCAGGGGAATGGCCGAGACGCCGACCGCGACGAACATCGCGGTGGCGAAGGACCAGGCCTTGCGATGCATCTCGGGATCGAGGACCGGCTGATCTGCCAGCACGCATCCGAATGTCTCGATGACGGTGGCGCCCACTCGAGCCCCGCGACGACGGCGGTGCAGAAGATGACGACGAAGACCACACGCTCGCGGCGGGTGATGTCTCCGGTCAGCATCTCCCTGAGGCAGATCCTGCCGACGAGGACGGCGGTGATGCCCACGGGCAGGCAGAAGGCAAGCCAGAGCGCGACGGCAGGCCAGCCGAGAAGCTGATCCACCAGTAGGTTCGCGCGCCGGGCCGGTGTTCCGGCGGCAAGGATGATGACGGTGGCTGTCGCAGCGACCAGGTCGTAGATGCGCTGTCGTTGCCGGGCGCGATCCGGGTCCGCACCATCCCACAACTTCGCGATGCCGTAGATGTCGGACACGACGAGCAGGATCGCGCCGAAAGAGAGCTGCCGGGCGAGGTTCACCACGGTGTCCTCGTCGCCGGGAAGTGCCGAGGTCAGGGCTTGCTCGAACCATGATTCTCGCAGCAGCATGCCGACCAGCCCTGCGGCGAGCGCACGGTTGATCAGCCTGTCGACGACTGTGTCGCGCAGCAGCAACCGCCGGTGTGGAAAGCGGTTCGGGAGAACGGTCTTCGGCCCGCGGTGTATGACCCCCCTTTGGGTTCCGTTGAGCTCCAGAGTATCCGAGACCTGCTCGACGGGCTGTCGGGCGTGCACAGGAGCTGCTGGTGAGCCGCGCCCGAATAGCGCAACACCGCGCAAGGGCACGGACTTCGAACGAGCCCGTGCCCTTGTGCGTTCGATTGCCCTGCGATTGTTCAGATTCGAGCTCGATCCATCGCAGGATCGGAGGGAAATGATTGGTTCAGTCACCCGCGAGTTTGATCACGATGACGTACTTGCCGAGCCAATTCCGGGTGTGCGCCAGCGCCATCCACGTGACTTCAGTGGCGACGATGGCAGTGAATACCATTGCGCACCAATGCGTTCCGGCCTGGACCGTGGCGGAAGGGTATGTTGTCTCAGCGACCACGGTTAGGGCAAGTGCGCTGCTGGTCCAGCGCGGTCGGTGCATTCGTAGAATGAAGCCGGGAGTGATGATCTCGCGAGCATTCGGCGAGGGCCTGAGTGTCATGATGGCTCCTGCGTCTGTCGATCTATCTCACCGCCCCGTGCTCGGCCAAGGTTCGATTCAGGGTTGGTCGAGATCCCGTCACCCCTCTCATTCTCGAGAGGGCCTCGAGAAGCATGATCCGCGCGCAATCCTTTGAAACGCCGTCGGGATTGTTGTGAAGAACCTGTGAATGCCCCGGCCGGGGCGGGCGCCGTGGCGGCCACCATGGCGCTGTTCTCTTTTTCCGCTAGAGGTCGTCCGGGAGGACCTGGAACGCCTTGTGCGATGTCAGCGGTGCAAGGGCTTGTCGAAAGTGGCAAGGACGCCCCGAGGTGTCCGCGATGATTATTCCGGTGCCAGTGGAGTCCTCTGCGTGCTGTCTTCGGCGAGGATTTCGTCAACCCGATCAGCCAGGGTCGGGTCGCCGCCGGCGAAGCGACGTAGCCGTAAGGGCTCGGAGCGGCGCCGCATGCGCATGGCAGCCAGGTGAATGGCGTCCCGAATTATGTCCGGTTTGCTGACCTGGGTGTTTTCGGCGGCCTTCTCGATCGTCGCGAGGTCGTCGGCGTCGACATAGACCACGACGCGTTTCAGCGGCATCTGCGTATGGTGGCACGTGTACGGCTCGGTTTCTGCCGTGATCCGTCGTTCGACCCCGATTTTGTCCTGGTCAGCCCATTGCCTACACTAGAGCGGTTGCCTGGGCACCCTCATGTCCGCATGCGTGCGGTGCGCCCGGTCGATACGTACCCCGCCGGTCGGCAGTTGCCGACCGGACCAGCCGAATTGTTGTAGGCCCACCATCGGCGCGCTTCCGGGCGCGCGGGTGCTGTATGGGAACCGCAGCGAGAAAGGTGTCGAGGTCGAACTATGACCATGACTGATCCGATCGCAGACTTTCTGACCCGTCTGCGCAACGCCAACTCGGCGTACCACGATCAGGTGAAGGCTCCGCACTCGAAGCTCAAGGCGAACATCGCCGAGATCCTCAAGCGTGAGGGCTACATCGCCGACTACCGGACCGAGGACGCGCAGGTGGGCAAGACGCTCATCGTCGACCTCAAGTACGGCCCGAGCCGTGAGCGCAGCCTCGCCGGCGTGCGCCGCGTCTCCAAGCCCGGTCTGCGTGTGTACGCGAAATCCACCAACCTGCCCAAGGTCCTGGGCGGCCTCGGCGTGGCCATCATCTCCACGTCGCAGGGTCTGCTCACCGACAAGCAGGCGGCACAGAGCGGCGTGGGCGGCGAAGTCCTCGCTTACGTCTGGTAAGGGAGGTCAGGACAATGTCGCGCATTGGTAAGAAGCCCATCACAATCCCGTCCGGTGTCGAGGTGAACATCGACGGCCAGAACGTGTCGGTGAAGGGTCCCAAGGGCACCCTCTCGCACGTGGTCGCCGAGCCGATCACCGTCGCCCGTGGCGAAGACGGCCAGCTCGAGGTCGTTCGCCCGAACGACGAGCGCCGCAACCGCTCGCTGCACGGCCTGACCCGCACGCTGATCTCGAACATGATCGAGGGCGTGACCAAGGGCTACGAGAAGAAGATGGAAATCTTCGGCGTCGGTTACCGCGTGGCGGCCAAGGGCTCGAACCTCGAGTTCGCCCTCGGCTACAGCCACCCGGTGCCGATCGAGGCGCCCGAGGGCATCACCTTCGCGGTGGAATCGCCCACCAAGTTCTCCGTGTCCGGAATCGACAAGCAGGCGGTCGGCCAGATCTCGGCGGTCATCCACGGCCTGCGCAAGCCCGACCCGTACAAGGGCAAGGGCATCCGCTACGCAGGCGAGGTCGTTCGCCGCAAGGTCGGAAAGACGGGTAAGTGATCATGGCGCAAACCGAAAACCAGAAGGCCAAGCGCATCCCGCTGGGCAAGGACGTGTCGACCGCGCGTCGTCTGTCGAAGACGCGTCGTCACTTCCGCCTGCGCAAGAAGGTCGCGGGCACCACCGAGCGTCCGCGCCTGGTGGTCAACCGCTCCTCGCGCCACCTGCACGCGCAGCTGATCGACGACTCGCTCGGCAAGACCATCGCCGCGGCGTCCTCGATCGAGGCCGACGTGCGGGCGGTCGAGGGCGACAAGACCGCCAAGGGCAAGAAGGTCGGCGAGCTGATCGCCGCCCGCGCCAAGGCGGCCGGTGTCGATGCTGTCGTGTTCGATCGTGGTGGCCACGACTACCACGGCCGCATCGCCGCGCTGGCCGATGCCGCTCGCGAAGGCGGGTTGAAGTTCTGATGACTGCAAACATTTACGGAAGGAACGTCTGATGCCGGGACGTCAGAGGCGTGACGGCGGCAGCGGACCCGCCGGACAGCAGAATGGTGCCGCCGGTGGTGGCGACAGCCGCGACGGCCGTGGCGGTGGCCGCGATCGTCGCGGTGGTGGTGACCGTCGTGACCAGCAGGCCGACAAGAACCAGCTCGAGCGCGTCGTCGCGATCAACCGCGTCTCCAAGGTCGTGAAGGGTGGTCGTCGCTTCAGCTTCACCGCCCTGGTGATCGTCGGTGACGGCAACGGTCTGGTCGGCGTCGGCTACGGCAAGGCCAAGGAAGTTCCCGCGGCCATCCAGAAGGGTGTCGAGGAGGCTCGTAAGGGCTTCTTCCGCGTCCCGATGATCGGCTCGACCATCACCCACCCGGTTCAGGGTGAGGCGGCGGCCGGTGTGGTCATGCTGCGTCCGGCTTCGCCCGGTACCGGTGTGATCGCCGGTGGCGCGGCTCGTGCCGTGCTCGAATGCGCTGGCATTCATGACATCCTGGCGAAGTCGCTCGGTAGCGACAACGCCATCAACGTCGTGCACGCGACCGTTGCGGCGCTCAAGATGCTGCAGCGCCCCGAAGAGGTCGCGGCCCGTCGTGGCCTGCCCCTCGAGGACGTCGCTCCTGCGGGCATGCTGCGTGCGCGCGCTCAGGCGGCTGGAGGTGCCAGGTAATGGCAGATCTCAAGGTGACCCAGATCAAGAGTTCGATCGGCGCCAAGCAGAATCAGCGGGACAGCCTTCGCACCCTCGGCTTGCGTGGTATCCGCAAGTCCGTGGTCCGCGAGGACAACGCCCAGAACCGCGGGCTGATCAACGTCGTGCGCCACCTCGTGACAGTTGAGGAGGTCTGACATGACCATCAAGTTGCACCACCTGCGTCCCGCCCCGGGCGCCAAGACCGAGAAGACCCGTGTGGGTCGCGGTGAGGGCTCCAAGGGCAAGACCGCGGGCCGTGGTACCAAGGGCACCAAGGCGCGCAAGAACGTCCCGGCCGCCTTCGAGGGCGGGCAGATGCCGCTGCACATGCGGCTGCCCAAGCTCAAGGGCTTCACGAACCGGTTCCGTACCGAGTACCAGGTCGTGAACGTGGGCAAGATCGCCGAGCTGTTCCCGCAGGGCGGCGAGATCGGCAAGGCCGAGCTGGTCGCCGCGGGCGCGGTTCGCAAGAACCAGCTGGTCAAGGTTCTCGGCGACGGCGAGATCGGTGTCGCGGTCCAGGTGACCGTCGACAAGGTGACCAGCGCCGCCAAGGAGAAGATCACCGCGGCCGGTGGCACTGTCACCGAGCTGGGCTGACGGTACTCTGCAAGCAGTGGCACCGGACGAGTGATGAGCTCGTCCGGTGCCACTGTTAGAGTTCAAGTGTTGTCTGCCAAGCCACGTCATGGCTTTCGGCGTCCCCCTGTTCGTCAGGGAATCGGGCAAAGCTGAAACTGCCATGTCATGACCATGTCGTTCGCGCCAGGAGGATCAGTGCTTTCCGCCTTCGTATCGGCCTTCCGGACTCCGGACTTACGGCGGAAGATTCTCTTCACGCTGGGGTTGGTCGCGCTGTACCGCCTGGGTGCCGCGTTGCCGTCGCCCGGCGTCGACTACAAGGCCGTCCAGGAATGTGTCGACCTGGTCTCCGGCGGTGAGAACGCAGGCATCTACCAGCTGATCAACCTGTTCTCCGGTGGTGCGCTGCTGCAATTGTCGGTCTTCGCGATCGGCATCATGCCCTACATCACCGCCAGTATCATCATTCAGCTGCTCACGGTCGTCATCCCGCGGTTCGAGGAACTGCGCAAGGAAGGCCAAGCAGGCCAGACGAAGATGACGCAGTACACGCGGTACCTGTCGATCGCGCTGGCCATCCTGCAGGCGACCGGTCTGGTCGCGCTCGCGGCGCGTGGTCAGCTGCTCCAGGGCTGCCAGAAAGACATTCTCGCCGACACCAGCATCTTCGGCATGATCATCGTCGTGCTCGTGATGACCGCGGGAGCCGCCCTGGTCATGTGGTTCGGCGAACAGATCACCGAGCGCGGCGTCGGTAACGGTATGTCGCTGCTGATCTTCGCCGGTATCGCGGCGCAACTACCGATTCAAGGCAGGTCCATCTTGGACAGCCGCGGCGGCCTCGTGTTCGGCCTGGTGTGTGTGGCCGCCTTCGCCATCATCGTCGCGGTCATCTTCGTCGAGCAGGGCCAGCGCCGCATTCCGGTCCAATACGCCAAGCGCGTGGTCGGCCGCAAGATGTATGGCGGCTCCTCGACCTACCTGCCGCTGAAGGTCAACCAGGCCGGTGTGATCCCGGTGATCTTCGCCTCGTCGTTGCTCTACCTGCCGAACCTGGTCGTGCAGCTGACGGGATCGCAGAGCGATCCCGATCCGAGCTGGTGGCAGGAGATAATCCAGAAGTATCTGGTGAACCCGAGCAACCCGGCGTACATCGCCATCTACTTCGGCCTGATCGTGTTCTTCACCTACTTCTATGTCGCGATCACCTTCAACCCGGAGGAACGCGCCGACGAGATGAAGAAGTTCGGCGGTTTCATCCCGGGGTATCGTCCCGGTAAGCCGACGGCCGACTATCTGAACTTCGTCCTGAGCCGCATCACTCTGCCCGGCTCCATCTACCTCGGTGTGGTGGCCGTCCTGCCGAACTTGTTCCTCGGTATCGGTAGTCCCGGTGGTCTCCAGAACTTCGCGTTCGGCGGCACATCGGTGCTGATCATGGTGAGCGTCGGCTTGGACACCGTGAAGCAGATCGAAAGCCAGCTGATGAATCGAAATTACGAAGGGTTCCTCAAGTGAGAGTTGTACTGCTCGGTCCGCCGGGTGCCGGCAAAGGCACCCAGGCCGTCCTGCTGTCGGAAAAGCTGGGCGTCCCGCACATCTCCACAGGGGACCTGTTTCGCGCGAATATCAGCCAGCAGACTCCGCTGGGTCGCGAAGCGCAGAAGTACATGGACGCGGGCGACCTGGTGCCCAGCGATGTGACCAACCGCATGGTCGAGGCCCGGGTCAACGAGCCGGACGCCGTGAACGGCTTCGTGCTCGACGGCTACCCGCGCACCATCGACCAGGCCGAGGCACTGGAGAAGATCCTCGGCGACATGGACAAGAAGCTGGACGCCGTCCTGTGCTTCGTCGTGGCGGAGGACACCGTGGTCGAGCGGATGCTCGCGCGCGGCCGCGCCGACGACAACGAGGACGTGATCCGCAACCGGCTCCGGGTGTACCGCGAGGAGACCGAGCCGCTGCTGCAGCACTACGACGGCCTGGTCGTCACGGTGGACGGCATCGGCGAGGTGGACGAGGTCAACGGCCGCGCGCTGCGCGCGCTGGGACACTGATGTCCCTGTCTCGGAAGCGCTGAGCCGTCATGGTCTTCGGGCGCAACAAGAGCAAGAAGGTGGTGCCGTTCCGCACCGCAGGTGAGCTGGACGCCATGGCGGCGGCGGGCGCGGTGGTAGGCCGCACTCTCGTCGCCGTGCGCGCGGCAGCCAAGCCCGGGGTGTCGACCCTGGAACTGGACGAGGTCGCCGAGCAGACCATTCGCGACGCCGGTGCGGTGCCGTCCTTCAAGGGCTACCACGGCTTCCCGGCCTCGATCTGCGCATCGGTGAACGATCGTGTGGTGCACGGGATTCCGACCGCGCAGGAGATCCTCGCCGAGGGCGATCTCGTCTCGATCGACTGCGGCGCCATCCTGGACGGCTGGCACGGCGACTCCGCGTGGACCTTCGGGGTCGGCGAGATCATCGAGGCCGATCGGCTGCTGAGCGAGGCCACCCGGCTGTCCATGGAGGCGGGCATCGCGGCCATGCTGCCGGGCAACCGGCTGACCGACGTGTCGCACGCCATCGAGATGGGCACCCGCGCCGCGGAGGAACTGCACGGCCGTGCCTACGGCATCGTCGACGGTTACGGCGGGCACGCGATCGGCCGCGAGATGCACATGGACCCGTTCCTGGCCAACGAGGGCGCACCAGGCAAGGGCCCGAAGCTGGTGGTCGGCTCGGTGCTGGCCATCGAACCCATGCTCACCCTCGGCACCACCCAGTCCAAGGTGCTCGACGACGACTGGACCGTGGTCACCCTGGACGGCAGCCGCGCGGCCCACTGGGAACACACCGTCGCGGTCACCGAGGACGGCCCGCGCATCCTCACCTTGCGCCCGGAGTAGGGCGAAAGTTTCGCACGGCGGCCCCCGATAGGATCGGGGGCCGCCGTTTCGCTTTTCCGCGAGCCGCCACATCTCGCCCAGAGACAAGGAGCACGTCGTGACGTTGCGCTTCGGGATTCAACTCGCGCCCAAAGCCGCTGAACTGCAACAGATCCGTGAGCTGGCCAAGATCGCCGACGCGGCAGGGCTCGATCTGCTGGGCATCCAGGATCACCCCTACTCTGGCGCGCTGGTGGACACCTTCGCGCTGATCGCCACCGTGCTGGCGGAAACCGAGCGGCTGCGGGTTTTCCCGGACGTAGCGAGCCTTCCGCTACGCGGGCCCGCGATGCTCGGCAAGCAGGCGGCGACGTTGGATCTGCTCAGCGGCGGACGGTTCGAACTCGCCCTCGGCGCGGGCGCGTTCTGGCCCGCCATCGAGGGCATGGGCGGCCCGGACCGTACGAATCCCGAAGCGCTGTTGGCGCTGGAGGAGGCCACCGAGATCATCCGCGCGATGTGGCGCCCCGGCGCCAAGGCCACTGTCGACGGCACCCACTATTCCGTGCACGACGTGCAGTCCGGCCCCGCACCGGCACATCCCGTCGGGATCTGGTTCGGCAGCGTCGGTCCGAAGGCCAACGCGCTGACCGGACGGATCGCCGACGGTTGGGCGGCGCCGATCCCGCACTATCTGCCCTACGAGAAATGGCAAGGGGCGCAAGACACTATCTCCGCGTCCGCCGTCGACGCCGGGCGTTCCCCGGCGGACATCACCCGCATGGCGCAGCTGGTCGGGACGATCACCGACGCGCCAGGTCCGGTGCGCCTGCGCGGCGAGGACCCGATTCGCACCGACGCCGCGGGCTGGGCCCGCATCTTGGTCGATCTCGCCGTGACGACCGGCTTCGACACCTTCGTGTACTGGCCGGAGTCGCCCGACGATACCCAGCTTCGCCGCTGGATCGGTGACGTCGTTCCTTGCACCCGCGCCTTGTGCGCTTAGCCGAGACCTTCGGCCGTGCAGCGGATTCGGCGGTTCTGTTCGGTACCTCCCCGGCTCGTTGGGAACTCTCTGACGATGCAGTCAGACTAGGTTCCGTGCGGGGGCCGGTTCCCGAGTAGCGAACTACTCGAATCTCGCTGCCGGAAGCCGCAGCCGGACCGCGCGGCCCCGCGGACGGCAGCTGTCGGCTCACCGAACATACTGGGGCGGAGGATGATTCAGCTCTGCCCTGTCTTGCGGAAAAACAGCACGTGATCATGGTCGATCAGCGCTATCGACTTGCGCAGCTGCCGGATGCCCGCGCCGGGCAAGTAGGTCAGATTCGCGAAGGACTGCGTATTGCCGAACGCCGAGCGCACCTTGTTCTCGGTGGCGTGGGACGCGCCGTAGGCGGCCAACAGGCCGAAGTCCAAGGGCGCGAGCGGCTCGTCGAGCGACGTGGGCCCGGCCGGGCGGCCGAGCGCGGCGTACTGCGTCGCCTTGCCGTGCTCGTACCGGCACAGCTCGTAGGACATGTTCGTGGTGGCCGTCACGCTCACCACCGGCCAGTTCTGGGAAAGCCGCAGCGCGAGCGGATGTCCGCCGACCGGAGCGAGTTCCCAGTTCAGGCTCATCACCGTCACCCAGCCGCCGTAGGACATCTCGATCAGCACCACGTCGTCGCCGAGCGTGCTCGCGGTGTTGAACTCGGCCTCGCCGATCACCCAGTCCTCGTCGTCGGCATTGAGGTAGGTGGCGCTGTCGACGAGCTGGATGTCGTCCTCGGCGTAGGCCGCGATGATCGCGGCGCGCAGTTGCGTCATGGCGTCCCGGTCCGGGCAGCGCACGCCGAGGGCGCCGAAGCTGGGGCCGATCTCGACCGGCGTCGACGGCGGCTCCGGATCCTCGCCCGGCGCGAGCGGGCGCAGGCCGACCAGCGCCAAGCGCCAGTTGATCTCCTCCACCGTCGACAGGTCGCCGGAGGACTTGCGGACGATCTGCTGCTGCGTCAGCCGTCCCGCTTGTTCCAGGGTGCGGCACTCCAGTTCCACCAGCGCGTTGTAGGACTTCGGCGTGAGGTCCAGATCGCGAATCCCGCACGCGCGCAGGCGGATCGACATGCCGGTGGAGGTGAACGCGGAGTACCGCTCGCGGTACATCGCCAGCGCCTGCTTGCGCGAGCGGCCCACCATGAGGGTGCGTAACAGCGTGCTCAGACTGGCCAGGTACTTGCCTGCCAGGTCGGGATTGTCCGCGGCAAGCTGGGCGCGAATCCGTGCGGCGTCCTCCACGGCGGCCACGGCCGCGTCCTGGTCCAGCCTGCCGAGCCACACGCCGCACTTGCCGAGCCCGTCGGCGCACATGCCCGCTACGTGCGGATACGTCTGTGCCACTTGGCGATACGTGGCGCAGGCGCCGCGGATGGTGCTGGTGGCCAGATCGCGGCGCCCGGCGTCCCGCGTGACCTGCTCGAAGATCCGCAGGGCCTCTTGTAGTTCGCCCGCGAACCGCGCCTCGACCATTCCGGCGGCCAGCCAGTGCAACCGGATCCCGACCGCTTCCTGCGCCGGTGCGGGAGCCTCGATGGTGCGGTCCCTGCGGGCGGCGGGATCGTTCCTGGTGGCGATCAGCGCCTTGGCGAGCTCGGCGAGCGAGGTGGCCAATCGGAGTTCGGAATCGACCGTTCGGTCTCGGGCCGCACTGCGATCGACCGCTACCTGTCGTTCGATAGCACTCAGATCCATCGCGACCCCAACTCCCGCATCACCTTTCACAGACGGTCGTTCCTTCGGCCACATCTGTTCTCGCGGAGAGTCTGCCACAAATCGGGTGCCGTCGCCCAGGAACGAACCGGCCGGCTGCTAGCTGCCAGCTAATTCGGCGCGAACCGCGTGCTCAGGCCTCCAGCAGCAGCGTGACCGGGCCGTCGTTGGTGAGCTCGATGTGCATGTGCGCACCGAATCGACCTGTCGCGACGGTCGCGCCGAGGGCGCGCAGTGCCGCGGCGAAAGCGTCCACGAGTGGTTCGGCGATCGGGCCCGGCGCGGCCGCGGACCAGGACGGGCGGCGTCCCTTGGCGGTGTCGGCGTAGAGGGTGAACTGGCTGACGACGAGCACGGGCGCGTTCAGGTCGGCCGCGGAACGCTCGCCGTTCAGAATTCGCAGCCGCCACAGCTTGTCCGCCAGGGCCTTCGCGGTCGCTTCGGTGTCGTCGTGCGTGACGCCGACCAGCGCGACCAATCCCTGCGGGTCGGGTTCGATCCGGCCGACCACCTCCCCGTCGACCCGCACCTCGGCGGCGGTCACGCGCTGCACCAGTACTCGCATGCCGTGATCATCGCACTCGTCGTGCACCGGAGGCGGACGCGCCGCGCAACCGTGCGGTGGCGGCGGTCGGCAGTGGCTGAGCCGCAGGCATTTCCGGCGGCGAGATCGCCACGGGTGGCGGTTCGCGTCCCCGACTGGTTGCCAGGCGGTTTCCGGGCAGTGCGGACCGGGTGTGGGCGACGACGGCGAGACGGTTCGGGTGTGTGCCAACTCGATTGTGCGGCAAGTCATCAGGCGCTGATCAGGCTATCGGCCGACGGCATCCCGACACATCTGCGCGTTACTCCCGCGAAGTCTTAAGTTCACGTAAAGGCTACTGGTGAGTTGCTATGGACTGTCATCGTCGGAGGAGTTCGAACCGTAGCCAGCGGTGGTCTCACTACCCGGGGAACACGAGGAGCGATGCCATGGTGAGGACGCCCGGGACGATCACGGTGGCAGACGAATTCGCAGGCCGAATCGGCCGGGTGGAGGTGCGCTATGTCAGTTGAGCAGTACTCGGAGAAGCTGAAGAGCTCGGGGTACGAGGCCGACAAGGTTCGGGCCCGGTTGGAGAGCGTCGCCAATCGCGTTCACGATCAGCTGAGCACGTTGCTGGCTGTTATCGGTAGTGACAACTTCGGCAGCAAATATGTCGAGGGTCAGGGTGACAACGGGTTGACGACGCGGTTGCAGGGCGCGGTGGACGGTACCCACACCATGGCGAAGTCGTGGGCGAACCTGTCGCAGGGCCAGTTCGAGGCGGCGGTTGTCGCCGAGCGGAACGAGGACGAGGCGCGGCGGCGAATCGAGCAGGTCTGAACAGCGGCAGTGGTGGCAGGCGGGCTGATCAGGCGCCGCCATGGAGTTCGGAGTGGGTGAAATGACGTCTGGCCGTATGGAGGGGGACATCACCGGGCTGTTGGAGGATTTCCGCAGCCGCATGCGGGATATCGCGGAAGCACAGCGGGAGCGGGTCAAGCTGATCGCGACCGCGACGACGCGTGACAAGTCGGTGTCGGTGACGGTGAATGCCAATGGTGTGGTCATCGAGACCCGCTTCTCCGACCGTGTCGGCGAACTGAGCTACGACCAGATCGCCAAGGCGGTCACCCAGATGGCGCAGCAGGCGGCCGACGAGGTGTTCCGCAAGAGCAAGGCGCTCGCGGAGCCGTTGCGTGACGAGCGGGCGCGGATGCCGAAATTGTCCGATGTCGTCGAGGGAATGCCGGATATCGAGACCGAGATTCCCTTGGAGCCACCGGTTTCGCTGGCGCCTCCCGGTTCGCCGGAACGCGCCGAGGACGAGGCGATGACGTTCACCGATGTCGAGAGCTACGACCACGGTGGTCGCGGGAATCCCAAGGAGAGCGTCACCGGTCAAGCCTGGTGACGTCTGAATCGGCCTTTCGATGGGTTATTGGACGATCCCGCCGGAGCTCGCTTGGCTCGAGTGGGTAGCGGGTTCGGAGATCACGCGCGTCGATCCCGACGACGTGGTCAAGATTTCCGCGGCGCTGCGAGATATCGCTGATGAGATCCTCAATGAGGCGATAGCGGAGGCGGATACCGCCGCGGCGGCGGTGGTCAACGCGTATCCGCTGGGTGATGGTGGGCAGCAGGTCGCCGATTCGTTGCGGGCGGTGATTCATGACGACACACCCAAAGGCGGGAAGCCCGAGCACGGTTCGATCGAGTTGATGGGCAACTCGTTCAAGGATCTGGCGATTTCGGTCGACGATTTCGCCGGTGCGGTTCATGCGAATCACCTGAACGCGATCATTTCTCTCGGTTGGTTGGCTGCCGAGATGGCTTTGGCGCTTTTCAGCGGCCCAGCGGCGCCGCTTGCCGAGGCCGGGGCGATCGCGGCGACGCGGCTTGTGTTCCAGCAGATGGCGCGGTGGTTGGAGGGTCGGATCGCCAGCATGCTCGCCAGGACTTTCTTGTCGGATGCGGCGAAGCGAGTGGTGACGAAGGTCGTCTACGAGATCGTCCAGGAAGCGATCGTCGAGGTCTTCCAGGGCACCGCGCAAGAGGTGGCGGTGCAGGGCATCGTCATCGCCGAGGGTCTGAACAGCCAGGGCTGGGATACGGGCGCGATCTGGGAGAACGCCTGGGTCTCCGCGCTGGCCGGTGGTGGCGGTGGTGGTGCGGGTTTCGGATTGAACCGCGCGATGGGCCGGATCGCGCCCAGTCTGATGAACAACAACGGCGTCCGTGGGTTCATCGGCGGGTCGATCGTTGGTACGGGTGCGGGTCTTGCCGGCGCTTTTGTCGCGGCGTTGGCGACAGGGAACTGGGATCCGCGTTCATTCGTCGGTGGCGCGCTCTCCGGTGCGGGGCCGAGCGGTATTCATGGTGCCAGGGGCCAGACCCAGCACAACGGGCCGATCAACTTCAACCAGGAGCCGGTCCGGGTTGGCACCCTGCCCGGCTCCGGACCTGACGGTACGTCCCCGGTTCCCGCACCGGACGTCAACGGTGCCGGTGCCGACGGTGGTGGAACGAACGGCGGCGGGGCGAATGGAGCTGGGACCAACGGCGCCGGAGCGAATGGCGCCGGAGCCAATGCCAATGGCGGTAGTGGTGCTGGAACTCCGAACACCACACCGGCGTCGGCCGACACCAGCCAATATGCCGGAAACGCAGGTACTTCCGATGCCGGACCGGTGGGCTCGAGCGAGGCCGGTGGTGACTCGGCGGCGAGCCAGCAGAGCGCTGCCCCGGCCACTTCCGGTCAAGGCAATGCGAATTCCGGTGCCAACGAGGGTGATGCGAACACCTCGACCGGTGATTCCGCCGTACAGAACAGCAGCGCCCCCGCAGCGGGCGCGCATTCGGTCGCGCCGAGCGGAGAATCCGCGCAAGTTGGCACCGATTCCGCACAAGCGGGCGGGGGCTCGGCACATACGGGCGCGGATACCGCCGCGCACACGGGTCAGCCCGCCTCTGTTGGTTCGGATTCGATTGCGCCGGACGGTAATTCAGCTGCGGATGGCCACCGCGTAGCCGACGGCTCCACCCGGGAAACTTCGGCTGCCGGCGTCACCGATTCGGGGACGCCCATGTCCGGTACCGGTACGACCGGGGCCGCTGTCGGCGGAGCGTCGCCCGCGGCGCAGACGCCTGGCGTCACTCCCGTGAACGCCGGATCGGTCGGGGTGGGCACGCCCGGTGCGCCGGCGGTTGCCGGTGCCCCCGGTGCGGCCGTTTCCGGTTCGACGCCCGCTGTCGCCGGGCCGACGGCCTCGAACGTCGCCCCCGGCGCATCGTCGCTGGCGTCCTCGTCGCCCACCTCGTCCGCTGCTCCGGTGCCGCAGTCCGGTAGCGCCCCCGCGTCGGGTGCTTCCCGGCCCGCCCATGCACAAGGGAACTCCACCGCGCTGGATGGCACTACGCGCGCCGTCCCGCCCGATACGGTCGGCGCGGCGCCGACCGGCGAGGGCTCGCCGGAGGTCGGCGCGGGCCCGGCCCGGGCGGCCGGTGTTCCCGGCGCGTCGACGGACCAGGCCGGACCGGTTCAGGCGCGAATCACGGATTCCGAAGCGCCGCAGTCCCGATCGGAGGCGGACGCGGAGGCCGCCGCGTCGAGCGTCGATCAGCAGCAGGTGCAGGTCGGCCCTGCCGACCTGGTTTCGCCCGACCCGGCGCCGACACCGCCGGACGGCACGGCGGATTCGATTTCTCGACAGCGAGATACGGACGACGCGGCCGATCAGGACGACGCTAACGCCGTGGACCCGGCCCCGGCTGCCCTCGCGCTGCCCCCGCTGCCGCCCGCATCGCCCGGCCGACCGGGACCCGCCCCGAGCAGTTCACGCCCGACCACCGACGGCGATCGGGCGGCTGCCGAGCCCGACACGAGTTCGAATGCCGCCCCCGATACGCGGCCGAACCCCGACCGCGACCCCGATCTGGATCCGGATCTCGATCCCGACAGTGTGCCTGTCGCGGACTCCGCCGCCAATGCGGCCGCCGCACTCGACGCTGGCGCGGACTCCGCCGCCAATGCGGCCGCCGCACTCGACGCTGGCGCGGACACCGATGCCGATGCGGGCGCCAATCCCGATGCGAATACCGCCGATGACGCGGATGCCGATTCGGATGCCGACTCCGATACTGATACCGATCCAGACGCAGACTCCGGCGCGGACACGGACACGGACACGGATACGGACGTCGACACCGACCTCGATGTCGACACGGACGCCGATGCCGATGCCGATGCCGACACGGACGCCGATGCCGATGCCGACACGGACGCTGATGCAGATGCAGATGCCGATGCCGATTCGGATGCCGACGCCGACCTCGATACCGATCCAGACGCAGACTCCGATGCGGACACGGACCCTGACGCCGACGCCGACACGGATCCCGACGCGGATCCGGATCCTGACGCCGACACAGATCCCGACGCAGACAACGATTCTGACGCGGACTCCGACAACACCAACACCCGTGACCCGCGGCGTGTCCTACCCGACGACAGCCGCGAGGCGACCCGCGCGGAGATCGACGAGGCCGACGCCATCCTGAATCGGATGGAGCCGGGTCTGCGTGCGCAGGATCTGCTGCTCGGCGATTCCGACGCCAATCCCGCCACCGACGACGATGCCGCGGCGCAGGCGGACAAGAACTCCCGGCGGTGGAACGCGCTGACCGACGCCGAACGGGCCGCCCTGATTCGTGCGTATCCGGATGTGATCGGCAGAGCACCCGGCATCGACTCGCATTCCGCCGACACCGCCAACCGGTTGCAGATCGCCCAGGATATCGCGGATCTCAGCGCACGCGACAGCCTGAACCGCCAGGAACGTGAGCGACTGCGCAACCTGAGGCGCACGGTCGCCGACTTGCGGCAGGCACAACTGCGGGCCGCGCGGATCGATCCGAACCTGCCGGTGCGCGTGCTCGCCTACGATCCGAGTGCCTTCGGTGGAAAGGGCAGGGCGCTCGTCGCGTTCGGCAACCCGGACACGGCGACGCTGGTGTCGTTGCATGTGCAGGGCAGGGACGCGACTGTGGCGGATCTCGGCGCAGTCCTCCAGGACACCGCCGCCAGGCACGCCGCGGCCACGGGCCGCCTGCGCGCGGGAGACTCGCTGGCATCCATTGCCTGGCTCGGTTACGACACACCGGGTCGGGCATCGGCGATGGTGAACTGGCGTGCGAAGAAGGCGGCGGAGCTGCTGCGGCGCGATATCGCGATCCTCGACGCGACCAGGGCGGTGGCGGGGGACAAGCCGTCCGTCAGGATCATCGCGGGCGGCTACGGTGTCGACGTCGCGGCGGCCGCGGGCCGCAAGGGCCGGTTGTCGGGCCTGGTCGGCGATATCGCGCTGGTCGGCACGCCGGGAGATCCGATTCTACCGTCGAAGCACTTCGGCGACGACGTGCGAGTGTTCGTGCCCGATGAGACCAACGGGCTCTACCACCAGTGGAACGCGCCGGAACCCCAGGGATCGAGGCCGCCGCGAGGGGTTCCGGTCGACACCATGTACCGGGTGTCCGATATCGAGTCCAACGGGGCGGGGACGGCACCGTACCTGCCGGATGTCGATCCGTCGCAACCGAATTCGCCACGTCCGGACGTGACCGAGAATGGCTGCGGACCACAGGCGCTGTGGAAGGCGGCCCAGGTCACCGGCAACCCCGCCATCACTGTTCCGGCGCCGGACAGTGTCGGCCCGGACGGCATGGACTGGCGCGATATGGAGCGGCATGCCGATGCCCAGCTGACTCCGTTGTGGAGGCGAGGGCGCCTCGCCGCATTGAACCTGCTGGGGCCCGGACGCAAGCGGACGGGGCAGCACGCGATCGCCGACGCGCTGCGGTACATGCGCGGCAAGTCCGCCGTGATCGTCATCAATCAGCAGCGCGGTAGCGTCCCCGACGGCGAACCGGGCGCGCACGCGTTCACCATGTACTGGGACGCCGACACCGAAAAGGTCATGGTGTATGACCCGCTCCGGCAACCGGACCCGTTCGAGTTCGATCCCACCAAGGTGCCGAACGCGAAGGCCACCTGGGGCATCTTCTACAACAAGAACGGCATCGCCACACGTCCGCTCGGCGACGAAGGCAGGCATGGGCTCGCGGCCGGAAGCGGCGCGCAGAACGACGATCTCGATCGGCAGATGCCGCCGCGAGCGGGCACGAGCGATCCCGCCGATCCGATGGCCGCGCTGCGGCGCCACCTCGACGAAACGCGGACACCCGAGCGACAGAGCCCGGATCCGCTGACCGACCCCGAGCGCGCTTACGTCAACGATCTGTCCACCCGTCTCGGGCTGGGGGATTCGCTGTCCAATGCCGCGGATCCGTTGCGGGCACTGGCAGATCTGGCACAGCGGGTCGCGCCGTCGCCGCAAATGTCGCCGGATCCGGGATCGCGACCCGATGTCGCGTCACCATCACCGGAAACCTTTGTACCGCGACCATTGCCGCCCGAATTGACGCAGGCGTGGCTGCTTCGTCAGATGAATGTGCCCCTCGACGCGCCGCTTCAGGCACTGCTCGAGGCGGCGATTGCCGAGCAGCAGGCTCGAACACTGTTGCGCGCAGGCGCGATCGAGGCTCTCGCCCTCGCGATCCGGTCCCCGATCGACTCCGCCGACCTGGACCTGAGCGCCGCGGAACTCGCCCACTGGGCCGGTGCGCTCGAAGTGTCCGCCGTCGATCTCGCCACCGATCGCGGCGTCGCCGAAACGTTGACCAGGCTGCGCGCGGAAACCCGTGATTTCGCCGCCACCATCGCCCAGCTGGCCGACGCACCCCCGCAGCGAGATGACTCGGGTTCCGCCAGTGGGCGGTCGCCGGAGTCCGCGTCGCGTGCGGTGGCAGAGCGCAATCGTGGTCGTTGCGCGGAGCTGTCGTTGCGGTTGATCAAGGCATTGACCGGCAGTTCGGTGATCAGGCTGCCGTCAGGGGCTGTCGGGCCGGCCGGAATGACCGCGGCCGAGGTGCAGGCCGCGGCGGGTGGGCAGCTGCGCACGGTGTCCGATCACGACGAGATCGCGCGGGCGCTGCTGGACATGCCGGAGGGGTCTTCGGCCTTGGTGGTCGATGCCTATACCGGTCCGGTGGATGAGCACGGTGTCGGTGCTCATGCCTATGTGCTCAGGCGCGAGAAGGACGGCGTCGTGGTGTACGACGCGGGCGCGAGCACCGTGCGGGGTTACCCGCCGAGGCTGCCTTCCGATATCGGCTCGACCCATATGATCCTGTTCGACGACTGCGGCGTTCCGGTGCACCCCATCGCGACAGACGGATCCGGCCTCCACCCGGCCGTGGATCTGCCAGTGCGCATCGGCCTTTCGCTCGGCGCACACTCCGATCAGGTCACTTCGCTGCTGGAGCTGACCAGAGTAGGCAGAGAAATCCTCGCCGTACTGGGGGACGGCGACATCGCGGTCGATTTCAGGCACCAGATGACCAGCGAGTTCGCCGATGGCACGTACGACTCGGAATCGGTTGTCGCCGAAGTCCGCGCCACTGAACGGGATCTCCTTCGTCAGGCGCTGACGCTGGTGCACGAAGGCGTACACGCGCAGATGGCGTGGGACGGCGAAACCAGCAACCGGTTGAATCGGATTCGCATGCTGGGCCGGGACGAGTACATCGCGTCGATGGTCCGCGAGGAAGCCCTCGCGGCCGGACGGGAGTTCGAGTTCGCTCGCGAACTACGCACGCTCGGTTACGCAGTCGACGACGATATCCGGCCCGCCGAGCGCTACCTCGCGGCCTACGACGCCAGGGCAGCGCAGGCGTCGCGCGCCGGCCTCGGCCTCACCGACGAGGAGATCCTGACCCGCGCACGGGAAGCAGGCGCGGCCGCCATCGCGGAGTACATCGCCACCTATCGGTGGGCGGATGGCAACAACTACGTCGAGTACTACGGCGCCGCATGGGACGACGTCATGACCGGCGGGTCCGATGTGCACGGGTGGAGTTCGCTCGAAGTGGAGGCGGAGGTCTCCGAGAACGCGACACGGCGGGTCGTCGCCCAACGGCGTCGGATGGAGCTGGCGGGGCAGATCAACGATCTCGCAAGCAGTCTCTACATCAACACCGTCGAGACCATCGACCCGGAACTGCGCGCGGAGACGCTGCCGAGGCTGCGCGAGGCGAACGAGCGGGAATTGGCCGAGCTGGCCGCACGGCTCGGTGTGGATCGAGCCGATGTCGGCCGGGACATGCTGCCCGACGCGGCGAGGGAGCGACGGCGCGCCGAGCTGCTCGGACGTGAACTGAAGCTTCGATTGTTGTCCGATCTCGGCGATCAGTATCACCTGCAGGGTGAGTTGATCAACCGTGCCGACACCGCCGCGAATGCCGCGGTGGCCAGGGATGTGCTCGCGTCCGAACTCGAGGAGACCGGACTCGACGGGGCGGAGACGATCACCCCGCACGTCGCGCTGGTCGCGGGAGAGCCGCCTCGGGTGGTCGTCGTCGCGCTCGAGCGCGAGCACGGCGCCGCGCTCGCGGGGGCATTGGCGGGCCGCCCGGATCTCGAGGCCGCGCTGCGTCATCCCGATCTGGATCTGCGGCTGATCGAGGTCGGAGAGCCGGGGCCGGACGCGAATGTCGAGGTGACATCGCTTCGTCGCGACGCAGGTCCCGACGTCGTCGATGAAGCGTTGAATTGGACTTCCGAGGACGAGCCCGCCGTATCGGTGGGGATGCCGGGTGATTCCGCGGGCGAGATGTCGGCGGATCGGATCGCGCGGGTCCGGCATCTGCTGGAGAGCAGCGAGATCGGCGCGTGGGCCGATGACATGCTTCGGCGCAACAACGTTCGCGTGGTGCACGAACTGGACGTCGAGCCGCGCTATTACCCGGAGCGTAGGACGCTCGTTCTCGGCTACGGGACCTCGGAGGTCCGGCAGGCCATCGACATGGTGCACGCCGCCGCCCACTTGCGTGATGCCGCGGAGGGATTGTCACCGCATCCGTTGACGACGCAGCGTGGCGACTACGTCGACGCGATGGTCCGGCAGGAGAGCCGCGCGCACGCGCTGGAGGCAGAGTTCGTCAAACAGTTGCGGGCCGGTGGACACGTCGTTCCGGTCGGCGATCTGGAAGGCGCGAGCGATGCCGCACGTCCCGGGATGGCGCGTCGGGCCCTGAATCGGATGACCGAGTTGTCGCGGCCGCGGCGCCTCGATGATCCGATGCGGGACCCGGCGCTCGACTTCGGTGCGGCAGCGATCCGGACGTATCTCGAGACTTACGACGGTGGGATCACCGACTACGTCGGCGTCTACACCAGGGATTGGAACGACGCGAACGGCGTGGTTGCCGACGGCACGGTCGCGACCGCCCTCCCCGATACCGATATCCACCAGCATGTCGATGATGCGGAGTTCGTCGAGCATTCGGATGACGACTCGCCGGATGTCGCCGACGTCTATCAGGACGCCGATGACGCGGAGTTCGTCGAGCATTCGGATGACGACTCGCCGGATGTCGCCGACGTCTATCAGGACGCCGATGATGCGCAGTTCGTCGAGCATTCCGATGTCGGCGCCCCGCACACCTCCGAGGCGAACCGCGGCCGCTGCGCCGAACTCGCGCTGCGCCTGATCAAGCGGATGACCGGCAGCACGACGATCGAGCCGCCGAACGGTCCGGTCGGGCTCGATGGCATGTCGCGGGCGGAGGTGCAGGAAGCCGCGGGTGGCCAGCTGCGGTCCTACGCCGATCATGACGCGATCCGCCGGGCGATCCCGGAAGGGGGCTGGGCGCTGGTCATCGACGAGTATTCCGGTCCCCTGGACGAATTCGGTGTCGGTGCCCACGCCTATGCGCTCGGACCGGGGACCGACGGTTTGACCGTTCGGGATCCCGGCAAGGAGGAGGAGCACGGCTTCCCGCCATCGATTCCGCGGGAGTTGCACGGTACGTACGCCATCATCCTCGATTCACAGGGCAACCCTGTGCATCCCATCCGGGGAAAGGGCGCCGGGTATCTGCCGACGGCGGATTCGCCGGTGCGTATCGGCCGCTCGCTCGACTCGCACGCCGATCAGGTGCGAGCGTTGTTGCGCGGAACGGAGACCGGCGCGGATGTGCTTCGAGTGCTGGACGATTCGTCGATACGGGTGCAATACGAACGGGCGGCCGCGGATCGGCGCAGCGGTGGGTTCGCCGCCGACTCGTTGACGGCCACGGTGTACACCGGCACCCGTGATCAGGTGCGTCAGGCCTTGTCGTTGGCGCACGAGTCGGTGCACGCCGAGCGGTATGTACGCGGCGAGTCCGGCCATCTCGGCATGGACCGTGCGACGTTCATCCGCACCATGGTCGCCGAGGAGGCGGCGGCGGTAGCGCGGTGGATCCAGCTCGCCCGCGAGTTCCGCGCCGACGAACAGCTCGGTGGATACTTCGGCGACCGGCACTACCTCGAAGACATCTACGACGCGGCATTCGACGCGGCGCTCGCATCGGACAGCGGCACAGCGCAATCCGTCGATGCCGACGGCCTGCGTCGAGCGCACGACCGCGCGGCCGAGGCGTTGATCGACGAGATCAGAACCCATGTCTGGCCGAACGGCAGGAACTATGCCGAGTACTACGGTGCCGAATGGGACAGCGCCCGTACCGATCACGCCGGGTTCTACGACGCGCAGATCACGCGGGAACCGTCACCGGAGGCGGCCGCGGCCTTGCGGGCTGGTGCGGTGGACCGCGGCCGGGCGCAGCGCGATCTGGTCGACATCACCGACGAACTGAACAGCAGGGCGGGCGAATACGGTATCGCCGCGCACCTCGACGCCGACTCGTTGTACCGGGAGCTCACCGCGCGTCTCGGGCCGGTTCGCGACGAGATGGCCGATCCATCGATCACGCCCGAGCGGTTGGCCGAGCTGCGGCGCACCGCGCACGATCTGCTTTCCCTGACCGATCTGACGGTGCGGCGGGAGAACGCGCAGACGGACTTCGACCAGCAGGCCGATCGCGTGACCGCGTTGGCCGCCCGCGAAGTGCTGGCCGCCCATGCTCCCGGCGCGCGCCCGCTCGGCGACCACTACGTCCATGCTCCCGGCAGGCCGAACCGGATCGTCATCGCCGGTGAGTCCTTCCAGCACCAGGCCCTTCGCAATGCCGCGGCGGCCGATCCACGGGTTCGCGCGCTCATGCGCGGCGGTCCGGTCGAATTCGAGCACATCTCGCTCGGCGTCGATGAATTCGGCCAGGTCCGAGCACGCACGGTCGACTCGATAGATCCGCGGGTGTTCGAATCCTCCGACAGGGTCGTCGAGGAACCGGATCTGGCCGCCGCCGCGACGAGGCAGCGACTCGAGCCGATCCTGGCGGCGCTGTCGAACAGCGCGGTCGGCGGGTGGGCGCTGGAAACCCTGCGTCGTCACGGCGTCACGATCGAGCACAGTTCCGGCGGTCCGGTGCGGTACTACCCCTCGCGGCGGGTGCTGGCCATCGACGCGGGCGCCACCGACGGTGAGCACATGCGCGCGATCGTGAGCGGCGCGATGCACGCCGAGTTCGCGGGCAGGCAGGATGCCGCGGTCGACGCCCGTGACCGGATGCGTTCGGAGCGACAGGATTACGTCGATCGCAAGATCGACGAGGAGACCTCGGCCCGCGTCTGGGAGATCGTCGCGGCCGTGCAGTTGCGTGGCGCGGTGGAACTCACCGCGACCGATCACGTCTACCTCGATGCCTACCGTAAGGCGCGCGAGGACGCGGCGAACGAGATCGGCGGCCCCGCCGACGAATTGGATCGGATCGCGAACCAGGCCGGTTTCGACGCGCTGCGCCCGCACGTAGCGGCGCATCGCCCCGCGGGCTCCGATCCGACCAACGCCGAGTTCTACGATCAGGCGTGGCGGGAAGCGCACGGCGGGCCCGCCGCCGCCTCGGACGACCAGCACTCCACCCCGCCCGCGGGCCGTCCGGAGTTCCGCCACGACGCTGATCACCAGGCGGAAATTAATGGGGCACTGCGAGATTCGTGGACATTGCGCCCAGGTCTTCCCGGTGAGAACGATGTACAAGGGGTGCTCGGGTTCAGTGCCGTCGGTCGCGATGCGGCGGCGGCGTTGCGCGACCTGAACGCCGACGTGCGTTTCGACGCGGACGGATCCGTCGACGTGTTCGACGGCAGGACGATGGAGGTGTCGGTCGGGGCGCGGGATCGCAGCCATCCCGCCCAGGCCGCCGCCGTCGTCCGCGCAGCGACGCTCGCCGACGCCGTGCGGACCGGTCTGCTGGAGGTCACGCCCTCGCGCGTGCGCGCCCAGGATCGGTCCGACTTCATCGCCGCGCGCGTCCGCGCCGAAGCGCTGGCACTGGGCAGGCAGGCCGAGTTCCATCGTGAACTCGAGCTGGCCGGATACGACACCGCGGCCGATCCGGTCACCGACCCGGCCGCGCGGCAGCGGCTGGAGGCGACCTACCTGTCCGCCTTCGATGCCGAAATCGCCGCGCGACAGCCTGATTCGGAGATCGATCCTGCTCTGCTCGAACGAGCGCGGCAGGTCGGCGTCGACGCACTGCTGGCGAGCGGCGAATTCGACGCACCGGACGGTTCCGGACCCGCACGCGCCCACCGGGATGCCGCGGCCGAGTTCTGGGACGCCCAGCACCGCATCACTGCACCGGACGGGCTGCGCGAATACGCGCCGACCACGCGGGACGCGGCGCGGGCACTGGAGGATATCGGCAGGAAGCGCGCAGCCGTCGAACGCGAACTCGCCCGGGTCGAGGCGGATTGGGATCGCGTGGCCGGGCGATTGGGCGATGTCTCGCGGCTGCGCGGGGACGCGGACACGCTCGATCGGCAGGACGTGTCGGCGCAGTTGCATGGGCCCGATGGCCCGCGCAAGATCGGTGCCCACATCGACCTGGCCGTGCTCGCCGAACTGACCGCACGCCATGGCGAACTGACCGAGCGGCGCCGCGCGCTCGGCGACGACCTCGCCGCGGCGGTCCGGCGAGATCTCGGCGCCGAGGAGCCGATCACGCTCCACGTGACCGAGGGCGGCGTCGTGTTCCTCGGCAGCGACGGCGACGCCCACGCGGATGTGGACCTGCCGCCGCCACCTTCGGACTCGGATGCGCGCGCAGTTCGTCTCGAGGACGACGCCGCGCCAACGGAATTGGCGGATCTGGTGGCGAAGGCCTCGGATCGGGTCGCCGCGGTGCTCGGGGATCACCGCCACGACATCGGTCGATGGGCGGCCCAGATGCTGCGGCGCCACGGTGTGCGGGTGCTCTACACCTCCGAACCGCGCTCGTATTCCGCCAGCCGGGACCACGTGGAGGTGGGGCTGGAGGAATCCTACGACCCGTCGACGAACACGGTGGTTCTGCGCGAAAGCGACAATCCGCGCCAGCGGGCCGTCGCGCTGGTCCGCGCCGCCCGCCTCGCCGAGCTGCATGCCACGTCGCCCCACGGGCCGATACCGCAACTCCGCATGTCGCGCACGGAGTACATCGACCTGATGCTGGATCACCAGGCCGACGCCGCGGCGCTGGGATTCGCGGCGAACCACCAGTTCACCGATGGGAACATGATCGGGTCCATGGCCGGTTCGTTGGCGAAGGCCTACCTCCGGGCGTTCGATCGGGCAGGCGATGTCCTCGCCAAGGCCTACCGCAATGACCCGGCGATCACCGGCCAGCTGCTCGATGCCGCCTCCCATCGAGCCGCCGTCCGGGCGGTGCGCGACAACCTCGACGAGCTGGTGCCCGAAGTCGACGGCCGGAACTTCACCCAGCGGTTCTCCGATCAGTGGTATCGCGCGCACGGCATCACCCCTGGCCCGGCCGTGCCGCTCGCCGAGACGGACGCACCCGCCCCGCCGAGGCGGCGCATCCACGCCCTGGTGGCGGAGCTCGAGCAGGTGCGTGAACTGCGTGCCGACGGCGAGGGCTCGGGCATCCCACGCAGCCCGATGGAAGAGGTGTACTCCGACGCCTACGACCGCGCGCACCGCAAAGCCGAGCGGGCACTGGTACGCAAGAAGTCCTCGCGGCCACCGGAATCGGTCGCCAGAGAGGCCGGAGAGCTTGCGATCCGCCGCCACGTCGACAAGGTGGGAATCGACAACGCCGAGCTGATCGTCGACGTCGTGCGGGCCGCTCGCACGGACGACTCCGACGACGCGCACTGGGGCAACCCACGTGCGAGCAGGACACCCGAGCCGCTCGGCGACGGGTCCGTTCCGGACGGCGCGAGCCCCGCCGACTCCGCGGCGGATGACATCGTCGCCGAGGCTGCCGACGCTTCTCCGTCGGTCCCCGTGGCCGCGCACTCCGAGCCCGATGGACTGAGCTCGTGGCGCGCCACCGTCCCGGATCGTCGGTACGCCGAGGTCTTGGAGGTGCTCCGCGGCAGCGAAACAGGCCGTGCAGCAATCGAACTGCTCGCCGAAATGCGTGCGGGCGTGCGTTTCGACGGCGGGCGGCCGGGCAGTGCCGACAGCTTCGATGGTGCGACGATGGACATCGTCGTCGGTGCGCGCGATCGCGGCCAGCAGGCGCAGGCCGCGGCGGTGGTGCGGGCGGCGGCGTTGGCGGCCGCGGTGCGCACCGGGCAGCTCGAGGTGACGCCATCGCGTATCCGGGCGATGAAGCGGGAGGCCTATATCGCCACCCGGCTGCGCGCCGAGGCCGACGCATTCGGCAGGCAGGCGCTGTTCCACCGGGATTTCGGCACTCCCGAAGTCGGCCCATCCGAATCACTGGTGGACCGCAACTACCGGAGGGAGTTGGAGCAGCGATATCTGGCCGCGTACGACTCCGCCCTCGCCGCCGCCCGGCGGCCCAGCGGAGATCTGGACGTGGAGCGGCACCGGGCGATCGCTCGCGAGGCAGGCGTCAAGGCGCTGCTGGCGACCGACTTGTTCGACTCGCCGTATCTCACCGACAGCGGCGTGCGTCTCGGTGACATCGCCGGTGGTGAGTGGGATGCCGTGCAACGCATCGTCGTTCCCGAAGGGACGGACGAGTATGTGCCGTCCACCCCGGAGGCAGCGCGCCGGGTCGAGGGCCTGATCCGCGAGCACGCGGACGTCCGGCGAGCGCAGGCGCTCGTCCAGTTCTCCTTCGATCAGACGGTCGAGCAGCGCCGCCGGTATATGCAGATTCCCGACGACTTCGATCTCGGATCCGATCAGGCATCGATCATCGCCGAACTGCGGAGCATCGCGCAGAAGCAAGCGCTCGGCGGCGACGGTTTCGTCGTCAACGCGTTGCTCACCGACCTATCCCAGTGGCATGCCCGGTTGGACGACGAGCGGGCACGGCTGGAGGGCGAGATCGCCGACGCCATCGGTCGCGACCTGCCGCAACCTACCCAGGACGGCGGCCAGGGGGTCCGACGTCCCCGTGTCCATCTCGACGAATCGGGTGCGGTGTTCGTGCGCCGACCGGACGCGAGCACACCGGAAACTGCCGAGTCCGGACAGCGGACCGTGCCGGTCGACCCCGATGCCGCCAAACCGGACGGGCTGGAGAACCTCACCGCCCCGCGCAACAAAAGGTTGTTGTTCGATCTGCGGCGCGGCGCCGGGCAGATCGGCGAGTGGGCGGCAGCCGCTCTGGCACGGCATGGTGTGCAGATCCGCTACACCGATGATCCCGCCGCGATGATCGCGCGGTCGGACGGGGACGAACCGGTGCCGGTCCACGATCGGGCGACGAATACCGTTGTCCTCCAGTACTACGACGGCGCGCCGACTCAGGTGGCGGCGCTGGTACGCGCCGCGGTCGCGGCCGGATTGCATGCCCGTGGCGCGGATCGGGCGCCGGACCGGTTGTCGCTGCACCGAAACGACTACATCGCGGCCGAGTTGGACCGCATGGCCGCCGCGTACGCGATGGACTTCCAGTACCGGCGGGTCGCCGCCGCCATTGCCGGCGAAGCGGACTACTACTCCCGTCCGACGCGCCGTAAGGGCGGGCGGCACATCGACGATCCACTGGAACTGGCGTTTCTCGACGCGTTCACCGAGGCGAGGAAGATCGCCGAGCAGATCTACGGCAAGAACAGCGCGGTGGGCCGGGACATGCTGGACGCCGCCGCCTACCGCGCGGGTCTGCGGGCCGTCCGCGCGGCCATCGAGGCATCTGGATTGCGCATCGACGGGCTGACTCCCGCCGAATATGCCGGGGCGGAGTGGGACCGGGCCCGTGGACTTCGACCCGATCTCGCGCCCGAGGGCGAAGCGGAGCTCGCGCCGGTCGCCGACGACAGCCCGCAGGCGCTCGACCAGCAGGCCCGCCGATACGTCGACGAGATCCGGGGATTCCCGGAGAAACGGGCCGAGGGTCACTACATCCCATACGGCCCGGCCGAGACCGCGTACACGGCGGCCTATGACGAGGCGCATCGCAAGGCCGAGCGCGCCCTCGCGAGCGATCCCCAGGCGCGTTCGCCGCAGACGGTCGCCGAGGCGGCCGGTCTCGCCGCCGTTCGCAAGTACGTGGAGAAGGTGGGCGCCCAGCGCGCCGAGATCGCCTTCGACGTCGTCCGTTCGGCTGACTCGATCGAACAGGACGGTCTGTACTGGGGCTCGCCGCGCATCGACCCCACTGCCGATGTACCCGAGCCGGATTCAGCGCAGCAGGCGGAACCGGTCGCCGACGACCTGGTGCGGCGTGTCCTCGACGACAAGCTGGCCGAGCGCGCCGACGGTGAACAGTTGAGCCCGAATGTGCTGCGGTTCCAGTCGGAGTCGGGCACGACCGAGTTGCTGGTGATCGCACCGAAGGGCGGGCACCTCGATGCACTGGACCAGGTGAGCCGCGACCACCCGGCGCTGCGCGACGCCCTGTGGGACGGGCACCATATTCGATACCTGGAAGTCGCGCCGGGGCCTGAGGGCAACCCGTCCACGGTCGTGCTCTCCCGCGATGTGGCCGAGGGACCGCGCCGCAACCCCTCGCTGGCCGACGCCGTCGACACATTCCTGTCGGAGTACCTGCGGTTCCGGGCCGAGGGCAGGATCAGGGAGGGGTTCGTCGACTGGATCACCCGGCTGGGGGAGGAAGGGTTCCACCTCCAGAACGAGGCCCGGCTCGCGTTCCGGATGGAGAATCGGTGGGTATCGACGCCGGTGCGCCTGAAGCCCGATTTGGTCAAGGTGGGATTCCGTGCGGCGCAGAACAATCCACGATTGCCGGAGACCGATCCCGCCGCAGTGGCCTACCGCCTGCACACGCGGCAGATTCCGCAGCTGCTCGAGCAGGTGCGCGAACCGTTGCCGAGCCCGCAGTTCATCAACAGGTTGGTAGAGGTCGGCCCGGTCCGGGTGGACATCTACCTGGAGAACGACGGCAAGGGCGGCTGGCGGGTGCCGCTGACCGGGCGCGGCGGCGGCACCGACGTGCTGGCCAGGTATTTCCAGGGCATGACCGATTCCGATCCGGATCGGTTGGTGGAAAAGATCGCTCAGAGACTTATCGACGGGACCGCCGAAATAGGCGACGGCTCGCTGCCTGAGGACACGCTCGGCCGCGACGCCGACAGCCCGCTGTCGCCCGAGCTGGACGACAACGCTGCCGTGCCGGACAGCGCGAGCTCCGCTGCTGCCCCGCCCTCGGTTTCGGTGGCCACGCGCCCTGCACCCGACGGGCTGAACCGGTGGCTCGTCGGGTCGCCGGATCGTGGGTTCGCCGAGGTCTGGGATGTGCTCAGTGGGAGCGAAACCGGCCGTGCGTCCATCGAACTGCTGGCGGACATGCGCGCGGGCGTGCGTTTCGACGGTAGCCAGCCGGGCAGTGCCGATGCCTTCGGTGGGCTGACGATGGATGTCGTCGTCGGTGCGCGCGATCGTGGTCAGCAGGCGCAGGCGGCCGCGGTGGTGCGGGCGGCGGCGTTGGCGGATGCGGTGCGTGCGGGTCGGCTCGAGGTGATGCCGTCGCGTATCCGGGCGATGGACCGCGAGGCCTATGTCGAGGCTCGGCTGCGCGCCGAGGCGGACGCGCTCGGCAGGCAGGCCCTCTTCCACCAGGATTTCGGTACCCCGGAAGCAGATCCGTCCGAGTCGTTGCCTGCGCGCAACTATCGGACGGCGCTGGAGCAGCAGTACCTGGCCGCGCACGATGCCGCCATCGACTCCGCCAGGCGAGGTGACGACGGCCTCACCGAGACGCAGCTGCGTGAGATCGGGCGAGAGGCGGGCATCGAGAAACTGCTGGCGACCGATCTGTTCGACTCGCCGGACTTCGCTCCCGGCGGCGCGACTCTCCGGGACAGCGCCGGTCGTGAATGGGATGATCTGCAGCGCAACGTCATTCCGGATGGTACGGACGGATATGTGCCGTCCACTCCGGACGCGGCGCGTCAGGTCGAGGGCTTGATCCGCGAGCACGCGGACATCCGGCGGGAACAGGCGCGGATTCGGTTCGATTTCGATCGGACCGCCGGGCGGCTCCGGCGGAGTTTGCAGATTTCCGACACTGTCGATCTCGGTTCCGATCGGGAAGCGATCATCGCCGAATTGCGCCGCGTCGCGAGCCGACGGCCCGGTCTCGCCGACCTCGATATCGCCGACGCCGTGCTCGTCGACCTGTCGCGGTGGCACGCGCGGTTGGACGGTGAGCTGGCACGGCTCGAGGGCGAGATCGCCGACGCGGTCGGCCGCGATATACTGCGGCCGGGGACCACCGACGGCACGACGGTGCGCCGCCCGAGCATTCAGGTCGACGACTCGGGTTCGGTGTTCGTGCGGCCCGAGCAGGCGGACTCTCCCGAGTCGGCGGTCGACGGCACCTCACCCTATCCCGACGACCCGGCCGGATCCGGCCTCGATCAGTTGACGCGCAGCCGCCACGATTCTCTGGTCGGAAAGCTTGTCAGCCAAGCAGATCGAATCGCACCGTGGGTCCTCCGAACACTGGTGCGGCACGGTGTTGGCATTCGATTCACCGACGATCTGGCTCTTTCGGTCCGTCGCCCGGATGCCGACGACGACGCACGGTCACTCGGTTACGAGCCGCTCACCACCAGCGCGGTGATCCAGGTCGGCGATTCGCAGCACGGGCAGATCGGTGCTCTGATCCGCGCGGCGGTCGCGGCCGAACAGCGCGCGCTCGGTGTCGACGCGCAACAGGAACGGCTGACGAGGCATCGCGACGAGTACATCGCCGCGACCTTGGACCGACTGGCCGAAGCGTACGCGATGGAATACCACCATCGCCGTATGAGAGATCTCGACGATGGCACGCGGCCTTACCGTGCGAAGCGGCCGCGCGAGGACGGGCGGTTGATCGAAGACGATCTGGAATGGGCTTTCGCCGAGGCGTACTCGGCCGCGTCGAAGATCGTCGCGCCGATCCTCTACAAGAACGACGCGATCAGCTACGACATGCTCTGGGCGGCCGCATATCGTGCCGGCTTGCGGGCGGTCCGTGCGAATCTCGATGCGCTGGGCGGCCGCATCGACGGTTTGTCTCCGAGCCGGTACGCCGGGGCGGAGTGGGATCGCGCCCGCGGTCTGGACGCCGATGTCGCCTCCGCTGAACAAGGTGTGCCCGCACCCGATCGAGAAGGCCCGGAGGCACGGGACCGGCTCAGCCGCACCCTCGCCGACGAGATCCGGCGATTCCCCGAGATGCGGGCCGACGGCCGATTCATCCCGCGCGGGGCGGCGGAAACCGCCTACACCGACGCCTACGACAAGGCGTATCGCAAAGCCGAGCGCAGGCAGTCACGCGATCCCGAGGCCCGCCCGCCCGCGTGGGTCGCCGAGGAGGCCGGGCTCGCCGCTGTCCGCAAATACGTCGACAATGTGGGCGCGGAGCACGCCGAGGTCACCTTCGACATCGCTCGCTCGGCCGATCCCGGCGAACGAGGCAGACTGCATTGGGGATTGCCCGCGTTCAGGTCCGACACCGCGGCCGACGCTCAGCCGGATGCGGATTCGAGCTCGGTATCCCAGTCCGATGTCGACTCCCAGCCGGATGCGGATTCGAGTCCGGTTGCGCAGTCCGACGCCGACGCTCAGTCGGATGCGGATTCGAGCTCGGTTTCCCAGTCCGATGTCGACTCCCAGCCGGATGCGGATTCGGGCCCGATCGCCCAGTCCGACGCCGACGATCTGGTGCGGCGCGTCATCGAGGACGAACTGCGTTCGCGCCCCGATGGTGAGCCGCTGAGCCCGAACGTGCTGCGGTTCAAGCCGGAATCGAGCACGCCCGAGTTGCTGGTGATCGCGCGCGACGGCGGGCACCTCGACGCGCTGCGCGCGGTGGGGCGCGACGATCCTGCGTTGCAGAACGCCCTGTGGGACGGGCACCGTGTTCGGTACCGGAAGGTCGAGCCGGGTCCCGCCGGCGAGCCGTCGACGACCGACCTTCTCCGCCACATCGTCGAGGGGCCCTTCCGCAGCCCCTCCCTGGAAAACGCCGTCGCGTCGATGCTCTCGGAGTACCTGGCGTTCCGGGCCGACGGCAGGATCGACGAGGGGTTCGGCGACTGGTTCCTCCGGTTGGGCGAGGACGCGTTCTACCTCGAGCAGGAAACCCGGTTCGCATTCCGAGCGCAGAACCGCACGGCCTGGCGGCCGACCGAACTCCGGCACGATCTGGTGGAGATCGGATTCCGTGCGGCGCAGAACAATCCGCGCCTTCGTGAGACCGATCCCGCCGCGGTGGCGTACCGCTTGCACACGCGCCAGATTCCGCAGCCGCCGCAGAAACCGGTCGATGCGCTACCGAGTCCGCGGTTCCGCAGCAAGAAACTGACGTTCGGCCCTGTGCTGGTGTGGATCTACCTCGAGAACAACGGCCAAGGCGGCTGGCGCGTGCCGCCGCCGACACGGAACGGCCTCGCCTCCGACGTGCTGGCCCAGTATTTCCAGGGCATGACCGATACCAACCCGGACCGGCTGGCGGAAAGGATCGCCAAGAAGCTCACCGACGGAACCGCCGATCTCGGCGAGACCTCGCCGCCCAAGGGCATGTTCGGCCGCATGAAGGGCCGACTGCCGTTCGGTCGCAAGGCGAGCGCCGAAGTCGAATCGGCGATGCATCGGGTCGAGCGGGACGGCGCCGAGGCCGACGACATCCGGCTCGGGCCCGACGGCAGGCCCGAGCGTGGTGGACCGGCGAGCTACGAAGCGCCCGAGTTCCCGATGGACCCGAATGCCGATGGTGGGCAGGGGAAGCCGCCGAACCAGCCGCCCACCCCCGCGCCGTTGCCCGATGAGCCCAACGAAGGCAAGGGACATCCCGCGCCGCGTCCGGCGGCCCGGCGCGAGCATCTGTTCGAGTTCGAGGGACTGACCTTCCGACTGGATCTGACCGACAATGGCGCGGGCGCCTGGAATCCAGTACTGCGCCAGGAGAATTCGCCCGCACAGGAATCGGAGACCGCGCCGCAGGCGACGAACCCGAAGGAGGTCGAGACTCCGCACGCGGCGCAGAAGCCGCCCGGCTCCATCGACAAGCCCAAGTCGAAGTTCCTCGCGAACACCGCCTACCGCGACGGTTTCCAGGGCTACAACCCGAAGTACCCCTCCGGCTCCAGCCTGGACGGCGCCGGGCAATCGGTGCTCGGGTACTCGGTGGGTCTGCCGCTCACCAAGGACAGCGGGCACGGCGATGTGCTCCAGATCAAGTTCAACCCGGCGCGCATCCTCAAAGAGGGCGCGACGATGTGGAAGAGCCGCGAGTACGTCCCGATTCTGAACCGCCTGACCAGCCGCGTTCCCGACCGCGCCGCCGAATTCCAGCCGATCCGCGATATGGACGGCACCGAATACCGGCCCTGGATCGACGACACCGATGCCGAAGCGGTGCGCAAGGAACACGGTGTCGGCATCGATGAGATGCGACGGCGCGACGACGCGGCGCAGCAGGCGAGTTCGCCCGAGTCCCAGCAGGCTGCCACCAACGAGCTCCCGCAGCCCGACCCGCAGATCCCGGTGGCGAACACCGAAGCCACCGGCACCTTCGCCGATCTGCTGAACGAGCTGGCGGGGGCCGCCGACCGCCGCCGCGAGCTGGCGGACCGGCTCGTGGCAGCCGCCCGTGACATGGGTCTTCGCCTCGATCCCGGCCTGGACGGCGAAGCGGCCCTGCACGCGGTGCGAATCCTGCAGTATCAGCAGGCCAGGCGGATCGGTGCGCTCGCCGGGCTCGCCGAGTCCGCCGTGCGCTACGACTCGGAGAACCGGCACATCCCGTTCAGCCAGGAAGTCAGCTTCTTCGACAACGACCCGATGACGCGCTTCCTGCGTGAGATCGTGCACGCCGACGACCGGCCGACGACGCTGCTGGACTGGCAGGGGGTCAACAACGGCGGTGAGCCCGGTCGCGACTGGGGCGATCTCAGCTACACCGACCAGCCCGGCATCGACCAGGGCAAGCCGGGCTACTTCGTGAACGCGCTGCGCCGCGATCAGATCAAGGACGAGCGCGCCGTCTGGGCCCAGCTCCTGCAGGTCGACCTCCACTATCTCGACGCGCATCCGCGCGGCGCGCTCGCCGACGCCCTCGCCACCGTGTATGCCCGTACCGACGACATCGCCCGATTCGCCGAACTGGCCAGCGAATTCGTGCGTGCCGATGGCGACGCCGATGAACTCACCCGGCTGGTGACCGACCTGGCCCTGCGGTCCTCGATCGTCTCCGACGGCGGTTTCCTCATTCCGGATGCCGACGGCCTCGGGCTGCTGCCCGGTGTCGACGGCGGGCCGATCCGACTGATGGTGGTCGACGGTCACCTCGACCACGCCCATGTGCTCGCCTCGGCGCTGCGCGCGTTCCCGAATATCGCCGAGGTCGTCAACGACGGTCAGGTGGACGTGGTGTTCCGGGCAGCGGAGATCGCGCCCGACGGCACCATTCGGGTCGATGACAGCGAGCCCGTGCGGGTGCGGCACGCCGCTGAGCTGGTGGACGGTCGCAGGCTGGACATGACCTTCCTGCTCGACGAGGACGGACAGTGGCGCCCGGTCGTCGAGGTGGCGCCGACGACCGAAGGAGAGGGCCCGCGGCCGAAGCCCGAACTGGAAGGGCTGTCTCGCACTGAAATCGAGGCCGCGCGTAAGGAACTCGCGCATCGTCTGGGCGTCCCGGAGTCCGATCTCGACAACCCGCAGGTGCTGTCCGACCGGATGGAACAGATCCGCGCGGAGAACAAGATCAGGGCCAGCCAGATCGAAGCGCTCATCGACTACGGCCGCACCGCATGGGATATCGATGACTTCCACACCATCGGCGACGCCCGCGCGCAGCTGGCCGACCGGCTGAAGCTCGAGCCCGGCCAGTTGACACCCGAGCGGCTTGCCCAGGCTTTCGTGCTGGACAAGATCGGCTCGGCCCGCAGGCATCAGGCCGTCGAGGACCTCGTCGCCTACGCGACGCTCATGCGTGGCATCGATTCCGATGTGGTCGACGCAGCGCGGGATCGGCTCGCCGAACGGCTCGGGGTGGGCAGGCGGCGCGGCCGTTTCCCCCGGGATCTCTTCCCGCGCAACTACCGCAACGACGAGAAGAAGTACCGCCCCGACCGGACCGGCACCGATCCGAAGCGGCTGAACAAGGCGATCGCCAAGCTCGCGCGCAGACCGGCCGAGCGCGAGAACCTCATCGATGCGCTCACCGAGTACTACCGCACTGTCAATCGGCTCGACCCGTTCGATCCGGTGTCGCGCGGCGCGGACGCGGTGGACCCCCGCCTGGCCGATGTCGAATTCCCGGTACACGACAAGGCCGTCGCGCACCTGCTCGACGTGGTCGGCGATCTCGCGTCGCTGGCCGAGGCACTGCGCGGCGCCCGGGTGCTCGACGGATTCGGCATGCTCGGCGCGAACAACTCCGCGCCCGATCCGCGGCCGACGCCGAACCCGGATTTCACCAGGACCGTCGGTGTCGATCTGCCCGAACCGATTCAGCCGTCCGATACCGATGCGGAAAAAGCGGCCAAGGCCAAGCGTTTCGAGAAGGTCTACGAGATCTATCGCGACGGGAAGATCGACCAGAAGGAACGGCTCACCCCGCGGCAACTGGCGAAGGTGCAGGCCGAACTGCGCGCCGAGGTACACGGGCGGGCCGCCGATCTCGACATGCTGGCCGCGCTCAACGATCGGGCCGCGGAACTGGATCGGCAGGCGCGTCGACCGCTGGAGATCGCGCGACTGCTCGGCGAGCGTGGCGCCGCGCTCGGCCAACTCGACGCGGCCCGTGCCGAGATCGAGGCGGCCACGGCTCGCTACCGCGCCACCGAACCGCAGGAGCGCGCCGCCGCGCTCGACGATCTGGCCGCGGCCGCGCGCAGGCAGCAGGCCGCCGACGCCGAGCTGGCGCGGGTGGACGCGGCGCTGGCCGCGACCCGTCCCACCGAACCGCCCGCCGCGCTGCCTTCCGCTGCCGACGATACGGTCGCGCACGGGGATGGGGGCTCGGGCGCACCCACGCGGCCGGAACCCGCCGCCGACGGTGGCGGCGGCCGGGTACCCCCGCAGGGGCCGCCCCCGACGCCGACCCCCGATCCCGATGAACCCTCGCGCAGGACCGATGTCGAGATCGCCCGCCGGGTGACCCAGCGGCTCGCGGCGGAGAATGCCGCCGCCGTCCGGGAATTGAATGCGGCGGACGCGGCAAGGGACGCCGCGATGGCGGGCCTGCCGGTCACCCGCGACGAGCTGGGCCCGGCCCCGGGTCAGGTGGCGAACACCATCGACCGGTTGACGAGGGCGCATCCCGAGCAGGCCGTACGCCTCGAGGAACTGCGCGGAGCCGCGCTGCGCTACCTCGCCGCCGAGTCCGAGGTGGAGGTGCTCGACGAGGCGCTGGCCCGCGCCATGCAGCGCGAAGCGCTGGCCGAGGAGGGCGCGGGTCGCATCGACGACACCGTCGGTGTCGTGGCCGGTGAGCCGCCGCGCATCGTCGTGGTGGGCTGGCATACGCCCGGGAACGTGCGCGCCCAGCTCGAGGCCGAGTACCCGCTGCTGCGCCCGCTGCTCGCGCGGCCGGGAGTGGTGGTCACCCACATCGAGATCGCCACCCTCGACGACGGTCGAATTACGCACCGGCGCACTGACTTCGGCCCGGACCGGCCGACCGGCGCCGCACCGGAGGAGCGCGGAACGGGCGGCCGGTCGCCGCGTCAGCGGGCCGAGGAGCGATACCAGCGGGCGCTGCGCGATGCTCACCGTCAGCTCGGGCAGCCGCGGCAGGAGGATCCGCGGACCACCGTGTGGCCAGGTGGTGAGCAGTCGTCGTCGGGTCCTGTTGCCGAAGCGGATGATTCGAGGGTCGATCTCGGTCGGCGGGAGGATCCACGGACCAGGGTGTGGCCGGGTGGTCCGCAGTCGGAGCCGGGGTCTGCGTCGAATCCTGTTGCCGAGAAGGATGATCCGACGGTCGATATGAGTCGATCGGGGGTTGCTGAGCAGTCCGGTGGTGAGTCGGCGGAATCACAGCCCCCGGCGGAAACCTACGAACCGAAGCATGCTGCTCCGCAGCAAGGAGTTTCGCAGCCCGAAACGGCCGAACCGAAGCACCGCGGCCGCCCGGCGGACGAGTCCGACGCCGGACCCGACGCGTACCAGCCGAAGCACCGTGGTCTTCCTGCGGACGAGTCGCAGGAGCAGGCGCAGCCTTACGAGCCGAAGCATCGTGCGCCGCAGTCCGATGTCGCGGAATCCGAGAGTGCGCAGTCTCGGACGCTGGATCCGAGTGATGGTGCGGGGCGGCATCGTGGTCAGCCTGCTGACGAGTCGGAGTCGCAGGCGCAGGATTATGAGCCGAGGCATGGTGCGTCGCAGCCCGGCGTAGCGGAATCCGAAGGTGCACAGCCTCGGACGCTGGAATCGAGTGATGGTGCGGGGCGGCATCGTGGTCAGCCTGCGGATGAGTCGGGTGAGCAGCCCGCCTACGAGGCGAAGCACCGCAGGGATTCCGCAGACGAGGAGGCCGACGGGGAGCAGGCGCACCGTGGCGCACCGGCCCCCGAATCACAGCAGCCCGGCGAGCAGTCGAAGGTAGAAGGGCCGGGTGAGCAGCCGCAGCCCGCGCAACCAGGCGAGCAGGCGCAGGCCGGGCAGCCCGAGGCCGCTCCGTTGCCGCCGGAGGTCCAGGAGGCTCTGGATCGGCTGCGTGCGGAGCGCGCCGAGGCTGTGACGCTGCGCGCGGAACGGGACGACATCCGGCGGACGTGTGCGGAGGCCCTCGACGCATCGGACGCGTCGTCCGTCGACGCCATGGCGCGGGCCGCGCGAGAGTTCGACGAGGCGAATGCGGCGGTGGCCGAGCTCGACGCGGAGATCGCCGAGCTCGAACTGTCGAACACACCGGAGGGCGTGTACCGGCAGCTGATGCGCGAACGCGCCGTGCTGGCCAGGGAACGCGAATTCTGGCGCGCCAAGCGCGATGACAGGTATTCGCGGTTCAGTGATCTTCCGCTGCCGTTCGGCGATGCCGCGCAGGCGCTGAACCAGTCCAATCTGGCGCGCACCCTGGAACACCTGGAAGCGAGTGTCGGCGGAACCAGGAACATCGCCGGCACCGGCGAAGAGGCCGGGTATGTGGCGCGCGAGCAGCTCGATCCCGGCGAGATCGCGCGTCGTCGCGAGCAGATTTTCAAGCTGCACGATGCCGCGTTGCGGTACAACCGCGTGCAGGCGGCGCTGGCGGAAGTGGATCGCCGGATCGCCGCGCTCGGCCGGGTCGGCATCGGGGAGCCGCAACCGCTGTCGCGGCAGGTGCGCGCCGAAGTCGACCGCCTGGCCGGGGAGCGCGCCCGCGAGGTGCTGGAGTCCAAGCCGTGGCGGCAGATGCGCGCCGATATCGCCGCACGCTTGCGGGTGAACGAGGACGATCTCGGCCCGAATGCCGTCGCACAGCAGAAGTCGCCCGAGGAGGCGCTGGACGAGGCGCTGGCGGAGGTGGCCGGTCGGACCATCAGGGTGGACCTGATGGACGAGCGCGACCGCAACCTCGACTTGCTGCGCGAGGCCGCGACGCGCGTGAACGAGGCCGACAATCGCATCGCCCGCATTCAGGGCAGGATCGCCGAATTGGCGGGAGCGGGGCGCGATTTCCTCGCCGCGGAGGGCGCGCGTCAGGTCACCGACCGGGTCGGGTTCGTCGATGGCGACCCGCAGCGGATCATCGTGATGGCACCGCGCGGCACGCTCGCCGCGCCACGTGCCGACCATGACGCCGCCCTGCTCGAGGCCACCCATCGCGATTCGCGGGTGGCGCGCGCGATGCTGTCGCGGGAGACGACGATCGAGTACCGCGAACTGGTGGCCGAACTCGATCAGCCGGTGACGACCAGGCGGCTGCGTTCGCCCTCGCGGGAATTCATGACGCTCGGCCCCGACGACGCTCCGATCCTGCGCCGGGTGCGCTGGCAGTCCGGTGAGCCGGATTCGACGACCTGGCACGAGGTCAACCCGGAGCGCCCGGAGTGGACGACCAACCGCAAGGGCCCGACCACGCCGAAGGAGTTCAAGGAGCGGGATCTGCCCGAGGGCGTGAGCGGTTGGGCGACCAATCCGTTCCAGGCGTCGGTGGTGGATCCGTTCGTGGACAACGGACCCGGCGTCAACAAGGGCCTGCTGCCCACCATCCCGGGCGGCGATCCGATCTACCCGGGCCAGACCTACGAGCTGCCCTTCGCCGACGTCTTCTACCACTTCATGCGGTTGAGCTTGGAACCGGCGAAGCTGTTCGGTTTCACCTGGTACAACGACTCCGAGCACCCGGGGCGGATCTCGCCCGGCTTCAAGGGACACCCCTGGTTCCGGAAGAAGAGCGCCGACGTCCAGCCGATGGCGCGCGAGCCCGAGCGCGCCGAGCGTGCGCATGCACCCGGAGAGCTGGCGGGCTACGACAGGAGACAGGCCGACGAGCAGCGCGCGTGGCAGCGGGTGCAGAACTGGGCCACCGAGCAGTATCGGCTGTTCCGTTCTTCCGATGGCGACATCGACCGCATCACCGCCAATCTTGCCGCCCGCCCCGAGTTCGAGGGCGCTGCGCGCGAGGTGCGTGCGGCGGAGACCGTGGATCGGATCGCGAGCGTCGTCGAGGACTACATGTCGGCGCGCAGCGAGGTGACGACGCGCAACCCCGACGACCCTGGCCCGGACCTCAGCGCCATCGTCGCGGACCTGACCGGAACACTGCGCAGTGAACAGCCCGGTGACGCGGCCAGATTGGTCGACGACATCCGTGAGGCGCTGCTCGGTCTCGAGCCGGACCGGGCCGCGATCGCCGCCGAGGTCGCGGTGCGCTTGGACAACTCCGTCCCGGCGTTCAGCCGCGAGCAGATCGCGCAGATCAAGCACCACTACATGGCGGCCGAGTACCGGCGGGCGCTGCCCATCGACGGGTCGCCCGCGCGCATGCGCCTGGACGCCGTCGCCGACGTGGCCGAGGCCTGGCTCCGGTTGATCGGCGACGAGGCGACGGCCGAAGACGTGCTCATGCTGCAGGACGCCTTGGCGGAGTCGAACTTCCTGCGCACCAACGACTATGCGTCCTGGCGCGACGCCAACCAGTACGCCGTCCGCATCGGCTTCGACTGGGATTCGGTGCGGCCGCCGTTGACCGCCTGGCGCAAGGGCATCAGGTACGCGCCCGCCCCGCTGCCCAAAGACGCTCCGCTGCCGCCGCGGCCGGATACCGATGACGACGGTCCCGCTCCGTTGCCGCCGGGCCCCGGACCCGATTCCGGGCCGAACCGTCCACCGCTGCCATCCCACAACCCCGGCCAGCTGCCGCCGGGACCGTCACCGGACGATGTCGCGACGGTGGAGCTTCCGAGTCCGGTTGGTGCGGATGATCCGGACGGCGACCCTTCGGACAACGGTGTGCCGCCGGACGACGGTGACACGAAACAGGGTCCGGCCGGTGCCATCGGTGACGACCCGACCATCGATCTCCGCCGCGGCGCCGAGAACGTCGAGCGCGACGCACACGGGCGACCAGTGGATCCGCAGGGTGAACCGCCCGTGCAGCAGGACGAACCCACACGGCCGATCCGCCGTGACGAGCAGCGGGACGAGGCGGTCGACCCCGAACGGGACGACAGCGCCGAAACCTCCGGGGACCGCTACGAGATCGACAACCCGCAGTTCGGTGCACGCCTGCGGTACGGCTTCGAGAACTGGGACGCGGTGGTCGACGCGCTCGCCCCGCACGAGCGCGCGGTGCTGGAACGCATCGCTTCGTTGAGCGCCGACGGCAGCCGATTCCGCGCCGCGATCGACGCCGCCTTGCGCGGTGACGCGGAACTCACGCCCGAACTGGCCGCGGCCGTGGACATTCTCGACGACGTCCTCACCCGCCTCCGCCTTCCCGACACCGCGGTGATGACCTACGTCCGGCCCGAGAATCCGCTGGACATGACCGGCGACGTGGTTGGTTCGCTGCACCGGATCGCGGAGTTCCCGCAGGTTGCGCTCGGCGAGACACAGCCGGTCGACGGCGGCCGCTTCCACCTCGAGCTGACCGTTCCCGCGGGCACGCCCGCCCTGTTCATGAACCGTTTCCTGCCGTCCGGCATGCCGGTGCCGGTCGTGATGCTCGGCCGCGGCCTGAACTGGCGTGTCGACTCGGTGCACAGCCTCGGCAACGACGGTCACTGGTTGATCCGTGCCACCGTGGTCCCCGACGCGGGCTCGCCCGTCGAGACCGGAGGCCACCGTGCGCCGGGAGATGCGCCGACGACCGGCAAGGAATCTTCCGAAGCTGCCGTACCCCAGTCCAATTCGGTGACCGAACGTACCGGGCTACCCCGCTCCGAATCGCTGGACTCCGACCGCGCCGTACCGTCGGCCGCCGAGCCGGGTCCGGTTCGAATCGATGACGAATGGTCGCGTATCGATGACCGCGATCGGATCGCGGCGGTGCTGCGTGCACGTCACGGGCTCGGGATCGAGGGCTTCGACCTGGACGGACTCGATATCGAGACCGCCAGGGAGGCGGCACGGGCGCTGGACGAGATGCTGTCGAAGTATCCCGAGATCGACCTGAGGAACTTCGCTTTCGGCCCGTTGCGCGGTCCGAGGTCCGACCCGAAAATTGTCGGGGAGACGGTTCCTGGCATCGGCAGGGACTTCTCGCCGGAAGCCAGACGGCGCGGGTTCTACCTCAACTCGGAGTGGATCACGATCAACCAGCGCTATGCGACGGATGCGTCGGAGCTGGCGCGATTCGCCGAAAAAGTACTGCGCAATGGTGAATGGCCCGTCGGGGCCGACCGCGTCGTGTACTCGGCGATTGTCCACGAGCTCGGCCATGCGCTGGACAACGCCGGTGAGCGGCGCGCCCAGCACCGCGCGATGGACGCGCTGCGCCAGCACTACGCGGCCACTCGACCGCAGCCCGACGCCGACGGATTCCGTAGCTGGCTCCACCAACTCAGCGGCTACAGCTTCGACGAGGACGGCCGCTTCGATCCCGCGGAAGCGCTCGGCGACGCCTTCCTCGACGTGGAACGCAACGGCGTACGCGCCAGCGAGCCCGCGCGCGTGCTGCATCGGATCCTGGTCGAGGAGGCGCGAGCTCGCATCGGTATGCCGCCGCAATATCTCGACCCCGCGCCGCACGTCGACCTGAATTCGGTCACCTTCGATCCCGACTTCGTCGCCGCGGCACGCGATCAGCTGGCGGGTCCCTCGCCAGCGGACGGACCGGCCGAGGCGACCCCACGACCGGAATCCGGCGAGCGGCCGCAGCCCAAGAAGCCGATGCGACAGCGGATCAGAGAACGGTTCGGCAGAGGAAGGGCCGAGGACGGCGATGCCGTGGCGGTGCCGGAGTCCGCCGCCGATGGGGGTGGGAAGAAGCCGCCGCAGGAGCCGCCGGTGCCGATGCCGGATCCCGATGAGCCGACCGGTGATGGCGCGGAAGGCGCTGCGCCGCAGCCTGATCAGAATGCCGATAATGCATCGGGTCCGGACGAGGACGGTGATGGCGCGGGCAGGTCGGCGCGGCCGGAGCCGACGCCGGATTCCGATTCCTCGGGTGCCGCCCGCCGGGTGCCCACCGAGCCATCCGCTCCGCCCGTCCAGCAGGGCACGCGGGACGGTGCGGCGGAAACTTCGAGAATTATTGGGGAGCAGTCGAGTTCGGCGCAGGCTGAACAAGCAGGGCAGCCGAGCTCCGAGAGTGGTGTGCCGGAATCGTCGGGCGCGCCGGTGCCTGCGGCGGAACCGACTGGAGACCCGCGCCCGGCGGGCGACGGGTCGAGGTCGCCGGAACAGGAGACGCAGCAGCCCGATCCCGCGCAGAACAGCGGCGCTCGGTCTGAGGGCGGCAGGCCGGATCGGTCCGCTGACGGTCCGCGCGCGATCGTCATCGAGTGGGATGGCCAGCAGATCCCACTCCGCTTGGTTGCCGAGGGCCGGGACGGTTGGCGACCGGAACATCCGCAGCCGCAAGCGGATCCGGACGAGTCCGGCAACCTGCCCGCAGAGCCGGAGACCCAGGAACCGCCCGCGACCGCCCAGCCAGGGGCGAAGTGGCCGCTCGTGAGTAACTCGGCCGTGGTCCAAGGTCACGCCGTCATTCCGAAGCATCCTTCGCTGTCGTCCCAGGACACCGCGGGCCAAGCGCTGCTCGGGCACTTCGCGGGGCTGCCGCTGACCAGTCACGGTGCGCACGGCGAACAGCTCGGGATGAAGTTCAACCCGATGCGTTTGGGTCTGGTCTTCGAAGAACTGCGGCGCAACCGCGAACTGTTGCCTTTCCTTCGGCGTTTGACCAGCCGTACCCCGGACCAGACCGGTGACGTGCCGCCCGTGCGCAGGCGCACCGGCGAGGACTATCTGCCCTCGATCGACGAGGCGCTGCCTTCCCTGCTGCATCGGGAATTCGGGCGCGAATTCGCCGAGGAGATTGCGCGCCAGCAACGCGAGCGCGAACAGCAGCGGGCGGATCGGCGGGCTGAGAACGCCTCGGCCACCGCGCGCTCCGAACCGTTCCCCGATGGCGTGCCGCCGGGCGTCGACGGCGTATTCGGCGATCTCTTCGGTGACCTGATCGACGCCGCCCGCCGCCGGAGCGCAGCGTTCGACTGGCTGGCCGACACGGCCGATCGGCTCGAGGTCGACCTGAACGAGGAAACCTCCGAAGCCGTTCAGGACGCGCTGCGGGTGCTGCGGTACCAGCAGGCCAGGCGCATCGGCGCGTTCGTCGGCCTCTCCATCGCCGAGGCGAACTACCAGGTCGAGAACCAGCGCATCCGATTCGGTCGCGAAGTCAGCTTCTTCGACACCGATCCGATGACCCGCCTGTTGATCGAGGTCATGGAGGCCAACGGCGGGGACCCCAGCTGGCTGCGCGTGGTTCGCATCGCCAACGGTGACGCGTTCCCGCTGTGGGGTGAGCTCTACGACGCCGACGAGCCGGGTCGCAACGAGGGCATCGCTCGCTACTTCGCGGACGCGCTGAACCGCGATCAGATCCGCGACGAACGGGCGGTCTGGGCTCAGCTGCTCGACGTCGACATCGTCGACCTCGGTGCGCTTCCTCGGCTCACGATGATCGACGCGGCGAACCGGATTCGCGCCTACGGCACCGATGTCGCCGACTTCCAGTCCCGCGTGCGCCACTTCCTGCGCGCCGACGCCGAGGTCCAGGAACTGACCGGGCTGATGTCGGATCTGGCTCTGCGCTCGTCGATCATCGACGACCTTGGTTTCCTCCTCCCGGACATCGATGGTGTCGCGCTGCTGCCGGGCGACCCCGGCGGTCCGCCGCGGATGGTCGTCATCGACGGCCACGGTGACCACGAGGCCGTGCTCGGCCGGGCGCTGCGGGACTACGCGGATCTCGCCGAGGCGGTCAATGCCGGCTTGGTCGAGCCGGTCTTCCGGACGGCCACACTGGAACCCGATGGCACCTTCCATCTCACCGACGCCGATCCCGGACGGATCGTGCACCTCCGTCAGGAGATCGACGGCCGCCTGCTCGACCTGACCTTGATCGACGACGGCCAGGGCGGGTGGCGTCCGGTGCTGCCGGAACCCGCCGATTCCGGCGCGACGTCGCAGCAGCGCCCCGCACCGAGCCGCAGCGAGATCGTTACCGCCCGTGACGATCTCGCCGCCGCGCTCGACATCCCGGAATCCGAGCGCGGTTCCGCGGCGGAGCTCGCCGAACGGCTGCGCGTGCTGGCACTGGACAATGCGGTGCGCGCGAGCCAGATCGAGGCGGTCATCGACTACGCCCGCACGGCCTGGGACATCGACGACTTCAACAACCACACCGACGCGCGTTGGCAGCTGGCGACCCGGATCGATATCGATCCCGCCGCGATGACACCGGAGGCGATGGCGCGGGCGCTGACCGATCCGGATCTGGGCTCCGCGCGCAGGTATCAGGCCGTGCAGGACCTGATCGCGTACTGGAAGGTGGCCAGGGCCGACGACAAAGCGGTGGCCGAGGCCGCACGGGATCAGTTGGCCGAGCGTCTTGGGGTCGGCAGGCGCAGGGGCAGGTTCCCCAAGGATCTGTTCTCCCGCAATCGCAAGAACGACGAGCTCGAGTACCGGCCGGACCCGTCCAGTCTGGACGCGAAACGGCTGAATCGCGCGATTCGGCACTTGATGCGCCGACCCTCCGAACGGGAGAACCTCGTCGACGCGCTCACCGAGTTCTACCGGACCATCAACGGTTCGGATCGGTACGATCCGGTCACCCGCGGCGCCGACGCGGTCGACCCCCGCGTCGGCGATACCGAATTCCCCGTGCACGAGCGTGCGGTCCAGCACCTGCTCGACGTCGTCGACGATGTCGACACGCTCATCGATGTGCTGGACCGGGTCGGCGACTTCGGGCCGGATGAGGTCTCCGCGAGCGGGCATGCCGCACCGAGCCGCGACTGGGCGCTGACCGTCGGTGTCGACCTGACCGATGCCGACGCCAAGCGCTGGGCGGAGGTGTACGAGGTCTTCCGCGACGGCAGGATCGACCAAGAGGAACGGCTCACACCTGCCGAGCTCGCCGAGGTGCAGGCCGCGTTGCGCGCGGAAGTCGTTGCCCGCGCGCGTGGTATCGCCGAGCTGACCGCGATGAACAACCAGCTGCTCGAACTGGCCGAAGCCGAACAGCGACCCGCACTGATCGACCGGTTGACCGCGCAGCGCGCCGCCGCGGCGCAGGAACTGGACGCGGCCGAGGCCGCGCACGACGCGATCGACAGCGGCCACCCGGGCCGGGAGACGACCGCGACCAGGTTCCGGGACGCTCGAGCCGAGCTGGCGCGCATCGATGACGAGCTGATGCGAACCAGTGCCGCGTACCGCGAGCTGAGCGCGGAGGCCGAGGCGTCAGGGCGACCGCTGCGCCGGGCCGAGGTGATCGAGCGATTGGAAGCCGATCACGCGGCCGCGGTCCTGGAGCTGGACGCGGCGCGTGCCGAGCGCGCCGAGGCGAATCGACCCCACCGGTTCGGCGAGGCGGACCTCACCGACAACCTGGACGAGACCCTGCACGAGCGGCGGGACAGGACAAGACCGGTCGGTGCGGCCACGGAGCGCTGGGAAGCTCAGCTGAACGAGCTGGAGTCGGCGGCACGCAGATACCTCGCGGCGCGTGACGAACTGGCGCGCCTCACCGCACAACTGACGGCGGCACGCAACACCGCCTTCGGTGACGAGGGCACGCGCGCCCCGCGTCCTGCGCGTCGCGACGAGCTCGCCGACCTGACGGCCCGACGGGCCGCCGCTCTGGTCCGGGTCAGCGCCGCCCGTGCGGTGCTGGACGTCGTCAACGGCAGGCGCGGGCAGAGCGAAGCGGAACCGACCGCGGGCGTGGACGCCGAGGTGACCGGGGTGCGCACCCCGAACGCGGAGACCCAATCGCCTGCCCAGCTGGGCGAATGGCAGGCCGCGGCGCACCGGTACGACGCGGCGCGTGCCGAGCTGGCGCGCATCGAGCAGCAGCTCGAGGCCGCGCGGCGCGGTCGACCGGCGATGTCGCAGGCCGAGCGGTCGCGTCGCGTGGTGGAGCGGATCGATGCCCAGCGAGAGACCGCGCTGCGGGAGCGGGACGACGCGCGGTCGCGGCGGGCCGAGGCCATGCGCGGGCTGCCGGTCGACGAGACAGAACTGACCGATGACGCGGCCATCGACGCCATGGTCGAACGGCTGGAGGGCCGGACCCTGCCGGTCACGGAACTCGCCGAGCAGTCGGCGCGGACCCGTGCGCTGCGGGACGCGGCCGTGCGCTACAACGCGGCCGAGCAGCGGTTGACCGCGGTGGATCGGGCGCTCGCGAGGGCGATCCAGCGGCAGGTGCTTGCCGAGGCGGGCGCACGCCGGATCGACGACCGAGTCGGTATCGTGCCGTCCGATCCGGTGGTGATCGTGGTCGTCGGCAGGGACGTGCCGACCGATGTGCGCGCCCGGCTTGCCGCCGACCACCCCCACCTGTGGTTGGCTCTCGGGCGGCCGGACGTCGTCGTCCGCCACCTACGGATCGAAGAATGGGCCGACGGCCGAATCATCTGGCATCGCACAGATTTCGGAGCGAACGGGCCGGTCGCGGTCGGTTCGAGCCCGTTGCGACCGGCGGACGTGGGTGCGCAGCAGGCTCCAGATGGCCGCGCCGGACAGCGCGATGCTGGTGGCGCGCAGCGGGATCCGGGTGGCGCGGACGGGCAGCCCAGCGAGAGCGGCGCACCACGACAGCCGGGCGAGCGCGACGCCGCGGTGAACCGAGCACGCGCGGATCTCGAGCGAGCGCGTGCCCAGCGAGATGTGCTTGCCGACGCGCATTTCGACGCTGTCATGAGCTTCAGGGCCGAGATCGGGCAGCTGCGTATCGCCTCGGCCGAGCTGACCATCCAGGCGTTGCCCGCAACGCTGCGCCGACTGCTCGACGAGGGCGTGCCCCGAGAACACGTCGATCGGCTCCGCGCGGCAGCGCACAACGTCGAGCAGCGGCGCGCCGATCTGGTTGCGGCGCAGACGGCATTCGTCGCGGCGCAGCGCCGACTGGGATTCGCGCGGGCCGGATTGCACGAGGTCCGATACGACTCCACCGCCGAGCCACAGCGAGCACCCGGCGCGGCCGATGCTGTCGACCCGCGCACGGTGCACTGGCCCGGTGGAGTCGCTGCGGAGTCTGGGGCGGAGACAGACCAGGGCGTCGACGGGCGAGCTTCGGAAGATGCCGCGTCCTCGGCAGCTGAGCCGGTCGATCCGCGTACGGTGCATTGGCCCGGGGGTGCGGTGGAGACCGAGTCCGGCGTCGGCGAGTCATCGCCGGAAGGTGTTGCGGCGCAGGTTGTTCGTCCTGCGGATCCATGGACGGTGCATTGGCCGGGTGGTCGCACGGTTGAGTCCGAGGAGGGTGCGGGCAAGGCTTCGCCGGAGGGTGCGGGGTCGTCGGAGGTCGCGCTGGTCGATCCGCGGACTGTGCATTGGCCCGGCGGTGCTGCCGCGTCCGAAGCGGGTGAGGAAGGGCGACACCCGCGTCCCGAGAAGGGAGACGACTCCGGTGCGGCGGGCGCGCCGGCGCGGCCGGGTCCGCAGCCCGGCACCGACCCCGCGGGAGCCGCGCGCACGGCGCCAACGGATTCGGGGCGGCCGGAGGCCGGTGCCGAGCGCGCGTCGAACAGCGAAGGGCCCGCCCAGGCGACGTCCGAATCCCACCGCGCCAGGGTCGCACCCGGCGAGGGCGATCCGGTTCCCGGCGACGCGCGTGAGCCGCAAGCCGCCGGGGGTGGCGGCGGGACGACGCCGCCGGGCCAGCAGCCGCCCGCAGCGGCCGAACCGCCGGATCCGCACGATCCCGGAGCGTCGCGGTCGAAACCTGCGACCGGCGAAACCCGCCCGCACACCATCGAGGTCGACGGTGAGCAGGTTCCGGTGCATCTGGTCGACGACGGCTCGGGCGGCTGGCGGGTCGAACCACCCGTCGTCCGTCCGGAGGCACCCGCGCCCGAAGCGGCTCCGTTGCCCACCTCGGAACCGCCCGCCACGCCTGAGCGCCGCCCCAACCTGGTGCGCCGCATGTGGACTCAGCTGCGCAGCGGGTTCGCCGGGCACACCCCGAAATACCCGTCCGGGTCCGGTGTGGACAGCGCCGGACAGTCGGTGGTCGCGCACGAAGCGAACGTGCCGCTGATCAAGCACACGCCGGAAGGCGATGTGCTGCAGACGAAATTCAACCCCGTGCGCATCCTCAAAGAGGGTGCGACGATGTGGCAGAACCGGGAACTCATCCCGTTCCTGAACAAGCTGACCAGCCGTATCCCGGACCATGCGGGCGACCCGCCGCCTGCCCGCTCCCGCAACGGCGAGGAATACCGCCCGTGGCTGGACGAGGCGGACTCGAGACAGGTCCGCCAGGAAACCGGCGAAGATGTCGAGGAGCTGCGCAGGCAGGCCGACGCCGAACAGCCGAAGCAAGAGCAGGCGCCCGCCCCGGAACGGGTGCGGTACGAGCCGAACCCGAATGCCACCGGCCGGTTCGCCGACCTGTCCCGCGACCTAGCCGACGCCGCCAACCTGCGCGAGGACTTGGCCGCCGACCTGATCGCCGCCGTCCGTGACCTGGGCGCCGACCTGGGGCCAGAAGTGACGCCGGAATCGGTCCGGCAGGCCTTCGAGGTACTGCGCTACCACCAGGCCCGTCGCATCGGTGCGCTGGCCGGGCTCGCCGAGGCCGCCGCCCGCTACGACGCCGAGAACCGCCGCATCCCCTACAGCACCGAAGTCAGCTTCTTCGACTCCGATCCGATGACCCGGTTCCTGCGGGAGGTCATCCACGCCAACGACCGTCCCACCACCCTGCTCGATTGGGAGGGCGTCAACAACGGTGGTGAGCCCGGCAGGGACTGGGGCGATCTCAACTACACCGATCAGCCCGGAACCGACGAGGGCAACCCGACCTACTTCGAGAACGCGCTGCGGCGCGACCAGATTCGCGACGAACGCGCCGTCTGGGCGCAGCTGCTCGGCACCGATCTCGGGCAGCTGGACGTGCATCCCCGGCGCGCGCTCGCCGCGGCGATCGATCACATCCGCGCGCAGGCCCGCGGTCTCGCGGATATCGAGCAGCAGATGCGGAACTATCTGCGGGTGGACGGCGAGGTAGCCGACTTCACCCGTCAGCTAGCCGATTTGGGGCTGCGCGCGTCGGTCGAATCCGACGGTGGGTTCCTGCTGACCGGTGTGGACGGCATCGGGATCCTGCCCGGGGAGGCCGGGCAGCAGCCCAGGCTGCTGGTGTTCGACGGAGATCTGGACCACGAACGGGTGCTGGCCGATGCCCTGCGGAAGCATCCCGAACTCGCACAGGCGGTCAACGACGGACTGGTCGATGTCGTGTTCCGGATCGCGCATGCCGAGCCGGACGGGTCCATGCGCCTGCTGGACAGTGAACCCGTCGCGGTGCGGCACATTCGGCAGGAGGTCGACGGGCGCGTCCTGGACGCCACCATGGTGCGCGACGATGACGGTACGTGGCGTCCGGTCTACGACAACGCGCCAGCGGAAACCGATCAGCGGCCGCCACTACTCCCAGAAGGGTTGTCCCGCAGCGAAGTCGAGATGGCCCGGCACGAACTGGCGCACCGCCTCGGCATACCGGAAGGGGAGCTCGACAACCCCGAGGCGCTCAGGCAACGCATCGAGCAGCTGCGTGCCGAGAACGCGCTCCGCGCGGCCCAGATCGAAGCGATTATCGATTACGGCCGCACCGCTTGGGATATCGACGATTTCCACGCGCTCAGCGATGCGCGCTCTCAGCTGGCGCACCGCCTCGGGTTGGCAACCGATCAGCTGACGCCCGAGCAGGTCGCCCGGGCGCTGGTCGGGGGCGATCTGGGTAAGGCGCGCCGTCTGCAGGCCGTCGAGGATCTGGTCGACTACGCGAAACTATTGCGCGGCACCGATTCCGGTGTGGTGGACGGCGCCCGGGATCGGCTCGCCGAGCGACTCGGTGTCGGGCGTCGTCGGGGCCGGTTCCCGAGGGACCTGTTCCCGCGCAGCTACAAGAACTCCGAAATGAAGTATCTGCCGGACACGTCCGGCACCGACCCGAAGCGGTTGAACAAGGCGATCGCCAAGCTCGCCCGCAAAGAGAGCGAGCGCGAGAATCTGATCGACGCGCTCGCCGAATACTTCCGGACCATCAACGGGCTGGACCGTTTCGACCCGGTCCGCTACGGCGAGGACGCGGTCGATCCGCGCGTCACCGACGGTGAATTCCCGGTGCACGACAAGGCGATCGCGCACCTGCTCGAGGTCGTCGGCGATCTCGACATCCTCACCGATGCGCTCGAAGGCGCCGACATCCTCGACCGCTTCGGCATTCTCGGCGCGCACACCGGACCCGCACCCGAACCCCGCGCCAACCCCGACTTCACCCGGACGGTCGGCGTCGAACTGCCCGAACCGGTGCGGCCCGGCGATACCCCGGAAGAGGTGGCCGCGAAAGCCGCACGGTGGGCGAAGGTCTACGAGGTCTATCGCGACGGCAAGATCGATCAGAAGGAACGCCTCACTCCCGATCAGCTGGCCGCCGTTCAGGCAGACTTGCGCAACGAAATCGAACGCCGCGCAGACGCTCTCGAGCTGTTGGAGGCTCTGACCCGCCGCGCCGACGAACTCGAGGCCGAAGCGCAGCGCCCCGCCCGCATCGCCCAGCTCCTGGCCGAACGCGACGCCGCGACCGCCGAACGCGACGCCGCCCGTGCCGCCCTCGACGCCGCCACCGCCAACTTCCGCCACAACCCCGGCGAAGCCGCGGCATCGGAACTCGGCGCGGCAGCCAAGCGGTACACCGACGCCGAAGCCGACGTCAGCCGGGTGGACGCCGAGCTGGCCGCGACCCAGCCGGCAACTCCGCCGAATGTGCCACCGGTGGGAGGGATGCCGCCGCAAGGTCGATCGGGTATGCCGCCGGTCGACCCACGTGTGGCGTGGGCGCAGCCGGTTGCCGGTGAGGGTGGTGTTGTTTCGGAGGCGCCGGTTGATCCGCGTGTGGCGTGGTCGCAGCCAGCGGGGCCGGACGATCCGACGTTGCCGTTGGGTGTGCGGACCGAAGGCGCGGATTCGGATTCTGGTGTGACACAGCCGCAACCGGGCGCGGGAGACGGTGGCGGCGGTCGGAAGCCGCCTGTCGGGCCGCCGGTGGCCACGCCGGAGCCGGACGGGTCGGGGGATCGTCCCGATGCCGATCTGGCGCGGCGGGTGACGAACCGGCTTGCTGCCGAGAACGCCGCAGCGGTAGAGGAATTGGATGCCACGCGGGCGGCCCGTGCCGAGGCGATGGACGGGTTGCCGGTGCGCGAAGGCGATCTGGCCGAGAACGCGCTGCCGGACACCATCGCCCGGCTGACCCGCGAATTGCCGGACCAGACAACGCGTATCGAGACTCTGCGCGAAGCGGCTACCCGGTTCAACCGGGCCGAATCCGTGCTGGAGGTGCTCGACGGAGCGGTCGCGCAGGCGATGGAGCGCGAAGCGCTGGCCGAGGAAGGTGCGAACCGGATCGACAATACGGTCGGCATCGTTGCGGGCGAGCCGCCCCGGATCGTGGTCGTCGGCTGGAATTCGCCGGGTGACGTGCGCGCTCAGCTCGCCGCCGACTACCCGAGTCTGCGTCCGCTGCTGGCCCGACCGGATGTCGTCGTCCGGCACATCGAGATCACCTACGGTGACGACGGACGAATCATCCACGTGCCGAGCGACTTCGGGCCGGATGGGCCCCTGCCTGGTCCGGTCGAGCCGGGACCTCCTCCGGGAGATTCGCCCGGGTCGCCCGAGCGGGAACGTCGTTCGGGGGAGGAGCCTCAGCCGCCCACCCAGAATCCGCAGGTCGCAGCCGATTTCGAGGCCATGCGTCAGCGCGCCGAGGCGCGCCTGCAAGAGGCGCTCGACGCGATCGCGCGCCGGGCGCAGGCAGCGCGCCAGTCGCAGGACAGCGAATTCGAGCAGCGCAGCCGGCAGCTCGATGAGGCGCTGGCCGAGAACGAGCGCCGTCAGACGGAGCTGGATGGGGCGCAGGAGGAGCCGCGGGTTCAAGATCCGCAGGCTGCGGCGGAGTTCGAGGCACTGGACGGTCGGCCGGAGGTGGCGCCGCTGGTTGGGGCGGACGAGCTGACTCCGGAGGCGCGGGCCCAGCTGGAGCGGTTGCGGGGTGCGCGCGCCGAGGCGCTGGCGCGGCGGGAGGAGTCGCGGGATATCCGGCGGGTGCTGGCCGAACTGCTGGCCGAGGCGGATCCCGGAGGTCCCGAGGCGGCGGCGCTGGCGCGGGCGACCGAGCGGCTCGAGGCGGCGGAAGTCGAGGTGGCGCGGCTCGATGCGGAGATCGCTGAGCAGGAGCTCGCTGGTACGCCTGAGGCTGTCCTCCAGGAGTTGATGCGCAGGCGTGCGCAGTTGGCGGCCGAACGGGCATTCTGGCGGGCCAAGCGGGATGATCGGTTCTCCCGGTTCGTGGATATCCCACTGCCGGTCCGGAACCCGAACGAGGCGCTGAACCAGGCGAATCTGGCGAGTACGCTGCAACACTTGGAGAACGGGATCGTCCGCACCCGCGATGTCGCCGGTACCGGTGAGGAAAGCGCCACGCGGGCACAGGAATTGGTCGGCCCCGATGAGATCGCCCGCCGTCGCGAGCAGATCTTCAACTTGCAGGACGCGGCGCAGCGCTTCAACGAGGCGGATTCCGAACTGGCCGAACTGGATCGGCAGATCGCCGCACTCGGTCGGGTCGGCGTCGCGGAGCCCGAACTTTCGCAACAGGTTCAGGCCGAGCTCGATCGCCTCGCCCGCGAACGCGCGCAAGCCGTGCTCGCGTGCAAGCCGTGGCGGTTGATGCGGACCGACCTCGCGCGCCGGCTCCGAGTCGACGAAAGCCGACTGGGTCCAGAGGGTTTGGGCGCCACCCTGGACGAGGTGGCGAACCGGACCATCCGCGCCGACCAGGCCGACGAGCACGTCCGCAATATCGCCCTGCTGCGGGAGGCCGCCACCCGCGTCAGCCAGGGCGAACAGCTCGTGCACCGAATCCAAGGCCAGATGGCCGAACTGGCGGGTGCGGGCCGCGACATCCTCGACGCGCTGGGTGTGCGCCCGATCGATCCCGGCGAAGGACATCCGCGCGTCGGACTCATCGAAGGCGAGCAGCCGCGCATCATCGTGGTCGCGCCGATCGGGCCGAACGTCCATCCGCGCGTCGATCACGATGCCGCGCTCGCCGCCGCGATCCGCTCGGATCCCGCTGTGGCCCAGGCGATGACGCGCCACGAAGCCCGCATCGAGTTCTGCTGGATCGTCGCCGAGCACGATGCACCGGTGCGGATCGCGCGGATGCCGGGGCCGAACCGCGAGTTCACCACGCTCCCGGCGATGGACGGTCGCCCGCCGCTGCACATGGTGCGCTGGCAGGACGGCGAAGGCAACTGGCATTCGCTGGATCCGCGCAGCGGCGAAGCCGGCACCGGCGGCCCGACCGTACCGAAAACCTATGAGGAACGCCTGCTGCCCGAAGGCGTCAGTGGGTGGGGTATGGCGCCGGTCGAAGCGGCGATCGTCGACCCGTTCGTCGGCAACGGCCCGGGTGTCAACCAAGCGTTCCTGCCGGCCATCCCCGGTGGCTCACCGATCGACAACGGCATGCCCACCTACGAGTTGCCGTTCGCCGACCTGGCCTACAACATTCTGCGGCTCACCCTGGAACCGGCGAAACTGTTCGGCTTCACCTGGTTCAGCGATAAAGAGCATCCTGGCCGGATCAAACCGGGCTTCAAGGGGCACCCGTGGTTCCGGGCGCCGAAACGCGACGTGCAGCCGATGGCGCGGGAATACCAGCTGCCCGAACGTGCCCCGGACAACGGTGAACTGGGCGAACCGTTCAAGCAGCGCCAGCGGCAGGAACAAGAAGCCTGGCAGCGGGTGCAGGACTGGGCCAACGCCGAATACCGGCGGTATCTCGGTGACGACAGCGATATCGACACCGTCGCCAACAACCTCGACGACCATCCGGCCGCCCAAGGCGCGGCGCGTGCGGTGCGGGCCGCCGTGCTCGTCGACGTGATCGCGAATGTCATCGACGACTACACCGCCGGACTCGTCGAGGTAACGCACCGCAGCCCCGACGATCCGGGCCCCGACCTGAGCCGCGCCGTCGAGGCGATCACCGGGCATCTGGATCACGAAAGGCCCGGTGACGCAGCACGATTGGTCGACGACATCCGTGATGCCCTGATGGGCCTCCGTCCCGATCGCGCGGCAATCGCGCGTGCGGTCGCCGAACGGCTCGACCACGCCGTTCCGGCGTTCTCCCACGAGGAGATCGCCCAGATCAAGAACCATCTGATGCGCGATCAGCATCTGCGCATCGATCCGCGCGACGGCGTGCCGCGCCGTCTCCCGCTGGACCCGGTCGCCGATGTCGCCGAAGCCTGGAACCGGCTCATCGCGGGTGGCGACAACATCCTGCCCGCCGATATCCTCCTGCTCCAGGACGCTCTGGCCGAATCCAACTACCTGCGCGCCCACCCGTACGGCGCCGCCTGGCGCGACGCCAATCAGTACGCCATCCGCATCGGCTTCGACTGGGACGCCGCTCGACCACCCCTCACCGACTGGCGCAAGGGCATCAAATACGCCCCCGCCGCCCTCGGGCCCGACAACCTCCTCCCGCCACGCCCCGAAATCGACCCCGACGACCCCAACCCCCTCCCACCCGGCCCCCGCCCCCAACTCCCACCCAACCCCGAGGGCCCGGTCAACCACACCCCGGAACCCTCGGAAAACGGACCCGCCCGACCGATTCCGAGTCCAGATGACCCGACCGTAGAGCTGCCATCGCCGGATACCGTCGATACTCAGCCCATTCCGCACCCGAATGGTCCGACCGTCGAACTGCCGTCGGCGGATGAAGTGGATACCCTGCCGATTCCGCACCCGGACGACCCGACGGTTGAGCTGTTGTCGGCGGATGGGGCCAATTCGGAAGTTGGCGAGGGTCAGTCGCGGCCAGACAGTGGTGCCGATTCGGAGGTCGGCGAAGGTCGGTCGCGGTCTGAGGGTTCGGCGCGGCTGGATGCTGAGGGCGGACAGCCGCGGCCTGAGGGTGGGGCGCAGGCTGAAGGTGGGGAGGGGCAGTCGCGGCCCGAGAGTGAGGCGCAGGCCGAAGGTGGCAAGCGGTCGCATGTCGGCGAGGGGCAGCCACAGCCTGAGGGAGGGGCTGACTCGGGGGTTGGCGAGAACCGGTCGCGGTTGCAGGGTTCGGTGCGGCTGGATGCCGAGGGCGGACAGTCGCGGCCTGAGGGTGGGGCGCAGGCTGAAGGTGGCAAGCGGTCGCAAGTCGGCAAGGGGCAGCCACAGCCTGAGGGTCGGGCTGACTCGGAGGTCGGCGAAGGCGAGTCCCGGCCGGAGAGTTTGGCGCGGCCGGAGGTCGGCGAGGGGCGGCCTCAGCCTGAGGGTGGGTCCGATTCGGAGGTCGGCGAGAGCCGGTCGCGGTCGGAGGGTTCGGCTCGGCTGGGTGCCGAGGGCGGACAGTCGTGGCCCGACGGTGGTGTGCAGAGCGAAGGTGGCGAGCGGCCGGAGGTCGGCGAGGGGCGGCCTCAGTCTGAGGGTGGGTCCGATTCGGAGGTCGGCGAAGGCGAGTCTCGGCCGGAGAGTTCGGCGCGGCCGGAGGTCGGCGAGAGCCGGTCGCGGTCGGAGGGTTCGGCTCGGCCGGATCGCGAGGGCGGACAGTCGCGGCTCGAGGGTGGGGTGCAGGCCGAAGGTGGCGAGCGGTCGGAGAGCGGCGAAGGTGGGCGTCGGACCGAGGGGGAGCAGCGTTCGGAGGGAGGCGAGCGGCGTTCGCGGCCCGACGGTGGTGCGCGAGCCGGTCTCGCGGCCGGAAGTGGCGCGGAGGACGATCGCGACCCTCGGATGCCACCACCGGTCCCGCCGAACCCGCCCGTGCCTCCTTTGCCGCAGCCGCCGCAGCCTCCGCAACGGCCGGTGCCGCCGGTGTCGCAGCCGCCGGTGCTTCCGCAACGGCCGGTGCCGCCGGTGTCGCAGCCGCCGGTGCTTCCGCAACGGCCGGTGCCTCCGCTCCCGGAGATCCCTCAGCTGCCGCAACCTCCGCTCCCGGAGGTCCCGTCGCCGCCTGTGCCTCCGGTACCACCCGTGCCACCGGAGCGACCGGTCCCGCCGCTTCCACCATTGCCGGAGCCTCCGTCGCAGCCGTTCCCACCTGAGCCGCCGGTACCGCCGGTCTCGCCGTGGCCCGCTTCGCCGTGGCCGGAACCCCCGACGCCTTCGGTTCCGCCTGCGCCGCCGCAGTTTCCGGTCCCGTCTGCGCCGGAATCTCCGTCGCCGCAGCCGTTCCCGCCTGGGCAGCCGGTTCCATCGTGGCCTGCGCCGTCGTTGCCGGAACCGTCGGTGTCTTCGGTTCCGCCTGCGCCGCCGCAGTTCCCGGCTCCGTCTGCGCCGGAATCTCCGTCGCCGCAGCCGTTCGCCCCTGGGCAACAGGTGCCGCCGGCGACGCTGCCGCAGTGGCAGGCGCCTCCGATCCCGGAGGTTCCGGAAGTTCCACTGCCGCCGGCTCCGCAGCCGCAGGCTCCGCTACCGGAACTCCCGGAGCGCCCGGAATTGCCGCTACCGCCGGGGCAGCCGGGGTCGGGCAACGGATTCGGGTCTCCCGGTGGCTCGCCGCAGCCGCTGGAGTCTGGTCTCGACTTGCCGTCTCCGCAAGGTGACGGGACTCGTAACGGACAAGGCGGCAATGGATTCGGGGTTCCGGGTTCACCCGGGGCCGGATACTACGACGCGCCCGCACCGGTACGGCCGGATTCGCCCGCGCCGCAGTACGACTCGCCGTCGAACGGCGCCTACGGCGGCGAATCCGCAGGGCAGACCGGCGATCAGCGGGCGCCGTGGCCGTCGAACGGTCATGCTCAGCCGAATGGCGTGAACGGTCACTCCGGTAACGGCTTCCCGGCCTCGAATGGTTCGCAGGCAGGTGCGATGGGAGCGCCCGGGATGCCGGGTACGGCGGCCCCGAGTGCGCCTGCGCGTCCTTCCCGGGCGGTGCCGCGTGCCTCGGTGTTCGGCAACGGGCGCGGTCCCGGCGGTGAGAGCGCGCAACCGCGGGGGAACACGATCGTCGTCCGGTCGCACACCGGGTTCGGTGAGTTCTCCGAACTGGATTTGGGTACCGGTGATCTGCGCGCCATGAACACGGGCCTCGGTCCTGTGGGTGGCGTCTACGGCACCGTCGGTGAGACACGGTTGGTGTTCTACCGTGACCGCGGAAGGCTTCTACTGCGCGTCGCCGGGCGGACGATCGACCTCGAGGCCGAGCACGTCACCGTCGGATGGGATCGAATCAACGAGCGCACAACCCGTTTCGCGCTGTCGATCGCCGGCTCCGTGCTGTGCGATGTGCGTTACCCTGCTGTGGCGCCCGATCTCGATCTCGGCATGCTGATCCGCGACGTGCTGTCCGACCCGGCTCGCCGCGAACGCATCTTCTCCGCGTGATCACCGGCCCGTCGGCCGGTTCCGTGTCTGCCGTATCCGCCACGCTCCGCGGGTTACGACATATCCTCCAGCTCCCACCGGTACCCGAATCCGCGGATGGTGGTGATCAGCCCGGGTCTGCCGAGCTTGGCGCGCAGTGCCGCCATGTGCACGTCGAGCGCCCGCGAGACCGCGGCGAACGCATCGCCCCAGATCCGGTCCATCAGCTGTTGCCTGCTCACCGCGGCCCCCGGTCGTTCCAGGAGGATGCGGATCAGCTCGAATTCCTTGTGGGTGAGCGTGATCGGTTCGCCCGCGATCTCCACCAGCCGCGCGTTCAGATCGACGCGGACATCGCCGGTGACGATCACGCGCTGCGGCGGCGGCGCGTGCGCGGTCGCGCGCCGGGTGACGGTCTCCAAGCGGGCGATCAGTTCCGCGATGCGCGGCGGTTTGACCAGGTAGTCGTCGGCCCCGGCGTGCAATCCGCGGATGACCGCCCGCTCACCCCCGCGCGCGGTGAGGATCACCACCGGTACCGAGCTGACCTTGCGCAGCTTGCGCAGCACCTCCAGACCGTCCATGTCCGGCAGCCCGAGATCGAGGACCACCGCGTCGTAGCGGTTGTGGCAGAGCAGCAGATCGCTGCCGCGCTTGATGTGATCGGCTTCGTATTTGGCTCGCAACGCCTCGAGCAGCGCGCTCGCCACCCCATCATCGTCTTCGACTACGGCAAGCCTCACGCACCGATCCTCGCAAATCGAAGGATCGGTGCGCAGGCGTTTCGGTTCCGCGTCACGCCACCGGGACTTTGGCCGTGCCCTCCTGCGTGGCGTCGTCGGCGCGCTCGGCCTCGAGGACCGAGGTCGCCGAGGTCTCCCGCATGAAGTAGTAGATGCACAGCGAGATCGCGATGCACCCGGCGACGTAGTAGAAGAACACCGATTCGTGCCCCGCCTTCTTCAGCGCGAGCGCGATGGATTCGGCCGTGCCGCCGAAGATCGACACCGTCAGTGCGTAGGGCAGGCCGACGCCGAGCGCCCGGATCTTGGTGGGGAACAGCTCGGCTTTGACGATGGCGTTGATCGAGGTGTAGCCGGTGATGATCAGTAGCGCGAGCATCATCAGGCCCCAGGCCGCGACAGGGTTCGAGGTGTGCGCGAGCACGGTCATGATCGGAACGGTGCACACCGTGCCGGTGATTCCGAAGAACAGCAGCAGCTTCCGTCGGCCGATCCGGTCGGACAGGGCGCCTGCCAGCGGCTGGATCACCACGAACGCCAGCAGCGCGATGAAGTTGATCCAGGCCACCGTGCCCTTGGAGATGCCGGAGGTGTTGATCATGAACTTCTGCATATAGGTGGTGTAGGTGTAGAACGCCACCGTGCCGCCGAGCGTCAGGCCGACAACGACCAGGCATTCCCGCGGGTATTCCAGCAGCACGCGCAGCGAACCGCGCTTCTTCTCCGGCGCCGAGGCGTCGGAGGCGGCGGCTTCGTAGTGCGACGACTCGTCCATCCCGCGGCGCAACCACATGATCGCCACCGCGCCCGCCGCGCCGATCACGAACGGGATGCGCCAGCCCCAGCTGTTCATCTGCTCAGAGGTGAGGATGTGCTGCAGGATGATCTGCACGCCGAGCGCGGTGAGCTGACCGGCGACCAGGGTCACGTACTGGAAGCTCGAGTAGAACCCGCGCTTGCCCGGGGTCGCCACCTCCGACAGATAGGTCGCGCTGGTCGCGTATTCGGCGCCGAGCGACAACCCTTGGAGCAGGCGCGCGATCAGCAGAATGATCGGCGCGGCGATGCCGATGGTGTGGTAGCTCGGCGTGAGCGCGATGATCAGCGAACCCGCGGCCATCACCGTCACCGACAGCGTCAACGCCGTTCGGCGACCGGCCCGATCGGCGTACTGGCCCAAGAGCCAGCCGCCGATCGGTCGCATCAGGAAGCCGAGCGCGAAAACCAGTGCCGATTGCAGGAGTTGGGCGGTGGAATCGCCCGAAGGGAAGAACGTCTTCGCGAAGTAGACGCTGAACGCCGCGTAGACGTACCAGTCGTACCACTCGATCAGGTTGCCTAGCGATCCTCGCATCACGTTGCCGACGACCCTGCGTTCACCGGCGGCTTGTGTCGCAGTCATGGTGTCCTCCTTCGGACTCCGCACACATATCGGGCACTCCCACTGTGTCGCCGGTCACCTGGGGCACTCCTGTGGTACGCGAAATCCCTAACCGTCCCTTAGGCAAGAGTCGTGAAGGCGTGGATGTGCAGTAGCCGTCAGAGCCCCGGGGGCTCCGTTTCCCATCGGTACCCGTAGCCGTGGATGGTGGTGATGAGGTGGGGGCGCTGGAGTTTGGCGCGCAGCGCGGCCATGTGGACGTCGAGGGCGCGGGAGATGGCGGCGAAGGCGTCGCCCCAGATGCGGTCCATGAGCTGCTGGCGGCTGACGGCGGAGCCCGGGCGTTCCAGGAGGACGCGCACCAGTTCGAATTCCTTGTGGGTGAGCGTGATCGGGGTGCCCGCGACCTCGACGGTGCGGGCTTGCAGGTCGACGCGGACGTCGCCGGTCACCACCACCAGCTGAGCGGGGGCGGTGGGGGTACCGGCGCGGCGGGTGATGGCTTCCAGGCGCGCCACCAGCTCGCCGACGCGCGGTGGCTTCGTCAGGTAGTCATCGGCGCCGGCGCGCAGACCGCGGATGACGGCGCGTTCGCCGCTGCGCGCGGTGAGGATCAGCACCGGCACCGAGCTGACCTCGCGGAGTTTGCGCAATACCTCCAGGCCGTCCATATCGGGCAGGCCGAGGTCCAGGATGACGGCGTCGTAGCGGTCGTGGGTGAGCAGCAGGTCGGCGCCGCGCCGCAGATGGTCGGCCTGATAGTCCTTGGCGCGCAGCGCCGCGACCAGGGCGTCGCCGACTCCGGGGTCGTCTTCGACTATCGCGAGTCTCACGCCCAGATCCTCGCAAATCGGAGGTTCCGTCCGCAGGGGTATTGGGTGGTGGGGGACCGGCAGGCTCGAGACCTTGACACGTTCTTAGGGAAGTCACCGCTCATGAGCGAGACGAAAACCGCCGGGTGCGGGAGAATTCCTTCCCAGCTGCTTCCTTCGAAGGAGCCGATGACCAGCACCCCGGTCCGCCATCAGCACCGCGGCCTCGTCCTGCCCTGCAAAAGACCGGACGAGGTCCGCCACGGCGGGTCCGCAAGTCCTACTTGGGGGGTGAGGGTTTCGGCGTGCCGGGTCGCTTTTCGACATCCTGTGCCAGGATGAAGGACAGCAATTCGGCTCTAGCCTGTCACCGGACGCCCTGTCGGGATTCCGGTGACGGGTGCGTGGATGAGGAGATAGCTGCACCGTGACCAGCCCAGAAGGCCCGAACGACGACGCCCGCGACAACCAGGTCTCCGGCGATCAGCAGCCGAATCTCACACCCGAGCAGCGCGCCGACGAAGAGTTCCGCCGGGAGTTCCAGCAGGCGTTCGAGGAGAGCAGCGACAAACCCGATGTGGAGTTCTCGCTGGGTGATTCCGGGCCGGAGCCGGAGCCCGAAACCGTGGACTCGGCCGAGCAGGCCCGCGAGCTCGGCCACAATCTGGCCCGTGAACTGGCCACCGGCGCCCCGCAGGGCTGGTCCAAGCTGGACGCGGTGTTCGCTTTCACCGCGGTCGCCGAGGTCGCGCAGATCGTGTTCAGCGACGATCAGGAGCGTTCGGTCCGCATCCAGCCGTCGGAGGCGGTGCTGGAGCTGGTGCGCAGGCACCGCGAGGTGTCCGCCGCCATGGGCGACGGCCCGTGGTGGCGGCTGCTGTTGCAGTTGACGCCGGCCGGTCAGCTGGATATCGACTACGACTACGGTGACGAGCCGTTCCCGGACGATCACCTGTTCCCGGCCGAGGTGTATCAGGCCGACCTGGAAGCCAATCCGCGGGACCGGCTGCCGGTGTGGCTGGCCGCGTACGTGAGTCACGGCAACCGCCAGTCCCGCACCCCGGCGGAGGCTGCCGCCTGGGCGCGCGCGGATCGGGAAGCCGGTGTGCGCGGGACGATCTCGGAGCGCGATTTCCCGGCGCTGCCCACGCTGTGGGCCCGCTGGGCGGTGTTGGCGGCCGCGTTCGTCGCCGTCGGTTCCGAGTGGGGGCCGCGTATTCTGCCCGCGCTGGGCTGGTTCGAAGGCGCCAAGCGGGGCGGCTCGACGCTGTACATGCTGCCCGGTGGCCGGGCCGTGTTCTCCGGTGGTGTCTGGAACGCGCCCGCCTTGGACGCGGCGTACAACCAGGATGCGCAGCTGCCCGCGTACTACGCCGGTGCTCCGGCCTGGGTGGCGAACCCGGTGCTGAATCCTCGGGCCGCCAGCGGTTTGCTGTCGTTCTGCTACTGGTGGGAGGGCGGTCGCTGGTACCGCGCCGAGTCGCCGACGGCCGATCAGCTCGCCGAGGCCGTGCCCGGTATCTGGACCGCGCAGACGGTGACCAACGTGATCGCCAGCCTGGTCGCCGCCGAGGCCACCGACGGCCAGGTCGCCGCCGTGGCCACGCTGGTCTCGGCCGCGGAAGCCGGTGTGGTGACCAGGGATACGCTGATCAGCGTCTTCGGTGACGAGGGTGGCTACGATATCGACAGCGCCTTCTACCAGCTCACCATGGCTGGCGTGGCCACCACGCTGCCGGATCCGATGCCCGAGGACGAGGCCATCGATCAGGTGCGCCGCTACATTCTCGATCGCAATCTCGACACCACCGGCTATCCGCTGGATCAGCTGCGTGCCGACCGCATCAGCTGCGGCTGGATGGTCTACGTGCCGACCGCGCCGGGTGAGATCGCCATCGGCCGTGCCCTGTTCTACATCGCCGATGACGGTGTGCTGGAGCAGTCCTCGTCCTCGATCGCGCCCTCGCGCTACATCGCGGAGTTCGAGCAGCGCTTCCAGGAGCGCAACGGGATGGTCGACGCCTGACCCAGGTTGCCCGCCTGGGTTAACATCAGGGAACGGATCGATGGCCAATTCCTAACAGGTTCTTTAGCTTCTCGGCCCGGTGAATCGGCCCGCAACGTCGGCCGAGATGCCAGAATGGTCGAAAAGCTCGGCTTACCAGCTGCTTTCCGGCTGGTACGAGCCTGTGAGATGGAGGTGCGCGGTGGACGTCGAGAGTTTTGTGGAAAAGCAGCGCATCGCGGGCACCGACACCGGCAAGGTGCGCGACCGCATGGACGACCTCGCTGATCGAGTGCAGGCGCAGCTGGATTCGCTGATCGCGATCGTCAGCTCCGACCCGGTCTTCGGCAAGAAGTTCATGGATGACCCGAAGGGTCTCAAATACCAGCTCGAGGGCGCTGTCGAGGGCACACGGACCATGGCCACATCCTGGGGCAAGCTCTCCGATGGCCAGTTCCAGAACGCGAGGAACGCCGAACGCGAGGAGCAGAAGCGCCGAGAGCAGTTCGAGAACATCTGAGCCGGACCGGTTGCTGGTAGTTGGCGGGCGGTCCACTCGGACCGCCATGAGAGTTTGTGGAGTGGGTGAGAACTAGGTGGCCAGACGCGATGCCGAGATCGCCGGCGTGATGGAGGAATTCCGCAGCCGCATCCGCGAGATCGCCGAGATGCAGCAGCAGCGGGTCAAGCTCACCGCCACCGCGAGCACCAGGGACCGGCAGATCTCGGTGACGGTGAACGCCAACGGGGTGATCATCCAAACCAAATTCGGCAGCGGCATAGGCGAATACAGCTACGAGGACATCGCCAAATCCATCACGCGGCTGGCCCAGCAGGCCGCCGAGGATGTGTTCGATCAGAGCAAGCAAGTCATGGCGCCCTTGGCGGAGGAGCGGGCGCGGCTGCCCAAGCTCTCCGACGTGATCCCGGGAATGCCCGACTTCCAGAGCGAGATCCCTACGGAGCCACCGGTTTCCGTCGCGCCGCCGGGTGACGCCGAGCGCGAGGACGCGGAACTGGTGTTCACCGATGTGGAGACCCTCGAGGACAAGCCCGAAACCGGAAAGGGCGTCACCGACTCGGTTTGGTGACGTGCGCGCGGTTTAGATGGGTTACTGGCATATTCCCGACGAGCTCGCCTGGGTCGGTTGGGTGGCGGGTGCGCAGATCACGCACATCGATCCCAATGACCTGGACGGGATCTCGGATGTGCTGCGTGAGGTCGGTCGGGAGATCCTCGAGCACGCCATCGGCGAGGCCGATACCGCCAGCCAATCCGTCCGCGTGTCCTACCCGCAGGGCAGTGGCGGCGAGAAGATATTCGACTCGCTCCAGAGCGTAATCCACGGCCAAGACCCGAAGCACGGCTCCATCGAGCTGATGGGCAAGTCCTTCGATCAGCTGGCCACTGCGGTCGACGACTTCACCGGCGAGGTCCACGGCAACCATTTGAGCGCGCTCTTCGCGCTCGGCTGGCTGGTGATCGAGTTGGCCTGGGCGCTGGCCGCGGGCCCGGCCGCGCCCGCCGTCGAGGCCGGTGCGATCGCTGCCACCCGTGCCGCCTTCCGGGTGATCGGCGAGATTCTGGAGAGCGCGATCGCCCGAATCATCGGTCAGCGCTTCCTGTCCGAGGCGGCGCGCACCGTCATCGCAAAAGTCGTCTACGAGATGCTTCAGGAGGGCTTTGTCGAGGTCGTCCAGAGCACCATCGAGGAAGCCGCTATCCACAACATCCTCAAGGCAGAGGGCCTGAAGTCGCAGCCCTTCGATTGGGGCGGCTACCTGAAGAACGTGGGTGTCTCGTTCGCGGCGGGTGCGGCGGGCGGCGGCGCCGGTTATGGCATGGGCCATATTCCGGCGCTCAACCGGATGATGACGAGCGACAACCGGTGGACCCGCGCCATGGGCGGTGGGCTGGTCGGTATCGGCGCGGGTGTGGTCGGTGCGACGGCCGCAGGCCTGCTGACCGGCCAGTGGACTCCGGAGTCGTTCGTCGGTGGCGGCCTGTCGGGCGCGATTCCCTCCGGTGCGTCGAGTTTCCGGGGAAATCGGCAGTACGCGGGTGCGCCCAACGTCGGCGGCGGGAACTTCAACGGCGGAAACTTCAACGTGACCCCGCCGGACGGCACCGCGCCGCCGGGCGAGCCGACCAACGGGACCGATCCCTCCAATTCCACTGGTGCTGCGGACAATTCGGGCGCGGGCAACCAGAACGGTGCCGGAAATCAGAATGGCGGCGGGAACCAGAACGGTGCCGGGGACAACAGCCCGGGCACGAACACAGCCAGTGCAGGCAATACCTCCGCACCGCCGGCCGGGCAGGACACGAACACGCCGCGGGCCGAGGCCGCCGACTCGGGCGCGGGCAACCAGCAGCAGACCGGCGCCGGACCGCAGGCGGGTCAGCAGGCGGGTCAGCAGAGCTCGGAATCCGGTGCGAGCGACAGCAATTCATCGAATTCCGGTGGGAACCAGAGCAATTCGGCTCCCCAGGCGGGCGATTCGAGTTCGGCCGCCGACAATCCCAGCTCGCGGGTGTCGGATCCGGCTGCTGGAGAGGGTGTTTCGGACCCGGGTGCGAGTGTTTCGGATCCCGGTGCGGGGGCCGCGCAGGTCGACCCGGTCGCCGATCCGGGCGCGGTCAACAACATCGCCGCCGGTTCACCGCTGGCCGACCCCCAAATCAGCGCTGGCACCGGTATTTCGGGCGATCCCAACTCGAGCCTGAACACTGCCGCCAACGGGGCCGGAACAACGGCGCCGGGAGCGGCCGCGCCGGGGTCGACGGCGCCCGGTGCGGGCACGTCGGCGCCGGGAGCGTCCACGAGCACGGGTGCGTCCAGTGTCGCGCCGGGCAGCTCGTCGTCCGCCCCGGGGTCCACCTCCACGTCTACGACCACGGGCCAGTCGAGCACCGCCACCGGCCAGCCGGGCGCCGGGCGGCCGTCGACGCCCAACCTGCCCGGTATGCCCCGCGCCGGGGACACCTCCGTTGCCGGTTTCAACGACGGCACTTCCGACGTCGCCCCGAGCGCCGACGCCGAGTCGACACCCGCGTCGCGCGCGGGCTCGTCCGCTCAGGCCGCAACCCCCGGCGCCGCCCCGGCCGGTCCGGTGCAAACGCAGATTTCGGATACCGAAGCGCCGCAACGGAATACCACCGTCGATTCGGATTCGGAGAGCGACGCCGCCAGCCAGGTGCAGGTCACGCCGGAGGGCGGCCCGCAGGTGCAGGCGCGGACCGACAGCACCCTGGATCCGGCGACACAAAACGACACCGACGGGAATGCGCCCGCGCGTCCCCGCAGCGATCAGGACCCGGCGGCGCGGCCGGACAGCGACCAGAATGCGCCCGCGCGTCCCGACACCGACGAGGATGCGCCCGCGCGGCTGGACAGCGACGAGGATCCGGCGGCGCGTCCGGATGTCGACGAGGATTCCGCGCTGGTTCTGCCGCCTCCGCCGCACACCCCGGCGGCCCCGGCTCCGGCACGCTCCAGCACCGATCCGGACACCAGCACGGACCCCGACACGGACCCCGACACGGGCACGGACCCCGACACGGACCCCGACACGGGCACGGGCCCCGACACGGATACCGACAACGATTCGGAGCAGGCCGCCGCCATCCTCGACAGCATGGAGGGCAAGCCGAAGCCCGCCGATTTCCAGCTCGGCCCCAAGGCCACACGGGCCGAGGCGGATGCTTTGGCGCGCAAGAACTCCGAGCGGTGGAACTCGATCACGCCGGAGCAGCGGGAGGTCCTGCTCCGAGTGCATCCGGCCACCTTCGGCAACAATGCGCCGGGCATCCCCGCGCCGGATGTCGATATCGCCAACCGGATACAGATCGACCGGGAGTCGCAGAGCCTGATCGCCCGCAGCCGGTTGACCGAAGCCCAACAGGCGCGAATGGAGAGTCTGCTGGCCGAGCAACAGCGGGCGGCGGCCGCCTTGGCGCAGGCGAAAGCCGAGCAGCCGCGGGCGCGGACACAGGTGGATCCGGACAGCAGGCCGGCGGAGAGGGCGGCGGCACGCCGTCAAGCCGCCCGAGAACGAGCCGAAGCCAAACGGCGGATCAACGAGGCTCGCACCGAGGCCGCGAAGACGGTCAAGCGCGTCAAGAACGAGCTCCAGAGTCTGATTCGGCAGAGCAAGCTGGACTCCGCCTCGCACAAGCAGCTGGTGAACCTGCTGCGTACTCGAGAGGCGATCGCCATGGCGGAAGGGGTGGCCCGAACCGTCGCGCCGAATACGCCGGTGTACGTCATGGCCTTCGACTCCACCGCGTTCAACGGCAGCGGCCGTGCGGCCATCGCCATGGGCGACGTCGACACCGCGACCCAGTTGTCCTGGCACGTCCCGGGCCGGGACGCGTCGCTGGCCAATATCGGCAGCACCGTGAACGAGATGGCCAGCCAGTACCAGGCGACCTCCGGTCGACTACGTGCGGGCGAGTCAGCGGCGTCGATCGCGTGGGTCGGTTATGGCACGCCGAACAAGGGCCAGTCCATGACCACCTGGCATGCCCGTCAGGGTGGCAAGCTGCTCGCCCGGGATCTGGCCGCCTTCCGCGCGACTCGAGCAGTGCTCAACGAGGGGCGGGTGGCGCAGGGGCAACCCGAGATCGCGGTCTCGAGCAAGATCATCGCGCGCGGCTACGGCGTCGACGTCGTCGAATCGTCCGGCCACAAGGGGCGTCTGAAGCGCCTGGTCGACGATGTCGTGCTCGTCGGTTTCTCCGGCGAGGAAGACCAGCCCTTGATCCGGAAGAAGCACTTCGGCGACGACGTCCGTGTGCATATCCAGGATCGCGCCAACGGTCTGTTCCACCAGTTCAACGCCCCGGAGGCCACCGGCCCGAAGCCGCCGGACAACGGCGTGCCGGTCGACCGCATGTACCGGCTGGAGAACATCGCCGCAGGCACCACCGAATTCCAAGCGCCCGACAACGAGTCGTTCCTGGACACCGATCGGCCCCCGTTGCGGGAGAACGGGTGTTCCGAGCAGGCGCTGTACCGGGCGCGCCAGCGTACCGGTAACCCGGACATCACCGTGCCGACCGATGTCGGCACGGACGGTGTATCCATGCGCCGGCTCGAAGAGCACGCCGATTCCCAGGCGACCGAGGTCAAGGTCGGCAAGCGCAAGTCGCCGCACAAGGCGATCGCCGAGGCGCTGGGCTTCATGAAGGAAAAGGCGACGGTCATCGTCGTCGACCAGAACCAAACGGTCGATGAGCATGGTGTCGGTTCGCACGCGTACGTCATGTACTACGACGCCGCGACCGGCAAGATCATGGTCGACGACCCGTACAAGTATCCGGACGGCCCGGTCGAGTTCGACCCCGGCAATCTGCCGGACGCGAAGAAGACCTGGGTCATGGTCTACGACGCGAACGGCAACTCCGTGCGCCCGCTCGCGGTGCGCCCGCTCGCGGTGGGCGCCGCCACCCAGGGCCACGACGATGACGATCGGAACCTGCCGCGGGTCGGCGACGATCAGGGCCGGCGGGATCCGATGCGCGACCTCCGGAGCTTCTTGGACGAACAGCGGCAGCAGGAGGAGCAGCGCAGGCGCGACGAAGAGCGCGGCGCCAACCAGCCTGCGCCGGAACCGGATTCGCAGCAGAACCCCGACCCCGAGGCTCAGCCCACGCCGGACCCGGATACGCAGCAGAACCCCGATCCTGGTGCTCAGTCCGATCCGGAAGCACAGCCCGATCCGGAGGCGCAGCAGGCTCCGGACCCGGGTGCTCAGCCTGATCCGGGAGCACAGCAGACTCCTGATCCGGATTCGCAGCAAACTCTGGACCCGGGTGCTCAGCCTGATCCGCAGGCGCAGCAGACTCCGGACCCAGGTGCGCAGCCCGATCCGGAGGCCCAGCAGGCTCCGGACCCTGGTGCGCAACCCGATCCGGAGGCGCAGCAGACTCCGGACCCCGAAGCCGAATCGGCGTCCGGTCCGCAGCCGAGCCCGGCTCGCCAGGCGACGCCGACGGGCGACCTGTCCCCGCTGACCGACGCCGACCGCGACCGCTTGACCCGCCTCTCGCAGGCGCTCGGCCTCGGCGACGCGCTGGCGAGCTTCGCGGACCCGCGCCGGATCCTCGCGGATCTGGCCCAAATGGCTTGGGCGCGTAGATTCCTCGACCCGACCCCGGTCACCGGGCGCATGAACGAGCTCATGGGCCCGGCCGATTTCGCTCCGTTGAGCATCGACGAGCAGCATCTGGGCGAGCGGTACTGGAACTACTCGCCGGATCCGAGCGACCCGGATTTCGCCCTGCGGCGCGACGAAGCCCACGCCCTGCCGGTTGTCGATCCCGATACCCCGGCGCCCGCGATGCCGATCGCCGTGCCCGACGCGATCGCACCCGCGCTGGGGCCTGCGCCTGCCCGGCCCGATTCCCGCGCCCCGCATCCGCTCGCGCCGGAGTCGGCTCAGGCGCAGCTGCTGCGTCAGCTGCGCCTGAGCGCCGACCAGGTGACCCAGGAGAATCTCGCGGAAACCATCGCGGAGCAGCGGTATCGGACCATGCTGCGGGCGGGCGCGGTCGAGTCGCTCGCGGACGCCAAGGCCCGGCTGGATGCCGCCGTCGACCCGAACCAGCAGGCGGATCTCACCAAGATCGTCAACCAGTGGGCAGATCTGCTCCAGCTCTCGGAAAGCGACCTGGCTGAAGGACAGGTCGATACAACGCTGGAGCGGCTGCGCGACAACGTGCTGGCCCGCGCCGTCGCCCTGAACGATCTGGCCGATGTCGCCCAAGCGGTGCACGTGGTCGAGGGCCGGGCCACCCAGGTGGCGGAGGGCGAGACCCGCCGGTACACGGTGGTGGTGGACGGTCAGCGGGTGCCGGTGCAGCTGACCGCCGACGGTTCCGGAAGGTGGCGGGTGCGGCCTGCCGAGCCGCTGGCTCCGCCGCCGGTGCCGGGGCCGGACTCGTCGAGCGACCCCGACGCGCAACCGCAGAGCCGGTGGAAGCGGGCGATGAAGTTCCTGCGCACCCATCTCGGCAGCCACGGCACCGGCCGCCCGATCCAGTACGCGCTCGGTTCGGGGAACAACAGCGATCTCTACAACGCGTTCGGCGCGGAGATCGAGTTGCTGTCCGGTGACGCGGCGGCCGATGTCAGTGGGCTCGACTGGGATCCGGCGTTCTTCGCGTTGCAGGCGTCGAAGCTGTGGAAGGGCCGCGAGACGTTCTGGGCCCTGGCCACCGGCAACTACTCGGCCAGTCCCCGGATCGGTGATCCGCAGGCACCGGATCCGGTTGCGCCCGACGAGCGCGCCGGTATCGATGAGGACGTGGTGCCGCCGGTTCCGGACGCGGAACCGCAAGGCCCGGCGCCCGATCCCGATCTGGCGCGCCGAGGCGCGGAACTCGGCGACGCCATCGCCGCCCGCAATGCCGCCGGTATCGCGCTCTACGAGGGCGCGGACGCGCTTTCGCTGTCGCTCGCCGACCTCAGCCCCGACGCGGTCCGCACCGCGGTCGGTGAGGCGAACTACCGAGCGATGCGGCAGGCCGCGGCGGCCGCGGCGTACGCGCAGGCGGCCACGCGGTTCCACAACGAGAACGAGCGCCTGCGCTACCTGCCGACCAACGACATGCGTCCCGATCCGCTCGAGCGTTATATGCGCGAGCAGTCCATTGCGGCCGGCCTGCCCGGTGCGGACTCCGAAGCCAACGGCGTCAACAACAATCCGACGCGGCTGAAGCTCTGGTGGGATCCGGAGGGCAACCCGAGCGCGGAGGCCCGCGAGGCGTTCCGGGAGGCGATGCAGCGCGAACAGGTGCGCGCCGAACTGGGCACCTGGGCCAACCTGCTCGATGTCGATCCGGCCAAGCACAGCCCGGCCGATATCGCCCGTGCGCTGACCGCGCTGCACGACCGTGCTGCCGAATTGGCGCGAGAGGCAGCTGAATTCGCGCAACTGGCGGCCGCCTACACCGATGCCGACACCGAGTTCGCGCAAATCGCCGAGGAGATGGCGGGCGCGGCGGGGCACCGGTGGTTGCTCGACCAGGGCGGCGACCTGCTCGATCCGGACAATGCGCCGGGTATCGGCCTGTTGGACGGCAATCCGCAGCGCCTGGTGGTGATCAACGACGGCGGCGACCACGACCAGCAGCTGGCCAACGCGCTCGCCGACCCGCGCAATACCGATATCGCGCAGATGCTGACCCAGGGCGAGCTGGAGCTCGAGTACCGGGTCGCCTGGGCCGACCGCACCGGCGTCATCCATGTGGCCGAGGTGGACGCGCCGCAGGTCCGGCATTTCTCCGGTGCCGTGGATGGTCGCGGGCTCGAGCTCACCATGGTCCGCGACAACGACGACAGCCCATGGCGCGTCATCCCCAGCGAAAGTGCGCTCACGCTGCCGGACAACGGGATTCCGGTGCCCGACCCCGCCACGCTGTCGACCGCGGAGCTGGCGGCCCGCGTCGAGGACGCCGCGGCCCGGCAGGGTGTGCAGCTGGCCGATCTGGCCGGGGACCGCGTCGAGGACACCCTCGACGCGGCGCGCGCCGCGAACCGGTTGCGCGCGGTGCGGATCGAGGCCATGGCCGATCTGGCCCGCCTGCACGCGAATGTGGCCCGCTTCAACGCCTTCGAACGGGCGCTGCACGAAGCCGAGGTGAACCGGTCCGAGCTGCGCGGGCGCCCGCTCGACGCGCTCGAGGAGCTGAAGCAGCGGCATCCCGAACGGGCGGCGAAGCTCGACGCGCTGGCCAGGCTGCTGAGCCAGGACCCCGACCTGGTCGATTTCGATCCGAACCTCTACGACGCGCAGGATCAGCTGCGGCCCGGCGGCCTGCCGATGCATCACGGCGACACTCACGACCAGGTGGGGTTGCTCGTCGACGATCTGGCGGACTTCCTGGCGCTCGCCCGGCACGGCCAGACGCTGCCCGGCGAGGTACCCGGCATACCGGACCCGGACGCCGACTGGCTGCACCTGCTGGGCGTCGATCTGGACACCGCCACCCCGGCCGAGCTGGAGTCGATCTACCGGAACTTCCGGGCGGGCCGGCTCGACGCGGCCGCGCTGCGCACGCCGGAGCAGATCGCCGAGGCGCTGGCGGAACTGCGGGCCGATGTCCGCCAGGACGCCACCGATCTCGCCGCCTTGGCCGCGCTGGCCGAGACGTACTACCGCCTGCCCACCGGCGGCACCCCCATCAACCACTGTGTGCCAAGGGCTTTCGACCAGCTGGCCGTGCGACACCCGAACGTGCTCGGCGGGTTCGCCGTCGATCCCGGCCGGATCAGCGGCGTGCCGTGGGCTGAGCTGTCGGACCACTTCGGCGCCGCGCAGCCCGAGCCGTTCCTGCCGGGGGAGGAGGGCGGCGCACATGCCCGCCTGCTGACCACCTTGCGCGCGCAGGGCCAGGGCGCCTCGGCAGTGGTGATCGACCAGCGGACCACCGTCGACGACTACGGTGTCGGCGGCCACGCCTACACCGTGACCTACCTGGGCCGCGACGTCTTCGACGTGGACGGCCAGCGGGTTTTGCTCACCGATATCGATGACAACGGCCAGGAGCAGCTGTTCGACCTCGGCCCCCATGGCGGCACCGATCCACTGTCGCTGGCCGAATTGACCGGTGGCACACCGGCGGAGACCGCCGCCACTTGGGCGAGCATCTTCCAGAACGACGCGCATGTCGCGGATCTCGGCGATGAGGGTCCGATGCCGGACGCCGACCTGCGTGTCGGCCAGGATCCGCCCGCGCCGCGCCGGCCCGAGGACCCGGTGCATCAGGCGTCGCGGTTCTTCGACGAAACACCCAGTCTGCGTACGGAACCGGAATCCGGGGCCGAGCCTTCTGCCGCGCACCTGGCCTACGCACAAGCCCTGGCCGAGCGCCTCGGTCTCGCGGAAACCCTCGGGGCACTGCCGGATCCGCAGTCCGCGCTCCAGGACATGTCCCAGATGGCGCTGGCCCGCCGCTTCCTGGACGCCTCGCCGGACGGCCTGGCCGACCAGCACATGCTGTTCCCGACGAACTTCGACACGCTCACCGCGGACGAGCAGTTCCCCGGGGAGCACTACTGGCGCTACCCGTCCGATCCGTCCGACGCCGAGTTCCTCGCCCAGCGCGACGCGGCCGAGGCGTTCCAGCGGTCGATCGGACAGCCGCCGGAAACCCAACCGGCGCCGCCGATTCCGCTCGCGGACCCGGATGCCGTCGCGGGGCCGCTTGTATCGTCGCCGGACCCGTCCGACCCGGCGCGTCCGCTCACCATGGCGCACGCCCAGCAGTCGCTCGCCGACCAGCTCGAGCTCACCATCGAGCAGCGGGATCCGGCGAATCTCGCGACCACCGTCGCGGAGCAGCGGTATCGAATCCTGTTGCGCGCTGGCGCGATCGAAGCGCTGGCAACCGCCCTGGGGCGCCGTGACCTCGCGCTGGACCCGCAGCAGCGGACCGAGATCGACAAGATCATCGAGGTCTGGGCCGACCTGCTCGCGATACCGAACAACGGCCTGGCGCCGGCGAACCTGACCGAGACCCTGGAGCGGCTGCGGTCGGAAACGCTGGCCCGCGCGCTGGCGGTCGCGGATCTGGCCGACGTCACCCAGGTGCTGCAAGCGGGCCGGACACCGGGCGGCCCGGTGCGGATCGACCTGGAGGTCGGCGGCGAACGAATCCCGGTTCAGCTGACACCGGACGGTTCCGGCGGCTGGCGGGTCGAAAGGGCCACCCGCCTGGCCGCACCGGAGGTGCCCACCGCCGCGATCGTCAAGGCGCCGGAGGCCGCCCCGGGTGTGCTCCGGACGCTGCGGGACCTGCCGGGTGTGGTCAACCCGCAGCATCCGCCGTCGGAGCTCGTGTCGGCGGGCCAGTCGTTCACGGTGCAGAATTTCGGTCAGCTGGCCGACAGCGAGTTCTGGGGGAACTTCGAGGCCAATCCCGCGTTGACCGCACGCGAGGTGGTCAACCTCAAGCGCAACTGGCCGAAGATCAAGGCATTCCTGCTCAGTCAGGTCACCTCCGCGGAATCGCACGGGCCCGTCTCGCGCACCGGCGATGTCTACGACTACGCCCGCGAGGACGCCGACCCGCAGAAGGTCAGCGAGAGCGAGGCCGAACTCCGCCGTCTCGGGCTGGCCGACCGCTTCCTCGCGGGACCACCGGTGCCGCAGGCCGGTTCGGTGTCGACCACGGGGCGCGCAGCGGACCGCACGCTGGAGCCGCCGGTCCCCGCCGACGCCGAGCACACCCCTTCGGTGCCGGCCCACGACGATCTCGCCGAATGGGGCCAGGAGGTCGCGCAGGCCGCGCAGGAGCTGGACGCGCAGGCGCGGGCGCTGCTGGCGCTGGCGGGCCCGCTCGGCATCGAACTGCCGGATCTGAGCTCGGAATCGGTGCGTGCCGCCGTCGCGCAGGCGCGGTATCTGCTGACTCGCGAGGGTGTTTCGACGAAGGCGTTCGAGGCCGCGCTCGCCCGATACGACGCCGAGAACGCGGATATCCCGTTCCGGACCGATATCGATCTGTCGCATCTACTGCCTGCCGCGGTCGTCAACCGCCCGAGCCCGCTGGAGCGGTACGCGGCCGAGGTCGCCGCGGCGACGAGTGGACGCACCGGCACCCTGCGCTGGACGGGCGTCAACAACAACATGCAGGGCGGGCGCATGTGGTGGGATCTGTCGCACCGCGATACCCCGGAGGGCCGCAGGTTCTTCGAGGAGGCGCTGCGCCGCCACCACATCCGCACCGAGCTGGACCAGCGCGCGCACCTCCTCGGCGTCGACCCCGAGAACCCGAATGTGCTGGCGGAGCTGCAGACGCGGCTCACCGACCTGCAGGACGCCGTCACCGCCTTCCAGCGGCAGGCACAGCAGTTCCTCGACGCCGACGACAATTTCGGCCAGTACGCCGAGGTGATGGCGAATATCGCGGGCAGCGAATGGATCCGGGTCAGCGGCGGTTTCCTGATCGATCCGGTCAACCATCCGGGCATCGGGCTGGTCGGGTCCCCGATGAAGCTCGTCGTCATCGACAACGCCATGAATCATGATGCGGCACTCGCGAAGGCGCTCGCCGATCCGGCGAATTCCGAGCTGGTGGAGCTGATCGACAACGGCAGTCTCGAGGTCGAGTACCGCGTGGCCTGGCCGCGTGAGGTCGGCGGTACCTGGCGGGTGGCCACCGCGGCGGTGGATTCGCCTGCGGTACGCCATATCTCGGAAGACTTCGACGGCCGGAACCTAACCGTCACCATGGTGCGCTACGAGGGCGGCCCCTGGCAGACGGTCACCGATCCGGCGCAGGCGGAGCCGAGTGGCCCGGCGTTGGATCTGTCCCGGATGTCGCGCGGCGAAATCGAGTCCGCCATTACGGAATTGGTGGGCCGCCTGCCGATCGGCCGCGTCGATCTGACCCCGAGCCAGATCGACGCCACCCTGGAGCGGCTGCGTTTCGACAACGAGGTGCGCGCCGCCCAGATCGAGGCGCTGGTGGAGTACGCACGCACCCTGCACGCCCTCGACGCCTACCACCAGCTCGACACCGCGCTGAACAAGCTGGAGCTGAGCCGGGCCGACCTGGCGACCGACCCCAAGGCCACGTTGGAGGCGCTGAAGACCGCGAAACCCAAGCTGGCCAAGGAGATCAACGCGCTCCTGACGAAGCTGGAAGCCGACCCGGAGCTGTTCACCCGGGATCCGCGGGTGGCCGACGACATCGCCCCGATCAACCTGGCCGACGCCCCCGCGCACCTGGCCGCCATGATCGCCGACGTCGATCTGCTGCTCGTGCAGCTGCAACTGGCCGGTCCGACCACTGTGCCGGGAGTGCCGGTGCCGGACCAGGATTGGGTGCGCCTGCACGGCGCCGACATCTACAACACCACCGACGCGCAGTACAAGGCGGCCTTCGGCAAGTTCAAGACCGAGAAGTTCGCCGACCTGTTCGTCCGCGACCCCGGCACCTTGACCGCGCTGCATCAGCAGCTGCGCGCCGAGGTCCGCCGGACCGCCGCCGAGATCGACGCGTTGGCGGCACTGGTGACCTATTACACCAGCGAGATCGATCCCACCGGTTCCGCCGCGATCAACACCTGTGTCTCCGATTCGCTCAGCCGTGTCCTTGCCGACCAGGGCAATATCGTCGATGTCCCGATCCCCTTGCCGAACAACCTTTCCGGCCGCGACTGGCAGGACGTGCAGCCGATGCTGCACGGCGCCCAGCCGGGCGGTTTCGACAACAGCGACGCCCGCGGCCACGCGAAACTGATCCAGGCGCTGCGCGAGCAGGGCGGCCCCGGCGCGATCGCCTGGGTGCTCGACGAGCGCTGGACCCCCGACGCGCACGGTGTCGGCGCGCACTCTTACACCGTGAAGTACCTGGGCGGCAATCAGTTCGAGATCGACGGTCGCCGCGTGACCTACGACGAGATCGGCTCCAAGCGCAGCAACCTGGAATGGTTCGTCGCCCCGGACGGCACCCGGGTCTCGCTGGCCGATCTCACCGGCGGTAGCCGCTATGAAACCAAAGCCACCTGGGCCGTGGCCTGGAAAGCCGGTCGGCAGGTGGCGAACTTCGGCGACCTCGACGCCGCACTGCCCGCCGCCGATCTCGCCATCGGCCAGACGCCGGACCCGAACGCCCCGGTTCCCGCGCATCGGCAGCCACCGGCCAACGCGCCGCCCAGCCCGGCGGCCGAGGTGGCTCGGTTGCGTGCCGAGATGGCCGCCGCGGTGGCCGGCGAAGCCGACCTGCGCGCCGAGATCGCGGATCTGCGGCAGCAGGCCATGGCCGCGCAGAACGCCGGCGATCGCGAGCTGGCCAGTAGCTTGGCGACCGACATCGAGCAGCGCGTTGCGGCAACCGGTGCGGCGGAGGCCGCGCGCGCCGCGGCGGTCGAAGTGTGGCAGACTTCGATCACGCAGCAGGGCAGCGACCTGCAAGCCCGCATCGACGCGCTCGAAGCGCAGCTGGCCGCTCACCTGGGCGGCGACACCGAGATCGCGCAGTTCCGCTCCGATATCGACCTCGTGGACAACCTCGAGGCCGCGTTCCAGCTGCGGGACCGCGTCGAGACCGCCGAGCAGGTCCAGCGGACGCTGGAAGCGCAGATCGAACGCGGAAAGGCGTTGCAGGACAAGCTGCGCGCGGGCATCCGGCTGCTCGAAGCCGACACGGTCGACACCCCGGAGGCGGAAGCGGCCCGGAACCAGGATCTGGCCGCCGCCCGCGCCAAACTCCGGCAGGCGACGCACGCACTCAGCGAGGTGGAGAGCTCGCTGGAACTGCTGCGGCAGAAGCTGCCGCCGGGCGATCTGACCCTGCTGAAGTCCGCGCTGACCACGGAGATCATCTCCGCCACCAATGCGCGGGCCGCGCTCGCCCAGGTCTTCCAGATCGGCGATACGGACCACCTGAACCCGCGGTACCCGGGACCGCGGGAACCGGGGGCCGAGCTGGTGCAGCAGTTGCGCGAGGTTGCCAAGCAGCTGAAAGACGAGGAAGCGCAACGGAGCGAGCTCGCCGAGCGGCAGGCCGCGCTGGACGCGATGAACGACCTCGGCCTGCTGCCGATCTCGGAGCGGGTCGGCGTGCGGCCGGCCGCGCAGCCTACGAGACTGTTCGGGGACAGCGAGATCGTGGTCGTCGGCACGGACACCGACGTCAACCACTACCGGCAGGCGCTGCAAGCGACGCTGTCGGCGCGGACCGACCTGAATCTGCTGCTGGGCATGGCGAAGTCGGACACCACGCCGCTGACCGTGCGGTTCACCCAGGTACAGCTCGACGCGCAGGGCCACTACCAGAGCACCGTGGATCTGCCGTCCACCGATGCCGAACCGACCCAGCGCGCGGGCGCCTGGGAGCCGGGCAAGCACCCGCGTAAGTGGGAGAAGGAGAAGTGGACCGACCCGCAGCCTCCGTTCCTGTTCAAGGTGTCGATGATTCCGACCTTCGACAAGATCATGGCGGGGTTGCACGAATTCGGACCAGGTGAGGTTCCGGCATTCCTGTTCCCGCAGAACCTGCCGTTCTCGAAGACGATCTACAACGTGCCCGATGGCGTGAACGCCTGGACCTCCGATCTCGGCCTCAACCTGTTCCACCTGCGCATCCTGGCGCTGGGCATCATGGACCGGATCCCGGGCCATACATGGACGAAGAATCTGATCCAGAACCGGCCCTGGATCGGCAAGTTCGTCCTGTCGGCCACCCGGTGGCTGCCCGCCAACACCGCGCACGGCAAGTCGATCGAGCTGCCGCTCTCCGCCGACTTCGCCACCAGGCATCCGGCGTTGGCCTGGGCCATGGCCGATGTGGCGCAATGGATTCCGGCGGTGCGCAACGGGCGCTGGATCCAGCTGATTCCGATGGTGCGCGGCACCCGCACCTATGGCTGGCTCGATACCAGCCAGCCCGATCCGCAGGCGCTGCACAACCCGGAACTGGCGACGCCGCAACTGAATTCGGAACAGGCGCGGTTGGACGGTGCGCACACGCTGCCCTACACCGGCGAGAGCGTCAAGATTCCGGAGACGCTGCGGCAGCGCTGGGCCGACAACGAAGCCGAACGGGCCGAGCTGCGGGAGCGGACCGAGGCCGCCTACGAGGGTTTCGAGCACAACCGGGTCTTCGAGGCCGACAGCAACCTGGCACAGATCGCCGACCGTGCCCTCGCCGATCCGGATCGTTACTCCGGCGGCGACCCGAAGCGCTGGGTGCGCGGCAAGGGCAATGCCTGGGTGCGCGACCCCGACGGTTCGACCATTGCCAAGCACGGCGACGGCTCGACCTGGCTCAAAGACCATGCGGGCAACCTGCGTTCCCGCGACGACGTCATCGAGACACTGCGCCAGGTGCGCGACTACCTGCTGCGCAACACCGAGATCCCGCAGAACATCGACATCGCCGCCATGTGGCAGCGGTTGCTGTCCAACCAGGCGGTGCGTGAGGACATCGTCGGGATCGAGGCCGCGCTCGCCTCGATCGAGTTCATCGCCCAGCACCAGGGCGCTTCTGCGCAGCAGGCGACGGCGGCGGCGAAAGCCGCTGGCTACGACTGGGATCAGCGCCCGCGCCATCCGCGCAAGCGCACCCTGTGGCAGCGCCTGACCGGTGCGCGCCCGACACCGCTCGGGTTCACCTCCGAGATCGACCCGATGGCCAACGATCCGGCGCGCACCCGCCGGTTCGGCAGCACGCTGTACTACGGCGTGCAGGGGCTCGGCCATATCCGAGATCAGGTGTCCGCCATCATGTCCGGCTGGCCGGCCGCGAAGGTCGAGACGGCACTGGACGAGGTGACCGATCTCGTCGCCTTGGCGACCCAGTCCCACCACGGTGATCACGGCATCGCCCGCGGCGGCGTGCACGTCTCGGCGCGGGTGACCGGCGAACCCGGCCTTGGCGTGCTCGAGGTGACGATCGTCTCCGACGGCGACGGCACCCTCGGCCCGCAGCGCTACCTGCTCGACGAGCACGACAACAACTGCGTGCAGCTGGCGGGCGAGCACGTCAACGCCGCCCAGGGCGGTGTCGTCACCGATGCGGATCTGCTGGAACCCTCGACGCTGGCCGGTGTGCGGTTCGGTGACCTGGTCCCGGCGCTCAACGGCGCGCCACTCCAGGGTTTCGCCACCACCGCCCAGACCAGCGGCCACGCCCGCCTGGTCCAGGGCCTGATCAACGCGGGCCCCGGCACCACCGCCTACGTCATCGAACAGCGCGGCACCCCGGACCGGCACGGCGCCATCGGCCACGCCATGTCGTTGCACTACGTCGGCGAGGAAAACGGCAGGCACGTCTTCGAACTCAACGGCGAGCGGGTCACGCTGAACCGGGTCGAGAACGGCCGCGAATACTTCGACGCCCCGGTGGCGGCCCTGCCCAGCGGACGGCCCCAGCAGATCTCCCTGGCCGATCTCGCGGGCGGCACCCGCGAGGGCACGGTCGCCCTGTGGGCCACCGCCTACCAGAACCAGCAGGCGATCGTCCTGGACACCGGCGACGTCAACGCGCCCCAGCCCGGCGACGACGTCTACATCGGCTCGAATCCGGCCGACCGATCCGGTGATTCGCGGGACGCGGAGCAGTCCGACACCGAGCAGGACAGCGACGAGGCTACGGCTGAACCCGAGCAGCAGGCGCCACCGGAGGGGTGGATTCTGTCCTCGGAGATGCCCCGTACCGCGATAACGGTGACGCGTGAGCTGATGATCGAGGGACAGTCGGCGGTGCTGGCGGATCCGAGCCGGGCGCGGGAAATCATCGCCGAGATCGGCGAGCGGTTCCTGGTGTCGAACGCGCCGGAGAAGGTGCACGGGCCGGAGCGACTCATCCAGGACATCTTCCCACCGCAAGAGCTTGCGTACCTGCGGTATTCGCTGGAGCGGTCGATCGCCTCCGGGGTGCTGCAATACAAGCTGACCCAGACCGCGTTGCAGCAGATGATGGCGCATCCGGAGCGAATCGCCGTCGCGGTGCGTGGCGACTACACGACCACCGAGCCGGACTACTACGCCTCCACCCTGCGCGAGGACTACGTGATGGTCGGCCACGACGGCTACCCGCGCGATTCCGGAATGCACGCGTTCATGCAGGCCGCGGTCGAGCATCTGACCGCGACCTGGCCGCTGATGTCCGACCCGGTGTGGGCAGAGCTCGCCGCGATCAAGGAAGAACGGTCCGCCGACCGCAAACCGCTGCTGGAGGCGATCCCGGCGAATCGGCGCCAAGAGCTGGATCTGCCCGCGCATTCGGTCGGCGTGTACAACGCGCAGGGTGACAAGACGGTGCTCAGCGCGGCGACCAATATGGAGAGCATCGCGCTGGTGCTGCGCGGATTCCTGACGAGTCTGTCCGAGCACGCGGACGTGATCACGGGTTGGTCGTGGGCGAGCATTCAGCACGCCTTGTTCCAGTTCACCAGCCAGTTCAGCGTGATGGCCGGTGTCACCTTCAGCACTCTGGGCCAGTTCACCGCGCCGCGGAACCCACCGCAGTTCGCCATCGAGTTCGATGTCCCGAACCAGAAGATCACCAAGGTGCGAATTACCGGCGAAACCATGAAGACTCGCCGCGACACCCGCAACGGCGTGTGCCCGGGCTTCGTCGGGATCAAGCCGGACGGCCAGGCCGTCGAACCGATCGAGCAGCTCCAGCAGTCCTTCGACGAGCGCGAGATTCCGACGAAGGGCCACAGCTCGGGCTCCAATATCGCCATGCGCCTCGGCGGTTTCCTGCTGCCGCTGCTCGGCCGGGACTACCCCGCGCTGCGGGTGCTCATGAACCCGGCGCTGAGCGAGTACAACACCGGCATCAACACCTGCTTCGTGGATTCGATGACGCGGGTGGCCGACGACCAGAACACCCCGGATCGGCCGAACGTCGTCACCGTGCCCGCCCTGGATACCCGCAACCTGTCGGGCATCTCGTGGTCCGATGCGCAGCCGAGCTTGCACGGCGCCGTGGCCGAGGGCTTCGATCACCCCGGCATGTCGGCGCACGCCAACCTGATCGACGGTCTGATGCATCGCGCCGGGCCCGGGTCGATCGCCTGGGTGCTCGATCAGCGCACGACCGAGGATCGCCACGGCGTGGGCGCGCACTCCTACGCGGTGAAGTACCTGGGCGAGAACAACTTCGAGGTCGATGGCGTTCCGGTCACCTACCAGCGCACCGACGATCACGGCGTGGCCTGGTTCACCACTCCGGCTGGTGACAGCGTCACGCTGCTGGACCTGACCCATGCCACCCCCGAGGAAACCGGGAGCACCTGGGCGGTGGTCTGGCGCGACGGCGAAGTCGTCGAGAACGTCGGCGATCGCACTGCCGCGCAGCCCGACGCCGATCTGCGAATCGGTCAGACGCCGGACCAGAACTCGCCGGTCCCCGCGCACCGGCAGCCGCCTGCGCACGCGCCGCCGCCCGCGCAGATTGCCGCGTTGCGTGCCGAGATGTCCGACGCCCTGGCTCGCGAGAGCGCGGACCGCGCGGAATCGATGCGGTTGTTGGCGCAGTCGCGGGAGGCGAGCGAGGCTGGTCGTCCTGCGGACGCGCAGGTCCTGTCGACGCGGGCCGAAGAATTCACCGAGACAGCGGAACTCGCGAAGGCGGAGGCCGAAGCGGCCCGCACCGCCGCAGTGCAGGCGCACGAGGACACGCTGAACCTGACCGAGGCGCAGACGCGGGCGCGGCTGGTGGACCTGGGGACGCAGGTCGCCGCCTTGCAAGCACAGCTGGACGGCGAGCTGGGCGGCGAGACCGAAAGTGCCCAATTTCGCAAGGATCTGGAGCTGGTCGACAACCTGACCGCGGCGTTCGCGCTACGCGATCGGGTGGACCTGGCCCAGCAGCTCGAGCGCACCCTCGGAGAGCAGATCACCCGCGGCCAGGGTGCGGTGCAGACGCTGCGCCGAGCCATCCGCGATCTCGAAGCGGAACCCGTTGACACGCGGGCGTCCTCGCGCGCAAAGCAGGCGGATCTGGCTGTGCTGCGGCTGAAGTTGCGCGACGCGCTGCATGCGCTGGCACAGTTGGAAGCCACGCAGACGGCGCTGCACGACAAGACGCCGCCCGGGCCGCTGATCGAGCTGCGCGCCGCGCTGACCCAGGAGATCCTGGCGGGCACGAGGTCACGCAACGCCCTGGCCGAGGTCTTCCAGATCGTCGACGACAACCAGCTGAACCCGGAATACCAGGGTCCGCTGGAGCCGGGCACCCAGCAGATCCAGCAGCTGCGCGCGCTGATCAACCATATGCAGGAGCTGGAAGCCGAACAGAACCAGCTCACCGAGTACCTCGACCAGCAGATCGCCGAGCGGCGGGCCGCGCTTGCCGCGCTGGACGCGCTGGGCATGCTGCCGATTTCCGATCGGGTGGGTGTGCGGCCGTCGCTCAGCCCCACGGCTACGAACTCGCAGACGGTGGTCGTCGGCACCGACACCGATGTCAACGACTACCGCCAGGCCCTGTCTGCTGCGCTGCCGCCGCAGACGGACGTGAGCCTGCTGCTGGACATGGCGAAATCGTCGGTCATTCCGGTGAATGTGCAGTTCCGTCAGATCGAGGTCGACGCCGACGGTACCTACCAGCAGTCGGTGGCGTTGCCGTCCACCGATGCCGAACTCACCGCGCGGGCCGGTTCGTGGGATCCGGCCAAGCATCCGCGTAAGTGGGAGAAGGAGAAGTGGACCGACCCGCAGCCGCCGTTCCTGTTCAAGGTGTCGATGGTGCCGACCTTCGACAAGATCATGGCGGGGTTGCACGAATTCGGACCGGGTGAGGTTCCGGCGTTTCTGTTCCCGCAGAACTTGCCGTTCTCGAAGACGATCTACAACGTGCCCGAGGGCGTGAACGCCTGGAGCTCGGACGTCGGCCTCAACATGTTCCACGCCCGCATCCTGGTCATCGGCATCCTCCAGCGGATACCGACCCATCCGTGGGCGAAGAACCTGATTCAGAACCGTCCGTGGATCGGTCGGACCATCCTGCGCGCCACCCAGTGGCTGCCCGCGAACACCGCACACGGGCAGTCGATCCCACTGCCGCTGTCGGTGGACTTCGTGAACCGGCATCCGCATGTGGCCCAGGCCATGGCCGATGTGACGCAATGGATTCCGGCCGTGCGCGACGGCAAGTGGATTCACCTGATCCCGGTGTTGCGTGGCACCCGCACCTACGCGTGGTTCAACGACGGCCAGCCCGACCCGCAGGCGCTGCACCGCGAGGAGCTGGCACAGCCGGCGCTGAACTCCGAGCAGGCGCGTCTGGACGGCACGACCGCATACCCGTACACCGGCGAGAGCGTCGACATCCCGGAGTCGCTCGCCGCTGAGTGGCGCGCCAATGATTCTGCGCGCCAGCGGATTCAGCAGGAGACCGACGCCGCCTACGCGGACTTCGAACACAATCGCGTCCACGAGCACGACAGCCTGCTCGCCCAGATCGTCGACAACGCGCTCTCGGATCCCGACGCCTACTCCGGCGGCGACCCCAAGCGCTGGGTGCGCGGCCCGGGCAAGGCCTGGGTGCGCGACCCCAAGGGCACGCACATGCCCAAGCGTTCCGACGGGTCGACCTGGCTGCGTGATCACGCGGGCAACACCCGCACCCCCGACGAGGTGGTGCGGAACCTGAACCGGGCGCGCGACTACCTGCTGCGCAATTCCGAGGTCAACCAGATCGCCGACGTCGTCGCGATGTGGAACCGGTTGATCGCCGGACACCCGGTGCGCGAGGACATCATCGCGCTCGAGGGCGCGCTGTTCGAAGCGGAGTTCCAGGCGCGCAATCCGAAGGCGACCGGGCATCAGGCACATGCGGCCGCCAAGGCCGCGGGCTACGACTGGGACGCCAACCGCCCGCATCTGCCGGGCAAGCGCACGCTGTGGCAGCGGCTCACCGGCCGCCGCGCCGACCCGCTCGACTTCACCTCCGGGCTGGACCCGAACGTCAACGATCCGGCGCGCACCCGCCAGTTCGCACTCCCGCTGTACTACGGCGTGCAGGGCCTGGACGGGGTGGACAGCAGGCTGCGCGCGGTCATGGGCGGTTGGCCCTCGGCCAAGGTCGACCAGGCGCTCGCCGTGGTGAAGGACATCGTCCACCGGGCCACCCGGTCCTTCACGACCAACGACCACGATCTGGCCCGCGGCGGGGTGCACGTCTCGGCGCGTGTCACCGGCAGGCCCGGCGAGCAGGTGCTTGCGGTCACCGTCGAGGTAGACGGTGACGGCGCCTTCCCGCGCACCAGGTACTACCTCGACCAGCACGACAACGACTGTGTGCCGGTCGCCGCGCGGTTCGTCAACCAGGCGCAGGGCACCACCGTCACCGACGCCGATCTGCTCGAGCCCTCATTGGCGGGTGTGCTGTGGAGCGATATCGTGCCCGAGCTCAACGGCGCACCGGTGCAGGGCTTCGTCTCCGACGCCGACTCCACCGCCCACGCCCGCCTCGTGCGCGGCCTGCTCGACTCGGGCCCCGGCACCACCGCCTACCTCTTCGAACAGCGCGCGACCGCCGACCGTCACGGCGCCATGGGCCACGCCGCCGCTCTCACCTACATCGGTGAAAATGCGGACGGCACGCACACTTTCGAGCTCAACGGGCACACCGTCATCCTGAACCGGGTCGACCCCGACGGCCGCGAATGGTTCCAGCGGCCCGCACCCGCAGGCACCCGTGAACTCACCAGCGGCACCACCACGACCGAGGTCTCGCTCGCCGACCTCGCCGGCGGCCGCACCGACCAAACCGTCGCCCTCTGGGCCACGGTGTACCAGGACGGCCAGGCCATCCAGCTGGCCCCCGAGTTCACCGACCCGAACGCGGCACCGCCCGCCGATGATGTCTCCTTCGGCACGAGTTCCTCGGTCGACGCCGTGATCGCGGCCAACTTGGCCGCGCTCGGTATCGACACCGAGGCAGGGCGGCTGCTCGAGGCGGCGCTGCTGCTCGAGGAGCGGTATCTGGCCATTGCCGTGATCGCCGAGCAGCCACAGCCGGAAACCGTGCTCGGCGAGCGCAGGTGGGCGGGGCACCTGGGTGCCAGGCTGGTTGCCCGGCAGCACGGGGACCAGGAGCTGACCGTCGACTTCATTCGCGCGATGCACGACCAGTTGACGATGTCGGCACCGCCGGAAATGGAGTTCGGTGCCCCGACACCGCGGATGGGTGTGCTGTCGACGCCGCTGACCGCGGACCAGATCGCCACCATCGAGGCGAACCCGCTACTGTCCTACATGCCGCCGCCCGCCGGGCCCGGCGAACACGGCGTGATCGTCTACCCGAACTACGCGTCGCAGGCGGAGGTCGACCAGGCTCTACAGGAATTGTGCGACTGGTACAACGCGGCCCAGCGTGGATCCGAGTACGACCCCTTCGAACTCGCCGCGGAGCTGCAGCGCAGGTTCGTGTCGCTGCACCCACTCGACTTCAACGGGCGCGCGTCGCGCATCCTGATGAATTGGTCGTTGGAGCAGAATGGGCAATTCCCCAGCGCCGTCCGCGAATTCGATGCCCTGCACATCCCTGCGTCGGACTGGGTGGCCGCGGTCCGGGAGGGCAGCGCCCGGTACGCCGAATGGCTGGCCAATCTCGCCGAACACGGACCCGCTCTCGCCCCCGTGGATCTGTTCGGTCTCCAGGCCGAGCAACAGCGGTATCGTGAAATCGGCGGGGAGAACGCACCTTTCGCGCCGGGGCAGCCGCGCAATCGCGCGAAGTACGAGCAATTGCTGCAGGCGGTCACCTCGCCGGAGACATCGGCACCACTGACCCCTGTTCTCACCGACCTACCGGACCCGGCCACGGCCGATATGGCCGACCTGCAAGCCTGGGCAAGTTCCTACGACGATCCCCAGCTTCGGTACTTCCTGGGGCAGCAGCACGAGGCCGTGGCCGCGCTACTCGCCGACCACGGCATGCCCGCCGCCGACTCGATCGGGCCGCGCCGGGAATTGGAAGCCACGGTGCGAGAGGGCCTTTCGCGGGTGCTGGCGGAGCTCGGCCGTCCCGATCCGCTGCCCGCGGATATCGCCGACCTGGCTGCGTTGGCACAGGAACTTGCCGACGCCCGCCCCGTAGCGTCCGAGCTGGCGGCCGCCGCGCTCGTCCTGGCCGACTTCGCCGCCGAATCCGCCTCGGCCGATCTCGCGGTTACTACCGATCTGTCCCCCGCACAGCGGGATCTGGCCCAGGCCCTCGGTGTGGACCCGGAGCTGATGCAGCGCCCCGGGCTGCTGCGGCAGGCCGTGGATGTGGTGCAGGGACAGCTGCGGGCCATGGATGCGGCGGCGTGGCAGCGGGCGGTGGAGGCCGGGCGGCTGCCGCTGTTGCGGCGGTGGATCGGCCTGCGCATGCAGTGGGACAACGCGACTCAGGAACTCCAGGTCGAGTCGCTGCGGACCGGGGTGCTCGACCCGGTGGCCGTGCAGCGCCTGCAGGACACCAATACCCATTTGCAGCAGGAACTGGCGGAGCTGCTCGCGGTCGCCGAACTGGTCGACTTCTCGGCCCAGAGCTCCGGCGATTCCGTGGTCGGGCTGCGGCGCGCCGCCGCGGCGACCGGATCGCCCGACTTGGCCGCGTTCGTCGACCTGTGTGCCGACGCGCTCCCGCCGATTCCGGCGGCGGAACCGGACCCGGACTCCCAGCTTGCGGCGGCCCGTGAGAACCTGGCCGAGTTGGCCGGTCTGCTCCGCGTGGATCCGGACTCGCTGACGACGGGTTCACCGCAACTGGCCCGACTGCGCGCCAAGTGCGACGACCTCGCCCGCGAGTTGGCTCAGGCACTGCGAACCTCGGTCGCGGACCTGGAAACCGTACTGGAGCAGAGGGATCTGTCCGGCAACCCGGATACCGATCCCGAAATGCTCGGCCGGTACACCGACTGGCTGACCCACACCGGGGCTCTGGAGGCCGCGGAGCACTACAACAGTTTGCTCGCGAACGCCGCGCCCGCGCCCGCCCCGACCGCCGTCGAGCTGAACGCCGCCCGCGACAACCTCGCGGAGGTCGCCGCGCTGCTGGAAGCCGACCCGGCCGAACTGTCCACCGATGGAACCGAACTGGGCGACCTGCGTACCAAACGCGACCAGCTCGCGGCGCAGGTCGCGCAGGCGCTGAACATCCCGGACGCCGAGCTGGAAACCGTGATGCAGGACCGCGACATCTACGCGGAGCCGGGCATTACGACGGAAACTCGTGCGGCATACGGCGATTGGCTGACCTACAACGCCGTCGTCATCGCCGCCGAGCACTACAACGCGCTGCTCGACGCTGCGACCGCGCCGACCCGGGCGACCTACGAGATCGCCGAGCTGAACGCCGATTTCACGGCGACGCTGCCCTCGGTCGACAGTGTCCAGTTCACCGCGTTGACCGTCGACGTCGACGGGCGGCTGCTCGACCCGGAAACCGAACTGCCTTACAACAGCCACGGTACCGGTGACCGGTTCATCCTCGGTGCGGCCCCGGGCGTGGTCCTGACCGCGTCGGCCGCCACCCACTACGAGCTGTTCCGCACCCTCGGCGATCCGAGCGCCGGACCCGCGGGCTTCGGCGTCTGGCACATCGTCGACGGCCGGATCACCAAGATCGAGCCGTACACCCAGGCCTTCTCCCACGCCAACACCGACCCGAAGTTCACCGCCCAGCTGCGTTACGAACTGACCAGACTCGGCGTAGACCTGTCCGGCGTCGACTTCAACCAGGAGAACCAGGGCGCGGTCTGGTCCAGCGTCGACTCCGCACCGACTGTCGACGCGCTGATCGACGGCGATATATCCACAGCGACAGCACTGTTCGCCGGATACGGGGACAGCTTCTGGACGAACGTCACCGAGGTCGCGCGGATCTCCGAGGGCGTGGACGTGACATTGCGCCTGTCTCCGGTGCGCGGCGAACCCGGACAGGTCACCCTGTCGATCACCTCGAACGGTGCTCGGCTGACCAACATCGATCTCGGCCTGGACCCGCTGCGGACCGGTATCGCGCTGCACCGCCTGCACCACCAGGTATCCGGTTGGCTCGCCGCGTCGAACGTGGGCTGGTCCGCCGATACCGCGACGCAACTCGCCGAGATTCCCGGCGCGGACCGCGCCGCCGCGGAACTCGGTCGGTCGACCGCATCGGCTGCCACCGATACCGTGCGATCGCTGCCGAGCGACCCGGCCCGGGCCCGCGCCCAACTGGATCGGGCTCGCGCGAACCGCGACGACTTAGCCGAGACAATGGAAGTGGATCCCGACGATCTCGGCCCGGACTCGCCCGTGCTCAGTGGGCTGCGCACCGAACGCGACGAAGCCGCCGCGGTCTTGGCCCCGGTACTCGAAATCGATATCGCGCAGGTGGATTCGACCCGTGTCGAGCGGTTGTTGATGAGCCGATCCAACCCCGACAGCGACGAAGCCGCCGAGCGCTTCCTGGAACTCGACGCGTTGGTCGACGCCGCCGACGACACCAATCGCCGCCTCGTGGCGCTGGCCGAGCTGGAATCTTCGGCTCCGAACTCGCCCGCGCCACCACAGCATCCGGCAGCGGCGGCTCAGCCGGTCACCGACGCCGATGCACTGGACCGTCCGGTACGCAAGCCGCGGAAGGGCCGCGACCCGGGGACGTTCTTCGCCTACGATCCCGACGGCCCGCACGAAGTGCAGGCGTTCCGGGCTCCGGGCCGGGCGGAGTCGGCGCCATCGAACGAGCCCGTCGGCGATGTGCTTGCGGCGGAGGAGATTCCGGCCCCGTTGACCGGTGACAGCCTGCCCACCGTGGAGCTCAAGCGCGGCTATGTGGGTGAGGAGTTGCGCCGCAACCAGTGGGGCGATCCGGTCGTGCACCATCTGTCCGAGGCGGAGCTGGCGACCCAGCGCATCGTCATCGGACCGGATGGCAGGCTCTACCGCGCGCACGATGGGCAGCTCTTCGACACCGGCGGCCGCACGGTGATGTTCGCTCTCGACCCAGCGGGCAATCTCTACGCCGAGACCGGACTGATCGACAAGCCGATGCGGCATTCGTCGTTCCTGTCCGGGCGCCCGGTCGCCGGTGTCGGCGGGATCCGGGTCGACGCGGGCCGCCTGGCCACCATGACCGACAGCAGCGGGCACTACCAACCCGCAGCAGCGGTCAACGACGATGCGCTGCGAGTCCTCGTCGACCAGGGTATGCGGGTCGCCGAGGATTTCGCGCAGTACGACCCACTGGACCGGCGCCGTCCCGGCCCGCTGGATCCGCAGGCCGTAGGAGCGGACGGCACCGCGCCGGGCGGCGGCGGGAAGCCCAGGGGTGCGGGCAATGTCGTGCGCGACGTGCTGCGCGCGTTCGTCCCGGATTTCGAACCGGGCCGCGACTTCGACGCCGCCACCCGAACCCAGCGCGCCGCGCACGGTGTGGTGGACTACCTCGCGGGTTTCTGGGAGAGCTCGGATTTCGTCGCGTCCTCGCTGTTCCGGCCCATCGACGCCGCAGTGCTGGAGCAGGTCGCGGCGATTGAGCCGAAGCGGTTGCGGCAGTTGCTCGAGCAGGGTGGGCTCACCGCGACCCAGATCGACGGTGTACTGAACCGGCTCGATGAGATTCGCATCAACGGACGCATCCACGGAGATCACGTCGGCGACGCCGACTCCGAAACGGACGCGGATGCCGAAACCGATTCCGAACAGGCCAGTTTCGAACCCGTCGACCCGCGAACCCTCGGACCGGCTCGCGAATCGGCCTTCACCGACCCCGAACTCAGCTCGCATGGACTCATTCGCGTGACGTTCGAGGGCAGCGACACCGTCTGGGTGTACAAGCCGTTCCACGGCGACGCCGACACCGCGGGCATCCCGCCTTCGGGCCGCGCGCTGCGCGAGGTCAAGACCTACCTGCTCGACCGGCTGCTGAAGTTCCACCTCAAGCCGCCCACCTATCTGTGGGAAGGCAGCAAGGGCACGGGCATCCTCCAGGAGTACGTGCCGGGCGCGGAGAGCGGACGTGCGGTACGCGGCTACGACCGGCTGACCCGCGACATGATCGCGATCGTCGACTACATCGCGGGCAACCGCGACCGCCACGTGGGCGACATCATCACCACCCGGTCCGGTCGCGTCGCATCGACCGACGACGAAGCCACCTTCCCCGTGGGCGAGAACTCCTTCGCCCAGTTCGCGACCCAGTCGGTCTTCGTGACCGACGTGCTGGGCCGAGACCTCCACCCCGATGCGATGGCGCTGGTCGCCGCGCTCACCGAGGCGGACGTGCGCGCGATCCTGGACGGCCTCGAACCCGAAGCCATTCAGGGCGCGGTGGACAGGTTCACCGAGATCAAGGACAACGGCAAGATCACCGGCGACACCTGGCCGTACCGTGGCGGACTGCCGGGCATGGTCGACAACGTGGTTGGCGACGACCGTCCTCGGGCGGACCCCGACGATGGTCCTGAGGGCGGATCGCCGGTCGATCCGAGCCCCGGCCCGGACGGGCCCGATCCGCGTCCGCAGGGTGGGGGCCGCGCGATGGATGCGGACACGCCCGATACCGCGGCTATGGGCGTCGGGAACCCATCGGGCCGATTCGATCCGGGCATCGTCACCGGGAACAATCCGGACGGAGACAGCTCGGGGCACGCGGTCGGGCCGAAGCAAGCTTCGGCCACCACGGACCGAGCAAAGGTGGCCGAGGAACGCTGGTTCGACAGCTTCCGGCAGCGGCTGCGCGACCAATTGCACGCGGTCGCGCCGCACCTGTCGGAGAACGGTCCGGAGAGTCAGGCGTTGGCTACGGCGAGCCGTTCCGACGTACAAGCAGGGCTGGAGGGGCTGCGGCGGGACCAGCGCCGGTGGTTGATGCTGCGAGTACGCGACGCGATGTCCTTCGAGGACGCATGCGCCGCCGTGAATCTGAATTCCGAGCAGGCAAGGGCGGACGCCCGGGTCGCGGAGAAGCGGGCGATCCGGAATCTTGCCCAGTCCATTGCCGCCGCGCTCGAGGAGCGGAACAATCCGGAATCGCGCTTGATGCGCGCCGCGCAGGAGCCGCGGAATCGGCGGACGTTGGAGCGAGCGATCGCGAAACTATCCCCGGCGCAACGGCAGTTCGCCGACCTGCGGATCCTCCAATCCCGCGAATGGCCCGCGGTAGCAGCCGAGATGGGCCGGGAACCGGCGCAGCTCTCGCACATCAGGAAGCGGGCCGTGGAGCGGTTGTCGGATGCGCTCACCGGCGTCCCGCGTCCGGACGCCGACCCGAACTGGGAGGCCGTCGAGGACGCGTACCACGAGCGCAACGACGAGTTCGTTCGTCACCTGGCCGGAATTCCGGTCGCTCGTCGTGCGGTGATCGAATTGGCTCTGCGGGGCAAAACGACGGAACAGATTGCCGCCGAACTACATCGCAGCGAGAACGCGGTGCGCAAAGCACGCAAACGAGCTGCCGACCAGCTGGCCAACCTACTGTCGGACAGCACGGTAGCGCTGACCGTGGACGAGGCTTTGGCGGCGGTGCGAGAGGCAGACCACGCCGCACTGGAGCCGTTGCTTGGATATCTCACCGCGAATCGACGGCACGTCATCGAGGGTGTACTGCACGGTGACACGCTCGCGGAGATCGCCGCTCGGATCGATGGCACTGAGAACGGCGTACGCCAGCAGCGCAACCACGCCGCGCGGCAACTGGCGGACTGGCTCGTCAACGGCGCACCGGAAGCCGTCACCGCCGCCGACTCGGCCGTCGACGTGGCGGAAGCCGACGAAGGACCCGAGAGCGCGACGACCGCGGAGCCGAACTCCGTCGACAGCAGCCCCGCGATGCTGTTGGTCAGAAACCCGGCCAACCGAGATGCCGTGCTGGCAGCCGCGGCGAAGCTTTCGCCCGCGACAAAGGAATTCGTCGAGCTCCGGTTCGGACAGGGCCTGAGCATCCCTGAGATCGCCGCGCTGATCGGGCGCAAACAGGGCGCGTTGTGGACTACGCAGTACCGGGTCGTTCCGAAGCTGGCCAGCATGCTGTCCGGCGGCCCCGACCCGATACCGTCCGGAAAACCAGGCAATGCTTTGAAGCTGGTACAGGAGACCCAGCGGACGAACAAGAAAGCACTGTCCCGGGCGATGCAGGTGCTCAATGCCAACGAAAAGCGCATTGTGCGACTGCGGATAGTCCGGGGCATGACGCGTGCTGAAGCGGCTGAGGCCATGCACCCGCTCAGCGTGAAGTCCGTCGACCGCATCTTCGGCGAAGCCGTGCGGAAATTGGCCGGCGAGTTGGCCGGGAGTCCTGTTCTGACCGATCCGGAATCCGCCGCACTGGTTTCGGCCGCTCCACGGGAGGCGCTGCGGCGCAACCTGTCCGGGCTCACCGAGCTGGAGCAGCAGTTCATCACACTGCGTATCTTCGAGGGTCGCAAACACGTGGCCATCGGCGCTGCGCTCGGGAAGCCCACGTCCGCGATCCAGAGTCTGCAACGTCGCGCCTACGCGCGAATGGCGACGCTGCTCATCGGTGATCTCGGCACCGAATGGAGCACCTCGATCCGTGGCGCCATACGGCAATCCTCGGCTCCGGACTCGCCTGCGCCACAACAGCATCCGGGAGCGGTGGCCCAGCCGGTCACCGACGCCGATGCACTGGACCGTCCGGTACGCAAGCCGCGGAAGGGCCGCGACCCGGGGACGTTCTTCGCCTACGACCCCGAGGGGCCGCACGAGGTGCAGGCGTTCCAGGCTCCAGGTCGAGCGGCCAAACGTACTCTGGGCCAGGACATGGTCCAGGTGCAGGCGGCTGTCGACGCCGACCGGGACAGAGTGCTCGAGCTCGCGCGACAAATGTCGCCCGTTTTCGCTGATTTCATTCAGAAGCGCTTTGTCGACGGTATGTCGGTCGCGCAGATCGCCGCGGAAAGCGGGGGGAACAAGAACACCCTCAACGCAATGCAGCGCCGGAACCTCCCGCGCCTGTTGAAGCTGTTGTCCGGAGAGTCGCGCAATGCGATCGATGGTCGCTCCACCGATGTGTTGGGACAGTTGCTCCAAGCCCGTCCTGATGATGTGCGCACCGCCATGGCCGAGTTGTCGCAGACGGATCAGATGGTTGTACGCATGCGGGTGCTCGAACGGAAATCCGCCGCGGAGGTCGCTGCTGCTCTGGGCAATACACCGGGCCAGCGCACCACCCAGAGTCGCGCACTACAGCGGGCGCTCGCGCAGGTCACCGGAGATCACGCGCTGAGCCCGGATGAGGTGCGCGCAGCGCTCGCGACTGCTCGTGCCGAGCAACCAGAGAAGTACGCGGCCGACCTCGCGCGGCTGCCGTACCAAGAGCAGTGGGTGCTGCGACTTCGTGACGCGGATCTGTCCCAGGCCGAGGTGGCGGCCGCGCTGGAGATGTCCGCGACACAGGTGCAGGGCATCGAGCGCCGCGGCAAGGCGCGCCTTGCCTGGTTGCAGTCCGACGACCCGCAGGCAGCGCTGTATCAGAGCGTGAACCAACGCGATCCGGGCGAGGCATCGGACTTCTTGCGAGACGTCATCGATGGCACGAGCGCACGGGCGCAGCGCACTCCCGGGCAGATCGTCCGAGATGCGCAGCAGACGCACATCGGTCGCTCCCAACTTCGGCGTCTGGTCCGTGAGCTGCCCAGTCCGAGGCAGAAGAACGTCTTCCGGTTGCGCGCGGTCCAGGGCATGTCGCACGTCGAGATAGCCGCGGAGCTCGATATCGAGGTCGCGCAGGTGCGCCGGTCCTACGAGCGGGCTGTTGGAACACTCGCTGCCTGGCTCACCGGAGCGGGCAACAGAGCGTCAGGCCCGGACCTGACGCTGGTCCGACAGGTCCAGCGCAAGCATCCGATGGATCTACAGCAGACGCTCGCCGATCTGGGGCGAGAGCTGAAGCTCAATGCAGCAGATATCGAGGTCGTTCAGCTACGCGTCGTGCAGGGAATGTCCCCGACCGAGGTGGCGAAGTCACTCGGGCCTACCGTTTCTCCGGCTGCGGTGAACATCCGGCTGGGTCGGGCGGCGCATGTGGTCGCCGAGCGACTTCGGGGTGAGGGTCTGACCTATCCGAATCCGGAGGCACACTCCTCGTTCGGCGAGTACCTGGCCGAACTCGGTCGTCTGAACAACCTCAGCCTGACGGCCAAAGAACGCATCGTCGGCATGAGTGTGCGCAGCATCGCGCTCTACGAATCCGGAAGCTCCCACGCACTCCGCGAGTTGGACCTGCTCGAGATCTACGATCGCGCGCTGCATCGCGCCGGTTCCTGGAATGCTTTCGCCGATGCGTGGGGACATGCCCTTCCCAATGGCTACAGCTACCGGATGGATCCGCGGGGAGAATCCCTCCCCGATCCCGCGGACTTCGATTCGGTGGGTGGCTGGCTGAAAGCGGTGCGGTTCTACAACCGATTGACACTGGAGGAATTCGCCGCCCGCATCGACACCAGCTACACGAGCATGAACGAGGCGCACAGACGGCTACGCCTGCGTTCGCTGCGCCAGGTTCGTGACGGTCTGAGCGTCCCAGCCGACTTCCTGGAGCGGGCGGTCCTGAAGTACTACACGCGCACGGATGTCCCCGTGGTCGATCAGGCCGAACACGACCTGTTCTGGAGCCTCGTCGCGACCAAACCGGGATCGGCGGAGGAACTGGCCATCCGGGACGAGATATTCGAAAAGTACGCGTGGATCGCGGAGACGATGGCACGACGCTGGGGGCACCTCGGCGAGGTCGGGCACCTGACACAACGAGCCAGCATCGCGGTCTATCGAGCAATCGTGAACTTCGCGCCGGGCGGAGGTCGCTTCTCCACCCACGCCTGGGCCAGCGTTCGCGGCGCTATGCTCGACGCCCATTTCGAGCAGAAGTTCCCGAACGTCGACCAAGCCACTCGCAAGTTGCTCATCGCAGTCGACACACACATCGCACGGCGGCTTCAGGTGGACGGGCGCGAACCGGATAACGCCGCTGTCGCGGAAGCGCTGAATCTCGATCCGGCCAAGGTCGCCGAAGCCCGAGTTCTGATGGCGCAGTATACGTTTTCGCTCGATGACACCCCTCCGGGTGACCGTCAGCCCGAGATCGCGGAGAACGAGGCAGCGTTCACCGACGTGGAGTTCGAACAGACGGTGCGCCGGGCGGTCGCGGATCTCCCGGATCCGGAGTTGGCGCAGCGCGTGGCGGCGCTGCACTTCGGCCACGGGCTCGCCGTCGAAAAGGTGAGCGTCCAAGTCGGGAAATCGCCGGATGAGGTTCACCGGATCGTCGCGGTGACAGGAGAGCTGCTCCGGAAAGCCTTCGCGCCAACGGAGAACCTCGCTCGCACGGAGAGCGCGCCCAGCGCCGATTCCTCGGCCGGTGCGCAGCCACCGGCACCGCGGGGCCCGGGCATGACGCGGACCGCCGACGATACAGTCGTCGATGGCGGGCACGGGTTCGACGACCCGCTGGGTACTGGCCAGGCGGCCGCGATGTCGTCCGACGCACCACCGCAGCGCTGCGCGGATGATGCTGTCGACACGGTGATCTCGGAAACCGGCAGCACGATCGTACAGTCGTTCACCGATGAGCCCGGCCTGCGCGGGCGGACCGGCACACAGCTGGAGGAGCGGACCAAGGGACGGTTGCAGCTGTTCGGCAGCCGGAACGAGGTGGCCGCCCGCCTAGCGGACCCGCACGACCCGCTGTCGATCACGATCCTGGTCGATCACTATGCCGCCGCCGACGCGAACGGTATCGGCGCGCACGCCTACGTGATGGCCAACCGAGGCGGCCGGATCGTGGTGCGCGACCTGAACGACAACAACGGCGCATGGCGGCCGTTCGTGCGGGGCGAGGCCGGGTCGGACGCGGTGGCGATGTCGGGCATCGCCTTCGACCGTGCCGGAAATCCGTTGCGCCCCATCAGCGAGTTCCCCGCCGACCCGGCCGCGCATCCGGAGTTCGCGATCGGCGCCACCGATCCAGACTCGAACGGGGACCGCGCTCCGCCTACCCTCTGGACGCCGCCAGAGGGCACACCCGATGAACAGGCGCTGGTGCGGAACGCGCTGTCCCGCTTGGGCGCCGACGCCGACGCGAGCATCCTGCTGCACCCCGAGCAGCAGTACACCGATCTGCTCGGCGAATCCGGCGACCTCGCGACCCGCAACCGCCAGTGGTGGGACGCACTGGATCCGGCCGAGCAGGCGGTGCTGATCAAACTGGCGCCGCGCGAGGTCGGCCAGGCCGACGGCATTCCCGAGCCGGTGCGGGGTCAGGTCAACCTGGACCTGCTGGAAAACGACCGACGCGCGCTGCTGGCCTTGGGCGCGAACGTGTCGCCCGCCGCCGAGAAACTGTGGAAGTCTCTGTCGGAGCTGCATTTCGACCTGCTGGAGATGGTGGCGAATAGCGAGGACCTCCCCGGCTCACCCGCGGTGAACCTGCGGACCTACACGCCGTCGCTGGACGGACAGGTGCGTAGCGTCGTCACCTTCGGCAACCTCGAGACCGCCGATTCGGTGTCCACCATGGTGTCGGCTCCCGACACCGTGCAGGTGACGGCTACCACGGTGCCGGACAATCTGATTCACGCGACGCAGCTGTTCGACTCCGCGGTCCTGGCGGACGCCGACCGCGAGTACGCGGTCATCGCCTGGCGCGGCTACGGCGACTCCGTGGCCGCCGACGGACAGTTGCTCGCCCGGGATCTTTCGGCGATCAACGCCGTTCGCGCGCAGGCGAGCACGCCGGCACCGGACACGCACGTCTTCGCCCTGGACAGCGCGGGCTCGCTCATCGCCGCCACCGCGTGGTCGACGCTCCCGGGCGCGGACGCCCAGGTCACCGATCTCGTGATCGTCGGCTCCTCGGGCCTCCCGCTCGCGCACGCCGCCGAAACCGGCATCAATCCCGAAAATGTCTATGTCGCGGCAACTTCCAGGGACCAGCAGACCTGGCTCGGCGCCGATGTTCCCGGCGCCCAGGGCCGGTACACCGGGTACGGCACCGGCATGGACCCGGCGACGGCGGCCTTCGGCGCCAAGCGGGTGGCCGCGGAGATCTCCTCCGCCGAGGATTACCATCACCCGGATCTGGTGCGCAGCAGCTACTTCGACTACGACCCCCGCACCGGGAATCCGACCGAGGCGCTGCGCAATTTCGGCCGGATCGCCGCGGGCCGGATCGGCGAGGTCACCTTCGACGAGCACCGGCCCGGCATGTCGGATCCGACGGCGCTGGACTCCACGAACGTGTACATGCCGATCGATCCGGCGAGCGGACGGATCGTCGAGCTCGAGGAGGACCTGGGGCGCGGCAACGCGGAGCTGATCTCGAATGAGCTGAACCCGCAGGAGCTGTACCGCCTGGATCCGTCACCGGCCCAGCCGTGGGGCGGCACCTGGTACGACGGGCATTTCGGCAACTGCGTCGACGTGTCGCTGCGCACCGGGCACGACGACCTGGGCCTGGATGTCGACCCGCCCGACGACGGCGTCGGGTTGGCCGGGCGCAGTGCCGACGAGGCGGAGTTCTACGGGCGCGGCCGCCTGCGGGTGCACCCGGACCGGGACTCGATCGCCCATCAGCTCGCCGATCCGGCGAATCCGATGACCGCGTCGCTGGTCGTCGTGACCTACGGGTACGACAACGTGGCCCACATGGTCCTGCTGGCCAATGTCGACGAGAACGGGAACATGGTCCGCGAAGGCGGTCGACTCATGATGAGCGACCCGAACGTCGACAACGGCGCGTGGCGCCCATACCTCTGGAACGAATCCACTCCGGATGTGGTGTCGACGACCGCAATCGGCTACGACGTCGACGGAAAACCGTTGCAGCCCAACGCTGATCACCCCGTCGACCCGGACACCCGGACCGGCGCGCTCATCGCCCAGATGGATCCGGCGCCCGCCGTCGCCCTGGACGACCGCCGCGTGTTCCCGAAGGACCCCGGCTTCACGGAGGCCGACCGGCAACGCGCCACCGAACTGCTCGCCATGCACCCGTCCGGGCGCGGCACGGATCCAGCGGTGCTGCTGCATCCGGAGCAGGTGTCGCCGGATCCGGTCGCCGAAGCGCGCCTGCTGACCGCCGAGAACTTCGCCTACTGGACCTCGCTGTCACCGACCGATCAGGACGTGCTGCTGCGGGTGCACCCGGAGGTGATCGGCAACACCGACGGCCTGTCCACCGACGTGCCGGTGACGCACGACGAACTGCGAAACAGCCTGCGCGACTACGCCAACCGGATCGCGCTGGCCCGAGAGATCCGCCAACTCGCTGCGATTGCCGACAGCGAGCTGACTCCGTCGCAGCGCGCGCGGCTCGCCGACCTGCACGGCACCGCCCGATCCCTGTTGCGCGCCGAGGCTTTGGCACGCACCGTGCACCGCTCGCTGCGACCGCCGCAGGTCCAGTTGCTGTCCTACGGTGCGGGCCGGGCCCTGATCGGCTACGGCAAGCTCGCCACCGCGCGGTCGGTGAGCTGGATCGTGCCCGATGCGGGCACCGGCCTGGGCGACCTCGATCCGGTCCTGCTCGCGGCGCGCAACCACTACGACGTGACCGCGCGGACGTTGCGCAACCAGGTGGGGGCGGACAAGGACGCGGTCGCGGTGATCGCCTGGGTCGGTACCGACCAGGATCTCGGCATCCGCCCGGAGACCGTGGCCGCGCGCACCGCGCAGGCCGGGAACCTGCTGCTCCGCGACGTCGCGGCGTTCCACGCGGGCCGGGGGCACAACGGCTTGGAGCTGGACGGCGCCGAGCTGGACAGTGCCCAGCGGGACGACGCCGACTCGTACCGCTCCGAGGCGGACGAGCTCGGACTACCGTCGAACTACCTGTTCGGACACCGCACCGGCGCGCTCATCGCCAACGCCGCCGGAGCCCGAGGCGGTTTCGTCGAGGGTCGACTCGCCAGCGTCGATCCCGCGACCCGCCTGATCGAAGCGGTCACGCTGATCGACCCGGCGGGCACCGGACCGATCGGGAGCGCAACGGAATTCGGATTCGGTGACGCCGTCGCCGCCGAGCTCGACATCGAGGCCGAGCAGGCCGAAAGCTTCGGCGCGCCGGTCTACGTCGTGTCGAGCTCCGGCGAGCTGGTGGCCTGGGCGGACGGCCGCCCACCGGGCGTGAGCCGGACCCTGTTCAGCCGCTTGGGCATCGGCGTTTCGGTGGAGGAGTTCGCCGCACAGCGCGTCGCGGGCGGCCCGATCGGTCCGCAACCCATCGATGTGCGCCACGGCTTCGCCGACACGGTGACTCACGCCCCGAACACCGTCCAGCGCAAGCTCGCGTTGATCGCCGCCGGTCTCGGCATCACCGTGACCGAGACGCCGGCAGGCTGGCAGGCGAACACCGAATACCGCACGCCGGACGTTATTTCCGCCGATGCGACCGCACCGAGCTACCCCGACGGCCCAGTCGGCAATCGCAACCGACCGCTGGAAGCGCCCGACAACGCCCCGTGGGGTGCCCCGTCCACCCTGCGGGAGCTCGACGGACCGATCCCGGACGCGGAAGAGGGAGCCGAGGCGGTGCGCCTGCTTCGGCACGCGCACAATGTTTTCGGGGCTTTCGGGGAGAGCATCGAGATTTCGACCCTGCTGGTCGGCGATCAAAGCCCCCAGCACGCGCTGCGGCTCGCCCAGTGGTGGGCGGGGCTGACCTCAGACCAGCAGCTGCGGATGCTGTACGACTACCCGAGGTCCATGGCCAATGCCGAGGGGCTGCCCGCCCGCGTGCGCGACCGTGCACACCAGCATGTGCTGCGCGGCACCGTCGCCCGGCTCGGCGATCAGCTCGACCTGGGGCCCCAGGATGCGGCGCTGCTCTACGACGCCGAGTCGATCTGGAAGGGGTTGTATCGCGGTGTGCAGGTGGCCGCGCAGGTCCGTGCGCCGCTGACCCCGCCGCAGGTGCAGATCCGGTCGGCCCAGTCGAATGTCGCGAACGGCCGCGGTATGGCCGAATTCTCAGTCGGCCCGGTGGATTCCGCCGACCACGTGTTCTGGGTGGAGTTCGGCCAGGACACCGACCCGGCCGAGGCCGACAAGTACCTGTACTCGATGGTGAACCTCTACGAGGCTGTCGCCGCCGAGGCCGGTGGCGGCTCGGTCGCGGTGATCGGACGCCTCGGCGACTCCGGATCGCATGCGCAGCAAGCGTTGCGTCATCGCATCGGCACCTACAACGCGGTGCGGGCCTACCACAACCTCATGGCCGGCGAGACCGACGCGGTGATGCCGCAGAACCATCTCATCGCCATGGGCACCGACGTCGCCGTCGCGGCCAGGGCGAACGAGAACCACGGGCTGTCCGGACAGCTCGCCACCATGATCTCGCTGAACCCGGACTCGCTGGATCGCGTGCCGTCGCCCGCGCGGCTCGGGCTGCCGCCCGGGTCGGTGTTCCTGGCACCCGCCACACCCGCCCAGTGGACAACCATGCGGGTCCGTCAGCTCCTGGCCGGGCTCGACGTCCGGATGCTCGCCGGGCAGACCCGAACCGCGCGATTCCTGCGGAATGGCGTGCGGGCGCTAATGGGCGCCAAGATCCAGTTGCTCTCGGCCACCGACCTGCCCGCGCAAGCGTTGCCCGCGGCCGCCGTCGACAACCCCGCCGAGCAGGCCCACCTGCGCTGGTTCGGTTTCGCCGACCCCGAAACCCACACGCCCACAGAGGGTCTGGCGACCATCGCGCACATCACCGCGGCCCGCGACGCCGCGACCGTCCGCGGTGTGCCGGCGCCGGACGGCACGCAGGCCCACGCACCGGCCGACCAGACCGAGATCACCGACAACGACTGCCTGGACGAGTCGCTGAACGCGATCGGCCGCGGCAAGCCGGACCGCAACATCCTGCCGTTCACGGAACCGCCGGGCCTCGTGGGGCGCACCGCCGACGAGGCCGAACTGCACGCCGGTGGCCGTCTGGAACGCCTGACCTCCCGCGACGCGATCGCCCTTCGCCTGCTCGACGGCCGCGATCCGGCGTCGGAGATCCTGGTCGTCGAGCACTACGCCGGTCCCGACGCCAATGGCATCGGCGCGCACGCCTACGTCATGGCCATGCGTAACGGCATTATCATGGAGTTCGACCCACGCACCAAGACCTGGCGCGCCTACCAGTGGGGTTCGACCCGACCGGGCGTTGTGGCGCTGTCCGGCATCGTCTTCGACGACGCGGGCAAACCGGTCCGCCCCCTCGACTCCTTCCCGTCCGATCCAGCGGTGCGGCCCGCCTACAACATCGGTGCCGACGAGGCCGTGGCGCAAGGACCGCCGGGCGCCGATCCGGACGTCGCCGCCGCTCTGGCCCGGGTATCCGAAGTGCTGGACGCCCGCGGCGACACCGCCTCCGTGCCGGTGGTCGCCGCGGTGCTGGTGGATGTCCTGCGCGCGGGCGGACAGGTGGAGGTCGAGACCTCCGATTCGCCGACGGGCGGACGCGTCCGCGTCGCGATGACACCGGAGGGCAGCGACAGCGCCATCGTCGTCACCGTGAACGGCGCCCCCGGCAACCCCGCCATCAGCCTGGAAATGCCGGTGCGGCAGGACAGTCCGGCGGATATCGAGCTGGCGGGCCGGTTGACGCCGCTGCTGATGCCCGGCTGGCGGGTGTCGGAGGATGTGGTCTCCTCCGGCCTGCTGGCCGAGGAACTGGCGCGCAACGCCCGGGCGCATACCGATGGGGACGGGACGCTCGAGGTGCGGGTGTCCGGGCCGGTCGGCGATCGCTCGATCAGTGTCGAAATGACCGATGGCAGTTCACAATTACCGGTCGAACCGGCGGGTGACGACATCAGTGGCGTGATGCTGCTGAAATCGCTGGCGCAGCGCGCGGGCTGGCACCAGGTCGAGGACGGTGACGTCGCGCCGGACGCGGGGAACGCCAAGACGGTGTGGTTCGAGTTCGACGAGAATCCGCCCGCGCCAGTGGATCCCGATCCGGTGGCCGAGCCCGAACGGGCGCCGGAACCGCTGGCCGGACCGGTGCCGAGCCGCGACGAATACGAGGTCGCGCGGCCGAGCGACGACGACGCCTACCGGCCGCAGACGGCGAGTGAAACGGACTACCGCATCATTCGCCTGGGTGCCGACGGGCTGTTCCGCTGGGGTCCGGACAACGCGCTGTACAACACGATCGACCCGGACGGCGACTTCTTCATCATGGGTGCCGACGGTGAGTTCCGGACTTCAGCCAACGCCAACCACGCCGCGCTGTACAGCACCTACAGCGATATCGACGCGGGACCGGCGGCGTTCGGCGACTGGAAGATCGTCGAGGGCAGGCTCGTCCATGTCCAGCCGTTCAGCACGACCTTCCAGCAGGCGAGCACGGATCCGACCTTCGCCGCGAACCTGAAGTTCGAATTGGCACGCCACAATGTGGATCTCGGCGCCGTCCGGTTCTCCGGGGACCTCACTGTTCCCAGCCTGCGGCTCGACGGCACCCCGACCATCTCGGTCGGCGATCTGCTCGATGGGAACGGCGCGCAGGCATTCCAGTTGATCGGTCCCGGAACGCATTTCGCGGTGCGTGTCGAGAGCGTGGACATGCAGCACGGCGCCACCGCCGACGGACCGATCGACACGCTTTCGGTGACGCTGGCGCTCGACCTTGCGCGCGGCGGCTCGGGCCGGGTCACGCTGGAATTCACCCGCGACGCGAACGGCACCACGATGCGGTACTGGGACCTCGATCTGGGTTACGCCGGTGTGGACACCAAGGACCCCGCCTTCCAGCCGGGCTCAGACCCCATCCGGCTCGCCGACGCCTTCGTCGAAATGCACGAATCGGTGATCCTGCCGTGGCTCGCCGAGTCGGGTGCCGCATTCGAGGGGCATCCCGGCCACTATGCGGAAACCACCGTGGGCGAGGAGGTTACGGATACCGAACGCCCCGAGGACCTCCACGAGAACGACCGCGTCAAGGGCGAACGTCGAGTGCAGGCGTCGATCGGGCGGCACTGGCTGCGCGATCAGCTCGCGGCGATCGGCTGGAGCGCCGATGATGACGTCCACCTCCAAATGGCGTGGTTGGCGACCAGCGAGGCCGTGGCGAACTCGGTGGAGCACAGCACCGGACCGGTCCAGATCACGCTGCGCGTGCTGCCCGGCACCGGCCACCTCGTGGTGCAGAGCATCGACAACGTCGCCGATCACCCGCCGAGCGGCCCGATCCGCGAGAGCGCCAACCTGATGGTGGACCGGGTCACGGCAGCCGAGGAACGCCGCCTGGCAGAGCAGGCGGCCGCACAGAAGGCCGCTCAGCCCGAGCCCGAGACGCCGAAGCAGGCTGATGGCGATGCGCTGTTGGCGAATCTGGATGAGGACGGCTTCGCGGGGATGGATCTGGCTGAGCTGGCGGCGGCGGTGGACGACGCCGAGTCGGCTGTGGAGACGCCGAAGCAGGCCGATGTCGACGCGTTGCTGGCGAATCTGGATGAGGACGGCTTCGCGGGGATGGACCTGGCTGAGCTGGCAGCGGCGGTGGACGACGCCGAGGCCGCCGCCGAAACCGGGGACAACAATTCCTCGGCCGCCGCCGAGCCGACCGAAGCCGAGAAGCAGGATGCCGCAGCCAACTCTGAACGCGGTCGCGGCATCAAGATCCTGCACACCGAGACCGACGCCTGGGATTACGCGCCCCTGGCCAACGGCCGCGGCAAAGCGATCTGGTTCATCATGCCGATCGCCGACAGCGACCCCGGTCCTGGGACCGACCCGGATCCGGCGCAGCCAACCGATCCGACCGCGCCCCAGGGCGATACACCCGCGAGCCCGGAAACCGACACCGACGATGTCGCCCCCGGACCTGGCACCGGCTACCAGGTAGCCGAGCCGAAGTCGCCGAACTCCTACCGGCCCGAGCTGACCGACGGCATCGATATCGGCAAGCTCCAGCTGCGCGGCGGTGTCTTCTACGACCAGAACAACCAGCCCTACAGTTCGGGCCCGAAGGGCGTGTCCTTCCTCATCGGCGCCGACCCGAGCGATATCCGCTGTGTCGCCGTCGACGATGTCGTCGGCAAACTGGATCCGCGGGACGTGCAACTGCATCAGCTGCTCTACAGCAGCTACGCCGACGCATCGGACGGCCCGATCGCCTTCGGCCACTGGGTGATCGAGAACGGCAAGCTCACCGAGCTCATTCCGATGAGCGGAGCCTTCTTGGACCCGGAGCGGCAAGCACTGTTCACCGCCCAGCTGCGCGCCGTGCTGAGCGAGGCCCGGGTGGACACCACCGATACCGTCGTCCACGGCGTGCAGCAGCAGCACGGAATATGGCGTCCGGCACTGCCTTTCGCCACCGTCGCGGAGCTGATGGCCCGCGGTGATCAGCTCGCGGCCATGGTGTTCCGAGGCTGGGGCGCGGACTTCTGGCTGGACGTCACCGACATCGCCACCACCGGAGACCGCGCCACGGTGACCGTCTCGCTGCACCCGGTCGGCGGCGAACCCGGCCGGGTCACCCTGGAACTCACCCGTGACGGCGACGGCGTCACCCTGCGCTACACCGATCCCGACCTGGGACCGGACGCGGATCGGGTGACCAGAGCGTGGCGGCAGCTGCACGATTCGATCGTGGTCCCGTGGCTGGGGGAGTCCGGCGCCACATACAGCGACCCCACTCCGGACTACCTGTCCCCGGATGACGTGCACCACGCCGAATTCGAACAGAAGGTTCGCGAAACGGACCTCTCCTCGCCGGAGGCCGTGGCCGACGCGCTGTACGAGCCGGTCGGGCGCGACGCGGTCACCGAGTTCTACGACGCGCGGGTGTCCGGGCTGAAGACGGCGGAGGTGTTGCGGGCGCAGAACTTCGCCGCGTACACCGGTGTGCCCGTGTTCTTCGTCTCGGCGGATGTGGCCAACCTGAGCGGGCTCAACGCGTTCTGCAACAACCAGGCCGAGACCGCGAACGTCTACTACAACGGCATCGCCACCGCGTTCCGTACCGCGCTCGAGGACTCCGGCGGCGTGGTGATCCCGATGCGCACCGGCGGTGACGAGGTCGGCGCGATCGTGCTCGGCCTCGACGAGCGGACCCTGACCGAGATCACCGCCGAGGTGAATCGGCGCGTCACTGCCTATGCTCGGCAGGAGGGGCTCAGCGAGATCGAGCACCCGAAGCATCCGGGCGACCCGGCCTATCACGGTGTCGGCCTGCATGTCGGGTTCACCGAGATCGTGCCGGGCCTGACACCCAAGGACATTTTCGACGCCGCCGACCTCGGCGTCGACGCCAGCAAGAACGGGAGGACCGATGTCGCAGGAGAGCCGCGACGAGCGACTGGGGCTGACCGGGCTGACACCGGAACAGCGGGCGCGACGGATCCAGGAACTGGAACGCGAGCTGGCGCAGAAGCGAGCAGCGGCCAAAGCCGAACTGCGCGCGGACCTGAAACGCCGACGCCAGGACTCGACCTCGGCGGACTGAACCGCAACCTACCCGCGCTCGCCGCCTACCCGTCACCGGATGAACTGCGCCGCTTCGCGTTCGCCGAGGGTCTGCATGCGCTGGGCGAGCTGACCCCGGAGCTGGTGGCCGAGGCGATGTACCGCCCGGTCGGCCGGGACGAGGTCACCGACTTCTACGACGCCCGGCTCTCCGGCGTGAAGACCGCCGAGGTGTTGCGCGCCCAGCAGTTCGTCGCCGAAACCGGCGTGCCCGCGTTCTTCCTGTCCGCTGATATCGCCAACCTCAGCGGCCTCAACGCGGTGATGAACAACCGGGCAGAGGCCGCCAACGTGCACTTCCGCGGCATCGCCGAGGCCTTCCGCTACGCCCTCGACGCGGTCGGCGGCGCCGTCGTGCCGATGCGCACCGGCGGTGACGAACTCGCCGCCGTTGTCATCGGCATCGACCAACAGACGCTGACCGGCGTCCTCGCCGATATCCAAGCCCGGGTCGCCGCCTACACCGCCGAGCACGGCCTGGACGTGATCGAGCATCCGAAGCACCCGGGCGAAGCGGCCTACCACGGTATGGGCCTGCACGTCGGGGTCACCGAGATCCTGCCCGGCCTCACCCCGAAGGACATCTTCGACGCCGCCGACCTCGGTGTCGACGCCAGCAAGAACCGCGCCTACGAGTTGGCCGACGCCCAGGCGAATCAGGATGGGGTCGCCGACGGACTCCGCCAGACACCGGCTTCGCTCATCGGTCAGCTGCTGCCCGAGCTGTCCACCTACGAGATCGTCGGCGACGATCCGACCGCGACCCTGCTGCCGGGGGAGGCCGCCGTCCTCCTGAAGGAGACGTCGACGCCGGGCTTTGTGCGGGAGAGAGCGAATACACGCACCGCCGCCCGGCGTGCGCTGGCAGAGCGCGGCCACGGGGAGGTCGAGATTGCGCGCGGCCCGCTGGGCGAACCGGTGTTCCCGGAAGGGCTGGTCGGCAGCCTCACCAACAAGATGATCGACCGGGCCACCCAGCTCAACTACTACGCCGCGGTGGTGGCCGACGCCGAGCAGTTCCGGGCAGTCGGCATCGACGCCGAAGACAACCGGTCCGTCCGGCAGATGATGTACGGCACCGGCCGAGTCGAGGAATTGCTCTGGGTGCAGGAGCAATTGGACTTTCTACCGGACAGCGGCGTGGCCTGGGACAAGGTGCTGTTCTCGGTCAAGGAGAGCATCTTCAAGGCCTGGTACACCGCGACCGGTGACCAGAGTCTGCGCCTGAACCATGTCTTCCAGGGCTCGCTGGTCACTTTCGACATCGAGGCCGGTACGTTCCACGTGCAGCTGATGGTGGGGGCCACCGGTAGAGACGGCCTGCCGCTGACCGAGATGCACGGTCGATTCGCGGTGCGCGGCAACGCGATTCTCACCGCGGCCCTGGTGCCCAACACCGCCGGAGCCACACTCGAACCCGCGACCGCCGAACCGGCGGTCGATCCGAGCTCCGCCCGCGCCGCCTACGCCGAGGCCGCCTACGCACTCAAGTGGCTGCTCATGGCACGTGGCTACAACGCGCACGGCATTGTCGAGCTCGCGCCGCCGCTGGGCGCCAACCAGATCGTCAGCACGACGCTGACCGACTGGGGACAGACCCACCCGCAGGCCCTCACGGCGGACGCCGAACTGCGCACCCTGTGGCAGGCCTTCCAGCTGATGTTGCCCCAGGGCGAGCACGCGCAGATCCTGATGCCCGTCCGGGTACCCAACCAGGGCGACCACGCGGGTGTCCTGGAGCTCACCCTGCACGAACACCTGCTGTGGGACGCGCACGGCGCACCGTTCGACCAAGCGGCCGACGCCGACCGACTCGCTGAAATCGTTGCCCCGCAGCGTCTGCGAGCCCTCGCAGCCCTGATGCCGAACCCCGAGTCGGCCCGCATCCTGCATGCCGTCGCCGAGGTACTCACCGATCACCCCGCCGCGGCCAACGCACCCACCACTCTCGCCCCGGTTGCCGACCACACCGTCCACTACGACAAGAACCTCGCCAAGGGCACCGGCAAGGTGGCTCCGATCAGCCTGGACCTGTCCCGCGCCACGGCCGCACCGCACCGCACGGGCGACAGCGCTGTGGATTGGAATGCCGCGCACGCGGCCGCGATCGGTGGTGCGATCGGTGCCACTGCTGCGCCGAACCTCACGGGTTCGGGGATCGCCGCTGCTGTGAATTGGGATGCCGCGCGCAGCGCCGCTGTCGGCGGTGCGATCGGTGCGACCGTGGTGCCGCATCTCACGGGTGCGGACATTGCGCAGGCCGCCGGGGGACTCCGCGGCTGGAACGGCGCCGCGCACGATCCGCGTCCGGCCGCGCAGCCGACCAAGAACGCGGCGCTCCAGTTGCACCGGCGGTTGCAAGGCGCGTTCGCCCAGTTCAGCGGCCGCCCGGCGACCTGTCTGGAAGGTGCGGCGCTCGCCACGGCGACCCAGGCGGAACTGAACGACGGCTTCCGTCGGCTCGACGCGCACCAGCGGGAGCTGCTGCTGCGCTTCCGCAGCCAGTCGTCGCTGCCGGAGGTCGCCGCGGCGGCCGGTGTTGACCCGGAGCAGGTCCGGCGCGCGGTGGTCCGGTTCGCGGAATCGATTGCGGCCATCGGACACCCGGGCCTCGAAGCGGTGTGGGCGGATCGCCGCGCCGACCCCGAACTGTTCGCGGACGCGGCGGTGGTGGTCGCGGCGCAGCAGGAGGGCGGCGGCGCCTGGCGCCGGGCCCTGGGCACGCTCACCGAACAGCAGCGCACCTGCCTCGACCTGACTCTGCAAGGGCTGCGGCCCGCGGCGATCGCGGTCGATCTGTCGGTCGATGCGGCGGCGGTGCAGGTGTTGCGTGCGGAAGCGATTCGGCAGATGGTCGAGGCGCTGGCCCAGCCTGCCGCGGTGGTGTGGATGTCGCCGGCCGAAGCCCTGCTGGCATTGGAAAAGATGCAGCGGGATGATACCGCCGGGGTGCGCAGCGCGGTCCGGTCGCTGGATACCCAGGGCGCCAGGATCATTCGACGCCGCATCATGCAGGGCATGACGTCGGCCGATACCGCGGCGGACCTGGGCATCAGCGAGGACCGGCTGGCCGAGCGGGAGGTCTTGGCCGTCGGACGGATGGTCAAGAAGCTGTCCGGGGCGATTGTGGTCACCGGCGCCGACGCGACGGTCGTGACCGCCTGGCAGGCCAACGACGAAAACTTCCTGGACTGCATGGATCTGCTGACCCCGCAGCAGCGCACGGCGGTCATGATGTTCCTCGACGGTTGGTCGCACACCGAAATCGCGGCCGCACTGGACATCTCCCCACAGGCGACCAGCAAGGTGCGAACGCGGGCGATCGCCAAACTGGTCGAGCTGCTCGCGACCGATCCGGACGCGCGAATCCCCGCGCAGACTCGCGACAGCGCCGAATTGCGCCGGGTGCGCGACTTGGCCGCCGACCCCGGCGCCTTGCGGCAGGCTGCGCGGCACCTCTCCGAGGCCGACTGGACCCTGATCGAGCAGCGTTTCATTCTGAAGGAGAAGACCGCCGATATCGCTGCCGCACTCGCCCTGCCCGAGCATGTGGTCGAGCAGCGGCAGCATCGGGCCGTCCTCCGGTTGAACCGGAATCTCGACGTGGCGGCCGTGGTCGCGGCGGTGCTACCGGCCGTGACGGACGCCGGGCCGCTCTCCGATGGTGTGCACGGGTTCAGCGAACCGGATGTCGTTGCACCACAGCTGATTCCAGCCGAACCCGATGACCTGCCGATCGCCGACTGCGTCGACCAGTCCCTGGGGCGGGTGGTCGCGGATCAGGGTGATGTCGCGGGGCTGCCGGATCCGGAAACCCGGAGTCCGTCCGGGCGGCGCTGGCGGGATGTGCGGGGGCTGCTGCGGGGGGCGCGGCCGGAAGGGTTCGATACCGCCGGGCCGCACGAGGTGCACGCGAACCTCGTCGAAGGCCTGATCAACCAGGCGGGCCCGGGTGCGATGGCGTGGGTGTTCGACCAGCGCCACACCGCCGACCAGGCGACCGGGATCGGTGCGCACGCGTACACGGTGAAGTACTTGGGCGACAACGTTTTCGAGGTCGACGGCCAGCGCGTCACCTATGCGGGCAAGCCGGACGGCGACGGGCTGGCCTGGTTCCGGACCGCCGCGGGCGACCGGGTCTCGCTGGCCGAGCTGACCGGCGGCTCCCGCGCGGAGACAGCCGCCACCCGCGCGGTGGTCTGGCGCAACGGCCAGGTCGTCCAGAATGTCGGCGATCGCACCGCGCCGCTCCCGGAGGACAACCTGCTGATCGGCGCGACCGCATCGGATCAGGATGGCGCGCAACCGGACCCGGACGACCCGTTCGCCGACGAGCCGCGGACCACGCGGGTGAAGCTGGCTGCGCAACCGCCCGACCCGCTGCTGGGTCCGACGGTCGTCGGCCTGCCCGGTGACGCCACCCACCCGGTGTGGGAACTGCTGTTCCGCACCGCCATCGGCCAGGAGGCCATGGCGGTCCTGCACAACGCCGAAGCCCACGTCCAGTTCGGCGACCGTGATCACTTCCACGGCCGCATCCGCCAGATCACCATCGACACCACCGGCCGGGGCCTCGTCGCCGTGGCGGAGCAGGTGCTCGCGCACGCGGCCCGGATGCAGGCCGTCGCGGCCGACGCGGTGGAAACCGAACCCATGCTGATCCGCGATATGGACCGGGACGCGTTCGTGGAGCCGTGGCTGCGCGCGGAGGCCACCGCGATCGCCTGGCGGGCCGAATTCGATCAACAGGTGCAGGACGCCGGTTTCGCGCGGACCGACCTGCTCGGCGTCGACCGAGCCGACCTGGCGTTCCAGCAGGCCCTGTTCGCCCGCTACTTCGCCGCCTACGACAGCGCGCAGGTGGCCCCAGGCACCGATGACGCGCTGGCGAGCCGCGCCCGGCGGGTGGCCGGGGTCGACGCGCTGCTGGAGAGCGCGGAGTTCATCACCGCGACGGATCTGCGCGAGACCCTCGAGAGCCAGTGGGAGAGCCGCCGGGGCATGGGCCGCGGGCTCGAGCTGACGGAGCGGCAGGTGCGCGAGCGGCAGCGCCTGATGCGGATCACCGCGGCGCTGCAACGGGAGATCGACGCGCTCGAGACGGCCTGGGATCAGGTCCAGGACCAAGTGCACGCGATGACCGCGACGAAGGTCGCCGCAATGCCCGACACCACGGATCGGGTGGCGCGACTGCACTACGTGCTCGACGTGATGTCCGATCACTTCCTGCGTTCCGAGGTCCGCATGTGGCCCACGCACAGCCGGGAGCAGATGGGCGCGCTGGTCGAGCTCACCGAACTGTGGCAGGGGGCGCACGCGCGCGCCGCGGCGGTGGGCCGCGCCATGGACGACATCAACGGTCGCCCACGCCGAGAGGCCGCGGTCCCGTCCGATCTGGAGATCGCCGACCGGGCCGTGCTGCCGTCGCTGGAGCGCACGGCCAACCGCGAAATGACCAGCGTCCGAGCCGAATTGCAGTCGACCGAGACCGGTCGCTGGGCCATGCGGACCCTGGAGCGCCTTGGCGTGCGGATCCGGTTCGGCTTCGACCAGATCGGAACGACCGACGCCGGTCGCGAGAACCTCACCCGCGAATCGGGCTACGACGCCGTCACCAACACCCTGGTGCTGCCCTTCGGCCGTGGCTCCGTCTCCCATGCCGAGCAGTTGGTCGTCGCGGCGCACCTGGCGCAGGCGACGCGCTCGGATGGTGACCCGCTGGTCCTGCTGACCGAGGGCCGTGACAGCTACGTCACGGCGATGCTGGACCTGCGCGCCGAGGCCGAGGCCCGCCGGTTCCACCACCGCCGCGAAGTGCACGGCTACAGCCGCTACACCGGCAGCCCGCTGGCGCAGGCCTACCATGCCGCCTACGACCACGCCGAAAACCTGCTGCGCAACGTCTATTCGGTGGAGTCGAAGTACGACGGCCTCCGCAACGACAACCAGGTGCCGCAGGCGGCGACGCACGCGGTGGCCTACCGGTTCGCAGCCCGTACCGTTCGGGAGCAGCTGGCGGCGCTCGGCCCGGTTGTCGACGGCGTCGACCTGAAAACCTTCTTCGATTCGGAATGGGATCGCGCGCACGCCATTCCGCCGACGGCGGACACGCCCGCACCGGAAACCGTCGCCCCGCCCGCGGAGCAGACGGATGCGCTGCTGGACCTGTACGCCGCCCGCTTCGTCGAGGCTATTCAGGAGCTGCGCGCCCAGCGCGCCCAGGGCGCGTTCGTACCGCTCGGCCCGGCCGAGCAGGCCTACCTGGCCGCCGAGGACAGCGCGGCGGAGCGGCTCGCGGCGGTGCGCGCCTATCTGGCCGGGACCGGTCTGGTGGATGCCCAGATCGCCCTGGATCTCGCCCGTTTCGCCAGCGGGGACCTGAACCGTCGGCTGCCGTGGGACATCGAGGAGGACTCGGCCGCTCAGCCCGCGCTCGACGCCCTGACGGCCGCGATCGAAGCGGCCACCGCCTCCGAGCTGGAGACACCCGGTCTCGACTCCGGTGTGTTCGGCCGGGAGCTCGACCGCGTGCTGGCCGAAAACCCAGGCGCGCAACGGGTTGTCGACGAGGGCCCGCTCGCGGATCGGTTCGCCCTGCTCCCGCCGTATCCGGGCAGCGACAATCCGCGGTTGCTGGTGCTCGCCGAACCGGGCGAGCACGTCGATCTGCTGCGTGATCTCGAGCTGGAGCAGCCCGATTTCGACGGCGTGCTGTGGCGGGGATCGCACGAACTCGAATACCTGTCGGTCACGCGGGGACCCGACGGCGAGGTCGTCGTCGCGGACATGCTGCAAGACGACGCCGAGGGCATGTTCCGCGCGCCGCGCTACGACGAGGTCGCGCCGGTGCTGCTGGATCACTATCTGCGCTATCGGCTGCGCAGCGAGGTGGATCCGGACTTCACCTTCGATCTCGATCTCCGGCAATGGCTCGAGCTGCTCGGGCCGGATGCCTTCATCGCCGCGGGTACCGCCCATGCCGAAGTGACCCACGGGTTCGAGCGCGTCGGCTTCCGGATGGTGCAGGCGGACCCGTCGATCACCGAGCCGCATCCGGCCGCGGTCAGCCACCGGCTGGTCACCCGCCAGATCCCGCTCCCGATCCGGGATTTCAGCGATCGGCCCGCAGGCAAATTCGTCGACACGAACCTGCCCATCGGAGCGGTGTCCTGCACGCTGCGGTTGCACGCCGACGGTGCGGGTGGCTGGCGGGTCGCGCCGCCGAATCACGCCGGTCACCCCACGGATGTGCTGTCCCGGTGGTTCCAGGGCATGACCGGCGCCAGCCCCGACCAGGTGGCCGAGCGTATCGCCCAGCTGCTGCTGGACGGGTCGGCCCGGATCGCGCCGCTCGTCCCGGCCGCGCTCGTCGAGCTGCACACCCCGAATCCGGAGATCGACAGCACGCCCACCGCGGCTGTCGAACCGCAGGCCGAGATCGAGGGCCGCTCAGCGGAACCCGAGAGCCCCGCGGCGAAGCGGAGTTTCCTGCGGCGTTTCGCCGAGCGAATCCGCCGTCCGGGTGCCCCGGCCGCCGGTCCGGAACCGAGCGGCCAGGTACCCGGCCCGCGCGCGGCCTCGGACACTTCGGATGGCGGGACGGGCTTCGACCTACCCGAAGCCGGTGCGCCGCTGCCGAATCCGCGGCCTGCCGAGGACTGCGTCCGGCAAACCATGCGCACCGGCCGCGCGGCCGGGCTGGATGTCACCGTGCCCACCGAGGCGAAACTGTCCGGTCGGACCGCGCTCGAGGTCGAGGAACAGTACGCGCACGGCCGGATGCGACCCGCCGATTCGCGAGACGCGATCGCCGCGCGCCTGACCGACCCCGACGACCCGGCCACCGCGATGCTGATGGTCGAGGAGTACTCGATCGGCGGCATGAATGTCGCGCACCTGACCCTGTGGCGGCTGGTCGACGGCCAGGTCATGGTCAGCGATCCCAATGTCGACGACGGCGCGTGGCGCGAGCACGTGCCCGGCACGGTCACGCCCGGGTCTCGCAAGATCTCCGCGATCGCCTACGGCGCCGATGGAAGGGCGCTGTTGCCGAGCGCCGAGCACGCCGCCGCTACGGAGGCCCACCCCGATGCGCTGATCACCCACCGCGATCTCACCCCGCGGGAAGTCGAAGTGCTGGACCTGGTGGCGGCGGGCCTGACCAACAAGCAGATCGCGGAGCGGTTGACGCTCGCGGACTACACGGTGCACACCCACCTGACCAGCATCGCCGTCAAGCTCGGCACCGGCGATCGGGCCGCGATGGCGGCGATCGGCGTGCGCAGCGGGATCCTGCCGTTCTCGGATCCGGATGTCGCCATGAAGCTCGAGGGCGGGCTGCACCCGGACGCGCTGGACGACATCCAGCTCGAGGTCCTGGCTCTGGTCGCGGACGGGTGGTCGAACAAGGAGATCGGGCTGGCCCTGGACACCACCGAGTCCGTGGTGAAGAACCACCTGGTCCGGATCGGCCGCGCGCTGGGCATCAGCGGCCGGGCAGGCATGGTGACGACCGCGCTGCGGGCGGGCATCCTGCCCATGGACGCCGAGTTCGCCCTGCGGCCGCAGTCCGGCGAGGGGCGTACCGCGTTGAGCCCCCGGGAAACCGAGGTGTACACGCTGCGTACCGCGGGGCGGTCGAACACCGAAATCGCCGCGGCGCTGGAGATTTCCGAGCACACCGTAGCCACCTATCTGGCCAGGATCGCGCACAAGCTCGGGGTCGGCGAGGTGGCCGGGTTGGTCGCGGGGGCCGAGACGATCACCGCGATTCCCACGCCGGGTACACCCACTCCGCCCCGGTCGGTCACGCCTGCGGCGCCGCACGAGCCGACCATGATCGACACGAGCCCCGCCGTCACGGAGCCGTTCGACCAGGCGCCGACCATGATCGGCATCGAGCAGCCGCGCAGCACCGAGTCCGAGGTATCCGCGAACCAGCAGGTGTCGGAGCCGTCCGCCGAGGTGAGCGAATCGAGTCTCGGTGGGCAGAATCGGGCGACGCCGACCCAGATCGTGCCCACCACCGAGGGGCCGGAGTATCTCGGTGACGATCCGTCGCTGCCGGAAGCGCTCGTGCCGGGCCGGGAGGTCGAGGGGCCGGAGTATCTGGGTGGGGACCCGTCGCTGCCGGAAGCGCTCGTGCCGGGCCGGGAGGTCCAGGGGGCGGAGTATCTCGATGGCCAGCCGGAGACCGACGAGCCGGAATACCTCGAGCCGGCGCAACCGCGCACCTCCGCCCTGCCCGACGGCTACAGCGAAATCATCGAGGGCATAGGCAACTTCGACGGCAACGGCCGCATGGTCGACGACGGCGTGCTGACCCCGAAACTGGCCAGGCAGGCGATCGCGAACATGCTCCGGGCGATCCAGCCGGTCGAGACCGGCTGGCACCGCGACGGCCACTTCCTACTGCCCGACGGCCGACAGGTGCACGTGCGGGTCGAGAGCAGTTTCGAGAGCGAAGTCGGCAGCTTCCAGCTGCGTCCCGGCGGTGCCGCGTTCGACGTCATCCTGTCCGACCGACTGCGCACCAGGGACGTGGCCCGTGCCGTCGCGCACATGCTCACCCGGATCCGGCAGCTGACCGACCCCGAATTCCAGCACCCCGGTCCGCGCTTTGCGGAACTGAAAGTGCTTGCCACCCAGCTGGACCAGTCGATCTTCGACCCCGCCCGCAGCAAGCTGACCCCCGAGATCCGGGCCGACTTCGACGACCTGATCGCGCACCTGGGCATGGACGTGGACCCGGCCGGTCCGGCGGCGGAAGCGCTGGCCGCCCACGATCCGGAACTCTCGCGCCGGATCAGGCTGGAATACGGTGGCGCTGTCGCCTTCCGGCCCATCTTCGGGAAGACACTGACCGACCCGGCGTTCCACGAGGCCGCGCTCACCCACCTCGGCCAGCTGTCCCGCTTCCTGACGGGCGAGCACGCCTCCGAAGTGCTGATGGCGGAACAACTTTCGCTCAATGCCAGGATGCGCGAGGAGCAGTGCCGCCGCCTGTTCGAGCCGATCTTCGCCAACCGTGACGTCAGCACCATCCGCAAACAGCTCGAAGCGGCCGAACTGTTCAGCGCCGACGACCTGGTCGCCGCCCTGGCTCCGATCAAACGCGCCTTCAACGATCCGATGCCGCCGGGTTGGCGGGCGGCCGCACTGGACGCCGCGATCACCGAGGTACAGCACACCCCCGGCCACATGCAGCAGATCAATCAGGCCATCGACTTCGACCGGATGCGCCAGGCGGCCCGCGCCTACGCCCAGATGCCCGACCGGGTCGGCGGCCTGCTCGATCGGTCCACCGGTGAGGTGTACTTCCCGGCCACCGCCACCCATCCGGGCGGGCAGACCATGTCCATGCTCGACTTCTTCCACGCCATGGACCGGGCCAACCGTGGCGCCGAAGCGGCCGGCCTGGACATCGAATACGTCGTGGTGATCCATGACGAGGCCAACGGCCGGTCCTCGGTCGACGTGCTCTCCCGTCCGCGCGCGCAGTATCGACTGCCCGCCCAGCAGAGCCATCCGGTGCGGTTCGTGCCGCGCCCGTCGGTGCCCGCGGCGGTCGAGGGCGGCCACACCGTGGACGTGGGTGTCGGGCGCGGTGGGTTCGCGGTCGAATTGACGCCCGCACGGGACACCTCCGGTCGCGGCCTCATCCTGCAAACCGAACTGCCCATGGATTACGCCGACGCAGGCCAGCGCCGCCGCAACCTCGGCATCCTCGACGCCGGTCCGCTGACCCGCCCGGGTTCGCTCATGGTGTGGGCCGACTTGCTGCTGCACGGCGCGGTGCTCAATGTCGGCGGCAACGGCGGCGTGGCGCGCTACTACATCAACAATGTCAGCGCCCACTACGGCGACACCGACTACGACACCCTGGCCCGGCAATTGCCGCACACCCTGGTGCCCGGCGCGCACATCGAAATCCAGTGGGACATGAAGTCGGAACTGGTGGAGGGTGGCGAACCCGGCGACCGCGGGCATATCCAGGGCGACGAGCTCATGCTCGCCATCAGCCGCGTGCTGCCGCCCTCGCTCGCGGCCGCCTTCGAGGTGGTCGAGCACACCGAGTTCGAGGGCGACGGCAGCGACGAATACCTGTTCACCATCGACACCGGAGCCAGCAATGTGATCAACCCGGACGCCATGGCCAAATACTCGCCGCCGCAGCCCACCGACCGTATGGTGATCGTGTACAAGCCCGCCGGTTACCGTCCGGCAACGGCTGGTCTCGAAGGTGGTGCACGGTAATGGCGGAGATCGAGGGCGTGCGCGAGTGGCTGGACCGCTCCGCCGAGTTCCTCCGCGGCCAGATGCGCTGGTTCGGTGCCCAGCTCGTGCCCGGGTCGGCACCGTACGTGGTCATCCCGAAGCATCCCAGCCAGGTGGACTGGGCCGATCCGCCCCGTCACCGGTTCGAGGCCCTCGCCAACCTGTCCGGCCCACCGGATCCGTCCCGCGCCGACCGCGCCGCCCAGGTGCTGCACACCGCGGGCTGGGCCGTCCAGGTCCAGCGTGATCCGCAGGCCCCGACCGTCGTCATCGTCCGCGGCGATCGCGAGGGCTACTGTCTGCAAGCCCGCATCGAGGACGGCTACGGCGGCATCGTCCTGCTCGGTGAAACCCCCAACATCCAGCTCTACCAGCCGGATCCACCCCCCGACCGCCCCGCCCCGGCCGTCACCCCGGACACCGTCAGCGACGGCGCCGTCCTCTGCTACGAATGCGACGGCCAGGGCCTGTGCCCCACCTGCCACGGCACCGGCTGGACCAAGGCGCCCACCGCCACCGGTCGCCACCGCTGCCGCACCTGCCAGGGGTCACGGGTGTGCCCGATCTGCGGGGGAGCGGGCGAACTCCGGATCACCGAGTTGTCCGACGACGACCGCATCCACTATCCGCATATTTCCTAACCGTTCCTTAGGAATTTCCTTGGCGGTCACCATGTTCGGATAGCAACGAACGAGCGATAATGTGCGAACCGCTCGGACCTCTTGCGTTGCTTGGGCTTACGGGTCGTCCGTATATGTTCGGGCAGTGATTCCGTGACAAGATGGACGTAAGACGGCACACGGGCGCACGTGACAGTCCCGGAGTTTCGGAGATAGTCAAGGAGTACGAGGCATGCCACCTAAGGAAGATGACGGCGGGGGCTCGGGACCTTCGATCCCGGAGCTCCCGCTACCCAACAATCCCTGGCCGGACATCAAAAAACGTGCGGGTGACGCGGGTTGGATCAAGTTCGATCCGCAGGCGGCGATCGCTGTGGGGCAGGCGATCTCGGATCTCCAATGGAAGTTGTTCTCCCTGTGGGGGAATGCCACGGCAGTCTCGTCCATGATCGACCTGTCCACGCCCGCCATATCCTCGGGTCCGGAGCTCGCCAAGGTGTTCGGTAAGCAGGGCCAGGAGATGTATCGCATCCTCGGCGCGCACCACAAGATCCTCGATGACATGCTCGACTCCGTCGTTGCGGCGGGCAAGAACATGGCCAAAACCGAGGAGGGCAACGTAGAGGATCTCCTCCGTCAGTTGGACGGGATTACGACCCCACTCCAAGACACGCACTACGCCGACGGAAAGGCTCCGGGTGCCCTCACGCAGCGCGAGGGTGATCACGGCAAATATCGCAAAGGGTGGAATTATGATGAAGACGGGATGCCGACCACCCGAAAAAAGGCGGCTAGTGACTATGAGAGTGGATTTCATGTAAAGGATAACCGGAAGCAGCCGGATATCAAGGGCACTCGGAACGCGGGTATCGGGGAAGTCCAAAATAAACCTTGGGCTACTCTTTATGCGAACCGGCAGTACCTGGAGGGTGGCGTCGTCGCGGATATGGTCGCCGATGATGCTGCTGAATGGGAGCATATCGGAAAAAAAATCCAAGAGTGGAGTGTGGAGTTTGGTAACAAGATTGTCAATCACCTGAACCCGGCTGCGGGGGAAAAGGTCTGGGAGGGTGAAGGTGCACAGGCGATCAAAACTGCCCTGAACAACTATCGCCTCTCCCTCGAACCGCTCGCGACATCCGCCGCACAGCACCATTCCCTGCTCGAGCACGTCTCGCAGTTCCTACAGGATACTCACTATTGGGCCCCGCCCTACAAGACGGAAGATGAAGACCCCACTTACTGGTTGACCGACCGGCAGCAGATGTTCGGCGAAACCTATGTGCGCGGTGTCAATTTCACGTCCAAGAGTATTCCGAACCTTGTTTACCCGACGGATGCGTTCAAGGACGTCCCGCCGATCTACGATCCCCGGGATACGAACAAAGACGGCAAGATCGATGACAAGGAAAAAATCCCGGGGGACACGAACAACGACGGCAAGCTCTCCGAGGAAGAAAAGCAGGCGCTGGCGAAAACCCAAGCCGGCGGTCCTGGCGGCCCCGGTCCCGGTCCTGGCGGCCCCGGTCCTGCCAGAGCCAAGGCAGGCCCCGGCCCCGGTCCCGGTTTGACCGCGGAGCAGAAGAAGGCACAGGCGAACGCAGCGGACGAGCAGCGGAAGGCCGCGCAGTTCGCCGAGCAACAGCGCAAAGACGCGGCCCGGCGCGCGAACGAACAAGAGGCCTACGAGAAGACGCAGCGGGCCGCCAACGAGCGCCGACAGGCCGAGGCCGAGCAGCGCGCCAAGGACGCGGCCGCGGAGCAAGAGGCCTACCAGAAGCAGCAGCGGGCGCAAGCCGCTGCGAAGGAAGCCACGTCGGCGGCGCAGCAGGCCGCTCAGCAAGGTTTGCAGGCCGCGCAGCAGGCTGTGCAGGAAGCCCTCCAGGGTGGCCAGAAGGGTGCGACCGAGGCGCTGGCGGCCGCGCAGCAAGCCGCGCAGAACGCGTTGGCCAACGGGATGCCGAAGGTGGGCGACCTGGCGTCGAAACTCGGCGGCCCCGGGCCTGGCCCCGGCTCCCTGGCAAAGGGATTGGGTCTGACCGAAGCCGCGAAGCTGTTCCCCCGCGCGGGCGCCGCCACGGCGGCGACCGCCGCCGGAACAGGTCTCGGCTCGCTCGGCCGGGCCGGGGCAGCCATGCAGGCGACGCCCGGTTCCCCCGGCCCCGCCGGTGCGGCGGGTCAGGGTGCGGGCCAGGGTCAGCAGAACTACAAGCGCCCTGCCTACCTCGAATCCGACCAGCACCTGGACGAACTGCTCGGTGAGGCGCCGAAGGTGGTCAGGCCGGTGGTCGAACAGTGAGTCGCACTTGGAAATTCACCGACACCGAGTTCATGGCCCTGTGGTCACGGTCCGGGGGCACGATTCTCCCGCATCCGTTCACCTACATCTGTGAAATGCAGACCACCGATGAATACGAACGTGCGTTGCACCTTGTTCGGGAACGGTGGCGGGGCACGGACGATCGGGTGCTCGATGAGATTTCCGAGGCCGTGTTGCAACCGGATATCGCTCTCGAAGTGCGCGGATTCGACGAGCGGGAGTACGAGCGCGCGGAAGGCTGGGTCCGGGTGCTCGCGGTCCGGCGTGGCGACCGCGGGTACGTGCTGAAGCAGGTGACCGGCAAGACCTTCGAGCACGCCGCCGGTTTCACCGTCACCGAATGCGAGCCGCTGGCGCTGGCCGACGCGGTGGTGGCTGAACTGCCGAAGGTCGAACCGGGAAAACAGGGCAGTATCAAGTTGCCGGTGCCCAAGAGTGAAGAAATGGTCGACACGAGTAGTTCCGGCCTGTGGGACGACCCCTACGGCGGCGGCTCCACCCCGGTGTCCGGGGAACGGTTCGAAAAGACGGTCGCGGCGTCGCGCGGGGTGGTGCGCGTGAGCCAGGGTTATTCGGTGTACGGTCCGCGCGGGCGGCTCACCCTCGAGCTCAAATGGCGGGATCTGCCCGATGACGGCAGATATCTGATCGCTCCGGACCTGCCGCCGGTCGCGCAACCCGTCGACGAAAAGAAGTTTGTGATCATGATCAACAAGGAGATCGCGAAGGTCGTCCAGACCATCAAGGACGAGAGACTTTCGCACCGTGCCTGATTCGGCTCGATACGCCTGACCACGTTGATCAACGCCGAGATCGCCGAGGTGGTCCGTGCGATCGAGGACGAACCGGTATGGACCCCGGCGGCGGGAACATACACTGAGCGACAAGCGATGAGGGGTTGATGCGATGTCCACAGCGGCGAACATCAGCGGCACGATTTCGGTGCGGACCACCGAACAGGGCCTGCCGCTGGCTATTTCGGTGGAAGCGGATGAGCTGCGGCGGGATCCGGCCGAGCTGGCGAATCAGATCATGCGGTTGTGCAGGCAGGCGGCGAACCGGGCCGGGCTGGCGCGGCGGGAGGAGTTGCAGGCGGCGGGGTTGACCAATCAACAGCTCGCGCTGACCGGGCTGCCGAAGCCAGAGGATGTCGCGGCGCAGGAGTGGGTCGAGGAAGAAGAGTACGACGAAGAGCCGCAGAGCTGGTTGAGGGAAGCCTGACATGAGCGAACGCAGAGAGCGAATCATGTGCCAGTGTGCGGTACGCATGCTGGAGCCGAGCGTCAGCGAGGTGGAGGCATGAGCGAACGCAGAGAGCGAATCATGTGCCAGTGTGCGGTACGCATGCCGGAGCCGAGCGCCAGCGAGGCGCAGGCATGAGTACCAACCCGGTGATGGACGAGATCGAGGCGCGGGCGCAGCGGGCGCTGAACCGGTTGCGCGATCTCGGCGACGAGATGGCGAAGGTGCGCGCGCAGGAGTCGTCGGAGGACGGTGCGGTGACCGTCGAGGTCGACGGCAGCGGAGCCTTGCGGGACATGCGATTCACCAGTGCGGTGTCGCGAATGTCACCCGGTGAATTCGAGCAGGCGGTGGTTTCCACGGCGCATCGCGCGGCGGCCGAAGCCATGGGGCGGATGGGTGAGCTCATCACCGAGTTCAATGAAGAATCCGCAGCTCAGACCTAGTGGCCGCACCAAATATTTACTCTCCCTTAAGGTTTTCCACCCGAATATTTACTGCGCGACTCATCCTGTGATCCGGTATATTCGGTCTGGACCTTCCAATCATTTTCGCGCAGAGGGTGTTTCCGATGCCTAACGGTTTTGACATCAATCCCTGGCCGCATGTGGCCGCCGAACCTGACGCGATTCGGGCCTACGCGGACACGGCTGCGGCGTGTGCCGCCAGCGTGGCGAGCGCCGGTTCGGTGAACCAGGCGGCCACCATGGCCGCGGCCATCCCGGTGTTCGGTTTGATCGGCCAGGATTTCCTCGCCTCCTTCGCGGTGGCGCAGGCCAATCACCTCACCTCGGTCGCTGAACTGGCCTACGTGCACGGCATGACGGCGCTGACCTGCCAGCAGGCCGCCACCGAATACCAAGTGACGGACGGGCTCTCGGGCTCCGATATCGACGCGGTCGGTCGCGCCTGATGTCGGAGCTGGTCGATCAGTCGGTATTGGACATGCTGCGCCAGAGCGCGGTGGGTCCGATGTTGGACCGGCCGGTGAACGATGTCCTGAAGGACATGGGCCTGCCGCAGCTGCCCGAAATTCCGCTGCTGCCACCGATTCCGGGCCTGCCGCCGCTGCCGGTGATCGACCTGTCCCTGCTGGCAAAGCCGCTGACCGATCTGGCCGCCACCTTCGGCACCGGCCAATTCCCGGCTCCCGCACCGGCCGCCGCGCCGGTGGCCAATGGTGATCCGGCCGCGCAGCCCGCGGCGAATCCGGCCGCCGCGCCCGTCGTCGATCCGACCGAGGTACTGAGTCAGGTCTCCAGCGTCGTCTCGACGGTGGTGCAGCTGGGCAGCACGGCGCTCACCATGGCGATGCAACTGTGGCAGAGTCAGGCCGCGGCCGCCGCCGAGGAAAAAGGCAAAGAGGCGCAGAAGGACGGCGGCAAGATCGCCACCCAGGCCGCGCAGGAGTCGGCAGGCGTCGCCTCAGCCGCGACCTCGGTCGCCATCGGCGGCGCGACGATGGCGGCCATCATCGCCAAGTACATGGCACAGGTCGCCGCCTCCGCGCCGTTCCTCTCGACCCCGGGTGGCCAGGCCTTCCTGGTCGCCTCGACCGTCGAGACGATGGCCGAGGCCACGGCGACGGTGGCGAAGACGCGCGGCGAAATGACCGTGCACAGCGCGGAGATGACGGCCACGGGCCAGAAGGTGCCGGTCACCGATGCCCCCAAGGGCATGGACCAGATGCAGATGCTGAGCATGCTGATGCAGATGATCCCCACGCTGACCACCGCGGTGAAGTCCGGCATGGAATCGGCTGTCTCGCTGCACAAGACATTGAACCCGGTGGCCTCCACCAACCCGGCACTGGAAAAGGACAAGGCCGAGCAGGCGGAGCTGGGCAAGAGTGCCGCCAAGCCCGGTGCGGGCGGCGGCGGTTTCGGTGGTGGCGGCGGTGCCGTGGCCGCCGCGGCGCGCCAGCTCAGCCCGTGGGTCGACGGTCGCACGGTCGGCAATCTGGGCGCGGCAGGCGCGAACGGCGTCGGCAACCCGGCCTCGGCGATGCAGGCCGGCGCCAGTTCGGCGGCCCGCAGCAACACCACGGCGGCCACCTCGCCGGGCGGCATGATGCCGATGTCGCCGGCGGCCGCCGCGGGCATGGGCCGTGGCGCGGAGGACGCCGCGAACGGCTTGCGCGGCGAACTGGTGTCCGCCTCGCACGGCAACGAGGTGGTGGGCGATATCGAAGGCGCCTCGCTGCCCGTCGTCGGCGCGGCCAACGCCGATGGACTCAACGAACCGCCGGACCAGGCACTCACTCTCTGATAGGAGGACGGCATGGAATTCGATCGCGCCGGGGCAATCAAGTCTGCCACCGCACTCGACGCCCTCGCGGACCGGCTGGAAGCCGATCTGAAGGCCAACACGCCCGCCCTGGCCGTGGAAGCCGCTGGGCTGGACGAAGTTTCACAGCGTGCCGCGCAGACCCTGCGCGGGGTGGCCGCCTCCTACGACGAAGCCGCGACCGCAGGCGTTCTCGAACTACGCAAACTGGCCGCCGCGCTGCGCTCGCAGTCGCAGTCGCTAGTGGTGATGGATACCGAGAACGCCGCTGGTCTCGGGGCGTCGGCCTAGCGCGAGGCGGGGGACATATGGTCGAACCGCCGATCCCTGGTTTCACCGGCGTGGTCTGGGAAGCCAGGCCCACGGAGAAACTCGCCCAGGATCTGACTACCGGTCGCGGCGCGGCGCCGATGGCCGAAGCGGCCCAGGCGTGGACTCGCCTTGGCGTGAGTTTCGGCGCCGCCGTGCCCGAATACGACCAGATCGTCAAGGCCATCGGCGAATCGTGGCGTTCGGAGACGAGCCCGGAGATCCTGGACCGGATCACCACACTGCGGGAGTGGCTGCTGGAGGCGGCCGGTTCCGCGGCCCAGAACGCCACCAAGACCGGCTCGCAAGCGCTGGCCTACGAGGTGGCCAGGCTGGCCATGCCGCACGTCGCCGAGATCGCCGCCCTGGAAGAGGCAAAGAAGTCGGTGGAGGCGATCGGCGCCGGGTTGGGTGCGCCCCTGGTGGGCGCGGCCGCCGATATCGACGCCGAACAGGATCTGGCCAAGGTCAACGCGGCCCGGGTCATGCGTGTCTACGAAGAGGCGACCAAGCCGCTGGAGACGCCGTGGACGCAGACCACGCCACCGGTCATCGCCAATAGTGCTGCGCTGGAGGCCGAGCGGGCCGCGTCCGAGGTGCGTCCCACAGCCGTGCCCACGACCGCCTTGCCGACCTCGTTCGCTGCGGCGTTCGCCCGGGCCACACCGCCGCCGCGGGCGAAGACGGCGTTCACCACGCAGGCCGTGGCCGCCGCCGGGACCGCCGAACCGACCCCGCTGCCCGTGGAAACGACTCCGGTGGCCGGAGATTCGTCGTCGGCGAGCCGCATGGGCGCCCCGGCCGCGATGGCGCCCGCAGCCGCCGTGCAGGACGACGACCGTACCCTGCGGGCCGGCGCCGCCTCCGCGCAGCCGGACAAGCCGTTCGAGGTCGACGCCGGATTCGCCGCTGCCCCAGCGGTAATCGGCGGCGCCGCCGAACCCGCACCGAAGGCGACCGCACCGGGGGCGCCATGACGACGATGACCAACGATGGACTCCTGGCGGTGTCCGACCTGCTCGGCGTGCAGACCCTGCCGCTGGTGCTGGGGGTCGGACCGCAGCAGGATTCGGTCGATGCCTGGCAGGCCGCGCGCGACCAGGCGATCGCCGACCTGCGCGCCGCCGGGTTGGTCAACGCCTACGACGATGTCGCCGCCGACCTGACCGACGCGCTGTTCATCCTGGCCAACCCGGAGCGTGAGCTCGCGGCCCGGATCTACACGGAGTCGGGGATTCGACAGGTCTGCGTGGCGCGCAAGGGAGCTCAGCACGCGCTGGCCACCCGCACCGGCGACACCTTCGACGTGGGCACCATCTGGTGCGACGGCGGCGGACAAGCGCTGGCGCGGCCGGTGCTCGAAGCGCTGGGCCGCGCCCCGGCCGCCGATATCCCGAGCATCAGCGCCCCGGTCGAAGATCTGCGCGAAAGACTGGACGAGGCAACGAGATCCAGCGACTACTCCGATATCTTCTACGCCCGCGGTGTGGCCGAACGCGATGCCATCGAGTTCGGGCTGGCCATGTCCAGCTGCCACGCGCACGCCGAGATCGTCGCCTACGCCTACGACGACGGCATCACGACCAGAACGTCCGGAGCGGTAGCGGTTTACGACACCTCGCGGGGTCGTATCGCCGCCAGCCCCGGCGCTGCGCCGGACCTGCGGGTCTGGTCGACCTTCACCCCGGGAACCGATCACCGGATCGCCCAGGCGATCTCGGCGCTGATCGAAACCTTGCCCGGAGGAAGGTGGATGCCCTAGTTAACGCATCGGAACTCACGAACCGACCGAACCACCGCGGCCCCTGCGCAGCGGAAAACCAAGTACCCACCGACATGATGAGGTGAACAATGTCCGGACAGACCAGTTATACAGAGGCCGAAGCTGCTGCGGTCGTCGACGAATACATGCAGGCCGTCGAGGGCATCAAGAAGACCATCTCGGCCGTGCAGGAAACCTTCGACGCGGCCCGCTCGGGCTGGGAGGGTGACGCCGCCGTTGCGGGACAGAAGGCTTCCACCGCTTGGCAGGAGGAGACCACCCGTATCAACACCAAGATCGACGAGATGAATCAGACCATCTCCGAGGGCAACACGACCCTCGGCAACGTCGATCCGGAAAACGTGGACGCCCTGACCAACCTGATCTGACACACCACTCGAAAGGAGACGGCCATGAAGTACACCAAACAGGTCCACGACCAGCTGATCAGCGAAATGGACCAGTACTACAAGGATCTCGACGGCTACAAGGACGCCTTCGTCGCCGCCAAGGACAAGCTGGTCACCAAGGGTTGGGAAGAGAGCGAGGCGCTGGAGTCCTTCACCGTGAAGGCCAACTCCCTGCTCGAGGAGCTCAACGACACCCACACCAAGATGCAGGCCCTGCGCAACGCCATCGACGGCGCGTTCAACAACGCGTTCGCCGCTGACAAGAAGGTCTACAACTCCTTCTGATCCGGGTTGGCAACGAGAAAGCCCCGGTCACCCTTGCGGGTGGCCGGGGCTTTCCGGTACTCGGTTAGCGGGCGGCGGCCAAAGCCGTGTGCAAGTACTGCATCTCGTCCGGTGTCGCCACCATGTGCACGCGGGTGGTCACACCTGCCGTGCGCACGGTGACGAGGTTGGCGGTCTCCGGGTCCTCGGCGAGGGTGACGTCGGGGTCGAAGTGGTCCTCCATGGTCGCCGGGGCATTGCGGAGCAGCACGGTGGTGGCGTCGGAGTGGTGTCCCGTCGGCGGAATGCCGTCGTAGACGATCACAGTGGCGGAGCGGTGCGCGCTGGCCTGCTGCCCGGCCGCGGACCAGGCCGCGATGGTCAGCGACTGGGGCACACCCACGTCGGCGGCCATCTGCCGCCACGCGTCGTGACGGTTGGTGTGCACCACGACCGAGGCGCCGAGCGCGATGGCGCGCAGGATCATCTGCTGGGCGACCAGCAGCGACCCGATCACCTCCACGCGCCGCACCTGGTGCCCGACCAGGGGCAGGGCCACGCCCTGTCCGGAGGTGTCGGCGCCGATCAGCTGCCCGCAGCCTGCGATCGGCATCGGCAGTGTGAGCAGCGAATCCGGCTTGCCCAGATAGGTTTCCGGGGTGAACTGACGGCCACGCTGTGCGATCGGCAGCGTGTACAGCAGGGCGCGGAACTGCTTGCCCGGCAGCGGAACCAGGCCCTCGGCCTTGACTACGGCGGGCTTGTCCGGGGTATCGAAGCGCACCACCGCGGTCACTTCGATGCCCGCGGCACCGGGTGTGGCGGCCTGGTCGCGCGGTGACTGTGCCGCGGCGCGCTGAAGACGCATGGTGACGGTGGTCGCCAGCGTCGGAGTGGACCACACTGCGGCGAAGCCCTGCGGTCCCAAAGCTTCCGGCGCCATCCGGTAGGTGGTGTAGTGCACGCCGTCGCGTTCCACGCTGTGCGGTGTCTCGGTGAACTCCTCCAGCGGCGTGTGCCGGGTGAGCTGGTTGACCGCGGCGGTGATCTCGGCGGCCGACAGCACTACCGTGGAGATGCCGTGGGCGGCAAGCCGATTTGCCACCCGCTGGGTCGCCACGATGGCCGTGCGCAGCGTGCCGGTGGCGCCGCCGCCGCGCCGCGCCACCGCGGGGGCATTGCCCAGCGGGTCCAGCCGCAGCACCACCCACACCGTGCGGTGCGCCACCGCGGGCAGCCGACCCAGGATCTGCTCGTAGAGATGCGAGACCCGGCCGGGCCCGGCGGTGCGGGCGCCGGTGCTGATCACGTCGATGGAGGCCAGCTCGATGTCGAACTGGTCGAGGCAGTGCGCGATCTCGGGCAGCGGCATCATGTCGTCGGAGATCAGCGACTGCGGGCTCAGCAGCGTCACCGTGCGCGGATGCGCCTCCACGCGCAGCATGATGAGCAATCGCGAGCCGTCCCAGCGCATTCCATAGGCGCCGCCTTCGGGTAGCGGTACGTCGAACGGCGCCTGATCAACGGTTGCCGAACGATTGCGGAACGCGCGCCAACGGAAGGTGATTTCTTCGTCCAGCCAGCCTGCCGGCGACTTGCGGCGCGGCAGTGGTGTCAGCCCGAGCACGAGGACACCGGCACATACTCCGGCCGCGACCCACACGGAGGCATCGAAGATCACCGCGACCAGTGAGGCCGCGACCGCGACGAGCGCCACCGGAATCACCCAGCGTAGCGGCAGAATTCGGAACAGCCAGAAGTACGAGGAGCGCAGGGGAGCGGGGGCAGGCTCAGCCGACGGGACGGGTGAACTCTGCGGCGCGGTGTCGCGATTTTCGCCGTCGGCTGTGGTGGAACCCATGCGGACATAATGGACCGAATTCGCTCGGCTTCGCTACCGGGGACGGCAGGCGGCGGAGCTTGCGTAGTCGGCGGGGTGGGTAGGTAGGTACTGTAAGCCGTGCCGGGTGAAATGCTCGGTCCGTTGTACCCCGCGTCAGTTCGGAGGCGTTTCGTGCCCGCACAGTTGACTACAAAGGCGCAAGTCAACGGTTACCGGTTTCTGCTGAAAAGGTACGAGCACGCGCTGATTCGGCGCGATGTCCGGATGCTGCACGATCCGATGCGCTCGCAGTTCCGCTCGCTGGTCGTCGGCGCGGTGCTCGGCATCCTGGTGGTCGCCGGTGCGGCGATCCTGGCGTTCCTGCGCCCCGTGGGCGCGATCGGCGACGCGACCATCGTGATGGGCAAGGAGACCGGCGCGCTCTACGTGATCGTCGACGGCACGCTGCATCCGGCGCTGAACCTGGCTTCCGCCCGCCTGATCGTTGCCAGCAACGAAAAACCCACCTCCGTCAAGGAATCCAAGCTGACGATGCCGCGCGGCCCGATGGTGGGCATTCCCGGCGTTCCGGCCACCCTGCCCGGCGCGGCCTCGCCGGACTCCGTCTGGAGCCTGTGCGATGCGGTGGAGCTGTCCGCGGCAGGCAGCGCCGCCCGCTCCGCAGGCGCCACGTCCACGGTCGTCGCAGGCGCGCTCGACTCGAGCGAGCCGAACACCGCCCGCCCGCTGCGCGACAACGAGGCGCTGCTGGTGACCCGCGGCGGCAAGACCTTCCTGATGTTCGACGGCAAACGCGCCGAAGTGGATCCGAACGATTCGGTGATCTCGCGCTCGCTGGGCATGCGGGAGTACAACCCGCGTCCGGTCAGCGCGGGCATGCTCAACTCCGCCACCCAGGTCCCCGCGATCGTCCCGCCGAAGATCGATCGGCTCGGCGAACCCGGCCCCGGTCGCTTGCAGGGCGTGCCGATCGGCGGCGTGATCCGCGTGCAGCGGGTCGACTCCGAAGAGCTGTACGTGGTGCTCGCCGACGGCGTGCAGCGGCTGACGCCGTTCTCCGCCGAGGTGATCCGCAACGCGAACTCCCAGGAGATGAACGAGATCATCTCGGTGCCGCCGGACCGGTTGGTTGGCGTGCCCGTGGTGAGCCCGCTGCCGGTGGACAAGTTCCCCGGGCCGGTCCCGACCATCCTCACTCCCGAGCAGAACAAGGTCAGCTGCATCCAGTGGGCCAAGAAGGACTCCGATCCGGCCGCCACGATCACGCTGCTCGCCGGACGTGAACTGCCGCTGCCGAAGTCGGCCAAGGTGGTGGATCTGGCCACCGGCGACGGCACCGGCGACCGCATCGACCATGCTTACATCCCTCCGAACTCGGGGGAGTACCTCCAGATGACCGGCATGTCGCCGGACAGCGTCCGCCTGGGCAGCCTGTTCTACATCTCCGACAACGGGATTCGCTACGGCATACCGGATCAGGAGACGGCCACCCTGCTCGGCCTGGCCGACAAGCCGCGGCCCGCACCGTGGCCGATCATCGGCCAGCTGGTGCCTGGGCCGACGCTCTCGCGCGAGGAAGCGCTCGTCAGCTACGACATCCTGCCGACCACCAACTGACGTGCCCCGCACAGCAGTACGGCTGGCGAGAACTCGCGGCCGTACTGCTGTGTCCGGATATCAGCGCAGCGTGGCCAGCACGTTGTCCAGCGCGTTCTGCATATCGTCCGACTCGATCCGCATCAGCACCGATTCGTCGACGGCGCTCAGATCCAGGTTGATGTCATTGGCCAGCCGGAACTCCCGCTCCTCCTCGGCCGCCTCGATCACATTGCGGATGAACCGGCCGTTACCGGCCATGTCGATGCCGCGCCGGATCTCACCGCTCTGATCCGTGGCCTCCTTGCGGTAGAGCTCACCGCAGGCGGCGATCAGCAGCGCCTGTGCGTCGTCGGCCAGTTCCGAATCCCGTTTCCGCGCAATGAAACGGCCGATATCGCCGAGCTCCTCCGGCGAGTAGGAATCGAACTTCACCCGCTTGGCGAAGCGGGACGCCAGACCGTCGTTGGAGGCCAGGAATCGGTCGATCTCGCCGTCGTATCCGGCGATGATCACCACCAGGCGATCGCGGTCGTTCTCCATTCGCGCGAGCAGCGTATCGACGGCTTCGCGACCGAACGCGTCACCGCCGGACAGGCCGGTTTGAATCAGCGTGTAGGCCTCGTCGATGAACAGCACACCGTCCATCGCGCTATCGATCAACTTGTTCGTCTTGATCGCGGTACTGCCCAAATGCTGGCCGACGAAATCGGAACGTTTGGCTTCGATCAACTTGTCGGTCTTGAGAATTCCTAAGCCACAGTAAATTTTTGCCACCACGCGGGCAACGGTGGTCTTACCGGTACCCGGCGGTCCGGTGAATGCCAGATGTTGGCCACGGGATCCGCTCGCCATTCCTTTTTCGGCACGGATCCGCGCTAGCTGAGCGGTTGCCTGCAACTTCGCAACCTGCATTTTCACGCCGGCGAGACCGATCTGCTCGTCGAGTTCGGCGCGCGCCTTCTCCAGGATCAGCTTGGCCTTGTCGTCGCGCTCCTCCTGGCCCATCTGTTCCAGCGTCGGCGCCGAGGCCGGATCCCACTTGTTGGTGCGCGCGTCGATGACCTCCTTGGTGGTCACCGTGATCCGGTACTTGCGGTCGCGCATGGCCATGGTGTTGGCCTCGAAACCCGGTGCCTCGGAGAACACCTTCTCGAACAGCGCCTGCGCCTTCTCCTCCTCGCCTGTCTCGCGCAGGGCGAGTCCGCGGCAGAAGCGGGCAGTGGTCGCCGCGGCCGGAATCGGGCCCTGCTCCGCGGCTTCCATGCGGCGGATCGCCTCGCCGAACAAACCCAGCTGGGCACAGGCGGTGCCGACCATGACGTGGGCGCCCGCGGCCAGGTAGGGATCCTCCCAGTCCGCCGAACCGGCCAGCACGGTCATCACATCGGGCCAGCGCTGCGTGGTGAAGTGCAACACGCCACGGACGTAGGCGCAGATCCGGTCGTCGATCTCGCGATCCGACGAGGAGACCTGTGCGGACCGGTGTTTGGCCAGTTCGTCGAGGACCTTCTCGGCTTCGTCGTAGTCGCCCTCGGTGATCAGCTGCGTGGCCTGCGCGAGCCAGATCTCGGCATAGCTGGCCAGCGGGTAATCGATGTACTGCCCGATGGTGAAGCGGCCCGCCAGCGCTCGCGGTTGCAGGCCGAGCCTGCGCTGCTCCCGGAAGAGCGTCGAGGTGCTGGTCTTGAAGAGGTTGAAGATCACCTCACGGGTGTGCTCGCCCGCGGCCGCGCGCCCGAGCCAAGCGTCGCACATACCGGGATCCCATTCGGTGGCGCGCTGGAAGGCTAGCTGAGCGTATTCCAGATCGCGGGCAGATTCCTGTCCGTCGATCACAATGCCCAAGGACAAGACACCAGCGTCGAATGCGCGTTGTGCCTGGCGGTTGCCGGTCATGTGGGTTTGCCCCTAAAAACGAACGGACGTGCTGTTCCTCGCCAAGCATAGCTGCTGCGAGGGAGGGACTTCTCCGTTAAGTTGAGTACGTTGCATGGCGTTGAAGTGTGTTCTAGGTAGGGAGTCGTCCGAGCTGTGACCGATCCGTCTAGCAGCGCTGTGGCTGCCGTTGCTCCGGAGTTGTGCCGAGTCTCGGTGATCGGCGGCAATACCCAGTTGGACTTGGGTTTGCCTGCCACAGTTCCGATCGCGGCGTTTATCGCCGACGTGGTGGAGCTGATCGAATCGCGCAATCCCGATCTCACCGAGCACGAGGACGGGGCACCGCTGCAAACGCAGCATTGGACACTGGCCCGGATCGGCCGCGACCCCATCCCGGCAAACCAATCGCTCACCGAGGCCGAGGTTTTCGATGGTGAGTTGCTGGTATTGCGCTCGGTGTCCGCCAAGGAGCCACCGGCGCTGTTCGACGACGTGATCGACGCCGTCTCCAAGCTGACCGCGACCTCGTTCCGGCACTGGTCGCCGCTGTCGGCGCGCTGGCTCGGTCTGTCCATGGGCCTGCTCGCGGTGCTGGCCGGGATCTACCTGCTCGCGGTGGCCAAACTCGACGGTGCCGGTGCCGCAGTGGGTTTCATCGGCCTCGGCGCCGGACTGATCGCCGGTGGCGCGGCCGTGCTCGTCGCCCGCCGGTATCAGGCCGAAGCGTCCTTGCCGGTGATCATGCTGTCGCTGTACGCGCTGCTGCTGATCTTCGCGGGCACCGCACTGTTCGTGCCCAACGCCTTCGGCAGTCCGCACGCGATGTTCGCCTGTGTCGCAACGCTGACCGCGGCCGCGGTCCTCTACAGCCTGGCCCGGGTCGGGGCGACCATGTTCACCACGGTCATCACTCTCGCGCTGTTCGGCGGCGTGGCCGCGATGGTGCGGATGGTCTGGGATCCCGCGCTGTCCAAGATCGCCGCCGGCGTGCTGGTCGGTGCGCTCATCGTGATCACCCTGGTGCCGCGCCTGGCCGTGGCGGCCGCACGGCTTCCGGTGCCGCCGGTGCCGACCGCCGGCGCCGCCATCGACCCCGCCGACCACGAACCCCGTCCCACCGTCAAGGACATCGGCGCCATCGGCGCCACTGCGCTACCCTCGGCCGCCGGTCTCGAGCATCGAGCCCGCGCGGCCAACGAATACCAGTCCGGCATGATCATCGGCTGCACCGTCGCCGCCGTGATCGGCGTGGTGCTGGCCGCGGATCCGCTCGGCGCGGCCCGCTGGCAGGGCATCACCCTGGGCGTTGTGGTCTCGATCATCCTGTGCCTGCGCGGGCGCGCGTTCGCCGACCTGGTGCAGGCTTGCACGCTGATCGCCGGTGGCGCGATCGCGTTGATCGCGCTGGGCATCGGTGCCGGGCTCGGTGAGGAGAACTGGCTGCTGCCGATCGCCGGCATGCTGCTCGTCGTGGCCACGGCCGCGGTGGTCTTCGGTGTGATCGGGCCGCACACCGAGATGTCGCCACCCATGCGCCGCACCGGTGAGATCTTCGAATACCTCTTGATCTGCACCATCATTCCGCTGGTGCTGTGGATCATGGACATCTACTCGGCCGCCCGGAACATCTGACATGGCACCGCTCCTACGGCGGCTGCTGCGGGCGGTGACGATGGCGGCGGTGCTCGCGCTCGCCACCGGAACACCCACGCCCGCACTGGCGATCGCGCCGCCGAAGATCGACGACGGCGCACTCGGGGCCGTGCTCGGCCTGGCCGCAGGCGCTAGACCGCCGGACGAGACCGAACAGGCCAAGGTCTGCGCCGAACCCACGCTCCAGGGCGGGGTGCCCCGCGATCCGCCACTGGCGCAGCGGATCCTCGGTTTGGCCGAGGCGTGGCAGTTCAGTCGCGGCGCGGGTCAGAAGGTCGCCGTCATCGATACCGGCGTGAACCGGCACTGGCGCCTGCCCGCGCTCCAGGCGGGCGGCGACTTCGTCTCCACCACCGACGGCACCGTCGACTGCGACGGCCACGGCACCTTCGTGGCCGGGATCATCGCCGCTCAGCCCAGCCTGGAGGACGGATTCTCCGGTGTCGCACCGGAAGCCGAGATCCTGGCCATCCGCCAGCTCAGCTCGGCCTACGAGGCCAAGGACCGCAATCGCCGGGAGGAGCCGGGCGTGATCACGCGCGAAGGCTACGGCACGGTCAACACCCTGGCCGCCGGTATCGTCCGCGCGGTCGACATGGGCGCCACGGTGATCAACATCTCCGAGGTGGCGTGCATGGCTGCGAGCGCGGGCGCTGCCGACGGCGCCTTGGGCGCCGCCGTGAAATACGCCTACGACCGCAATGTGGTCGTTGTCGCCGCGGCCGGAAACATCATGCAGGGCACTGCCTGTGAGAAGCAGAACGACCGCTCGGGCTGGTCGGCGGTGAGCACCGCGGTCACTCCGGCCTGGTTCACGCCCTATGTGCTGTCGGTCGCCTCGGTGGATCCCGCGGGCATGGTCTCACCGTTCTCGCTGCACGGCCCGTGGGTCGGCGTCGCCGCGCCGGGGCGCGAGATCGTCTCCCTGGACAGCAAGCCGGGTGGCGCGGGCCTGGTCAACGCCACCCAGACCGACGAGGGCTACTCCACCATCGACGGCACCAGCTTCTCCAGCGCCTACGTCTCCGGACTGGCCGCGCTGGTCCGGTCGCGCTTCCCGGAACTGACCGCCGCCGAGGTGATCGATCGAATCAAGCTGACCGCGCAGGCACCGGACAACGGACGCAACGACAAGGTCGGGCACGGCCTGATCGATCCACTGGCCGCGCTCACCGCGCAACTGCCGCAGAAGCCGGTCACCGTCGGCTCCGATATACCGCGCAAGATCGCCGGGCCGTCCCCGCCGCCGTACGTCGACCCGGCCCCGCGCCAGGTCGCCACGATCGGCTCGATCACGCTGCTCGCCCTGCTCGGGCTCGGCTACGCCGCTTCGATCCCGTTCCGGCGGGGTAAGCAGGTGAGTGTGGATCCGGGTGCGGAGCAACACACCCGAGAGGGGTTGTAGGACATGGCAACCGAAGGTTTCGTGCGCCGCCCGCGGATCGCGCCGCCACGTCCGCCGGGCGGTGAGGTCGCGTTGTCCGCGCCGCCGGAACTCGATCGTCCCGTCGTCGGCAATCTGCTGATGAAGCTGATGCCGGTGGTCATGGTGGTCGCCGTGGTCGGCATGATCGCGATGATGGTCATGATGGGCCGCAACCTGCTGGCCAACCCGTTCATGATGATGTTCCCGATGATGATGCTGATGTCGATGTTCGGCATGATGGCGGGCATGCGCGGCGGCGGCGGGCCGAAGAAGGCCGCCGAGCTCAACGAGGAACGCAAGGACTACTTCCGCTACCTCGATCAGGTCCGCAAGGATGTGCGCAAGACCGGCAATCAGCAGCTGGCGGCGCTGCGGTGGAGTCATCCCGAACCCAGCGACCTGCAATCGGTGATCGGCAGCCGCCGGATGTGGGAACGCAGGCCCAACGACCCCGATTTCGGGCACGTGCGGGTCGGCGTGGGCAGCCACCGCCTGGCCACCAAGCTGGCCCGGCCCGAGACCGGTCCGCTGGAAGACCTGGAGCCGGTGTCCACCGTCGCCTTGCGCCGGTTCGTGCGCACCCACTCGGTGGTGCACGGCCTGCCCACCGCCATCTCGCTGCGCGCGTTCCCCGCCATCAACGTCGAAGGCGACCGTGCGGCCGCGCTCACGCTGGTGCGCTCGATGCTGATGGAGTTCACCACCTTCCACGGCCCCGACCACACCGCGGTCGCCATCATCTGCGCCGACCCCGACGGCCCGGCTTGGTCCTGGGCGAAATGGCTACCGCACCTGCAACATCCGGTGGACCGCGACGGTGTGGGCTCGGCCCGGATGATGTACCGCTCGCTGGCCGAACTGGAGACCTCCATGTCGGCCGAGCTGGTCGAGCGCGGTCGGTTCATGCGTAACGCGCAGCCGACAGCGGGCCGGATCCATCTGCTGGTGATCATCGACGACGGCTACGTCAGCGGTTCCGAACGCGTCGTCAGCGACGCGGGCCTGGACTCGGTGACCGTGCTCGACCTGACCGCACCGCAGAGCGGTCTTGCGGTGCGCCGCGGTCTGCAACTGGTCGTCACCGACGACGGCATGGTGGCCGCGAAATCCGCAGCGGGCGTGGAGAAATTCGCCACCGCCGACCAGGTGACCCGCGCCGAGGCGACCGCGCTGGCCCGGGATCTGGCGCGCTTCCGCGTCGCGACCGCCGCCCAGATGGTGAGCCTGGGTGACGAGACCCGGGCCGATCCCGGCCTGATGGCGCTGCTGAAGATCACCGACGCCGCCCAGATCGATCCCGGGGTGGTGTGGCGCCCGCGCAGCGACCGGGAACGGCTGCGGGTGCCGATCGGCGTCACCCCCGACGGTACGCCGGTCGAGATCGACATCAAGGAGTCCGCCGAGAACGGCATGGGTCCGCACGGATTGTGCATCGGCGCAACGGGTTCGGGTAAGTCGGAGTTCCTGCGCACGCTGGTGCTGTCCATGGTGACCACGCACTCGCCCGATCTGCTGAACCTGGTCCTGGTCGACTTCAAGGGTGGCGCGACCTTCCTCGGCCTGGACTCGCTGCCGCACGTCTCCGCGGTCATCACCAACCTCGAGGAGGAACTCGCCCTCGTCGACCGCATGAAGGACGCCCTCTCCGGTGAGATGACCCGGCGCCAGGAGCTGCTGCGCGCGGCAGGCAACTTCGCCAATGTCACCGAATACGAGAAGGCTCGCGCCGCGGGCGCCAACCTGGATCCGCTGCCCGCGCTGTTCGTGGTGGTCGACGAGTTCTCCGAACTGCTCTCGCAGAAACCGGATTTCGCGGACCTGTTCGTGATGATCGGCCGCCTGGGCCGCTCGCTGCGTGTGCATCTGCTGCTGGCTTCGCAGCGTCTGGAGGAGAACAAGCTGCGCGGTCTGGACTCGCATCTGTCCTACCGGATCGGCCTGCGTACCTTCTCCGCCAACGAGTCCCGGGCGGTGCTCGGCATCACCGACGCCTACCACCTGCCCAGCGTGCCGGGCTCCGGCTACCTCAAGAGCGACGCCGACGATCCGCTGCGCTTCAACGCCAGTTACGTATCCGGGCCGTATGTTTCGCCGCGCAGTACCCGGCAGGTGGACGGCAAGACCGTCGGCGGGCAGTCGCCTGCGGTGTTCACCGCGGCGCCGGTGGCGCTGCCGGAGATCGTCGAGCCCGCGCGGGGGGCCGTGCCGAGTGGCAGGCCCGAGCTGCCGCCGCCGCCCGGACGGATGGGACTACCCGAATTGCCGCCGCCGCCAGGGCAACTCGTGGGTGAGGAAGAGGGCGAGGAGCGGACCCCGGTGCCGGTTGCCGAGGCCGTTCCCGCGACGCTGCTGACCACCGTCGTCGATCGCCTGCGCGGCCACGGCCGCCCGGCGCACGAGGTATGGCTGCCGCCACTGGACGAGTCGCCGTCGGTCGACATGTTGCTGCCCGACCCGGACTGGCGCTCGCCGGTCAACCGGCACGGTCAGCTGTGGTTGCCGCTGGGTGTCATCGACAAGCCCTACGAGCAGCGCCGCGACGTGCTGATCGTGGATCTGTCCGCAGCGCAGGGCAATGTCGCGGTCGTCGGTGGTCCGCAGTCGGGTAAGTCGACCACCCTGCGCACCATCATCATGGCCGCGGCCGCCACTCATACACCCGAGCAGGTGCAGTTCTACTGTCTCGACTTCGGTGGTGGCACACTCTCCGGTTTGGCGGGGATACCGCATGTCGGTGCCGTCGCGGGTCGCATGGAAGTCGATCGAATCCGCCGCACCATCGCGGAGGTCACCGGCATCCTGCGCCACCGTGAGGAGCTGTTCCGCGAGCTGGGCATCGACTCCATCGTCGAATTCCGCAGGCGGAAAGCGCTGCTGGCGGAGAAGTCGCCGACGGAGCGGCAAGCCGACCCGCTCGCTCAGGATCTGCACGGTGACGTCTTTCTCGTCATCGACGGCTGGCCCACCATCCGCGCCGATTACGACACGCTGGAACCGCAGCTCAATGCCATCGCCGCACAGGGTCTTTCCTATGGTGTCCACCTGATCGTCTCCACCACCCGGTGGCCGGAGATCCGCCCGCAGATCAAGGACCTCATCGGTACCCGCATCGAGCTCCGCCTCGGTGACCCGTCCGACTCCGAGATGGACCGGCGTACCGCGGTGCTCGTGCCCACCGGGCGTCCGGGCCGTGGTCTCACCGCGCAGAAGCTGCATCTGCTGGTCGCGTTGCCGCGCTTGGACTCCGACTCCGATCCGCGCACCCTGTCCGAGGGAATCGGCATCGCCAAGCAGCAGCTCAACGAGCTCTACACCGGCCGGAACGCGCCCGAGGTCCGGATGCTGCCGATGGAGCTCTCGCGCGAGGCCGTGGTCGCGGAGGCAGCGCGGCGGGGCATCCAGCAGAGCAAGACGCTTGCCGTCATCGGCATCGGCGAGACCGACCTGCAGCCGATCGCCATGGATTTCGCGGTGCAGCCGCACTTCTACAGCTTCTGCGATGTGGAGTGCGGTAAGACCACGCTGCTGCGCAATATCGTCGCAGGCGTCACTGAGAACTCCACCTCCGAGGAAGCCCGCGTCATCCTGATCGACTACCGGCGCACCATGCTCGGAGTGCTGGAAGGGGCGCAGCTGGCCGGATACTCGACCTCCGCGCAGACGTCTTTCGGGATGATCAAGGAAGTCGCGAACTACCTCCAGAAGCGGATCCCGGGCAATGACATCACGCCACAGCAGTTGCGCGAACGCAGCTGGTGGACCGGGCCCGAGATCTATGTCGTCGTCGACGATTACGAGATGGTGGTCTCCGGTGGGCGCAACCCGCTGGAGCCGCTGATCGAGTTCCTGCCGCAGGCACGCGACATCGGTTTGCACGTGGTGATCAGCCGCCGCGCCGGCGGCGCCGGCCGGGCCATGTACGACAAGGTGCTCGGCACGCTCAAGGAAATGGGTGTGGACGCGCTGCTGATGAGCGCGCCCAAGGACGAGGGCAAGATCATCGGCGACATCCGCGCCGCCAAGCTGCCGCCCGGTCGTGGCACGCTGGTTACTCGCGGCGGCAACGAGATGATCCAGGTGGCGTACCTGCCGCAGCTGTAGGGCGTACCTTCGGCCGTGCGCGGGCTGAGGGCGGAGTACGTCCGGCTCTGCCGCTTCGCGCGTCGCTCCGGCGCTGCCTGCTCAGTTCGGCAGCGCCGGGGGAGCGAGGATGGCGTCCGTCGGAGGGTCCAGCCTGGGCGCCGCCGACGGCAGACCCGCGGCGGGGATGGCGAGCGTCTGCTCGAAATCCCAGCTGTCGGTGCGTCGTTCGAACAGGGCGCGGGAGGGGCCGCGTGCGATCGGTCCCGCGATGCGCGCCATGTGGAAGCCCGCTCTGCGGTAGTAGTCGTGCAGGTCGGCGTTGGTCGTCCAGGCGTCGAGGCGGACCCAGTCGCGGTCCCGTTTCCTGGCCAGCTGCCCGGCCTGCGCGAGCAGGCGATGGCCGAGACGCTGTCCGGCGAAACGCAGGTCGACGATCATGAAGTGCACGACCACCGCGTCGGCGAGCTCCCATTGCGACCACAGTCCGGGGTCGGCGCGCTCGTTGACGGTGATGGTGCCCGCCGGTTCGCCGTCCACCTCGGCGATCCAGGTCTCGCCCGCGTCGAGCGATCGGCCGACCGCGCGGGCGAAGATCTCGATGGGCAGGCCGCGGCCGGCGACCGTCCACTGATCGGAGCCACGGGCGGTGAGCCAAGCGGTGCGCTGGACGCGCAGGCGGCAGATCAAGCCGAGATCGCCGAGGGTGGCCTCGCGGAGAACGGTAGTCATAGCAACGAGATACCTGGCCTGTACGACTCGCTCAAAATCTGCCGGATCACCGCGGTGCCCTCGGCGTCGCCGAGCTCGTACGCCAAGCGGTTGCGTGTGGCGATGGAGCGCTGTCGCGTCGCCCGGGTTATCCGGCTGTGGTCCGCCCCGATCCGCAGATGGTCGAGCAGGATCGTTCCGGTCGCGACGCCGAGCACGATCGCCTCCTCGGCGCTGGCGGGTCGCGCGACCAGCGTGTCGCGGTGAGCGGTTTCGGGATAGCCGCGGTCGGCCATCCGGCGGGTGGTGCCCTCGGGGATGTCGTGCGGTGAATCGATGCCGGTCGCCTCGGCCAGGTCGCGGGGATAGAAACTGACCTCCCACGACCACGGTTCGTTGTCCAGGTACTGCACGACGGTGCGGGCGAGCACCCAGGTGTCCTCCGCCACGCCGAGCCACTGCGCCACCTGCGCCGTCGCGGGTTCCATCCGCGCGCTGAACTCCTTGGTGGGCACCCGATCCGCGGCGCGGGCGATCTCCTCGAAGATGTCGTGCGGCGACTTGGGCCGGTCGCGACGGATGTGATCGGTCATCACCGACTCGAGCACTTCCTGGTTTCGGACGATCGTGCCGCGGGAAGTAGCTGTATAGACGAGATTTTCGGCGACAAGTACTTGAATGGCATTGCGGGCCGTGGTGATCGAAACCTGCATCTGCTCGGCCAGCTCGGTGTGACTCGGAAGTCGATCGCCCGGTTTCCATTTGCCTGCGCGGATCTCCTCGCGGAGGAGGTCTGCGATCCGGTGATACGTCGGACCGTCCGCCATCTTGCTCCTCGGTTGGTCGTGCAGGTAACGAAGTGTACTCTTCGTGACTCCCTACGGCCGGGTAACGCTTGACAGGTGCCTTCAGAGGTTTATTGTAATGAACGTCCTGATCCGGTGTTGTGCGGCGATGAACGGCGAGGCAACGTGGCAGGTTCGGATTCATCAACGATTGTGATGGCAGTTCCCGGCACACCCCGGTGTGTCGATTCGGCAGTGCAGTCCGTGTCTTCCGGGCTACTGCCCACTTCGGATCTACTTGTTCGGGCGTGTCGCGGGCATCGGGTCGTAGGTGGCCCCCTGCTCTGGTTCGCCCGTGATCTGGCGGTATTACACGAGCGGCGACTTGTCGGTCGTGGTGGATCGGTGAACACCGATCCCACTCATATTCTCGAAAACGAACGGCGCCGAAGCGAATTGGTCATGGCCATCGACGACTGGGTGACGCGCAGCGTGCCCCAGCATCGGCTCGGCGCTACTTTGCACACCGAGACTGTCGGCGCGGTGATCGATCGGCTCGCGGAGTCCTCGGTGCGTGCGCACCACGCACTGATGACGCTCGACGCGCACGACGAGCTATTGCACTGCGCCTGGCACCACCTCGCCGAATTGGCGGACGCCTACGACGACCTGGTCCGCGACGTGCTCGCGGGTCGGAGGCGGCTGCCCGAGTGGTGAGGTGGTTCGTTCGGTCGGGTGTCGTCACCCCTCCTCGGTACCCGACCGGCGAACCTCTTTGGCACACAGTGTTTGTCGAGCTGCGTGGTCGAACTGCTCGGTCCAACCGTTCGGTCGACCGCAGCGCTCAGCTGTGGAAGCGGCGGTGGTCGACGCTGAACTCGTCGGCGACCGTCGCGGCGAGTTCCACGTAGGCGCGCTTGGCCTGCTTGCTGAGCCGGTGCAGATCGATCTCGGCGCCCTCCGAGAGGTGCGCGTCATACGGGATGATGTGCACCGCGCGGCAGCGGGACAGGAAGTACTCGCGCAGCTGCTGCACGCCGACATTCGGTGAACCCTCGCGTGGCAGGTTGATCACCACGACGGCGTTGCGCACCAAGTGATCGTGGCCGTGCAGGGACAGCCAGTCCAGCGTCGCCGCGGCGCTGCGGGCGCCGTCGATCGCCGCCGAGGAAATCAGCACCAGCGAATGCGCCAGGTCCAGGACACCGGCCATCGCCGAGTGCATCAGACCGGTGCCGCAGTCGGTGAGGATGATGTTGTAGTAGCGCTGCAGGATTCGAGCGACCGCCCGGTACTCTTCGTCGTTGAACGCTTCCGACGCCGCCGGATCCCGTTCGCTGGCAAGCACTTCCAGTCGGCTGGTGGCCTGCGAGGTGTGCCTGCGCACGTCCGAGTAGCGCTCGATCGACGGATCGAGCAGCAGGTCGCGCACCGTCGACCGGGTCTGCAGCGGCACGCGCTGGGAGAGCGTGCCGAAGTCCGGGTTGGCGTCGACCGCGATCACCCGGTCGCCGCGGACGGAGGCGAAGATCGATCCCAGACCCATGGTGGTGGTCGTCTTCCCGACGCCGCCCTTCAGCGAGAGCACCGCGATGCGGTAGTCGCCGCGGACCGGCTGCCTGATCCTGGCCACCAGTTCCTGGAGCCGTAGCTCCTCGGCCGACATGCCGGGATTGATCGCGCCGCCGGACATGTGGTGCACGGCCTTGCGCCAACCACTGCCCGGCGACTTCTTCGCGCGGCGCAAGGGAACGTCGTCCAGCGAGGGCTGGCCCTGCTGGGGCTGACGCGGACCGCCCTGCGGCTGCTGGCCCCAGCTCTCACCGGCCGGTCCGTGCTGCGGCCGACCCCAGCTCTCGCCCGTGGGGCCCTGCGGGGGCGCGGGAGGTTGCGCGCCCTGGTTCCACGAAGGCGGTGCGGGTGGCTGCTGATCGGCGGCCGGTGGCGCGACGAAGCCGGGCGGGTTGTTCGCGGGCTCAACCGTTCCCGGCCCGGACTGCGTCGGATATCCCGGCTCGCCGGGCCGGCGATCGCCGGGGATGTGATAGGCGTTCGCGTCGGGGCCGGGGGCCGGAGCGTAACCACCCTGACGCTGGTCGGCATAGCCGTAGCCGGGCTGCGGGCCGTTCGGCGGGGCCGGCGGCTGGGTACCGTATCCGGCCTGCGTCCACGGCATTTCGCCGCCGGGGGCCTGGCCGCCCTGCTGTGCGAAGACGCCGGGATCCCGGCGCACCTCGCCGGGAGCGGGCTGATCGCTGACCGGAGCCCGGTGTCCGCCCTGGGCCGGACCCGGTGCGCCCCACGGACGCTCGCTCGGTTGGGGTTCCGCGGACAGTCGATGCCTGCCGCCTCCCGCGAACTCAGCGTCTTCGGCTGGGCCCGTGGTGTTGCGCGTGGACTCGTCGCCCTGGCCTTGTCCGACCGCCGCCGGTCCGTACACGGAGTCGTCGGGGCGCGAAGGGATTCCGCCTTCGCTCCGCTCGTCCGTGGAGGAGCTCGGAGCCGCCTCGTCGCCGACCGGCCGGGCCTCGGAGTTCGGACGCTCGGCGCCGTTCACCGGATCGACGGCAGCGGACGTGCCGCTCGCGTGCGCGACGGGTGAGGGCTCGCCCGATCGACCGATGTCGCTCGCCGACGCCGGTGTCTGCTGCGCGGCGGGCGAAGTCGCTTGCGCCTCGGACTGTTCGGCGAAATTCGCGGGTGGCGGGGGAAGCTCAGGGCGGGCGCTCGGCTGGTGTTGTTCGGGGCCGTCGAGCCAGGAGGGTGGCGCGTCGCTCGACGGCGTAGCCCCCTCGGGCGTGCGTGGCACGCGGCGTTGCTCCGCGGGAGATCCGACCGGGCCCGGCGACGCGGCCGCGCTCGGACCTGCGAGCCACGGTGGGGCCGCGTCGAATTCGGACGCCGCGCGGTCCGCGTCGGCTGCGGCGGGGTTGTGGTCCTGCACCGTCGATGCGGAGCCCTGACCCGTGTCCGCCTGAGCGGGAGTGTGATTCACCGCTGCCGGAGGGACGACGGGGTCCCCGGCCGGAATGCGGCGCTCGGCAGGCGAGTCGGCCACGTGGTTCTCGGCCGCCCCGCCGGTGACGCTGTGCCCGGCCTGCGGATCGCCGGTCGTTCGGGTGGAGCTGTCCTCGGCGGCCGGAGACGGCCGGACGTGGCTCGGCGGTGGCGGCAGGTCGGGAAGCCTGCGCTCGTAGCGCGTGGTCGCCTCGTCCGACGGAGGCGGCTCGGGGGCGGTCGGTGTGGGGGTGCGCTGACCGAGCGGTTGGAAGCCCTCGGAGGGCTGGCTCGGCTGCCGGGTGGGCAGGCTCGACTGCCCACCCTGTCCTCGCGGTGCCGACGACCTCGGGTCCTCGGGGTGCGGTTGCCCGGCCCATGCCTCGCCCGGTCGCTGCGCGACCTGGCTCGAACCGTCGACCGGCGGCTGATCTGGGCCGCCGATCGGCTGCTGCGGCTGGTGTCCCGGCCCACCCATCGGCTGCTGGTATCCGGGCACGCCGGTCTGCTGGTAGGGCGGTTGTCCTTGGCCGCCGTGCTGTTGCGGCGCTCGACCCGGCCCGCCGAACTGCTCCGGCGCGCCACTCCACTGCGGCCCGCCGTCGCCGATCGGCTGCTGCGGCGTATACCCGGCGCCGCCGGTCTGCTGCTCCGGTCGGCTCGGTCCGCCGATCTGCTCGGGCCGTGCCTGACCGGGACCGCCGATCGGCTGTCCTGGTCCGCCGAACTGCTGCTGTGGGGTCTGGCCGGGACCGCCGCTCGTCTGCGGGGGCTGGCCGTGGGCGTCGAACCGGGGCGGGACCGGGTGATCCGGCGCGCCTATCGGCTGCTGCCGAACCGGCCCCTCGGTCTGCTGCTGCCAGGAATCGTTGCGATCGGCTTGGCCGCGCGCGGCTTGCCGCGGCGAATCATCGGGCCTGCCCGCCTCCGTGTCGGGGCCGGACGACCAACCGGACTGCGGCTGCCCCCAGGAGTCGGCGGGCGGCTCGGGGCGGCGCTGCTCTTCGGCCGGGGGCGCGCTGGGCTGCTCCTCGACCGGCTCGTCCTTGTCGCGGCCGAGCCACCTGCGCTTCTTGTCCTTGCGGCCGGAGCCCTGATTCGCGTCGTTCCGACCATCGGGCGCCTGGGGCTTGCGGCGTCGTTTGCGGTCGGGCGCGTCGTCGATGAGCTCTTCGTGCGGGAGATTCTGTACCGGTGCTTCGTAACCGCCGGTGACCTCGCTGTCGGACAGCCATGGCGGCAGCATCGGGAGGTCGTTGTTACGACTCACCGCATCGCCTCGCTGTCCCACGGCTCCGTCGTGCGCTCGGTTTTCGTGGTGCCCGAGATGGCTCGCCCGCTACCCTCGCGCTCGGCCCTGTCGTGGCCGAGGGGCGCAGTGCCGACGGCTGGCCCGGTACGCTGGCTCACGGCATCCCCCTAAGTCTGCTCGACCGTTTCCTGGACTCGGTCAGTTTACGTGACCGGCCCCACCCGCCGTGGCGCAGGGAGCGGCCGCCCTGCGACTTCCTGGCGGGGCGTTTTTGCCGGATCGGATGCCTCCCGGTAAGCTGGAACGGCGGTGCACCTATGCGCCGCCTGTTTGCATGCCGCCGGTTCGGTTACGCCGTCCGGTACATACAAGCAGACACCAGGCAATCACACCAGGTTCGATCGGCGAAGTCGCTCGATGAACCGGGATCGCGGAGGACATGGCGAAGAAGGACGGGGCCATCGAGGTCGAGGGTCGAGTTGTCGAGCCGCTGCCCAATGCGATGTTCCGTATCGAGCTCGAGAACGGGCACAAGGTTCTCGCGCACATCAGCGGAAAGATGCGGCAGCACTACATTCGCATCCTTCCCGAGGACCGGGTGGTCGTCGAGCTCTCGCCCTACGACCTGTCCCGCGGCCGGATCGTTTACCGCTACAAGTGAATCGAGTCGGCGAACGCTGCTCACGGTGAGCGTTCGCCTAGGTCGATTCACTTGGTGTTTTGTGGGGGTGCAACCCCCACACCCCGCCCGGCGGGCTTCGCCCCCGGACTCCCGAACGGGCGGGTTGGCTTAGGCGCGGACCAACCGTTCGCGCGGGTCGGGCATCTCCGGACCGCCGGATGGGCGGGCTGGTTCGACCCGGACCAAGGCTTTTACCCCAGGTCCCTCCCGGAGGGACGGCCGTTCGCGAGGACGGCACAACAAAAGACTTCCCCAGCCGCCAGGCTGGGGAAAAACTGTGTTCACACCTCTGTGGACCACAACGAGATTGGACGGACGTGAAGGTTCAGCCGAGCGTCAAGAAGATCTGCGAGAAGTGCAAGGTGATCCGCCGCCACGGCCGGGTCATGGTGATCTGCGACAACCTGCGCCACAAGCAGCGCCAGGGCTGATCAAGGGCTCACCGCCAAGCACCGAACGCGGTTCGGATTGGCACAACGAAGAACTCCCAGCTCCAGCCGCACGCTGTGGAAATTCGGGCTTTCGAGAGAAGGCCCGGGGCGTGCGAGCCAACCACCGGTACGGAGGCCGGTGCCCCACACAAGACGGGGGAACGGACAGGGAGCAGACCTCCGCAACGATTAAGGAAACTGCCACATGGCACGTCTCATGGGCGTCGACCTCCCGCGCGAAAAGCGCATGGAGATCGCGCTGACCTACATTTTCGGCATCGGCCGTACCCGCTCCAAGGAGATCCTCGAGGCCACCGGCGTCAGCCCGGACCTGCGTTCGAAGGATCTCAGCGACGACGACCTGACCAAGCTCCGCGACTACATCGAGGCCTCGGAGTTCAAGGTCGAGGGTGACCTGCGCCGTGAGGTGCAGGCCGACATCCGCCGCAAGATCGAGATCGGCTGCTACCAGGGCCTGCGCCACCGCCGTGGCCTGCCCGTGCGTGGCCAGCGGACCAAGACCAACGCGCGCACCCGCAAGGGCCCGAAGCGCACCGTCGCAGGCAAGAAGAAGTAAGGGATACGGATGCCTCCTAAGAGCAGGGCCTCCGGCCCCAAGAAGACCCAGAAGTCGCGCCGCAGGGACAAGAAGAACGTCCCGCACGGCAACGCGCACATCAAGAGCACGTTCAACAACACGATCGTGTCCATCACCGACCCGAACGGCAACGTCATCTCCTGGGCGTCGTCGGGTCACGTCGGCTTCAAGGGTTCGCGTAAGTCGACCCCGTTCGCCGCGCAGCTCGCCGCCGAGAACGCGGCCCGCAAGGCACAGGAGCACGGCGTCAAGAAGGTCGACGTGTTCGTCAAGGGCCCCGGTTCGGGCCGTGAGACCGCGATCCGCTCGCTGCAGGCCGCAGGCCTCGAGGTGGGCACGATCTCCGATGTCACCCCGCAGCCGCACAACGGCTGCCGTCCGCCCAAGCGGCGTCGCGTCTAGCGGGAAAGGAAGGTAGAGCGAAATGGCCCGTTACACCGGACCCATCACCCGCAAGTCGCGTCGTCTGCGCGTCGACCTCGTCGGCGGCGATCAGGCGTTCGAGCGTCGCCCGTACCCGCCCGGCCAGCACGGCCGTGCGCGGATCAAGGAGAGCGAGTACCTGCTCCAGCTGCAGGAGAAGCAGAAGGCTCGCTTCTCCTACGGCGTCATGGAGAAGCAGTTCCGCCGGTACTACGAAGAGGCCAACCGCCTCAAGGGCAAGACCGGTGACAACCTGCTTCGTCTGCTCGAGACCCGTCTCGACAACGTCGTGTACCGCGCCGGTCTGGCGCGCACCCGTCGCCAGGCTCGTCAGCTGGTCAGCCACGGCCACTTCCTGGTCAACGGCGTCAAGGTCGACGTGCCCAGCTACAAGGTGAGCCAGTACGACATCATCGATGTCAAGGAGAAGTCGCTGCCGACCCTGCCTTTCCAGGTCGCGCGCGAAACCCTCGGCGATCGCCCGGTTCCGGGCTGGCTGCAGGTGATCCCTGGCCGTCTGCGGATCCTGGTCCACCAGGAGCCGGAGCGCGCCCAGATCGATGTGCCGCTGCAGGAACAGCTGATCGTCGAGTACTACTCGAAGTAATCAGCGAATGCCGCTGGTGCTCGGTCGTTCGGTTCGCCGGATGGTCGAGCACAACCCCTTAAAACGAGGCGTCAAATAGCGGGCGCCCTAAAAGGAGGATGATCCTCATGCTGATTTCCCAGCGTCCGACCCTGACCGAAGAGGTCGTCGCCGAGAACCGCTCGAAGTTCACCATCGAACCCCTCGAGCCGGGCTTCGGTTACACCCTCGGCAACTCGCTGCGGCGTACCCTGCTGTCCTCGATCCCGGGGGCCGCGGTCACGAGCATCCGCATCGACGGCGTTCTGCACGAGTTCACCACCGTTCCCGGCGTGAAGGAAGATGTCACCGACATCATCCTGAACCTCAAGGGTCTGGTCGTGTCCTCGGAGGAGGACGAGCCGGTGACGATGTACGTGCGCAAGCAGGGACCCGGCACCGTCACCGCCGGTGACATCGTGCCGCCCGCCGGCGTCGTCGTGCACAACCCGGACATGCACATCGCCACCCTGAACGACAAGGGCAAGCTCGAGATCGAGCTCGTCGTCGAGCGCGGTCGCGGTTACGTCCCGGCGGTGCAGAACAAGGCGTCCGGTGCGGAAATCGGCCGGATCCCGGTGGATTCGATCTACTCCCCGGTGCTCAAGGTGACCTACAAGGTCGAGGCCACCCGTGTCGAGCAGCGCACCGACTTCGACCGGCTCATCCTGGACGTGGAGACCAAGAACTCCATCAGCGCGCGGGACGCGCTCGCCTCGGCGGGCAAGACCCTGGTCGAGCTGTTCGGCCTCGCTCGCGAGCTGAACGTCGAAGCCGAAGGCATCGAGATCGGCCCCTCGCCGGCCGAGGCGGATCACATCGCCTCGTTCGGTCTGCCGATCGAGGACCTGGACCTCACCGTCCGGTCCTACAACTGCCTCAAGCGCGAGGGTGTGCACACGGTGGGCGAGCTTGTCGCCCGCACCGAGTCGGATCTGCTGGACATCCGCAACTTCGGCCAGAAGTCCATCGACGAGGTGAAGGTCAAGCTGCACGCGCTCGGCCTCTCGCTGAAGGACAGCCCGGCGTCGTTCGACCCGTCCTCCGTGGTGGGTTACGACGCGAGCACCGGCACGTGGAGCGACAGCGGCACGTTCAGTGACACCGATGGCGGCGAGCAGGACTACGCCGAGACCGAACAGCTCTAGGCCGCTGGGGTAGGCGCCCCGGCCCGGCCGCATACAAGGAGAATCAACAATGCCTAAGCCCAAGAAGGGTGCCCGCTTCGGCGGGTCGGCGTCGCACCAGAAGGCGATCTTCGCCAATCTGGCCACGGCGCTCTTCGAGCACGGCCGGATCACCACCACCGAGGCCAAGGCCAAGGCCGTGCGTCCCTACGCGGAGAAGCTCATCACCAAGGCGAAGGGCGGCACCCTTGCCGACCGTCGCGAGGTGCTGAAGGTGATCCGCAACAAGGACGTCGTCCACTCGCTCTTCGCGGAGATCGGGCCTTCGTTCGATGGTCGCGAGGGTGGCTACACCCGCATCACCAAGACGCTGCCGCGTAAGGGTGACAACGCGCCGATGGCGATCATCGAGCTGGTCCGGGAGAAGACCGTGACCAACGAGGCCGATCGCGCCCGTCGCGTCGCCGCCTCCAAGAAGGCCGAGGAACAGGCTCCCGAGGTCGTCGAGGAGAAGGCCGACGAGGCTGTCGCCGAGGCCGAGGCTCCGGTTGCCGAGGAGCAGGCCGACGAGTCCGCCGAGGACAAGAAGGACGCCTGACCTGGGTCGGGTTTCTCGAATGAGCCCGCCGCCCCTGTGGGTGGCGGGCTCATTCGCGTCGATCGGCCGAACCTGTCTGCGGCCCGTCGTGACTCCGTGGGCTGGTTTGCGTTCGACGAGAAGTTGTTGTGACAGTGGAGGATTCGATGGAATCGGCTAGCGCACAGACCGACTCTGCTGCCCCGGCGGCGTCTCCAGTGTCCCCGACGGCGGCGACCGAGCTCCGGGATGCGGTGCGGGCGCGCCTCGACATCTCCTACGACGGAACGGACTTCATCGGCTGGGCCCGCCAGCCGGGGCTACGGACCGTGCAGGGCGTGCTGGAGGAGTCGCTGAGCAAGGTATTCCGCGAGCCGATCCAGCTGACCGTCGCGGGCCGCACCGACGCCGGGGTGCACGCGGAGGGGCAGGTCGCGCACTTCGACACCACCGCCGAGTTCGACGGTGACAAGCTCGTCCACCGCATGGCTCGCTTCCTTCCGAAAGACGTGCGTATCAAGGCGGCTCGGAGCGCGCCGCCGGAATTCGACGCGCGCTTCTCGGCGATTCGCCGCCACTACGTCTACCGGCTCACCACCGCGCCGTACGGCGCGGAGCCGCTGAGCGCCCGGAGCGTGGTGCCGTGCCGCCCGGGCGTCGATCTGGAGGCGATGCGCGCGGCGTCCCGAAGCCTGTTGGGGTTGCACGATTTCGCGGCGTTCTGCCGTCGCAGGGAGGGCGCGACGACGGTCCGCGAATTGCAGCGCTTCGACTGGGAGCGGGAGGGGGACCTGCTCACCGCGTTCGTCAGCGCCGACGCGTTCTGCTGGTCGATGGTGCGCAGCCTGGTCGGCGGGGTGCTCGCCGTTGGCGAGGGCAGGCGCACCGTGGAATGGATCGCCGGACTGCTGGAGGAGACCGAGCGTGCGAGCGCGGTGACCGTCGCTCCGGCCCACGGCCTGAGCCTGGTCGCGGTCGACTATCCCGCCGACGCGGACCTGGCGGCGCGCAATGCCGAGACCAGGGAGATGCGCGTCGTGCCGACCCGAGGGTGCTGCGGCGGAGAGTGAATAGGGGACCGGTACCGCGGCCGGTCTCAGCGAACCGCGGTACCGGAGTGGTTCAGTCGCCGGTGCTCGCTTCGATGGTCTTGGGCTGTGAGTGGCCGGAGATCTCGATGCGGCGCGGCTTGGCCCTTTCGGCGACGGGGATGGTCACCGAGAGGACACCGTTGTTGTAGGTGGCGCTGATCTTGTCGGCGTCGACGTTGTCACCGAGGGACAGCTGGCGCATGTAGGTTCCCGCGAAGCGTTCCGAGGCGATCCACTGGACGCCTTCGTCGCTAGGCAGGCTGCGCTGGGCGCGCAGGGTGAGGGTGCCGTTGTCGACACTCACATCCACCGAGCCGGGATCGACGCCGGGCAGATCGGCATTGAGCACATAGTGGTCGCCCGCCTTGAACAGATCCATCGGCATGAATCGCGGTGCGCGTGCCGTTCCGACGTTCTCGCCGAGCAGCTGGCGAGCGACAGTGTCGATGTCATGGAATGGATCGAATCGCAGCACAGCAATCACCTCCATCTCAGTACGTCGGCGACCGCCACGGCGGCGACCGCCGGGAGCTGTGCACCCTCCAAGTTAGCACTCTCATGTCCTGAGTGCTAATGCCCAGGGGGCCTCGCTCCGCGGCGCGGAATAGGAACGGGGACAGCGGAGGTTCGTTTCCCACATGACAATCGACGGTCTCGGACGATTCGGTGTATGGCGCGGCTACCAGGGGGTGACTCCGGAGGAGGCGCACGAGCTGGAGGAGCTCGGCTACGGAACGGTATGGCTCGGCAGCTCCCCGCCCGCGGAGCTGCCCGTCGTGGAATCGCTGCTCGCCGCGACGGATTCGCTCACGGTGGCCACCAGCATCGTGAACATCTGGGCGGCCCCGGCGAAGATCGTGGCCGATTCGTTCCACCGCATCGAGGAGCGCTTCCCAGGCCGCTTCCTGCTCGGCGTCGGCGCCGGGCATCCGGAATTCAACGGTCCCTACCGCAAGCCCTACGACGCGCTGGTCGAGTACCTCGACGAGCTGGACGCGGCCGGAGTGCCGAAGCAGCGGCGGGCCCTCGCCGCGCTCGGCCCGCGGGTGCTGGAGCTGGCGCGCGATCGGACCGCGGGCGCGCTGCCGTACTTGGTGACCCCCGAGCACACCCGGCGCGCCCGTGTGGTGCTCGGCGCGGACGCGCTACTGGCCACCGAGCAGAAGTTCGTCATCGACGAAAACCCGGAGCGGGCGCGCGAAGTCGGACGCACGATCGTGCCCATGTACCTCGGGCTCGGCAACTACGTCGCAAATCTGCGCAGGCTCGGTTTCGACGACGCCGATGTCACCACGCCCGGTAGCGACCGGCTGATCGACCAGCTGGCGGTGCACGGCAGCGCGGAGCAGGTGGCCGTGCAGCTCAGGGCCCACCTCGAGGCGGGCGCCGACCACGTCGCCCTGCAGGCGCTCGGGTCCGACTACCTCGGCCCGCTGCGCGCTCTGGCCCCCTTGTTGCGCTCCTGACCTGCGCGAGCGTGCGGTGGCCATCGTACTAAGAGACAGTTAGGAAACCCGCCGCACGCTTCCGAATCCCTTGTGACTGCCGACACACTCTCTTCCAGTTGACGCGAAGAAGCGTCGAAGGAGGAGATTCGGTGACTACGACACAGTCCGGTGGCGAACGCCGCGTCGTCGCGAACGTGCTGCGCGGATCGATCGGCAACCTGGTCGAGTGGTACGACTGGTACGTGTACGCGGCGTTCAGCGTGTACTTCGCGAAAGCGTTCTTCCCCGAAGGGGATTCGACCGCTCAGCTGCTGTCCACCGCGGCCGTGTTCGCGGTCGGGTTCCTGATGCGCCCGCTGGGCGGCTGGGCGCTCGGCCGTTACGCGGACCGGTTCGGCAGGCGCGCCGCGCTGACGCTGTCGGTGACCGTGATGGCGGCCGGTTCGCTGCTCATCGCGATTACGCCGGGCTACCAGAGCATCGGCATCGCCGCCCCGGTGCTGTTGCTGCTCGCGCGACTGCTGCAGGGTCTCTCCGTCGGCGGTGAGTACGCCACCAGCGCGACGTATCTGTCCGAGGTCGCTTCGGCGGGCCGTCGTGGGTTCTACTCGAGCTTCCAGTACGTGACCCTGGTCGCCGGTCAGCTCACCGCGCTCGGCGTGCAGATCGTGTTGCTGCAGGTGCTCACCTCCGCGCAGATGCACTCCTGGGGTTGGCGAATCCCGTTCGTGATCGGCGCGGGCGGCGCGATCGTCGTCATGCTGCTGCGCCGCGGGATGGACGAGTCCGCGTCCTTCGAGGCGGAGGCCTCCGGCTCGAAGGAGCCCAGCGGTTCCTCGCGCGGTTCGCTGCGGGTCCTGCTGAAGTACCCGAGGGAGTGCCTGCTCGTTGTCGGTCTGACGCTCGGCGGCACGGTGGCGTTCTACACCTACACCACCTATATGCAGAAGTTCATGATCAACACCTCCGGCATCTCCAAGGGCACGGTGGCCTGGATCAACTTCGTCGCGCTGCTGGTGTTCGTGGTGATCCAGCCGCTGGCGGGCGGGCTGTCCGACAAGATCGGGCGGCGCAAGCTGCTGATCTTCTTCGGCGTGAGCGGCACCTTGCTGACCGTGCCGCTCATGACCGTGCTCGCGCACACCTCGAACCCGGTCGCCGCCTGGGGCCTGATGATGGTCGCCCTGCTGATCATCACCGGCTACACCTCGATCAACGCCATCGTGAAGGCGGAGCTCTTCCCGACCAAGATCCGGGCGCTCGGCGTCGGCCTGCCTTACGCACTGACGGTCGCGATCTTCGGCGGCACCGCGGAGATGATCGCGCTCGCACTGAAGAAGGCGGGCATGGAGTCGGTGTACTTCTACTACGTGGCGGGCTGCATCGCGGTTTCGCTGGTGACCTACTACTTCATGCGGGAGACCTCGGCGGAGTCCACCATCGACGCCGACGACAAGGCGCGGGCCGACGCGGTGAGCGCCGGAAGCGATGACGAACGCCCCATGGCCGCCGTGCGTGGCTGAGCGACTCGTGACCGCGCCGATCCAGCCCATGTGGCAGGATCGGCGCGTGCGGCTTGCGGTGGTCGAAGATGACGACGGTGTGGGCGACGCGCTCGTCGAGGCGCTCAATGCCCGCGGTTATTCCGCCGAGCGCAAGCGTCGTGGCAGCGAGCTGCTGCTCGACCACCGCGGCTACGACGCCGTCATCCTCGATCTCGGTCTGCCCGACGGCGACGGCCTGCAGGTGTTGCGGCAGCTGCGCGAGGTGAGTTCGGTGCCGGTGCTGATCCTGACGGCGCGCAGCGACGAACGCTCCATCGTGCGTGGATTGCGTGGCGGCGCGGACGATTATCTGGTGAAGCCGCCGCGGATCGCGGAGCTGATGGCGCGGCTGGAAACCGTGATGCGCCGGGCGGCCGCGGTCGCGCATTCGGAGCGCACCGAGGTGATCACCGGCGATGTGCGCGTCGATCTGGCGGCTCGGGTCGTCGAGGTCGGCGGGGTGCCGGTCGCGTTGACGCAGAAGGAATTCGAGCTGGTCGAGGCGCTCGTGGAACGGCCGGGTGCGGCGGTGAGCCGCCAGCAGCTGATGGACCGGATCTGGGGCGACGCGTTCATCGCGGTCTCGCGTTCGCTGGACGTGCACATGACCGGTCTGCGCGCCAAGCTCAACCGGCCGGGGCTGATCACCACGATCCGCGGCTACGGGTACCGGTGGGGGCAGTGAGCGGGGAGGGCCAAATGTCATGCGGCGCAGACTTCTTGCCGCGCTGACGGTGTTCGCGGCGATCGCCGTCCTCGCGTTCGCGGTGCCGCTCTCGCTGACCTATGCCACCAGCAGGACCCAGGAGTTGGTGCTCGGCCGCTCCGGCGACGCGGATCGGTTCGCCACTCTCGCCGACGCTTTGGCGGTGGAGGGCAACTACGCCGCGCTGGCCGAGGAGGTCGCGCGCTACCACGAGTTGTACGGCGAGAACGTGCTTGTGGTCGACGCGCGCGGGGCGACCGCGGTCAACGCGGGCGTCACCATCATCGATCCGGCCGTTGTCGCCGCGGTTGCCGACGCGCGGCGCAATCAGCGACCGCATCCGATCGACCGGCTCATGCCGTGGAGCGATCCGATGATGCTCGTCGCGCGACCGGTCGGGACCGGGGTGCAGGTCAACGGGGCCGTCGTCATCGAGGCGTCCACCGCGCAGGCGCGCCGCGACATCACCCGCGCGTGGCTGATCATCGGCGTCGGCGGGGTGGGGGCCATGGTGCTCTTCACGATGCTCGCGTTGACGCTGAGCCGCTGGGTGCTGCGTCCGCTCGCGGCCCTCTCCCGGGCCGTCGCCGAGTTGACCGCGACGCTGCCGAAGGCGCGGTCCGCGCCGCAGGCCGCCGACGACGCACCGCCTGCGTCGATCGCCCGCCACTACGGCGGTCCGCCCGAAATGCGCGCTGTCGCGGAATCTTTCGATACCATGGCGCTGGCGGTGGCGGACTCGACGGAGGCGCAGCGCCAGTTGGTCGCCGACACCGCGCACGCGATGCGCAATCCGTTGGCCGCCCTGACCATCCGGCTGGATTCGCTGGAGTACGCGATTCCGCAGAACGCCGCGGACACCTTCCGCGGGGCGAGCGCGGAGGTGGAGCGGCTCACCACATTGCTCGACGGTCTGCTCACCCTCGCGGTCGCGGAGACGCCGGACGCGTTCGCGCCCGCGGCGGTTACGGCCGAACAGCGTTGCGACGCGGGCCAAGTCGTCGCCGACCGCATCGACGCCTGGCATTCCGCGTTCGCCGCCTCCGGGCAGTCGCTGCGCGCCGAGCAACCGGGGCGGCCTGCCGAGGTCGCCGTGACCGCGGATGTGCTCGCGCAGATTCTCGATGTGCCGCTGAGCAATTCGAACCGTTACGCCGGATCCGGCGCGGACACCGTGGTGTCCGTCGGGATCGAGCCGGAATGGGTCACGGTGACGGTGCGCGACGACGGCCGCGGCGTCCCCTCCGACGAGATCCGCAAGCTCACCACCCGGTTCTTCCGCGGTTCCTCCGCGCAGGCAGGCGGTTCCGGCCTCGGCCTGCCGATCGCCGCGGCTCTCGCCCAGGCGCGCGGCGGTACGCTCTCGGTCTCCGCGGTGGCACCGCACGGACTCGCGATCTCCGTCCGTCTTCCCGTGGCGGTGGTGTCGTGACGGGTCGGCTGAACCGGCGAAAGTTCCTGGCGCTCGCGGCCATCGGCGCCGCGGGCGTCGGCGCTTCCGGCGTCATGGGGTGCGGGAGCGGGAACGATCCGGTGGTCCGGTTGGCTTCGGGTGAGGTGGGCGGTTTCTATCACGCGTTCGCGCGCCTGCTCGCGTCGGCGGCCGCCGACGCGGGGACGGTGCGGATCGAGCCGATCACCACCTCCGGATCACAGGACAATCTCGCCATGCTGGCCAGGGGTGAGGCGGAAGCCGGTCTGGCGCTGGCGGATTCGAGCAGGGGCGCGCCGGGCGGCGTGCTCGCGCTCGGGCGGGTCTACGAGAACTATCTCCAGCTCGCCGTGCGGGCGGACAGCGATGTCCGCCGGGTGGTCGAATTGCGCGGCAAGCGAGTGAATCTGGGCGCCCAGGGTTCCGGCGCGGCGCTGACGGGGGAGCGGATCCTGCTCGCCGCGGGGCTGGATCCGGCGACCGATGTCATCGTGGAGCATCGCCCGCTGCGCGACGCCGCGGCGGCCCTTCGCTCCGGTGCGGTCGACGCGCTGCTGTGGGCGGGCGGCGTGCCGACCGCGGCGCTGGAGGTGCCGCTGCGGATGCGCCTGGTGGATCTCGATGAGCTGGCCGCCCCGCTGCGCCAGCGCTACGGGCACATCTACGACCGCGTCGAGATCCCGGGCGATGCCTATCCGGGAGCCTCCGCGATCCAGACCGTGGGCGTGGCGAACCTGCTGCTCGCGGCGCCCGCCCTGGCGGACGAGGCCGCCGCCGCGATCGTCGATCTACTGGTCGGGCGCCCGAACCTGCTGGTCCCGGCGGAGGCCGCGGGCACCCAATTCCTGGACGCGCGTTCGTTGATCGGCACGGGCCCGATCCCGCTTCATCCCGGCGCGGCCGCGGCCTATCGGCTGCGCCACGGGTGAACGTCGATCAGGAACGCACCAAGCGGGCGATCGCGTCGGTCGCTTCCTTGATCTTGGCCTCGGCCTCGGGGCCGCCCGCGACGGCCGCGTCCACCACGCAGTGACTGATGTGGTCCTCCAGCAGGCCCATCGCCACGGCCTGTAGCGCTTTCGTCATCGCGGAGACCTGGGTGAGGATATCGATGCAGTACTTCTCTTCTTCGACCATCCGCTGCAACCCGCGGGCCTGCCCCTCGATGCGGCGCAGGCGCTTGAGGTAGTCGTCCTTGGCGGTGATGTAGCCGTGTGCCGAGTGGTCGTGGCCCGGCTGGTCCTGGGTGGTCTTCGTGTCCGGGGTGGTCACCGACTGTCTCCTTGCTGCCTGCCGGAAGAATCGATCATCGATTAATACCCCCCTAGGGTACATTTGTTCCGGCGTGTTGTCAGGTCCGCGCGCGGCCCGGCGCGGGCTGCGTCCGCCGTGTCGCGCGCTGATCGGCACCGTACCTGGCCAGCGCGATTCCGCCTATTACGAGCATCGCGCCGAACAACTGGACCGGCGCCACCGCCTCGCCGAGCAGCAGCCAGGAGAGCGCGACCGCGAACAGCACCTCGCTCAACAGGATCAGCGACATGAGCGTCGCCCCGATGCGCGCCGCGCCCGCCACGCCGCAGAGGTAGGCCACCACGGTACTGAGCAGGATCAGCAATGCCAGGGCCACCCAGGCCGGGAGGCGGCGCTCGGCCATGACGGCGGTGGCGCTGCCGATGTGGATCGGCAGCACGGTGAGCGCGCCGAGCGCCCAGCTGGTCGCCGCGGCCACGGTCAGGCCGGTGCCGAGCAGCACCACCGGGCGCAGGCTGTCCGAGGTGCGCGCGGAGAGCAGGAAGAACGCGGCGTTGCACAGCATGGACAGCGCGGCCCAGCCCAAGCCGGCCGGGCTCAGCCCGCCCGCGTCGAAGACATCGATCACCAGCGCGGCGCCGGCGAGCGCCACGATCGCGCCGAGCAGGGTGGCGTCGGACGGCCTGCGTCCGCGCACTGCCCAATCCCAGCCGATCACCGCGATCGGCGCGAGGAACTGGATCATCAGCGATACCCCCACCTGGAGGTATTCCAGCGACAGGAAGAACGTCGCCTGCACACCCGCCAGCGCGATCACGCCGAACGCGCCGATGGTGCGCAGATGACGCACGCTGCCACGCAGGCCATCGGGTTCGGCGAGCGCGGCAAGCGCCAGCATGACCGCCGCCGCCCCGGTCAGCCGCACGGCCAGCACCGCCCCGGGCGACCACTCCGCGGCGAGCACGGATTTCGCGAGCGGTCCGGAACTGGCGAACGCCAAACCGCTTGCCACGGTCAGCCAAACGCCCGCGCTCGACACAGCCACCTCCAGCTAGAAACGATGAATCGTCCCATCATTGCCCACGCACCCGAGTGGTGTCGCTCACGCATCGGTTCGCCGGACCGGTACCGGTTGCGCGGGAGCAGCGGGTGGGCGGAAGAATCGAGCCCATGAGTTCGCTTCCCCGGCCCGCCCTCGCCGTCATCGGCGGCAGTGGTTTCTACGACTTCTTCGACAACGACGCCACCCAGGTCGAAGTCGACACCCCGTACGGCAAGCCCAGTGCCCCGATCGCGGTGGGCGAGGTCGAGGGACGGCCGGTGGCCTTCGTGCCCCGGCACGGCAAGCGGCACGAATACGCCCCGCACACGCTGCCGTACCAGGCCAACATGTGGGCGCTGCGCGCGCTCGGCGTGCGCCGGATCCTGGCGCCGTGCGCGGTGGGCAGCCTGCGCGCCGACTGGGGACCGGGCACCGTCGCAGTGCCGGACCAGCTGGTCGATCGCACCTCGGGTCGTCCGCAGACCTACTTCGACGGCGGCGGCGTGCACGTCTCCTTCGCCGACCCGTACTGCGAGGAACTGCGCGTCGCGGTGACGAAGTCCGAGGTGGAAGCCCTGCCGCTGAAAGCAGGCGGCACCATGGTCGTGGTGCAGGGCCCGCGCTTCTCCACCCGCGCCGAGAGCCGCTGGTTCGCCGGTCAGGGCTGGGACCTGGTGAACATGACCGGTCACCCGGAGGCCGTGCTCGCCCGTGAGCTGGAGATGTGCTACGCCGCGGTCGCTCTGGTGACCGACCTGGACGCGGGTCTGGAAGAGGGCGACGGTGTGCACGCCATCGACGTCTTCGCCGAGTTCAAGCGCAACCTGGCCCCGTTCAAGGAGCTCATCCGGGCCTCGGTGGCGGCGATCGGCGAAACCGACACGTGCGATCGGTGCCGTGTCCATACCGGCGTGTCGCTGCCTTTCGCACTACCGTAACCGTATGGGACGGTGCGACGTTCGTGCCGCCATCGGCTCGGAGTCGGCCGGGGGCGGCGGGGTGTGGTTGCGATGAAAGTACTGCTCACCGGAGCTGCCGGATTCCTCGGATCACATGTGCGCGGCGCGCTGACGGCCGCCGGGCACGAGGTGATCGCACTCGATCTGATGCACGGCGACGTGCACGGGCCCGACGCCGAGCCACCCGAGGGCGTCGCCAGGGTGGACGTCAGAGACGCCGACGGGCTCGCGCCGCTGCTGCGCGGCGCGGAGGTGGTCTGTCACCTGGCGGCCGTCACCGCGCCGAACGGGGAATCGGATTCCGGCATCGCCGCGTTCGCCGCGCACAACGACCACGGCACGGCGGTCCTGCTCGCCGCCATGAGCCAGGCGGGCGTCCGGCGACTGGTGCTGGCGTCCTCCATCTCCGTGTACGGCGAAGGCCGCTATCGCAGCGTGCGCGGCGGGCCGTTCTTCCCCGGCCTGCGCTCGCGCGCCGATTTGGATCGCGGCATGTTCGACCACCGCGCGCCGCGCACCGGCGAGGTGCTCACCTGGGAGGCCGTCGGCGAGGATGCGCCACTGCGCCCGCGCGGCTTCTATGCCGCGAGCAAGGCGGCGCAAGAGCAGTACGCGCTGGCCTGGGGTCTGAGCACCGGGGCGGCGGTGACCGTGTTGCGCTACCACAACGTGTACGGCGAGGGCGCGCGCTCGGGTCTGGCCACCCGGTTTCGCGAGGAGCTGCTCGCGGGTCAGGCGCCGCGGGTGTTCGAGGACGGCGGGCAGGTGCGGGATTTCCTGCACGTCCGCGATGCCGCCGCCGCGACCCGTGCCGCGATCGAACGACAGCTGTCCGGTTTCGTGCCGCTCAACATCGCCTCCGGCCACCCGATCACGCTGTGGGAGGTGGCGTCGATCATGGCCAAGGCCCGCGGCGGGACGTCGCCGATCGTGACCGGTCAATACCGGATCGGCGACGTGCGGCATTTCGTCGCCGATCCCGAACGGGCCAGGCGTGCACTGGATTTCAGCGCATCCGTGGTTCCGGTCGACGGGCTCGCCGAATTCGCGAGGAGCGCCGCGGAAGTCGCCGCAGCGGGCTGACGTGCGCGACTGCGCTCGCCGAATCGGTTCGCGATCGCGGATTGTCAGGAGGCCGCGGTCCGGAAGGCGTCGGCATGCGCTTCGGCCCACTGCCGGAAGGTACGCGGCGGTCGGCCGGTCACCTCGCGCACGGTCGGGTGGACCTCGGATTCGTCCAGTGTGCCGTCGATGAAGAAGCTCGTGAACGCCTCGGCGTAGGCGCGGGGCATGGTCGCCGCCAGTTCGGCGCGGGTCTCCTCCTCGTCGAGCTCGCGGCACACGAGCGGTCGGTCGAGAACCTCGGCCAGCACCGCGACCTGCTCGGCGGGCAGCAGCGCCTCCGGGCCGGTGAGATCGAGGATCCGGCCGTCGAGATCGCCGCCGGTCAGTGCCCGCGCCGCCACCGCGGCGATATCGGCGGGGTCGACGGCCGCGACCCGCACCCACGAGAACTGGGCTCGCACCACGTCGCCCGTAGTCAGTTGGGGAAGCCAGCGCAGCGCGTTGGACATGAACGAGCGCGGCCGCAGAAAGGTCCACGGCAGACCGGATTCGCGCACGGTTTGTTCGGACAGGGTCATGTACCGGGAGACCGCGTTGCCGAGATCCGCCAGCGCCGCGGAGCCGCCCGAGAGCAGCACCACCCGCGCCAGCCCGGCCTTGCCCGCCAGCGCGAGCAACTCCTCGAGGTTCTCGTAGCCCGGCATCAGATACATCCCGTGCGCGCCGTCGAGCGCGTCGGCCAGGGTCTCGGGTCGGTTCAGGTCGCCGGTGACGGCCTCGACGCCCGCCGGTAGCGACGCGCGCGCCGGATCACGCACCACCGCCCGGACCGGCTGCCCGCCCTCGGCGAGCGCGCGCACGAGTTCGGCGCCGATGTTGCCGGTCGCCCCGGTCACCACGTACATGGCGTCTCCTTCGGCTTCGTTGCAAAACATCGCCCCCGCAACGTCTTTCGGTGTCGCCCGTCCAATGTACGTGCCGTCCGCGCGGAGTGCCGGAATCTCGCGCTCGGCGTAACTCCGCTTGTCACGTGGACGTTCGCGGACTGCTTCCGGCAGCGTCTTCTATGCTCGCCGGATGGACACCCCGCTACGGCTCGAGGTCATCGTGGCAAGCGTGCGCCCGGAGCGGTTCGCTCCGGTGGTCGCCGATTGGTTCCTGCGCGTGGTCCGGACGCGGCCCGAATTCGACACCGGCGTCATCGATCTCATCGGGACGCCGCTGCCGACGGACCTCACCGACACGCCGGAGGCTCAGGCTTATCGGGCCAGGCTGGCGGCCGCGGACGCGTTCGTCGCGATCACCTCCGAGTACAACCACGGCTACCCGGCCTCCCTCAAAACCGCGTTCGACACCGCGAAGCGGGAGTGGCGCGCCAAGCCCATCGGCTTCGTCTCGTACGGCGGACTCTCCGGCGGCCTGCGCGCGGTGGAACAGCTTCGCCAGGTGGTCGCCGAGATCCACATGGTCTCGATACGGGAGACCGTCAGCATCCACCAGGCCAAGCGGCAGTTCGATGCCACCGGCACGCCGACCGACGGCGCGGCGATCGATGCGAGCGAGCGGCTGCTTCGCCAATTGGACTGGTGGGGACGGCATTTGCGGACCGCGCGGACGGCCGATCCCTATCCCGGCTGACGCCGGACCGTCAGTGCGCGGCGTTCGCGACGGGCCTGCGCCCGCGCGGATGCCCGATGTAGGTGGCCTCGCGCGGAATCGAGACGAGGGTGAGATCCACCTGCGCGGTTCCGGTGCGCAGCACCACGCGGTTGCCGATCGCGCCCGGCTGGTGGATGGACAGGTCCGGCCTCGTCGCGGGCCAGCCCATCGGGTCACCGGTCACATAGATCGTCGTGACACCGGCGTGCGGTGCGGGCGCGAGCACACCGTCCACCACCGTCGCGGTGAAACCCGCGTCGGACTGGTGGGTTTCGACGGCGATGGCGAGTCGTTCCGGGTTGCCGATGGTCTGCACCAGGTTCTCCCACGCGTGCGCCCGGTCGGTGCGGATCAGGATGCGCTCCCCGACGGCCAGCGCGCGGAACACCAACTGCTGCGCCAGGTAGAGCTCGCCCGCCACGTACACCGTCGAGATGCCGGTGCCGATGATGCGGACGGCCACACCTTGGTTGTTCTCGTCGGAGCCGATGAGCTGACCGCACCCGGAGGAGGGCAGGTGCAGTGCGCCGATGACGTCGATCGGGTACTCGGTCATCGGCACGGTGTCGTCGAGTCCCGGTACGGCCAAAGGCAAGTGCGCGAGCAGGCTGTCGCGGTGGCGTCCGTTCATCGACACCATGCCCTTGAGCTTGCCGTTCTCGGGCAGTTCGCGGGCGGTCAGTCGCCAGGCCGCGCCGATGCTCACCGATTCGGCGGAACTGCCTGGGCGCAGCCGCACGGTGACGGTGGTGCCGCGCGAGGGCGCGACCCACAGCTGCGCGAGCAGATCCGAGCCGAGCTGCTTCGGATCGACCGCGCTGCCGACGTTGACGGCGTTGCCGATCTCGGCGTAGCGCCAGCGATGAGTCAGGGTGCGCGGGTCGAAGCCCGAGGTGATCTGCAGGACCGCCTTGCGGATCTCGGGGGCGGTCAGGATGCGCGCGCTGCAGTCGGCGTCCTCCAGCGCGCGCATGATGCGTTGCGTCGCAATGGTTACCGCGCGTGACGCGCCTTCGCTGCCGCCGCCGCGGCGCGCCGCGGCCTCCGGGCAGGCGATCGCGTCGAAGCCGATCGCCAGCCAGACGGCGCGGTGCGCGGTGGCGGGCAGCGGGCCGAGCAGCGTTTCATAGATCTTGCCCGCCGGGGTGCCAGCGCGGCTGCGGTGTCCGTGGCTGATGATGTCGATGCCGCTGAGCAGGATGTCGTGCTGGTTGAGGCAGGCGGCGAGTTCCGGCAGCGGGAGCAGGTGCGAGGCGTGCACGGTGCTGCTGGAGATGCGGGTCAGCCCACCCTTGGGCGGCAGCACCTCGACCACCGTCACCACGCGGGTACCGTCCCAGTACAGGCCGAGCGAGCGGTCGTCGGGGCCGCGGAAGTCGACGGTGTCGCCGATCTCGTACTCGCGGTGGGTGACATAGCGCCACCAGGTCGCGATCCAGTCCAGCACGGTGCGTTTGGCGATCGGGATCAGCGGCAGCAGGCCGACGACAACGGCGACGCCGAGCGCGATCCACCCGCCGAGGCCTGCCACCAGCGCGATCACCGCCACGATCAAGCCGATCACCTGTGCGATCAACAGATTCGGCAGCGAGATGCGACCAAGCAGCGGGCGCGGTCCCACCCCTGTGGCTTCGGCCATCAGCGTCCCCCAAAGTACCCGGTATCGACCGTTTTCCACCGGCCGAGCTGAACAAGAGTCCCAGCGAACTGTACTGTGTTCCGCGAACGTGAGCACTGTTCGGGGGAGGAACCATGCCTTCAAAACCCACCACTCGCTGGCAGGTGAGCGGTTACCGCTTTCTGGTTCGGCGGATGGAGCACGCACTGGTGCGCCGGGATGTCCGCATGTTGCACGATCCGATGCGCTCGCAGTCCCGCGCCTATGCGGCGGGACTGGTGCTGGCCTGCGTCGTGCTCGCCGGCTGCGGCATTCTCGCGTTGCTCCGCCCGCAGGACAAGATCGGCACCAACACGCTGCTGATCGGCAAGGAGTCCGGCGGCGTCTACGTGATGATCGACGGCGTGGTGCACCCGGCGCTGAACCTGGCCTCGGCCCGGCTCGCCTCCGGTGAATCGGGCAAGGCGGTGATCGTCAAGGAGTCCGAGCTCGGCAAGAAGCCGCGCGGCCAGCTGATCGGAATCCCCGGCGCGCCCGCGGCTTTGCGCTTCGACAAGGACGGCAAGGGCCGGGCGTGGACCGTCTGCGACGTGATGAAGGTCGACGGTTCCAAGGACCTCACCACCACCGTGCTGGCAGGTGATCTGGAGCTGGGTGAGAAGGCCTCGGAGGTGCCCGCGGACCAGGCGCTGCTGGTGAAGGTCAAAGAGCAGGCGTACCTGGTCTACAACGAGACCCGCGCCCGCGTCGACATGACCGACCGCAGGGTGACGGACGCGCTCGGCATCACCGGCGCCATCCCGCGTCCCGTCAGCGAGGGTCTGATCAACGCGATTCCCGAAGTGCCACAGATCATTCCGCCGAAGATCAACGACCCGGGCGCGGCCGTGAGCTATCAGATCGGCGGGCACCGCGTCGGCGACGTGGTGCAGGTGTCCAGCGAGCCGGACGTGGATTACGTGGTGCTCCAGGACGGTCTGCAGCAGGTGTCCGAGCTGACCGCCGATATCATCGGCAACACCCACCGCCCGTCGTCCAGCAACACCGTCATCGCCCAGACCGACAAGGTGAGCGCGCCGCCCGCCAGGTCGCTTGCGGTGGATACCTATCCGCGGGCACGGCCGAGCATCGTCGAGGTCAAGGACCGTCCGATCAGCTGCCTTTCCTGGAAGCCGAACCCGGCTGCCGCCGACAACAAGGACGGCGGTAAGCGCGCCGACCTCTCGGTGATCGCGGGCGTCGCACTGCCGATGCCGGACAAGGCGAAGGCGGTGCCGCTGGCCCAGGCCGACGGCTCGGGTCCGAACGCGGACTCGGTGTACGTGCCCCCGGGCACCGGCGCGTTCGTCCAGACCACCGGCATCGAACCCGACAGCAGGCGCAAGGACTCCCTCTTCTACGTCGCCGACACCGGCGTGCGCTACGGCATCAAGAACCCCGACGCGCAGAAGGCCCTCGGCATGGACGCCCAAGCCGGAGTGAAGCCAGAGCCGGCGCCGTGGCCGATCATCGGTCTCCTCGCCAACGGTCCCACCCTGGGTCGCGAGGAAGCGATGGTGGCCCACGACGGTGTCGCGCCCGACCCGTCACCGGCCGCGAAGCCCGTGGGCAATCAGCAGAAGTAGCCGTTCGCCGAGTCAGCGGCGGTCGGCGTCGGCTTCGCGCAGCGAGGCGACTTCGCTGCGGAGCGCGCGGACTTCGTCGAGCAGCACGGAGATCTCGCGATCGGTGCGCTCGGCGCTGGCCTCGACGGACTTCAGCTGGTCGATCACCCAGCTCGTCGTGGTGCCGATCGCGAAGCTGATCAGGCCGATGCCGAAGGTCATCAGGATCAAGGAGATCAAGCGGCCCTCGGTGGTCACCGGATAGATGTCGCCGTAGCCGACGGTGGTCACCGAGACCGCCGACCACCACAGCGCGTCACCGAAATCGGTGACCTTGCTGTCGGCCACGCCGTACTCGGCATCGAAGAACGCCAGGCTGCACAGCAGCAGGATCAGTACCGAACTGGCGCCGACGAACACCGCGAGCCGGGCGCGCGTGACGGTGTTGCGATTCAGCGTGTCCAACAACAGCAGTGCCGCCCGCAACAGCCGCAGCGGGCGGAACGGCGGCAGCACCACGATCAGCAACTCCAGCGGATGACGCCGCACGAACCGAAGCCGGTCCGTCGACAGCCACAGCCGCACCGCGAAGTCGCCCGCGAACAGCGCCCAGATCAGGATGTCCACGCCGGTCAGCCAGGAGTCCAGCCTGGGCGAGGCCCCGGTGTCGAGCACGTGCCACGCGTACACCCCGAGAAACGTCACCGCCAACGCCATCATCGGAACGTTGGTAGCGCGCTCCCACGCCTGCCTGCGGGTCGGTTGTTGCGAGTCGATCATGGAAACTGCCTACGTGCCTGGTGGAAAGGTCCGCCGCGCCTTCGGGCGCGAACTTTCGCAGACACTACGCGACGCGTGGGGCGCGGCGGGCGGTGATCAAGTCCGGGAACATCTGAAGCGGTACCGGATCGACTGACAGGTGGGGCTCGAGCATCCGCGGGATGTTCGAGCCCCACCTGCGTTGTCACTCGATGCCGGTCGACTTTCGCTGCGGAAAGTCGATCTTCACCGCGACCTCATAGATCGTCGGAGGCAACACCGAACCGTCGCCTTATCGGAAATGACGCGAGATAGCCGAGGAGTAGTAGGCCGGCGATCGTGCCGGAGCCGATCAGCGCGACATCGCGTGCTCGATTATCCGGCGGCGGTGGCGGCGCGGGCACCGCCAGCTGCTGGTTCTGAGCGGGACTCGGCCGCTTGGGAGGGAGCTGGTTCGGCACCGCATTCGTCAATGCCGCGATCGGGTCGACCGCGCCGTACCCGAGGAAAGGGTTCCAACCCTCGGCGGGCGCGTGGGCCGTCGCCTGCAGACGTTTGATCACCTCGAGGGCCGACAACTCGGGAAAGCGAGCGCGCACGAGTGCGGCAACCCCCGAGACGTACGGCGCCGCGAAGCTCGTACCTTGCATGGGGCTCGGCTGATTCTGCTTTCCGATCGTCCCATTGGCGGTGCCATTGCTGTTCGTGTCCAGTGAGACGATGTTCTCGCCCGGCGCGGCGATGTCGACCCACGGGCCCGGCACCGTGAACTGTGAAGGCTGACCATTCTGGTCGATGGAACCCACCGCGAGCACATAATCGTCGAACCGCGCGGGTGTCACATTGGTGGACAGCTTTTGCCAGAGATCACCCCCCGGGTCGAGCGGGTTCACGTCAGGGTTCCCTGCTTGACATTTGTCTTCTTTGTTCCCGGCGGCAACTACTACCACGACATCTCGCTCGATCGCGGCGTACTGAAGCGCCGCGCCGAGGGGGCCGTCGTTCGGACTCGTCGAGCCTGCCACGCAAGCGACAAGCGAGATATTGATGACCGTTGCCCCCATATCCGCCGCGCGCCGCACAGCCGAGGCCAGCGCTTCGATGCGGCCGTACCCCTCCGGCGGATCCTCCGGACGCTGCTCTTGCGATCGACCAGCGACCTGGAACAGTTTGCTGGTTTGCCTGATCGACAGGATTCGCGCGTCGGGGGCTACGCCGGAGAATCCTTGACCGTCGATCTGTTCGGCCGCGATGATGCCGGCCACCGCAGTGCCGTGGGCATCGCAATCGCTGGTGCCGTCGCCGCCTTCGGCGACGTAGTCACCACCCGGTTCGAGGCCAGGAAGGCGGGGGTGTCGCGCGACACCGGTGTCGATGACGGCGACGACTTGACCTGAGCCGCGGGAGAATTCCCAGGCGCGGGGCAAGTCGAGCGAACGCTGCGGCAGCGGGATGAGAGGACCGTCCCCACCCGATTGCGTACTGACGCACGGGTTGTTCGCCTTCTGCTCGGTCTTCTCCGGCGGGACGGCGGGGTCGCCAGGTGGGAGCAGAGCAGGATTGATCGGAGGCGGTCGATCGGCGTAAGCGGTGCCTTGTCCGAGACCGATCGATGCGCTCAAGCCGAGTGCCACCGCGACGATGAGCACTCGGGGACTCGCGTTCACAGCCCGCGGACGAGCGAGTAGAGCGAGGCCACCCAGAACACCAGCGGCAGCACCGCCGCGACGAACGCGTACTCGAGCAGCTCGACGCCGCGCCGCATCGGCGGCGTCGCCGTCTGGTTCGGGATGATGATGCCGAGAATCAGCGCCGCCACCAGAATCAGCATTGCGGCACCGAAGACGGCCAGCGGCATGTCCATCGCGAAACCGGCGCCGACCAACATGATCAGCACGATCGATGCGCCACCGGCGATCAGCACGACGGCCTGTTCGGCGCCCGCGTAGGTGCGGCTGCGGAACATCAGCACCGCCGCGCAGACCAGCGCCAGCGCGATGCCCTGCCAGTACGGGTCGCCTGACTCGGGATCGGTGGCGGCGAGCGCGCCCGCGACGGTGACCAGCGTGGTGGCGGAGACCAGACCCGCAAGGTACATCCGGGCCCGTTCCGACTTCACCCGCAGCGCCTCCATGGTGGGCAGCGCGCGGTGGTCGTCAGGGTCGTCTTCGGTGGGGTCGATCGGGGTGCCCGGCGAAGGCACCGGCGGCAGCGGCAGCTTGGCCAGCAGCATCGAAACCCGCGGCGACAGCGAAAGACCCGCGAGGCCGAGCGCCGCGGCCACCGCGCCGATGGCCTTCAGCGGCTGATCGGTGAGCAGCCCGACCAGGGCGGCGGGCACCGCGTACACCGCGAGCGTGGCCGCGCCGATGAACAGCGCGAGACCGACGCCGGTGACGCGCCACGCCAGGATCGCGGTGGCCCCCACCAGAACCGATCCGAGAAGGATGTGCGCCCAGCCGTAATGATCGGGCACATAGAGCATTCCGGCCGTCAACGCGGCGGGAAGCGCGCAGCCGCCGAGGACGAGCGCGGTCGCGGTGTCGCCGTACATCCGGCTCAGCACCATGCCCGCGACGACGAGCAGGATCGCCACCGCCAGCGCGATCGAACCGCTCACCCACTCCGGTAGCTCGTCCGGCGCGAGCAACAGTCCGAGGCAGCCGACGATCATCGTCAGCGCGGCCAGGATGGAGCCGGTGATCCGCGCGACCTTTGGGGTCCAGCTGCGGTAGTGGTCGGTGTCCGCGATCGCGACGTTGTACATGATGTCGTCGAACAGCGGCGTCGGCGCGGTGTGCGAAGCGCTTTCCAGCATCAGGAGTTCGCCGTCGCGCACGCCGTGCTCGCCGAGGCTGAGCGAGTTGGAGAACGGCGGGTGGCCGATTCTGGCCAGCACCCACTCGGCGGGCTCGAAGCGCTCGCCGTCGTTGTCGAAGTCGTTGGTACGGCTGTGCTGGGCGACCATGTCGACGACGCTCGGGATGACCAGCGCGACCGGCACGTCGACCGGAATCGCCATGTCCACCTGGGTGTGCTTGGCCAGGATCGTCACCCGAGCCAGGTCCGGCGCACGGACGATACCGCGCGAGGAGTCTTCGTCGATATGGTCAAGTCGCGCGTGCGTCAAACTTCCCCCAACCTGGTGTTCTACCTCGATTTTCCGCTGACCCGTCGCGCTGGGGGGCGAGCTTGCGACCCTGGCGTCGGGGCAGCAGAATGCAGGTCGAACTGTACGACATGTCGGCGGTGGCCTCTACACTGAGCCCGAAGTCGCAGCATGTGAAGAGGGGGAATTCTCGTACGATGAGCGAACGCAGTGAGCGATTCATGTGCCAGCGCGCATCGCGCATGCCGGAGCCGAGCGTTAGCGAGGCGCAGCCATGAGCGAACGCAGTGAGCTAGTCATGTGCCTGTGCGCATCGCGTATGGCGGAGCCGAGCGAGGCGCGCGCATGAGCACCGTCCGGTTCCAGCGCCGTGCTCGTCGGGAGATGCCGCGTACGCCGGGTGGCGAGGTCACCCTGCAGCCGCCGCCCGAGATCCCAAGGGTGACACCGGGAAATCTGCTGATGAAGCTGATGCCCGTCGTCATGGTCATCGGCATGGTCGGCATGATGGCGCTGATGTTCACGCAGGGCGGCGGCATCGCGTCGAACCCGATGAGCATGATGTTCCCGGTCATGATGCTGTTCTCCATGGTCGGCATGTTCGCGGGCCAGGGCGGCGGCAAGGGCCAGAAGGCCGCCGAGGCCAACGAGGACCGCAAGGACTACCTGCGATACCTGGACCAGGTGCGCAAGGACGTCGACGACACCGCCAAACAGCAACGCGCCTCGGTGGAATGGAGCCACCCTGAGCCCGGGCTGATCTGGATGCTCGCGGGTACCAGCCGCATGTGGGAGCGCCGCGCGGGGGACAAGGACTTCTGCCACGCCCGCATCGGCATCGGCGGGCAGCGCCTCGCCACACGGCTCGTCGCGCCGGAGACCGGCCCGGTCGAGGAACTGGAACCGATCGCGGCGGTGTCGCTGCGCCGTTTCGTGCGCGCCCACTCGACGGTGCCCGACCTGCCGACCGCGATCGCGGTGAAGGGCTTCGCGACGATCGCGCTGGACGGCGATCGGGCCGAGGCGCGCGACATGGTGCGCGCGATGTTGTTGCAGCTGTGCATGTTCCAGGGCCCGGACCAGGTACTCGTCGCGGTCGTCTGCGGTCCGGACACCGCACCCGAGTGGGAGTGGACCAAGTGGCTGCCGCACACCCAGCACCCCGACGCCCAGGACGGCATCGGCACCCAGCGCATGTTCTTCGGATCGATCCGGGAGGCCACCGCCGGCCTGCATCCGCTGCTGGCCAACCGCGTCCGCTACTCGCGTAACCAGCCGGCGAATGCCGGTCTCGTGCAAGTCATTCTCGTGGTCGACGGCGGTCTGCTCGAGGCCGAGGACGACCACCTGCGCGAATCCGGCTACGAGGGCGTCACCATTATCGACCTGTGCGGATACGCACCGCGGCTGGCGGTTTCGCGCGGCATCAAGATGATCGTCGAGAACGGCGAGTGCGTCGGTCGTGGCGCCACCGGCAACCAGGAGCGGTTTGCGCTCATCGACCGGGTCAGCGCGCACCAAGCGCAGCAGGCCGCGCGCAGGCTCGCGCCGTACCGCGCCGCCACCCAGCGCAGCAGCGACGTGGAAACCGAGGACGCCGAGGTCATCTCGACGTGGGCGCAGCTGATGAACCTCGGTGACATCGGCTCGTTCAACCCCGAGAGCGCGTGGCGCCCGCGCTACGGCCGGGAGCGGCTGCGCGTCGCGTTCGGTGTCGACGCCGCGGGTCTGCCCATCGAGCTCGACATCAAGGAAGCCGCCGAGAACGGCATGGGCCCGCACGGTCTGTGCATCGGCGCCACCGGTTCCGGTAAGTCCGAGTTCCTGCGCACCCTGGTGCTGAGCCTGCTCGCGACCCACTCGCCCGACCAGCTCAACCTGGTCCTGGTCGACTTCAAGGGTGGTGCGACGTTCCTCGGTCTGGACGGCGTGCCGCACGTCGCGGCCGTCATCACCAACCTCGAGGAAGAGGCCGACCTCGTCGACCGTATGAAGGACGCGCTGGCCGGTGAGATGAACCGCCGCCAGGAAGTGCTACGCCAGGCGGGCAACTTCGCCAACGTTTCCGAGTACGAGAAGGCCCGCGCGGCGGGCGCCGATCTCGACCCGCTGCCCGCGCTGTTCGTGGTGCTCGACGAGTTCTCCGAACTGCTCACCCAGCACCCGGATTTCGCCGAGCTGTTCGTGATGATCGGCCGCCTCGGCCGCTCGCTGCATGTGCACCTGCTGCTCGCCTCGCAGCGGCTGGAAGAGGGCAAGCTGAAGGGCCTGGAGAGCCACCTGTCCTATCGGATCGGTCTGAAGACGTTCTCCGCCAACGAATCCCGCCAGGTGCTCGGCGTACCCGACGCCTACAACCTGCCCAACAGCCCCGGTGGCGGCTACCTCAAGTCCGACTCCGGCGAGATCCAGCGGTTCCAGGCGTCCTACGTCTCCGGCGCGTACGTCGGCGGCGGCTCGCAGCGCGAGGTCACCCAGGCCGGTGTCGCGGGCGGCGAGATCGACGTGAAGGCAAGGCCTTTCACCGCCCACCACGTGGACTTCCGTGCCATCGACCGGGTGCCGCTGCCCTCCCAGGCGAGCCACGAGCCGGAGGAGCATCGCACCGAAGAGGGCGAGCAGATCTCGAACGTCAACATGCTCGTCTCGCGCATCCGCGGGTACGGCCGTCCGGCGCACGAGATCTGGTTGCCGCCGCTGGACGAGGCGTCCACCCTGGATCAGCTCATCCCGCGCTCGATCCTCACCGGCGAATACTCGGCCGTCGCGACGCTGCGCGCGCCGATCGGCATCGTCGACCGCCCCTACGACCAGCGTCGCGATCCCTTGGTCGTGGACCTCTCCGGTTCGCGAGGCAACGTCGCGGTGGTCGGCGGTCCGCAGTCCGGCAAGTCGACCGCGCTGCGCACCATGATCATGGCGATGTCGATGACGCACACCGCCGAGCAGGTGCAGTTCTACTGCCTCGATTTCGGTGGCGGTACCTTGGCCAGCCTGGAGGGCCTGCCGCACGTCGGCTCGGTGGCCAGCCGTCTGGAAGAGGACAAGGTCCGCCGCACCATCGCCGAGATGACCACCATCGTCCGCCAGCGCGAGGCCCGCTTCCGTCAGCTCGGCATCGAGTCGATGGCGGAGTTCCGCCGCCTGCGGTCGATGGATCCGTCCAGCAGCCCGGGCGCTGCGGGCGCGCACGAGGACCCGTTCGGCGACGTCTTCCTGGTGATCGACGGCTTCGGCTCGATCCGCCAGGATTTCGATCCGCTCGAGCAGCCGATCATGAACCTTGCGGTGCAAGGCCTTTCGTACGGCGTGCACGTCGTCATCGCGCTGGCCCGCTGGGCCGAGGCCCGTCCCGCGCTCAAAGACCAGATCGGCACCCGCATCGAGCTGCGGCTCGGTGACCCGATGGACTCCGACCTCGGCCGCAAGTTCGCGGCGCTGGTCCCGATGGGCCGCCCCGGCCGCGGTATGACGCCGGACTGCCTGCACATGCTGACCGGTCTGCCGCGCATCGACGGCAGCGCCGACCCGACCACCCTCGGCCAGGCCGTTGCCGACGCCGTCGCGACCATCGCGCGCCTGACCCCGGGCAGGCACGCGCCCGCCGCGCGCATGCTGCCCGAGGTGCTGCCCCGCGAACAGCTGCTGCACCTGGCCGGGAATTGGCCCTCACAGCTCACCGTGGGTGTCAAGAACATGCGAATCCCGCTTGGCATCAACGAATCCGAGCTCGCGCCGGTCTACATCGACTTCAACGAGAGCCCGCACTTCGTCATCATCGGTGACACCGAGTCGGGCAAGACGACGCTGCTGCGCTCGATCATCGAGGGCATCGCCGCCGCCAACTCGCCGAACGAGGCCCGCTTCATCCTCGGCGACTACCGGCGCACCATGCTCGGCCTGGTGCCCGACGGCTATCTCGCCGGATATGGTTCCACCGCACCGCAGTTTACGCAGAACATGACCGACCTAGCCGCATACGTCGCCCAGCGAACGCCCGGCCCGGACGTCACGCCGCAGCAGCTGCGCGAGAGGTCCTGGTGGAGCGGACCGGAGCTGTTTGTCATCGTCGACGACTACGACCTGGTCGCCACCTCCATGGGCAACCCGGTCTCGGCCCTCGTCGAACACCTGCCGCACGCCCGCGATCTCGGCTTCCACCTGATCGTGGCTCGTCGCGCGGGTGGCGCCAGCCGGGCCATGTACGAGGCCACCATGGCGCGAATGAAGGACCTCGGCTCGGCAGGTCTGATCATGAGCTGCCCGAAGGACGAGGGCGTGCTGATGGGCACGGTGCGGCCGAGCCCGCTGCCGACCGGCCGCGGCACGTACATCACCCGTAACGCGCAGGAGCTGATCCAGCTGGCATGGATGCCGGCGGCCGAGTGATGTCGACGGTCGACCTTGTCCTGACGGACACCCGTATCTGGGCGCGCGGCCCAGCCACGCACTGGGACGCGCCGCCCTCGGTCGTGTTGGGCAGCAACGGAAATCTGGTCATCGGGGAGTCGTTGAACCCGCCGACCCAGGTCAGCTCCGCCGTCCAATTCGTACCCGCGGACCGGATCGCGCTACTGCCGCGCGTCCCGGCGGTGTCGGAGGCGTTGACCGCGGTCTTCGGCACGGCGTTGCAGAACCTCGGCGTCGCCGTGCCGTGTGAACGCATCACCCTCGTCTGCCCGACGCAGTGGGGCGGCCCGCGGCGCGCCGTGCTGGACGCCGCCGCCCGCCGGTTCGCGCACGACGTGGCATTCGAGGACATGGCCGCGCGCGCGGTGGCCGCCGACGAGCGCACATCGCGCAGCCGCCGCACCATCGTGCTGGAATTCGGCGCCACCACCACCGCCGCCACCGCGGTGACGCGCAGCCATCTCGGCGTCCACGTCGAAGCCTGCGAATACGAACCGAATCTCGCCCTGGCCGACCTCGGTCTCGACCAGCGAGCGTTCGACCTGCTGACCGCCCTGATCACCCGTCTGCTCGACGGCAGGCCTGCGGATGTGATTCAGGCCGTGGGTGTTTCCGATCCGGCCAAGCTCGACCTCATCGGCGCCGCGGTGCAGCAGTCCTGCGGTGCAGACGCCGAGCTGCGTCCGATCTCCGGGGCTGAACTGGTCCGCGGGACACATCAGGAACCGGAGTACCGGCCCGAAGCGGCCCCCGCCCTGCCTACCAACGAATGGCTCCAGCCGCTGCGCGAACGCGCCGCCGCCCAGGCCCCGGACCGCCCTATCGCCAAGTACGTCCTCGCGGGCGTTGCCGCGGTCGCGGTGATCGCTGCCGTCGTCGGTGGTGTCGTCGTGGCGGGCGGTTCCGACGAGGCCACGACCGCAGCCCCGACCTCCACCACAGCGGCCGCAGCGACGACCACTGCTGCCCCTGTCCGCCCGCCGCACCCGACGGGTGCACCTGGGGCACAGGAAACCTTGGGCCGCATCCGTTTCCAGGTTCCGGAGGGCTGGCGCCTCGCTCCGCCTTCCGCTCAGAGTGGCGGTCGCGTCGACCTGTCTCCACAAGACGGCGCGCGCCTGCGCATGACCCTCGTCCAGACCCCGGTCGCCCCCAACGCAGGCTACGAACAGATCGCCGCCAATCTCGAAGCCCAGATGAGAACGAAGCCGTCCATCGGCGACCTCCGCAGCGACGTCGTCTTCGGCGGCCGCTCCGGCCTCTCCTACGTGGAACGCCCGGAAGGCTCCACGGTCCAATGGCATGTGCTGGTGGAACACGGAATCCAGGTCAGCATCGGCTGTCAGTACGTGGGCAACACGTGGAGCGGTTTCGAGCCCACGTGCGAGAATTTCGCGTCGACGGTGCACGTGATTCCATAAGCGGGAACCTGCTCGGCACAAACTGATTCGGGCCCCCAGCGAAACGCTGGGGGCCCGAATCGTTCGAGTCGATCCAGTCGAACTCAGAAGAGGTTGGCGAGCGCGACGTCGGTGCCCTGCAGCTCAGCATTGCCCGTACTGACGAGCTGGCCCGCGCCGCGAAGCGTGTCGTTCAGCTGGCCGACATGCTGGTTCCAGACCCCCTGGAACTCGAGGACGGCGTTGCGGGCCTGACCGCCCTGCTCCATGAAGAACGCTTTGATCTCCGAGTGGAACCGCTGCAGCTCATCCCCGATGTCCTCGGCGCGACGGACGATCTGCTTCGCGCCCTCGTCGACGCCGGCGAAATTGGCGGAAATCGGCTTGCTCATGTTTGAAGCTCCTTCTGTGCGGGATTCTGGGTTAGACGGCAGGAAGGTCGAGGCTCGAGACCTGTGCCTGCACCTTGGCGGCGTGATCCTGGTCGTGTTCCGAGAACTGACTGGACATCTTGAAGAGCTTCTCAGAGGTTTCCATCAGCTTGTCGTTCATCTTGTCGGCCTGGAAGTAGTACCGCTCCATGAACGCGTTGAACGCGTCGCGGGCCGCTCCCTGCCAGTTGGCGCCGTTGGTGACATTGTCTTCATCCGACTTCAGCTGCCGGATGGCCTGCATGAGCCGGTCATGCTGCTCCTGGAACTGCTTCGCCTTCGCATTGATGCCCTCGGTATCAGCACTGAAGTTCGTGGAATTCCCTGCTTCAGACATTGCGATTCGCTCCTGCTTCTGCTCACGGTCAACGTCGCAACAGTCAGCTGACCTCGTTCATATGGTTGGACGCGTCTTCGGCTCGATCGGTTCCATCGAATGACGAAAAATTCGATGGATTCCGTCGCGTCTTGCCGTCTTGCGCGTTGTCGACTGGCTACACCGTGGACTGGCGGGCCTGGATGAGATCCCCCGGACATCTCGGACCGCGGTGTCTCCACGTCGGTCGCTGCCAGCGCTACGCTCCCCTCCTTCCCCCTGCTCGCGACCACTTGAACTGGCGAGTGGGCTGGCTTCGCATACCCTACCGAATGGCGCCTTGGAACGCTACAGCGTTAGCGACACTGCGGAGCGTCCGTGAAGCTTGCACGCCTGGTGGTAGGCCTATTTCACTACCTTTGCGATGACGGGCACCATCTTCTCCGCGAGTCGGCCGGGGGACTGGTCGGTCCACACCTGGAACGCTTGCACAGTCGACAGGTCGTCCACCACGACGATTTTCGCCGCACTGTTGAGCAGACTGCTCGGAAGTCCGCGCAAGCCACCGTTTCCGGCTTCGCTGTCACTGCGCAGAACGATCACCACTTCGGAATCCAGGTCGGACAGTGTGCCGCTCACCGACAATGGACGCGGTGACTTCTCCTCACCAACGGCTTTGTACTTGTTGCTGTACCGGAAACCGATGTCCTGCAGGAACTCCGCCTGATCACTCGGATTCAAGATCGCCGAGAGCGTTGCGTTGCCGAAATTCAATGCAGTGACTGTCTTGCCGTCGAATTGCGGATAGTTCTTTCGGACCTCGGCCAGCGTCTCGCCGCCGGGTCCGGCATCGGAAGGGCGAGTGAAGAAATACGTGCCCGCTGCGACGGCGATGGCGGCCACCAACGCGACAATCGCGGGCGCAAGCAGCTTGCGTGCCCGTGACGGCCGGTTCCCGTTACGCAGGGTCGTTACGCGACTCTGATCGGTGCTCTCCTGCGGCGGTTCGTACCTGGCCACCGACATGTGCGGAGCGGTCGGATAGGCGGCGCTAGGCGTGTGGGGTTCCGTCGGCTGGTGGGTAAAAGACGTGCGAGGATCGGTGTCGTGCGCGGGGCCGGGCGCCCGAAAGTGCTGCGCGCCGTACAACGCAGCCTCCGCATCGTGGATGAACTCGCGGCAGGTGCTGTATCTGGCGTTGGGATTCTTCGCCAGTGCCTTTTCCAGGACCGCGTCCAGCCCGTGGGGCAGCCCAGGGCGAGTCGCGCTCAGCTTGGGCGGCTGTTCATGGAGATGCCCCATCATGACAACCGCCGGCATGGTCGACGGATACGGGTTTTGCCCCGTCAGGAGCCGGTACAGGGAGCAGCCGAGACTGTAGATGTCGGCGCGGTGATCGAGACGGTTGCCTAGCAGCTGCTCAGGAGAGGCATACGCCACCGTGGCCATGAAGTTGCCTGTGGCGGTTAGATCCTGGCCGTCTTCGGCGGACTTGGCGACACCGAAGTCGGTCAGCAGCACGCGTTCTTCATCGCCCTCATCAGCGGCGGAGAGCAGGAAGTTGGCGGGCTTGATGTCACGGTGCAGCAACCCTCGCCGATGCGCGTAGTCGAGTCCCTTGCCGACCTCGGAGATGATCCGCAGCGCCCGCTGCGGCGTCATGATCGACGGACCCTTCTTTGCTTCTTCCGCGGCGTCGGTGCCATCGACATACTGCATCGCGATCCAGAGCTGGCCGTTTTCCTCACCGCGGTTGTACACCGCGACGATATTCGGATGATCAAGCCCCGCAGCTAGATTCGCCTCCCGCTCGAAGCGGGCGCGGAACTCGGCGTCGGTCGAGAGTTCGGCGCTCAGGACTTTCAGTGCGTCGCGTCGCGGCAGGATCGGGTTCTGGGCCAGGTAGACCGTGCCCATCCCCCCACTGCCGAGAGTTTGGATCACCCGGTATCCACCCACGATTGCGCCGGGTCGCAACGCCATTCGGTCCTCCTAGCGATATCGAAAGCACGGGCCCCGAGCCTTCCGAAGAAAAATCTAGCAAGCCGCCGTCGGGTGCACGACTCAGATCAGGCGTCGGACGAGGGTGTCCGCGGCGAACATCTGCTCAGGTCGCGCCCGCGAGGAGATCGTCTTTGCCGCGATTCACCGCGCGAGGCCCAGTCTCATCGGCAGTGCGGGACAGCGCGAGCCGGTTGGGGCTCGGCGTCGGTCACCTGCTGGTAAGCAAGGCGTACTGTGCCGAGGTCCGCTGGTGCAGGTCTTGCAGCTGCTTCCCGGATGCCTGCACCACGTAGCGATCCACCTGGAACGTGCAGAAATTCATGAGGACGGTTTCCACGCCATCGGTTTTACGAACGATCGCAAGGCATTCGACGCGATCTCCCAACCCGGACGGGCTGGCGACGATCTTCTGGTCCGGCTTCAGGTCTGCCGACGACTTCATATGCGCCCAGAACTTCTCAGAAGACTTGCTGGTTCGGCTGCGAAACACGACGGCATCTCCGAATGCGACCAGATCGACTTCACTCTGTTCCAACTCGGTGAGCAGGCTGTGGCCGGGCTGCTCCATCAGCGACAAGATGCCGCGGCCGGTGTAAGTTCCATCGGGCTCGCCTCTTGCCGGCGACTCGGGATTGCTCGCGAGCGTGCGCCCGAGGAGGCCCTGGGGGTCGAGCGGAATGCGGGGCAACTCGGCAGCCGGTGTGGGCTGGAACTTGCCGAGCAGTGGGATCTGAACATCGAGCATGCGCTCGACATGTCCGACCAGCGCCGGTAGATCGGGCGCTGCGGTGTCGTCCACGAGCTTTATGAAGACGACATAGCGGTCGTGTACGGTCCAAGAGCCGATCGATGAGACGCCAGGGCGCCAATGAGCCTGGGTATTTGGGTATTTGGCAATCTCGACCGGCTGATTGTCATGGTTGTAGGTGAAGTCGTCGTGCTCTAGCGCCGGCCCAACCGCTGCGGCCGTTGCCGCGTCGGGGAACATCAGCACGGCAATGTTCATTGTGCGCCGCTTTTCGTCTGGAGCGCCACCGGTCGACCATGAATTGACCCAACCGGCGACAAGGTCCTCTGCCACATCGTCGAACGTGTCGTTGATGACAAGATTGCCCAGTGTCTTTCGGTTGAGCACGATGTGCGGGCGAAGAAACCACGCATCCTCCACGTACGAGGGGTCGGCCTCGTAAGGAAGGGCGACATAATCCGCGAGGCGTTGCGACTCACGGGCCCTGGCTTGCTTGTCGCCCTTGGCGTTTCCGATGGTGCGCGGCTCGGTGGGGTAATTGCCGACTTCGAGTGTCGACTTGTCCGGCTCGACGCGCACGGCGGTTCCGGAGATGCTCGCGGAGCACGCGGCCGACCCGAACACCAGCAAGCCCGTTGCGCATACCGCCCAGATCGCCTGGGCTGGCCGCGATCTCGTGGTTCTGAACCTCATTCCTGCTCCCTAGCGATCGTGAGCTAGCAGCTTGTATTGCGCGGCTGCCTTCTGGTGCAGTTCTTGGATGTTCTTGCCCTGTACCCGCGCGACGTACCGGTCGTAGGCGAAGTAGCAGACCGGCGGGTAGCGATCAGTGCTGATCTTGGGACTCTTGGCTTCGAAGCACTTCGCGCTCGGCAGATTGGGCGGGCCGTCGATCGACTTGTACCCCTCGGAGGCTTGGTCGATCAGCGCGGCAATCAACCGCACCGTGCTGGCTGCGTTTTCGGTCCGATACAACCTGCCCGCGGCATTGGCAACGAGATCGACCCCGGCGTCATCGAAGGCCGCCTTCATGCGATCGGGTCGATGTTCGCGGTGCAGAGCGGTCTGTTTCGGTCCGACCGTGGACGGATCCTCGCCGTTGGCGTACTTCTCCTTGTCCTCCAGTGGCAGTGTGCGTCCGAGGAGTCCTTCCGGGTCCATGGGCAACGAAGCGAGTTGATCGACGGGGGTCGGCGTATAGCCTTTCAACATCTCCAGTTGGGTATTGAAGGCTCGCGTGGTGAAATCGATCAGCGGCGCCGTTTCGGAGGGCTCGGTGACCGGGTCTTCGATGTGTGTGTAGAGCAGAAGTGTGTCGCGGGTTAGCCAGGAGTCGAGGGTTCTCTTGCTCTCCGACCATCGCGCCCTGACTTGCGGGTGGTCCGGAATCGTTACCCGCTCGCCAGCGGTGGTCTCTGCTTGCCGATCGGCGATCCGCTGCGCAGCGGTCTCGGCCTGCGCAGCGGTTCCGAAGCGCATGACCTTCATGACAACCTGACGACCGAGCGACGGACTTCGCCGACGCTCGCCGTTGGTTTCCCATCCCGCGATGAGTCCCTCGGTCAAGCCCGAGAATTCCTCGAGGGAGCTCACATGCGGAATGTATCCCCTGAGAACCGAGCTGAGCCGCGGATCTGGATAGATCAACCGCATGTACGCGTACTTTCGATCCACGTCGTATGCCAGCGGAAACGCGTTGCCGATACGCATCGCCTCGAGGGCGAGACCCGTCTTATCCGTCCTGGTGGCATTGACGTCACGAGGTGCCGTCGGGTAGTTGCCGGAGTCCAGCTTCGAGATGTCGACTGCGGGCTCATCGAGGCGATTGTCGTTGTCGCCGCACGCGGCCGTCAGCGCGACGGTGGTTGCGATCATTGCACACAGCGCATGCCGAATTCGCATGAGTATCACTCGCTTTTCGCCAGGACGGCATACTGCGCGGCGGCCCGCTGATGCAACGTGTAGTCGACCCGGCCCGACAAGCGTGACTTCGCCACGACGACCCCGACGTAGCGGCCGAACACGACGGCGCAGAGTTCGTCGAAGTTTCGGTTCTCGTCGATCTTGTCCAACTTCACGCAGCGGGCATCGGGTAGACCCGGTGGTGGCTCGAGCTCCTCATCGTTCTTGCCGATGCGGACAAGCGTGGACTGGAGGCGAAACGCGCCGGCCAAGTCCCGAGCGCGGTACACAACGCCGCCGCGGCGCCCGATCAGGTCGACACCGCTCTCCTCGAATGCCTTCTCGAGCTCGACCGGATTGCGCTCGAAATGCAGCTCGCCTGCGGGTTGGTAGGCGGCGAAGTCCTGGTCGTCGCTGAATGGGTCACTGTAATCCGGCGCCTTCGGTAGCGCGCGTCGCATGATGCCATCCGGATCGAGCGGTGTGTCCAGAATGTCGTCCCAAGCCGGTGGCGTTTGGTTGTCCAATGCGGCGATCTGTTGATCGAGGGTGTTCTTCAGCACGCTCGACAGCGCGGCTCTATTCGGCTGTGGAACTCCGGGATTGGCCAGAATCACGTACGTCCCGTGTGCGAGGAAAGACAGCGCCGTGATGTCGTCGCCCGAAGACACCTTGGCCTGAGGATGGCCCTCGACAGGAATCGAGTGCCGTCCCGGAGCCGCGTTGGTCGCCTGATCGAACTGCTCGACCGCCTTGACGCTCGCGGCCGCGGTGGGGAATCGAAGCACTCCTATATTCAGCTTCTTGTGAGCTCGCGCGTTTCCGTTGGAGCGGGAGACGTAGGCTCCAGCGAGCATGTTGTTATCGACTACGGCGGGCCGATAACTCTCCGGGAAGACCTCGCGGATGAATGGGTACTCAGGTATGTGGAATAAATGGACTTCGCCGACCTCGGAAAGTTCGTTGTCGATATCGAACGGATGCACGACGTGGTTGATCAGGCGTTGTGCTTCGATCCTCCGCAGGTCAGTCTTGTAAGAGAGCGAACTAGGTTCGTAGTCACTAGGTTCTGGCGAATGGGCCCCGGTGTTCAGCGTCGATACGTCAACGGGCGCCAGCCCAGGCAGTGGGTGGCCGACAACAGTCGCGGAGCACCCTGCGCAGGCGACTGTCGTCGTCGCTACCAGCGCCAGCAAGCCGCTTCGAAACCTCATGGTTCCCCCTCGGATTCGCGGACCGAGTCCGCACGACTCAGCGTCGTCCTCACACACAGCATTGCCGCCCCCATAGATCGCGTACTTCCTGCCGGATCCTACGTCAACCCGCTGCACTGTGGGCGAGCAGCAGGTACTGGGCGCTCGTCCGCTGCGCGAGGTCCTGCGGTTGATTCGCCGTGACCTCTGCGACGTAGCGGCCGTGGGAGAAGTAGCAGCGGTGTTCCAGGATGATGCGGGCGCTCTGCGGTGGACCCGAGTCTTCGCGGAAGCATCGAGTCTCGGGGAGGCCGGGAGGGGCGGCTATCGGGTCGTAGCCCGATGGGGCTTGGGCGGCAAGGAAAGCGGTGAGGCGGGCCGCGGCGGCGGGGTCGCCCGCACGGTAGACACGAGAGCCCGCGTAGGCGACCAGGTCGACCCTCGCGTCGTCGAAGGCGCGGCGGGCCAGATCCGGGCGGCTTTCCAGATGCAAAGCGGCGGGCACGGTGTAGGTGCCGGTCACGTCGTCGAGGGTGCCGGGGCGTTCGGCGGCGAGAGTGCGGGCGAGCAGGTCGTCTGTGGGAGTGTCGGCGAATTCGCCGACGGGAGCCGGGGTGAAGCCGCGCAAGAGCTCGAACTGCCGGTCGAAGAGCTTCTTGGTGAAGGCCAGCAGCGGCGCGGGGTCGGGTGGGGTTGCGAGACCGTCGGAGACGAAGGTCCATAGCAGGTATACGCCCTGGGCGGTCCACGACTGCACGGAATCGTGGGCGCTGAGATAGGTGCGGCCGGTGGGGTACCCGGGCATTTCGAGGGTCTGCTTGGGCGGATACTTTTCAATTCCCTTGTTCGCGAGCAGGTGCATGGCATGGGTGGCCTGCTCGGGCGTGCCGAATCGCAGCAGCGCGATGCTGACATCGAGTCCGAAGTTGCGATTCGCGCGGCGGGAACCGCCGGTGTGCCACCCGGCGACCAGACCGGGCACCCGCTCGCCGAAGTTCTCGAGATTGCTGATCCCGCTGCCTCGGTACGGTGGATTCCGGGCTGTGTAGTGGTGACCCGCGAAGTTGGTGCGGCCGTAGACGAGCCGACTATCGAGATCCATGGGCAGCGGGACCAGGCTGCCGAGTCGGATGGATTCCCGGACGGCTCCGCTGTCCGCGGTGCGCAGCGCGGACAGGTCCCGAGGTGCGGTCGGGTAGTTGCCTGGATCGAGAGCCGAGGTGTCGACGCTCGCCTCGGGCTCGGAGCCGCAGCCGACGGTGAGGGCGAGCAGCGCCGTTAGGCAGGCGAAGGCGATGCGGGAACGGGGCATTGGTCAAGCACCCCGCGACAGGATCGAATATTGCGCAGCCGCACGCTGATACAGGCTCGGATCGAATGGCCCGCCGGGCAGCCCGTCGGCTTCGACGACCGCGACGTAACGACCGTGGACCAAGACGCAGGTGTAGTCGTAGCGCGGGTCGAAGGCGTCCGCATCGCGCTGCAGACACTGGGCGTCGGTGATGCCAGGCGGGCTCTGGAAGAGTTGCTCGTCGTCCTGGAGATCGGTGAGGGCGTGCTGGAGGCGGAACGCCGAGTCGAGATCGCGGGTGCGGTACACGGTCGCGTCGTTGCGCGCGACCACGTCGACGCCCGCGGTCGTCAGCGCTGCCTTCAGCTCGGCGCCGCGCGGCTCGAAATGCGCTTGCCCCATAGCGTCGTAGACGCCGACCGGCTGGGCGCGCTGTGAGGTCGGGCTGCCGCCCGCGGGCAGCGGCGGCAACGCCAAACGCATGACGCCGTCCGGGTTCAGCGGCAGATCGAGGATCTGGTCGACCGGTGTCGGCACGAACCCGGACAGCCGTTCGAGCTGTAGATCGAGCATCTTTCGCATTTGTGTCGCGAGGGCGGTCGGGTCGGGCTGCGGGACCGTGGACATGCTCATGATCACCATCGGTCCGCGGGCGGTGAACACATAGCCCTTCTGGTCGTTCGCGGTGGAGGCCAGGACGGCCGGGTGACCCGTGATGTCGAGGGCGTGGCGGTTCAGTGTGAGTTCGTCCATGGCGCGGTCGAATTCCGTTGCGGCGGATCGAGCCGCCTCCTCGGAGGGAAACCGCAGCAACGCGATCGACATGTTGCGCATGGCCCGCAGTTTTTGATTCGAGCGGGTGGTGACGACGCCCGCGATCAGCTGGTTGCGTTCGGCGATCGGCTCGAACTGGGCGGGCAGGGCGCCGAGAGAATCGCTGAACACCGAACCCGGGGCGGAGACAATACGCGTTGTGTCGAGGGCGGACATCTCGCTGTCGACTTCGTACGGCGCGACGAGATAGCTGAACAACCGCCGCGATTCGATCGCGAAGACGTCGACCTTGGTTTCCAACTTCGGCTCGTAGTCGACGGGCGCGGAGGGAAACGGTCCGACTGTGAGACTCGCCGGATCGACGGGAGTCATACCGGGCACGCCCCGCCCTTCGACAGTCTGCGCGCCGCAGCCAGACGTCACACCGGCGATTACGACGAGCGCCGCGGCAGCGAAAGGAAGGGCGCGGAATCCCGAAGCGGGGCGCGGCACGGTTCTCCCTTCGATCGAATGCGCGCGGCGACGGACTTTTTCACAAGGACGTGCCGACGTCCGGGTCCGGCGGGTCCGGTCCGCCGCCGTGCTCACAAACTGTTCGCGAGCAGCGCGTACTGGGCCGCCACTTTCTGGCGGACGTCGGGCTCCTTGTCGCTGGTCACCACGCCGACGTAGCGCTTGTACGGCACGTAGCAGCGGTACTTGTACTCGCGCTCCGGGTCGCCTTTGCTGTTGAGCTGCAGGCATTTCGCGCCGGGGACGTCGTTGGGGGCGCCGATCGGGTCGAATTGGTCGCCGACGGTATCGATGAGGCCGGTGACGAGTTTCTGGGCGGCGTCGTTGTCGCGGGTGCGGGTCACCGAGCTGGCGTCGACGATGGCGATCTTGTCGACGCCCGTCTCCTCGATGAGGCGCTGGGTGGCGGCTTCGTCGTCGGAGGAGTGGATGCCGTGGTTGCCGCTGTAGATGGCGAAGGTGTCCGGATCGGGGGAGTGGCCGCCGCGGTCGGCGACGGCGACGCGTGCCAGCAGGCCGTCCGGATCGACCTTCAAGGTGTCGAGCTTGGCGACCGGGGTCGGTTGGAACTTGTCCAGTGCGGGCACCTGGGCGGCGAAGGTCTTGTCCACCCAGTTCACCAGGTCGGTGCTGTCGGCGCGGGGACGCTGCACGAACAGTGAGATGACGAACTCGCGGTGGGCGAGGAAGGCGCCGACGTTGGGAACGCCTGGGCGCCAATGCAGATAGGCATCGGGGTATTTGGTGGATCCGAGCCTGCGGTTCTGGTCGGAGACGCCGATGTCGGCGTCCTCGAGTTCGCGGGCGGCGAGCTTGGCGGTGGCCTCGTCGGGGAAGCGGAACACGACATTGGTGACCGCGGTGGCGTCGGAGGCGGGGCGGGTCTGCCCGGCGGGATCGGCCTTGTCGGAACCGCTCGCGGCGAACCCGGTCACCATCTTGCGGTTGTCCAGCACCGGTTTGGAGACGTTGGCGACGAAGTCGAGGGCGGCTTCGGTGTCGGTGAGCACGGTGCTGCCGCGGCCGAACTTCAGCGACGGATCGATGCGCACGGTGGGCACCACGGCTTCGGACATGCGCATGCCCTCCAGCAGCGCGCCGTCGCCACCCGAATCCTGGTCGTAGGCATGCTTGTCCACCGGATAGGTGCCCACTTCGAGTTTGCGGACGTCGAGCTCACCTGGTAGCGCGGTGCCCGCCACGCCGCTGCACCCGGTCAACGCACCGGCCGCCACCACACACGCCGCCAAGATCGCGATGCGCGAAGTCCGAACCATGACAGGCCCCTCGTTCCTCCCGTACCTGCCCTTGAAGTTACCCGACGAACGCCGGGCAGAGCGACCGATCAGACACCGATTGCAATACGCTGGGGGACATGGCGACGACCTTGAACCAGACCCCCGGTGGAGGCCGATAACGGTGAAGGATCGGCAGGTCGAGGTCGTCGCGGGAAATCACGCCGTCGCCCGGGTCGCGGGCGCGGTGCTGGTGGTCGCGCATCGGGGCCGGGACGAGCCGACCGAGAACGCGCCGGCCGTCATGGCGCTGGAATCGCTTGCGGAACTGGTCAGAGCGGCCGTCGAGCAACAGCCGAACGGCCCCGGCGCGCTGGTCGCGCGGCAGGCGACGCGCTGGCTCATGAAGCACGCCGAGCAGATCAGCCCCGGCGTGCCGATCGATTTCGGCATTCTCTCCGCCGCGGAGAACGGCGGGGTGGCGATCTTCCTGCACGGCGCGGTGACCGCGGTGCTCGCGGGCGACGACAGGGTCGAGCGGTACCGGGGCAGCGACGCGGCGTTCACCGTCGACCGGGTCGCGTCCGTTCCTGCGCTCGGTGTCGCGCTGTTCGTCGACGACACCAAGGGCCGGGTCCCCGAAATTCCCGAGCAGCGCGGAATCGGCTGGCTGGTCGAGGGCATCGCGCAGGCCGGAGGCGCGATCGTCTGGTCGGACGGTGCCCGTTCGCGTCCGGCGCCGGTCGCGCAGCCGGAGACCGCCGAGCAGCGAGCGCCGCAGCACCACCGCACACCCGCCGCGCCGCTGCCGACCGCCCGCATCGATCCGGAACCGCGTCAGCGGCCCCGACCCGAACCGCAACCCGCGGCGACGCAGGCGTCGACCTCGATGCTGGACTCGGTGACCGACCAGGCCGATCCGCACGAGGCCGACACCCAGATCGGCGGCACCAACCCGGCGCCGCTGCCCGATCCCGATCTGCAGCGTCGCCTCGAGGCCACCGCCAAGGCCACCGCGCTCACCGTGAAGGTGATGGGATTCAAGTGCGCGCGAGCCCATCCCAGCGATCCGCGCGCGGCGTTCTGCACCGTCTGCGGCATGCCGGTGGATCAGACTCAGGCGCTGATCGAGGTGGTCCGCCCACCGCTCGGCATGCTCATCCTCGATGACGGTATGACCTACATGCTGGCCGCCGACGCGGTGCTCGGCCGCGATCCTGAGCACTCCGAGGCGGCGCAGCGCGGGCTGATTCCGCTGAAGGTCGAGGACAACTCCGGCGGAATGTCACGCGCGCACGCGGAGATTCGGCTGATCAACTGGGACGTGACCGTGGTGGACCGCGGCTCGACCAACGGCACCCGCACGCGGCTGCCCGGCTACCGCGACTGGATTCGCCTCAATCCCAACCAGCCGATGATCCTGGTGCCGGGCACCGAGGTGATGATCGGCAACCGGGTCCTGCGCTTCGAACCGGCCGCGCCGCCGCCGTTCGGGGGCTGACGGCCCGATCGACGCGTTCGCGCGGGGCCAGGGCTAGGAGTACCGCGACATGCAGGTGTTCTCGCCGTTGAGCACACCCGCGCGGAAGGCGTCCACCCTGGCGAACCCGCTCGGCACCGTCTTGCCCTGCACGTCGCTGGCCGCCAGGCCGTCGGTGAGCAGCCCCGACACCGCCTCGTCGAGATCGCCCGCGGCCAGGGAGATATCGCCCTGGGTGCGTTGGCGATTCGGGTCGGCTAGCTTGCCGGTGACCACGCCGGCCAGGCAGGCGGCGCGCAGCCCGGTCTTGGCGCCGACCAGCGACTGGCCGTGGCTCTGCTGCACCGCGAGAGTGTAGCGGGCGATGAAGACGACGTAACCGTTGTAGTCGCCGGTCACCTTGAGCGGTAGCGGATTGTCTTCGTCGATGTCGGCGGTGCCGCGTTTGGCCAGTTCGGGGATGTCGGTGGCGATGAGATTCTCGGCGGGACAATAGGAGACCGGTTCAGTGGTGGTGCCGTCGCGGCAGTCGATCTTCGCGCCGTTGTAGTCGTAGGTCGGGTTGTCCTCGACGGGCAGGATTGCGGCGAGCGCCTTGGTGAGCTCGATCAGGCTCTCCTTGTCGATCGGGTACTCGCCGGTGCTGCTGCCCAGCGTCTGCGGCAGACCGCCACGGCGCTGGTTGATCTCGTCGATGTCGATGCTTTTGCACGCCTTGGGGCCATCGGTGAATCCGATCTGCACCGCGGTGACCCGCTCGAACGCGGAGCCGTGCACGCTCTCCGGGTCGTCGGGGTCGGAGTCGCGGATCGCGACGGTGGCGGCGAGCACCGTGTTCAGGCCGTCGGAGGTGTTGATGGTGAAGTGCTTCGACTTGCCCTCCGCCACGTGACGAATGAACGCGCCCGCGAAGCAGTCGGCCTGCTGTTCCTTCACGATCACCGGATCCTTCGGATCGACGATCTTGGCCTGCGCCTGCACGGCGTGCCCGTACTCGTGGGCGAGCACCATGACCACGGCCATCTTGCCGAAAGTGTCCTCCATGGTGGGCAGCAGCACTGAGCGGTCCCACCCGATGGAGTTGTCCAAGCGACAGAAGGCCGCGTTCACCAGTCGGTAGGTGGTCTCCTTGCAGAACTCCGGCGCGTCGTTGCGCGGCGCCTTCGCACTCCAGGAGATGAGCCGCTCGACCGGTTCGAATTCGCCGTCGAACTCCTTGCCGTATTCGCCGCGCCAGTAGGTCTGGATGTCGTCGATGGCGTTGAGCGCCAGGGTGTCGGTCGCGCCGCCGTCGCCGTTGGCCGCGGTGAGGTCGGAGTCGGTCACCCCGGGACGCGGTCCGCTCGGGCCGCTCGTCGTGGGCAGTCCGGCCACCTTGAACGGGTCGTCGTAGACCGAGACCGCGCGGCCGTCCACCTCCCGCGTACATCCCGCGATCAGGGCCATCGCGCACAGCACAACCGTAATGACAGCGGTCGCTTGGAGTTTCGGCAAAGCTCCCCCTAGTCGGCCGGTAGCACGTTCTCGTCGGTCGCCGGATCGGGGCGAGAGGCACGTCGGGGGCACCGCCGATGTCCGGTTGATGGCATAGTATCCGCTGCATGTCTTTACCGGGGGCGCAGACCATCACCGTGCGCCATGATGGAACTGAACGGGTCTTCGATTCGAATCAGAAAGTCACCATGGGCCGTGCGCCCGAGGTGACGCTGTTCGTCGACAGCCCGCTGGTATCGCGGGTGCACGCGACGCTGGCCTGGCAGGGGAGCGGCTGGGTTCTCACCGACAACGGCAGTACCAATGGCGTTTTCGTGGACGCGCGCCGGCTGAGTCAGCCGGTGTCCATCGATCGGCCGACGCAGGTCAGGCTCGGCGACGCGATCAGCGGTCCGCTGCTGCACCTGCTGCCCGCCGCGGCGCCGGTGCGGCACGCGCACACGCCGCCACAACCGTCTTCGCAGCCGCAGCAGGCGGTTCGGCAACGGCCGAGTTACCAGCATCCGAACCGTCCGCCGATCGGGCAGGCATCGCATCAGCCCGCCCCATCGCATCAGCCGCCGACGCCGCATCATCCGCCGCAGCAGCACCAACCTGTCGGTGCGCACCCACCGCCTTCGCAGCCGACGCCGCAGCAGCCGAACTTCAACATGACCACCAAGGCCGACACCTCGGCGCTGCCGCCGCTGCGCACGAGGGCGTCGACCGCGCCGATCGCCAGGGCCGACCGGATCCCGTCCGGCGGCTTGGCCATCGGCCGCACCACCGACAACCAGATCGTCGTCAACGATCCGCTGGCCTCGCGCAAGCACGCCCGGCTCGTCGCGGCCACCGAGGGCCTCACCATCGAGGATCTCGGCTCCGCGAACGGCACTTTCGTCAACGGCACCCGCCAGCAGCGCGCGGCGCTGCGCGAGCGCGACATCGTCACCATCGGCAACGTCGACTTCGTCGTCCAGCAGGGCACCCTGGTGCACCGGCAGAAGCCGGTCGCCGAACAAGGTCTGCACGTGCACGGCGTCGGATTCACCGTCGAGGGCAACAAGCAGCTGCTCGTCGACGTGAACATGCAGGCGGGTCGCGGCACGCTCACCGCGCTCATCGGTCCGTCGGGCGCGGGCAAGTCGACGCTCTCGAAGCTGATCGCGGGTACCACTCAGCCGTCCGGCGGTGTGGTGACCTTCGAGGGCCGCAACCTGCACGCCGAGTACGAGGCGCTGCGTTCCCGTATCGGCATGGTCCCGCAGGACGACGTGCTGCACCGCCAGCTCACGGTGCGCCAGGCGCTCGGCTACGCCGCCGAGCTGCGGCTGCCGCCGGACACCACCAAGGCCGACCGTCAGCAGGTGATCGACGGTGTGCTGAAAGAGCTTTCGCTCACGGAACACGCCGACACCAGGGTCGACCGGCTCTCCGGCGGTCAGCGCAAACGCGCCTCGGTGGCGCTCGAACTGCTCACCGGTCCCTCGCTGCTGATCCTGGACGAGCCGACCTCGGGTCTCGACCCGGCGCTGGACCGGCAGGTCATGGTGATGCTGCGCGAGCTGGCCGACGCCGGTCGCGTGGTCATCGTGGTCACTCACTCGGTGGCCTGCCTCGACATGTGCGATCAGGTGCTGCTGCTGGCGCCGGGCGGCAAGACCGCGTTCTGCGGGCATCCGGCCGGTGTCGGCGGGGCCTTGGGCACCAGCGACTGGGCCGAGATCTTCGCGAACGTGGCGGCCAATCCGGATCAGGCGTTCGCCGCGTACCGATCCAGACAGGCGTTCGCGCCCCCGCCGCCCCCGCCGCCGCGCTACGGGCCCGCGGGCAGCCCGCCGCAGTCGAGCGGGTTCAAACAGTTCTCCACGCTGGTGCGGCGACAGATCCGGCTGATCTTCGCCGACCGCGGCTATCTGGTCTTCCTCTTGCTGCTGCCGTTCATTCTCGGTGTGCTGTCCCTGGTGGTGCCGGGCAAGAACGGTTTCGCGCCCGGCGGACTGACCACGTTGCCCACCGGTGAGATCGTGCGCGTCGGCGGCGGCGAGACCCAGCAGTTGCTCGTCGTGCTCATTCTCGGCGCCTGCTTCATGGGCGCCACCCTGACCGTGCGCGACCTGGTCGGCGAGCGCACGATCTTCTACCGCGAGCGCGCGGTCGGCCTGCTGCCCTCGGCATATCTGATGGCCAAGATCGCGGTGTTCAGCGTCACCGCGTTCCTCCAGGCGGCGGTGCTGGTCGGGATCACGCTAGCGGGCAAGAACCCGCCCGGCGCGGGTTCGTTGTTCTCCTCCGGCAGTGCCGAGCTGTACATCGACATCGCGCTGACCGCGGTGTGCTGTGTGGTGTTCGGTCTGCTGATCTCGAGTCTGGCGAAGTCGAACGAGCAGGTCATGCCGATGCTCGTCGTCATGATCATGGTGCAGCTGGTGATGGCGGGCGGGCTCATCCCGGTCACCGACCGTGTCGTGCTCGAACAGCTGTCCTGGGTGTTCCCCTCGCGCTGGGGTTACGCGGCCGGGGCGTCGACGGTCGATATCAAGACGATCTTCGCCAACGCCCAGCAGGACAAACTCTGGGACCACACCTCGGGAATCTGGATCCTCGACGTGACGCTGCTGCTGGTGATCACCGCGCTGCTCGCGTTCGTGACCTGGCAGCGGCTACGGCTCAAGAAGTCGGCGGCGTGACCACCTACTCGGGCCGCCACGACCTGGGGTCGGCCGGGATCGCGCGCGTGTCGCTCACGCAGCAGGCACACTTATGACTGTGACGGTGCGAGTAGGGGCAGTACATCTCGGCTGGGATGTGGTGTCCGTGGCAGCGGGCGGTCGACGTACTCCGATCCGGCCGGTGCAGGTGGAGGGTACGTACACGCCGCCGGCGTATTTGCTGGCCGATTCGTCGGGACGGCTGCACACCGCGGGCGTCGACCGGCAGCGTCCCGATCTCGGGATGGCCATCGCCGACGTGCGCGACATCCTCGGCCACCCGCAGATCGTGGTGGCCGGGGCGACCTGGCCCGCGGAGATGGTCTTCCGCGCCCGGATGTACAACCCGCTCGCCGCCATCGGCAAATACCTGCGCGGCAAACCGGATGTGGTGGCGCTGCCCTTCCCGGACGGCTGGCCGGACGAGAAGGTCGAGGTGTACGCCGAACTCGTCGAGACGCTCGACGTGGTGGTGGAACCGCTGCCGGAGAGCGTCGCGCTCTCGGGGTACGTGCGGGCCCTCGGTTTGGTGCGCGCGCCCGATGAGCGCAATCCGCGCGGAATCGGCGCCACCGGCGTGTACTCCGACGGCCGCACGATGCTCGTCGTCGCGGTGCACGGGGACGACGAGCAGCCCACCGAATCCGTCGACGTACCGGTGACCAGCGACGCGATGCGCGACGCGCGCTCGGCCGACAACGTGGTGATCGAGGTCATGGCCGCGGCTCGCTCCATCGGGGCGGACACCTCGACGGTGCTGCTGAGCGGCAATGTCTGTTTCAACGAGGCGTTGCGGCTCGCTTTCCAGAACCACCTCGGCCATCGGTTGCATGTCGCCGATCATCCGATGCACGCGCTGGTGCTCGGGGCCACCCATCTGCTGGTGACAGACAGCGAGGCGGGCGAGCCGGAGCAGGGCGGCAGGCATGCCGAGGGCGGGCCGCGCAACGACTACGCCCCGCCGCAGCAGGCGCATCCTCAGCATCAGATGCAGGCGCCGCAGTGGCAGGCGGATGCTGGGCAGCGGGCGCCCGAACCGCCTCAGCGTCCTGTCGAGCCGCAGCGCCCACCGGAAACGGTTCAGCGGCCCGACCTCGGTCCGCCGTCTTCACCGGGATCGCCCGTAGTCACCTACGGCCCCGGCTACCCGACCGCTCCACCGAACGCCGAACCGCCGCCCAGCGAGGAGCCGACCACCCGCGTCACCCGCGAGGATCTGGCGCGCGGTCTCCCGCCGAACCTGGCGGAGCTCGGCAGCCGGTTCACCAGGCCGCCCGGCCAGCACCCCGAGGATCAGCGGACCACCGCGCTGGGTCGGCAGGCGCCCGGCTCGCAGCCGCCCGGTTCCCCGACACCGTACCCGCCGCCCAGCCACCAGGGCTCCTGGCAGGAGCCGTCCGACGAGGACGACGAAGACGGCAAGGAGCGCAAGGGCAAGCTCTGGAACAAGATGAAGGGCAATCTGTTCGGTGCGAACGCCGTGGTGGGCGCGGTGGCGCTTGCCGTCGTGGCCATGCCTTCCGACGGCAACCGGGTCGAGTTCACCGGCGCCGAAGAGCCGGTCCGCTCGGTGATCGGCGAGGTCGTTTCCGTGTCCTGCGGGCTGACGCCGCACGTTGCGCCCGAGGACCGCAGGCAGGGGATCGCCACGGTGCGGGTGCCCTCGTCGACGGAGTCGGAATGCGCGCCGCCGAGCATGGACACGCTCCGGTATGTGGTGCCGGGACCACCGGGCGCGATCGATCCGGGGGCCCCGGTCGAGATCTGACCGGATTCGGGTCTCTCGATACCTTCCTGGTATCGTTCTGCGTTGGCGTGTGGGCGGCCGGGCGATTCCCCGTGGATCACCAGGTCGTACACCGAGGCCCGGGTCTCAACCGGCCGCCGGGGTCACCTCGACCGCACGCTTGGCCGGCAACACCGACTACAGACAGGGAAGCACTGTGCCTACGTACAGCCCCAAGGCGGGTGACGTGACCCGTAAGTGGTACGTCATCGACGCCACTGACGTAGTGCTCGGCCGTCTTGCCGTCCAGGCAGCGAATCTGCTGCGTGGCAAGAACAAGCCGACCTACGCGCCGAACTTCGACGGTGGCGACTTCGTCATCATCATCAACGCGGACAAGATTGCCATCTCCGGCAACAAGCGCACCGACAAGCTCATCCACCACCACTCCGGGCACCCGGGCGGCCTCAAGTCGCGCACTGTCGGTCAGGTGTTGGAGACCCGTCCGGACCGTCTCGTGGAGAAGGCCGTCAAGGGCATGATCCCGAAGAACAAGCTGGGCAACGCCATCGCGGGCAAGCTCAAGGTCTACGCGGGCCCGAGCCATCCGCACGCCGCTCAGCAGCCCGTTCCGTTCGAGATCAAGCAGGTGGCCCAGTGACCGCTCCCGAAGAATTCAACGAGGACTTCGCCGAAGAGGCCGCCGTCGAGGTCGTGGAGGAGGACTACGGCTACGAGGCCGAGCCCGCCGCCTACGCCCCGGTCGTCATCGACCGTCCGGTGCAGACCGTCGGCCGCCGCAAGGAGGCCGTCGTCCGCGTCCGGCTGCTGCCCGGCGCCGGTAACTTCGTGCTCAACGGCCGCACCATCGAGGACTACTTCCCGAACAAGGTGCACCAGCAGCTGGTGAAGTCGCCGCTGGTGACCGTGGAGCGCACCGAGTCCTTCGACGTGCACGCCCGCCTGGTCGGCGGCGGCCCGTCGGGCCAGGCAGGCGCCCTGCGTCTGGCCATCGCCCGCGCGCTGATCGAGGTCACCCCCGAGGACCGTCCCGCCCTGAAGCGGGCGGGCTTCCTGACCCGTGACCCGCGTGCCACCGAGCGCAAGAAGTACGGTCTGAAGAAGGCGCGTAAGGCGCCTCAGTACTCGAAGCGCTGATTTTGGCTTCGTCGATCTCCGCCATCCGGCACCCTGGAGGTGCCGGGGGCGGTATGGTCGGCGCTGCAGCTGTACGAGAGCAGGCTTCCAGCACCGCTGGTCGCCTGCTCTCGTTGTATTGACGTTCGCGGGCCTCGCACGGTTGACAGGCCGACGCCTGCGGGCTCATTCGCATGTCGCGAAACCACCTATGAGGGGCGAGGTATGGGACGTTTGTTCGGCACCGACGGTGTCCGCGGGCTTGCCAACGGATCGCTGAGTCCGGAACTGGCCCTGCGGCTTTCCGGAGCGGCGGCGCAGGTGCTCGGCCGCGGCAAGAAGCGTGCGCTCGCGGTGGTCGGCCGCGACCCGCGGGCATCCGGCGAGATGCTGGAGGCCGCCGTGACCGCCGGGCTGACCGCGGCGGGTGTCGACGTGCTCTCGGTAGGGGTGCTGCCGACTCCGGCGGTCGCCTACCTCACCGGCCTCTACGACGCGTGTCTCGGCGTGATGATCTCCGCCTCGCACAACCCGATGCCGGACAACGGCATCAAGATCTTCGCCGCGGGCGGTCACAAACTCGACGATGCCGTCGAGGATCGGATCGAGGCGCTGGTGGCCGAGGACGCCATGGTGCGCCCGACCGGCGCCGGTATCGGGCGGGTGCTGAACGCCTCCGGCGCGCGCGATCACGGCCTCGTCATCCCGGACCAGTACAGCCTGGAAGGCACCCACGAGCGGTACGTCGAGCACTTGGTCGAAGCCACCGGGCAGGACCTGAGCGGGCTCACCGTGGTGGTCGACTGCGCGCACGGCGCGGCCGCCGAGGTCGGTCCCGCCGCGTACCGCGAGGCCGGCGCGACGGTGTTCGCCATCAATGCCGAACCCGACGGCCTCAACATCAACGACGGCTGCGGCTCGACCCACCTGGAGCAGGTGCAGCGTGCGGTCCGCGAGCACGGCGCCGACCTCGGCCTCGCCCACGACGGCGACGCCGACCGCTGCCTCGCGGTGGATGCCGAAGGCAATGTCGTCGACGGCGACGCGATCCTCGCGATCCTCGCCCTCGCCATGAAGGACGCGGGCGACCTGGTCGGCGACACACTGATCGCCACCGTCATGAGCAACCTCGGCCTGCACATCGCGATGCGCGAGGCCGGAATCACCCTGCGCACCACCGCCGTCGGCGACCGCTACGTGCTGGAGGAGCTGCGCCGCGGCGGATACAGCCTCGGCGGCGAACAGTCCGGTCACGTGGTGCTGCCGAAGTACGGCACCACCGGCGACGGCATCCTCACGGGCCTGCGCCTGATGGCCAGGATGGCCCAGACCCACCGCACCCTCGCCGACCTGGCGAGCGTGCTGCGGACCGTGCCCCAGGTGCTGGTGAACGTGCCGGTCGGCGACAAGGCGGCTGTCGCCGCTGCGCCGGAGGTGCGGGATGCGGTGCTGGAAGCCGAGCGTGTGCTGGGGGATACCGGACGGGTTCTGTTGCGGCCCAGCGGTACCGAGCAGCTGGTGCGGGTGATGGTCGAGGCGACCGATCTGGTGCAGGCCAAGCAGCTTGCGGACGATCTGGCGAAGCGGGTTGCGTCGGTTTAGGTTTCGCTGAGTGATGCGGCTCGGGCGGTAGGATTTCGCACCGCGTTCAGTGGTGGCATCTGCCGCGATACTCCTGGCTCGGTCGGGTCGGTGACGGCGGCTGAGCTGCGGGGTTGCGTGTGTATCCCTGGGGTTCTGCCTGTTCGGATTTGCCTGTCTGCCATGGTTTCACCGTGAGCGGTGCTGGGCGCGTCGTGCGGCGTACCCGGCTTACCTCCCGCTGCCGGGTGGGCTGGTTCGGCTTCCGGCGTGGTCGACCGGCTGTGGTTGCGTTTCGGTCGGGTTGAGGGGGAAGTGATCGCACGTTCGTTGAGCGGCTGAGTACTTCGGACCCGAGCACTTTCGACCTGCCTTGGCTGTCAACCCCCGAACCACCATTTCTCTCCCGTCGATTTCCTCTCCTCCTCCAGCTCTTTGGACGGGACCACAGGCGGTTGACCGGGCTGGGACTTGCGCCCACTCACCTGACCGCGGGAGGTAAGCCGGGTACGGCACGCGACGCGCCCAGCACCGCTTCGAGGAATACCTGAGCACGCACCCCTTAAAGAGGACCCTCAGCAGCGGGAGTCTCGCCTCAGCCACCGCGATCACGCGAGTTGTCGGCGGAATCCGGCCTTGGCGGGCTCGCCTCAGCCACCCCGATCACGCGAGCTGTTCGTGGAATCCGGTCCGGCGGGCTTGCCTCAGCTACCGCGATCACGCGAGTTGTCCGTGGAATCCGGCCGGCGGGCGCGTCTCATCCACTCCAATCACGCGAGTTGTCGGCGGAATCCGGCCTTGGCGGGCTCGCCTCAGCCACTCCGATCACGCACGTTGTTCGCAGAATCCAGCACCAGCGGTCTCGCCCCGCCCACGCCGAACAGGCGAGTTATCTTCCACCCAGCGGCGGTCTCGCCTCGGCCGCGTTGATCAGGCGAGCTGGTCGCAGAACCGAGCGGCGGTCCCACCACGGCCGCCAGATGAGGCGAGTTGGCCGCAGAATCCGGCGGCGGTCTCACTTCAGCGAACACGGATTGCTGAGTTGCCGCGAGCCCAGTCACGGAAGCCTCACTGCACCGGCCGGACAGGGCTGTTGACCTGCAATCCAGCAGAGAGAGCCCCGAATCCGCCACCACGTACAGCCGAGTTGTCCACAGCTCCCGCGTTATCCACCGCCCAACCATTTCCGCAGGTCACCGAAACGCGTTCGCGGCGAGGTGACCGATGGTGGTCTCATGCGACCGGGACTGATGGAAGTTCGAGACAAGCAATTCGGCGCCTTCACCGCCTGGCAGGCCTTGTGCGAGTACACCCGCGCCGAAATGCGCACTCGCGTGGACCGTGGCGATTGGGTGCGCGTGTTCCACGGCGTCTACCGCGAGGCCGCGACACCGCCGACTCCGCAACTGCGGGTCGAGGCGGCGCGGCTGTCGATCGGCGCCCAGTCACTGGCCGCCGCATACGGGACCAGCGCGGAGCTACATGGATTCGCGGTGGGCGAAAGCCGGGCGACACATGTGCTCGGCGCTCAGCGGTCGCGAACCTCGCGTCTGGTCGTGCACAGCGACCGGACCGAGCCGGGCGAACTGGACCTGATCAAAGGCACCGTGACGACGAACGCCATCCGCACCACGGTCGACGTCGCGCGCACCACCGATCGGCTCGACGCACTGGCGACGCTGGATTCGGCCCTGCGCCTCGGGGTCTCCCGTACCGCATTGCTCGCGGAGAGTGAGCGGCACCGAGGACGTCGCGGCTATGTGCAGGCGGTGGAGCTGATCGAACTGGCCGACGGCCGCGCGGAGTCGCCGATGGAGTCGCGGACGCGCCTGCGCTGTATCGACGCCGGATTGCCGCGACCCGAGCCGCAGGTGGACGTGCTGACTAGCAATGGGCTACGAAGACTCGACCTGGGCTGGCCCGAGTGGCGTATCGGCCTGGAGTACGACAGCGCCGCATGGCATTCGGGCGACGCGGCGGCAGCGCGTGACGACCTGCGGCACAACTGGCTCTCGGCGGATGGGTGGACCGTCTACTACGCCACCGCCTCCGACGTGTACTTGCGACCCGAGAACTTCGTAGAACCCATCCGATGCGCGATGAGGGGGCGGTAGCTAGTGGTTGGGTTTCGCATGCTGAAGCCGCGTCGTGCGCGAGGATCAGTCTTCGATGAGCCGCCCGTTGTCCATATGCCAGCGGCGGTTCGCGCGGACCGAGTCAAGCATCCGCCGGTCGTGCGTGACGAGCAGCATTGTGCCGGTGAAGGATTCGACGGCCTGCTCGAGCTGTTCGATCGCGGGCAGGTCGAGGTGGTTCGTCGGCTCGTCCAGCACGAGCAGGTTCACTCCGCGTGCTTGCAACAGCGCCAGCGCGGCGCGGGTGCGCTCGCCGGGCGAGAGAGTGTCGCAGGCGCGCAGCACGTGCTGCCCGCGCAGGCCGAACTTCGCCAGCAGCGTGCGCGCCTCCGCGTCCGGCCAGTCCGGCATTTCCGCACTGAAAGTGTCCGCGAGGGAAGCGGTTCCGCGGAAGAGTCCGCGCGCTTGGTCGACCTCGCCGATCTCGACACCGGAGCCGAGCGACGCGGTCCCCGAGTCGGGCTGGATCTTGCCGAGCAGCAGCGCGAGCAGCGTCGACTTGCCGGAACCGTTCGCGCCGGTCAGCACGATCCGATCGGCCCAGTCCACCTGGGTCGTCACCGGGCCGAGGGTGAAGTCGCCGCGGGTGACCGTCGCGTCGGAGACCGTGGCGACCACCGATCCGCTCCGTGGCGCCGCGGCGATAGACATCCGCAGCTCCCACTCCTTGCGCGGTTCCTCCACCACTTCCAGCCGCTCGATACGGCGTTGTGTCTGACGGGCTTTGGCAGCCTGCTTCTCGGTCGACTCCGCGCGCATCTTGCGGCCCGCCTTGTCGGAATCGAGCCTCTTCGGGTCGCGTGCCTTGCGGCGGGCGTTGCGCACACCGTGCTCGAGCCAGTTGCGCTGCATCTGCGCGCGCGCCTCCAAGCCCGCCTTGGTGTCGGCGTACTCCTCGTAGGCGTCCCTGGCGTGCTGGCGGGCGATCGCCCGTTCGGCGAGATACGACTCGTAGCTGCCGTCGTAGACACCGACCTGCTGCTGCGCCAGATCCAGTTCGACGATCCGGTTCGCGGTGCGCGCCAAGAACTCTCGATCGTGGCTGATCACCATCAGCGGCACTCGCACGCCGGTGACGAACTGCTCGAGGCGAGCAAGTCCGTCCAAGTCCAGATCGTTCGTCGGCTCGTCGAGCAGCAGAATGTCGAAGCGGGACAGCAAGACCGATGCCAGTCCGGCCCGCGCCGCCTGACCGCCCGAGAGACCGGTCATCGGCGTGTCCAGCCCGCTCGCGAGGCTGGAAGTGAGACCCAGCTCCGCGGCGACCTCCTCGGCCCGCTGATCGAGGTCGGCTCCGCCGAGCGCGAGCCAGCGTTCCAGCGCGGGCGTGTAATCGTCCGCACCGCCCTCGGCGAGCCGTTCGGCGGCGGAGTCCATGGCGTGCTGCGCCGCCGTGACCCCCGTCCGTCGGCCGAGGAACTCCAGGACGGTTTCGCCCGGAATCCGATCCGGCTCCTGCGCCAGGTAACCGACCGTCGCGTCCGGCGGGCTGAGGGTGATCGAGCCGGTGGGCGCCGTGCGGTCGGCGAGCATGCGCAGCAACGTCGACTTGCCGGCGCCGTTGACGCCGACCAGGCCGATCACGTCCCCCGGAGCCAGCGTCAGGTCCAGCTCGTCGAACAGGGTGCGTTCGCCGTGTCCGGCGGAGAGTCCGCGCGCATGCAAAGTGGTGCTCACTGGGAGAAGTCTGCCGTGCTCGCGTCAGCGCACCGCACGGGGTCGCACTCGGAAGACCCTCACCGGCCGCCGAGCAGGGCGGGTTCGCGGTCGTACTCGGGGTTCCACCCTGAGTCGAGGCTTCGAGAATTCAGGGTGCCGATGGGTCACCGGACCGATGTGCGTGAGCGCGATTGTGCGGAGAGTGGATGGCACAGCGTTCGACACCAGAGAGGGAAATCCGATGACCGCACCCGCCCGCCGCCTCACCCGCACCTCCCACGACAAGTGGATCGCCGGAGTCTGCGGTGGCATCGCACAGTACTTCGGCTGGAACGCAGGCATCGTCCGGCTGCTGTTCGTTCTGTCCTGCCTGCTGCCCGGACCGCAGTTCATCCTGTACCTCGTTCTCTGGCTGGTGATTCCGAAAAAGTGACCACCACGACCGGGTCGGGGGCTGCGCCAGGGACTCGTGGATGACAGGATGGAGTGATTCCCCGCGTCCTGCGGGAGTTCCGTACCATCGCACGAGTCCCGTCCGAGGAGGAGCCATGATCACGTCCGGCGAGTTCCCGGGCATGGATCTACCCGACATCGACGCGTCCACGCCGTTGGGCGGACTCGGTGCGGTCGAACTGGACCAGCCCACCCAGGACATCAACGCCGACGGCATCCTGGATTCCATCACCACCCAGGGCGACGACGCGATGCAGGTCTGGACCGACTACGACCACGACGGCTTCGCCGACCACGTCACCGTCGTGGAAAAAGACGGCGACTACGCCGCCTGGGAATTCCACCGCCACCCCGACGGATCCTCCGAATGGGTGCGCACCGATCAGGGCAAACTCGGGCAGTAGTCGAGTCCGCCGGCGGGTGCGCCGCCAAAAGCCACCCGCCACCGACTCTTCCGAGAGGCGCCGCGCGGCCTCGTGATTCCGCACCGGCAAGACTCGTCCGACGGCGGTCCCGCACGCGGCCGAAAGCCGAGCGCCCCCAGAGGAACCCGACGATTGCGCTCGCCTCCGACTACACTCCCTCCCATACGGCCCCCGAACGCCGACCCCATGGAGGGGTGAAACAGGCCGCAGGCTGCAATGATCCGCACATCATCCGTGCGGATCATTGGAACCTGCGTCCACGTCCCCACGAGCCCGATTGAGCCTCGTTCCGGCGCCCAGTAAGTTCTCTGTACGACTGCGGCGCAGTGCTAGAGATCCGACGGAACCGAGCAACGCCCAAGCGCGTCGAAGAAAGTAAGGCGATTCTCGGCGTGCCTAGGCTCCCTAGGGTTCCGAGCTGGGGATCGGACGAAGCGACTACGGAGGGGCCCCGTACTGATGACCGACTCGAGCAGCACGCTTGGTGTGAAGACCGGTGAGCTCGGCAAGTTGAGCAACGAGCTTCAGGCGTCGACCGACGTCGTCAAGAATCAGATCAAGAAGATCAGCGACAACCTCTTCGGGCCGGGCGACGCCGGAACGAAGTACCAGAGCAAAGGCAAGGACATTCAGAGCGGGCTCGAAGCGCTGCGGCAACGCATCGACGACTGGTCGAACGCGAGCGGCGCCACCGCGGACGTGATCGGCGCCGCGGTGGTCAGCTACTCCACTGTGGACGAACAGCGTGCCAGCGAACTGAACACCAAGTGACCTGGGGGACCGAAGAATGACTGATGCGCCCGTCTCCAGCACTATCGCGCAGCTGCTGGACTACGGATCGAGGATGCTGCTGTACTTCGAAAACTTCGAGCCGCGCTACAAACGAGCCTTCGGTGACTTGCCCAGCAGCCTGAAGAGCTACGAAGACCTGCACAAGCGGTACTACGAGCAGAACGGGCTGAACGAGGACAAGCTCACGAATACGGTCGACGCCTTGAAAGAGGTCGTCAAGGCGATGCAAGAGCAGTACGGTGCGCAATCGAAGACCTCGGAGAGCATTTCGCAGGCCTGGCAGGGTGACGCGGCGACCGCGGCGCTGAACATGATGTCCACTCAGCTCAGGCTGGCCGACGCAGATGCCAAGATCGCCCAGGAAATCCTCGGGGCTTTCGAAAAGGCTCCGCAGAGCCTTCGTTTGGCCGTCAAAATCAAGTCGGACCAGGTTCTCCAGATTTTGGAGAATGGCGAACATGTAAAGATCGACGGCAAAACGCCGGAGGATGTAGACGCGATCATCTCGGGAGCGGGGGGCGTGTCGTGGACTAACACTTGGTCCGGGGACAGTGAGGCCAATAAGGTCGTCCGTATCTTCCCCGACATGCTGGAAGGGGCCAAAGACGGCTTCACAGGATGGGTCACAAACAATTTCATGGGTGGCGTGATATTCCCGGGCTCGCCCTACGAGCAGATGATCAAAGACAGATGTCAGCACTGGCTGGACAACGTCTTCAAGCCCGATTACACATCGAAGACAACGAAATTCATCGAAGCCTGTGACAAGACGGATACCAAGGTCACGGAAGCTTACGATCTGATCATCACCGCGGTGAAGAAAATCTCCGAGGAGCCGTATCCCCGGCCCGCCGGGACACCCAAGACATCCAATCCCGCACCAGGCAATAACAATCCAGGCCCGAGCCCCGGTCCTAGCCCTGGACCCAGCAACAACCCTGGTCCGAGCACCACGCCGGATGACACGACGACCGACGACGATGACGACGACTCGACGCAATCGGTGTCGTTGGAGGGTCTCGCGAGCTTGGCCGAGTCGCTGTCTTCGGCGGCGAGCACCATTGCCACGGGGTTGAGCTCGGGTCTCAGCGCGCTGAGCGGTGTCATTCAAGACGGCGTCGACACGGCGTTGGAACAGTTGGAAGCGGCTACCACACCGACGGAAGACGACGCCAAGACGGACGAGGAGAACAAGGACGACAAGGCGAAGGCCGAGTTCGATCTCGCGGGAAAGCATGTGACGGTCGAAATGGGACCGGACGGACAGTTGAAGCTGGTCGCCACCGATCCCGATGGCACATCGCACGAATACGGCATGAAGTTCGACGAGAACGGCAATCCGGTCATCACCGATACCGAGCAGAAGCCTGGCGAGGACGAGACTCCTCCTCCCGGGGAGGAGAAGCCCGCCGACGGTGGTCAGAATCCGGAGGGCGGTACCGGCAATCCCGGTGGGTCCACGCCGGTTCCGCCGGGTACCAAGCGGGAAGAGGACGGCGAGTACAAGCCGGAGCCCATTCCGGCGCCTGTCATCGAAGAGGACACCACAGAACCGGAAGAGCCGTTCGACAGCGGTGCGCAGCTGGCCGAGGCGGGACCATTGTGATTCCGGCTCGCGCAGCATGATCGGGATCGGCTAGGAGTGCAGCCATGGTGAATTACGCCCAGGAGATGGAGCGGATCGGTGACGAGTGCCGCCGGATATCCGCAGCGATCTCAGAAGATTTGATCGAGATAAACCGGAGGACGGCCGACAAGAGCCGCGAACTCGCGGAGCAGTCCGCGGCGGCGATGCGGGAGTTCTGGGAAGAGCACGGCGAAGAAATCGCCAAGGCCCAAGCCGAGGCCGAGGAGAAGGAACGGCAAGAGGTCGAGGCCAGGGCCGAACAGGAGCGGCTAGCGGCCGAGGCGCGCGAGCAGCGGGAGGCGATCGCAAGGTCCATCGCGGCACGCAAGTCGAAGGACGTCGTCACGCCGATCGACGAGGACGACGATCCCGAGTCGGAGTACTACCGACGGAAGAGCTGGTTGATCTGAGGGCCGGGAGCGTCTGAAGGCTGGGAGCGCCGCCTGCGTTCGAGCGGGCGGCGCTCTCCTCTTACTTCCGCAGCAAGTGGGCGAGGGTGCCGATGGAGAGCTTCGGCCGTTCCTCTTCTTCCTGCGGCGCGTTCGGGTCGACGAGCTGGGTGTGGGGGATGACGGTTTCCGGGTCGGCGAAGGGCCTGTAGGTCTTGTCGCCGAGGAGGGTGTAGTTGAGGTAGCCGACGAGGAGCGCGCGGGTGGTGCGAGCGGTTTTGGCTTCGTGCTTGCCCGCGCCGAGGGCGGCCAGGGCGCGGCGGCCCTCGATGATGCCGTTGTGCGAGGCGCCGTCGACTGTCCGCAGGAGCGCGTCGCCGCCCCACGCGGCGGTGAGCGGGAACGCGTTGGAGCTGACGGAGGAGACGTCGGTGGCGCCCGCCACGACGAGCGCGGGGATGTCGAGGTCGGGGGCGAGGGTTTCCGCTGCGGGAGCGGTCGGCGCGGGGTAGAGGGCGGCGAAGGCGGCGACCTTGCGCTGCGCCGCGGCGATGACGGCGGCGCCCGCACCCATGCCGTGCCCGACCAGGGCGAGCTTGTCGGGGTGCACGCTGATTTCGCCGTCGCCGAGGCGGACGCCGGTGCAAATGTCGAGGCTGGTGAGCAAGTCGGTCGCGAGGCCGAGATGTGACGGAATCGGTCCGCGCTCGGTGTCGGGAGCGGCGACAACGAAACCCCAGGACGCGAGGTGTTGGAGCAAATCGCGATAGTTGCCGACGCCGGTGAGCCAGCCGTGTCCGAACGCAACAGCTGGTAGACCGAGTCCGCTTTCGGGCGTATAGACGACCCCGGGCTGGCCCGCGATGGCCAGATTTCCCCGCAGCACCCGGTGCGGGCCGCGGCTGGTCAGGGTGCTCAGTAGCGATTTCACAGACGCCGACACGACGTGAACGTTAACCGATAAGTACTCTGGGGAGCCATGTGCGGAATCGTTGGCTACGTCGGATACCGGGACGCGCTCGGCGTCGTCGTTGACGCATTGCGCCGCATGGAATATCGCGGGTACGACTCCGCGGGCGTCGCAATCCTGGACGGACAGGGCGCTCTCGCGGTGGAGCGCAAGGCGGGCAGGCTGGCCAATCTGGAGGCCGAGCTGGCCGAAGCCGGGGCCGTGAGCTTCGCGGGCACCACCGGTATGGGTCACACGCGCTGGGCCACGCACGGCGCGCCGACCGACCGCAACGCGCACCCGCACCGGGATGTCACCGGCAAGGTCGCCGTGGTGCACAACGGCATCATCGAGAACTTCGCGCCGCTGCGGCGCGAGCTGGAGGACGCCGGGGTCGAGCTGCGCAGCGACACCGACACCGAGGTCGCGGTGCACCTGGTGGCCCATGCGTACGCCGACGGTCCGACCGCGGGCGATTTCCCGGCCAGCGCGCTGGCCGTGCTTCGCCGCTTGGAGGGCGCGTTCACGCTGGTGTTCACCCACGCCGATCACCCCGACGTGATCGTCGCGGCGCGCCGCAACACCCCGCTGGTGGTCGGCGTCGGCAAGGGCGAGATGTTCATCGCCTCGGACGTCACCGCGTTCATCGAACACACCCGCGAGGCGGTCGAGCTCGGCCAGGATCAGGCCGTGGTGATCACCTCCGACAGCTACCGGGTCACCGACTTCGCCGGCGTCGAGGACGGGGTGCGCACCCGCCCGTTCACCATCGACTGGGATCTGGCGGCCGCCGAGAAGGGCGGCCACGATTACTTCATGCTCAAGGAGATCGAGGAGCAGCCGACCGCCGTCGCCGACACCCTGATCGGGCATTTCACCACCGACGAGTCCGGCGGCCGGATCGTGCTGGACGAGCAGCGGCTCGCCGATCAGGAGCTGCGCGAGTTCGACAAGGTCTTCGTGGTGGCGTGCGGCAGTTCGTATCACGCGGGCCTGCTGGCCAAGTACGCGATCGAGCATTGGACGCGCCTGCCCGTCGAAGTGGAGCTGGCCAGCGAGTTCCGCTACCGCGACCCGGTCCTGGACCGGTCGACGCTGGTGGTGGCGATCTCGCAGTCCGGTGAGACCGCCGACACGCTGGAGGCGGTGCGACACGCCAAGGAGCAGAAGGCGCGCGTGCTCGCCATCTGCAACACCAACGGCGCGCAGATCCCGCGCGAGTCCGACGCGGTCCTCTACACCCGCACCGGTCCGGAGATCGGCGTCGCCTCCACCAAGGCGTTCCTGGCGCAAGTGGCGGCGAACTACCTGGTGGGTCTGGCGCTGGCGCAGGCGCGCGGCACCAAGTACCCCGACGAGGTGGCGCGCGAGTTCAACGAGCTGGAGGCCATGCCGAAGCTGGTCGAGCGGGTGCTGGAGACGGCGCCGCAGGTGCGGGCGATCGCCAGGGAGCTGGCGCACGTGCCGACCGTGCTGTTCCTCGGCCGCCACGTGGGGTACCCGGTGGCGCTGGAGGGTGCGCTCAAGCTCAAGGAGCTCGCGTACATGCACGCCGAGGGCTTCGCCGCCGGTGAGCTCAAGCACGGCCCGATCGCGCTGATCGAGGACGGACTGCCGGTGATCGTGGTGATGCCCTCGCCGAAGGGTCGCGCGGTGCTGCACTCCAAGCTGCTGAGCAATATCCGCGAGATCCAGGCGCGCGGCGCGCGGACGATCGTGATCGCGGAGGAGGGCGACGACACGGTGCGCCCGTTCGCCGACGACCTGATCGAAATCCCCTCGGCGCCCACTCTCTTTCAACCGCTGCTCTCGACCGTCCCGTTGCAGATCTTCGCCGCCGAGGTGGCGCAGGCCCGCGGCTACGACGTCGACAAGCCGCGGAACCTGGCGAAATCGGTCACGGTCGAATAGACCTCGGCCGGGCGTGTCCTCCCGGCTGCCGCCGCGAACGACCGAGCCACAAGCCGTCCGGCCCGTTGGCCACTTTCGGCCGAGACGACGGCCGCGGCGGACGACCAACCCAGCCGCGCGGCACCTTGATCACCTTCGGCTGAGCCGCCCAGCCGGCAGAGTGCGGGCACGCCGCGGAACCTGGATCCGTGCTGTCGCAACCGGACTCGGCGGCAAACGCCGACGGGCCTCGGAGTAGTGACACTCCGAGGCCCGTTCAACGCACGCATCACCCGCGACTGGCGATGGGTTCCCGCTCGACATCGTCGGCATCCCGAGCGCTTCCACGCTCCAGCGCACCCGACACCACCGCCCAACCCCAGCGCGCTGACCGCCGCGCCGTCCTGATCCAGTTGGGTGCGGCATACCCGTAGCCCGCGCCCGTAGCCCGCGGCGATGACCAGCCCGCCGAGCCGGGCCGAAAGCGCGTTGCCGAGGTGAAGGCGCCGATGTTCACCGCGGAGGCGAGGGTGGGGGCGCCCGCGGCCTGATCGAGAACCCGTTTCTGCGGCGGCGGGACGGTGGCGAACACGAACACGAACACGAGCACGACGGTGACGGCGGCGGCGGGCTTGCTGTGCGCGGTGAGCGTGAACAGCGCGAGGACCGCCGGCCGACCCCGAATTCGCGCTGCTCGTCGCGGCCGTCGAGGCGCTGAACACCTCGTCCGCGCGCGGTGCGCGGACCAGGGCGTATCGGCCGGTGTGACCGGAACTACTGCACGGTGACGGTGCCGCGCATCTCCGGGTGCAGGGTGCACAGGTAGCGGTAGGTGCCCGCCTGGGTGAAGGTGTAGCTCCACTCGCCCTTGTCGAAGATCGGGCTGTTGATGCCCATGGCCTTGTCGCCGATGCCCTGCACGGCGTGCGGCGCCTTGTCGGAGAACTTCCAGGTGACGGTGTCGCCGATGCCGATCGTGACGTTCTCGGGGGAGAACTTCATGTCGTCCACGTCGACGGTGACGGCGGCCGCCTTGCGTTCGCCGGTCGGGACGGCGGTCGCCGACGTGGCCTTCGCGGTGGTGGTGGGCGCGGTGGCGGAATCGTCGGAGCCGCAGCCTGCCAGTACAAGCGTCGCCGCCACGGCGAAGGCGGTGACGAACGGAGCGGGCTTGGCGCGGCTGACCATCGACATGATGTCCGAGCCTAGTCGCCGGGTGGACGGGGAACCGCCGGGGCTTGCGGCACGGCGGATTTCGCGGTGCATGGCGGTAGTGTCCGGACATGCGGGCGGCAGGCTCGCGGCACGCAGGTTCCGAACCAGTGGAGGCGCCGATGTCCGTTCAACGGGGCTATTTCACCGCCGACGAAGTGCGCGCGGCCGAGGCCGAACTGTTCACCAGGGTGCCCGAGGGTGTGCCCATGCAGCGCGCGGCGCACGGCTTGGCGACGGTCGTCGCCGGTGAGCTTCGAGCGCGCACGGGCGGCGTCGCCGGACGGGCCGTGACGCTGCTGGTCGGTTCCGGCGACAACGGTGGTGACGCCCTGTGGGCGGGTACGAAGCTGCGCCGAAGGGGCGTGGCGGTGACGGCCGTGCTGCTCGATCCCGCTCGCGCGCACGCGAAAGGGCTTGCCGCGCTGCGCGCCTCGGGCGGCCGGGTGCGCGAGGAGCTCGGCGAGCCCGATCTGGTCGTGGACGGCATCGTCGGCATCTCCGGGCGCGGATCGCTGCGGCCGCGCGCCGCGGAACTCGTTGCGGGGGTGGATGTTCCGATCGTGGCGGCGGACCTGCCGAGCGGAGTCGACCCGGACACCGGCGCGGTGACCGGGCCCGCCGTGCGCGCGGCGGTGACGGTCGCCTTCGGCGCGTACAAGCCGGTGCACGCGCTGGCCGCGCCGTGGTGTGGGCGGATCGAGTTGGTGCCCATCGGGTTGCGGCTCCCCGAGCCCGATCTCGCAGCCCTCGAACCGGCGTGGATCGGCGCGCGGTGGCCGGTGCCCGGGCCGGCCGACGACAAGTACACCCAGGGCGTCACCGGAATCTGCGCGGGCAGCGCGACCTATCCCGGTGCGGCCGTGTTGTGCACGGGCGGTGCGGTGGCAGCGACCTCCGGCATGGTGCGCTACGCGGGTACCGGATCGGCGCAGGTGCTCGCGCACTTTCCGGAAGTGATTGCGGCGCAGAGCGTCTCCGACACCGGGCGGGTGCAGTCCTGGGTGTTCGGCCCGGGGGCGGGCACGGACGCGGACGCGTACGAACGGCTCGAGGAGATCCTCGCCACCGACCTGCCGGTGGTGGTGGACGCCGACGGGCTGACCCTGCTCGCCGCCGCACCCGAGCTGGTGCGCAGCCGCACCGCGCCGACGGTGCTGACGCCGCACGCCGGGGAATTCGCCCGCCTGACCGGGCAGGAGGTGGGCGCGGATCGCGTCGGAGCGGTCCGCGACCTCGCCGAGAAGTGGCAGGTCACCGTTCTCCTCAAGGGCCGGGCCACCCTCGTCGCCGCACCGGGACATCCGGTGCTCGTCAACGAGGCGGGCGGTTCCTGGGCGGCTACCGCAGGCGCGGGCGACGTCCTCTCCGGCGTCATCGGCGCCCTGCTCGCGGCAGGGCGCGACCCCGCTTGGTCCGCCGCGGCCGCCGCCCGTGCGCATGCTCTGGCCGCCAACCTCGCCGCCCACGAGAATCACCCGACCGCCGCTCCCACTTCGGCGACCCCGCTTCTGAACCACCTCCGAGCGGCGATCCGCACTCTGCGTTCGTTGAGCGACTGAAGCCGCCGGTTGCCCACTCGACCGCGGCGTTCGCCGACCCGGGTGTCCCGTCGAGCTCGCTCCTCCGTCATCGAGGGTCGATCCCGGCCCGAAGCTGATCGAGCGGTTGTCGCTCGCTCGGGCCGCAGAACGATCGACCAGCGGTCCCCTTCATTTCGCGGATGCGCTGGGTACAGGCGCGTAGCGACGCCTCGCGATTGCCGGAGGTTGGCTGTGCTCGACAGCGGCTTTGACGAGGGCGAATGCCGTCCCGATGGACGCCAATGTTTCACTTCTCCGGCCGCGCTCGACCCGTCCGAAAGGGCTCCGACGCCGTGTTCGGGCCCGGGCCGCCGACGTCCGGTACACCTCGATGACCTGCGGTATCGGTACTCCCTCGCGACGCGGATCCCGGGAATGGCAGGATCGGCAGCTGTGAGTGCGCAAGTGGAGACGGTCGTCGATCTTGATGCCATTGCCCACAATGTGCGGGTCCTGCGTGAGTACGCGGGAGACGCGGCGGTGATGGTGGTGGTGAAGGCCGACGGCTACAACCACGGCGCGGCGGAGGTCGCGCGGACCGCGTTGGCGGCGGGAGCTCGTGAGCTCGGCACGACCACGATTCCGGAGGCGCTGCAATTGCGGGCGGCCGGGATCGACGCGCCGATTCTGTGCTGGCTCAACAACTCCGGCTCCGACTACGCCGCCGCGATCGCGGACGACATCGAGATCGGCATCTCCTCGCTGGCGCATCTGCGGTCGGTCGAGGCGGCGGCCCGGCGGGTGGGCCGGACCGCGACGGTCACCCTCAAGGTCGACACCGGGTTGAACCGCAACGGCATCGCCCCGGACGAATACCCGCGGGTCCTCGCCGCGCTGCGCGACCTGGTGGCGGAGGGCGTCGTGCGCTTCCGCGCGATCTTCTCCCACCTGGCGCACGCCGACGAGCCCGACCACCCGTTCCTCGACGTGCAGCGCGACCGGTTCGTCGAGGCCATCGCCGAGGCAGAGCGGCACGGTCTGCCGCCCGAGGTCGCGCACCTGGCCAACTCCGCCGCCGCCGTCACCCGGCCCGACCTGGCCTTCGACATGGTCCGCCCGGGCATCGCGGTGTACGGCCTCAGCCCGGTCCCCGAGATGGGCGATTTCGGGCTGCGCCCCGCGATGACGTTCCAAGCCAAGGTCGCGCTCGTGAAACGGGTGGCCGCGGGCGAGGGCGTCTCGTACGGGCACCAGTGGATCGCCCCGCACGACACCACCGTCGCCCTCGTCCCCGCCGGGTACGCCGACGGCGTGTTCCGCCCGCTGAGCGGCCGCTTCGAGGTGTGGCTCGGCGGCATGCGACGCCCCAACGTCGGGCGGGTGTGCATGGACCAGTTCGTCGTCGACCTGGGCGACAACGCCGCGGGCGTGGCGGAGGGCGACACCGCGATCCTCTTCGGCGGCGGTGTGGACGAGCCGGGCGCGCAGGACTGGGCGGACCTGCTCGGCACCATCCACTACGAGATCGTGTGCTCACCGCGCGGACGGGTCGCGCGACGTCATATCGGAGCGGATCCGGCTTGCCCGCGCTGACACCGTGTGCTGGACTCGTCGACGTGTGTGCCGCTGACAGGTGAGGGGTTCTCGATGCGATCGCGACGTCCGAAAGTAGTGCGGGGCAACAACAATCACTCGACCATCTGGCGCGGTGGGATGGCGACCGCCGGTATGGTCGGCGCGCTCGCGGGCGCGCACGCGCTACGCCGCGCGGGCGCGAAGGCGCTCTGGCCCGCGCGCCGCGACGAGTACCGCGACGAGGACTTCGCGCTCATGACAGAGGACAGCGCGGGCGCGGTGATCGCCGAGGACGGCGTCCGGCTCGCCACCAGCGAATGCGGTCCGGCCGACGCGCCGCTCACCGTCGTCTTCGTGCACGGTTTCTGCAACAGCATGGAGTCCTTTCACTTCCAGCGACGCGATCTGGAGAAGCGCTGGGGCGCGCAGGCCCGCCTGGTGTTCTTCGACCTGCGCGGACACGGGCGCTCCGGCACGCCTGCCACCGAGAGCTGCACCGTGGCGCAGCTCGGCCGCGACGTGGCCGCCGTCATCGAGGCGAGCGCACCCACCGGACCGGTCGCGCTGGTGGGTCACTCGCTCGGCGGTATGGCCGTGCTCGCCGCGGCGGCCCAGTTCCCCGAGCTGTTCGCGCGCCGGGTGATCGCGATCGCGCTGCTCTCCACGGCGGCCGCCGAGGTCACCGGGGCGGGCATCACCCAGCTGCTGCGCAACCCGGCGATCGACGGCTTCCGGCTCGCGGTGCACACCGCGCCCGCGCTGGTGCAGGCCGGTCGATCCACGGTGCGGCACTTGATCACGCCGATCCTGCACGTCAGCTCGTTCCGCGGACCGGTCAGCCCGACGCTGTCCAGGTTCACCACGCTGATGATCGACGACACCCCGGTGCAGACGATCGTCAAGTTCCTGAAAGCCATTGAGCTGCACGACGAATCGGCCGCCCTGCCGACGCTGGCCGGACTTCCGGTGCTGGTGCTCGGCGGCGCGCACGACCTGGTCATCCCGTTCCGCAACTCGCGCGCCCTCGCCCGTGAGCTGCCCAACAGCGAACTGGTCCGCCTCGCCGATGCCGCCCACATGCCGCATCTGCAGTTCCCCGACACCGTCAACTACGCGCTGCACCGGCTGCTGGTGCGCGCCGGGTTCTTCCGCGCCGACGAGGCCGACGAAGCCGACGCGGCCTCGGCAGGGTGAGCGAGGCCCGTCCCGGCGACCCCGAAGCTGATCGCGGCCGGGCCGACCCGCGCCGGTACGCTCGACCCGGATCAGCGGCAAGGCGAGAACGGATCGGAGGGCGGCGGTGACGCAGCAACGGCGAACGCTGCCGACCGTGGAGGACACCGAGGCGCTGGGCCGCGAACTGGCAGGCGAACTCGGCGCGGGCGACCTCGTGGTGCTCGACGGTCCGCTCGGCGCGGGCAAGACAGCATTGACGCGCGGCATCGCCGCCGGCCTCGGCGTGCAGGGCCGAGTGAGCTCGCCCACCTTCATCATCGCCAGGCAGCACCGCGCGGGCCTGCGCGTCGGCGCCGCGCCGGTGCCCATGGTGCACGTGGACGCCTACCGGCTCGGCGGCGATCTGGACGCGCTCGACGCCCTCGACCTCGACACCGACCTGCACGAGGCGGTGGTCGTCGTGGAGTGGGGCCTCGGGGTCGTCGAGCACTTGGCCGAGCGGCACCTGCGCGTCCTGCTGACCAGGGAACCGGAATCCGATGTGCGAACAGCGGTCTGGGAGTGGGTCGAGTAGACGCAGGTCACAGTGGGCGCCGGGCGGATCGGCCGCCGGGTTTAGCTACCCGGTAGCTCCGCGCCGCGGCGAGGTACCACCCGGTATCGTTGGGCCAATCATGCTTGTACTAGCTGTCGACACCGCGACACCCGCCGTTACAGCGGGATTGGTGGAACTGGAGCAGGCCGCGCCCGATGCGGTCACCGCGGCCGAGCTGCGCACCGTCGCCTCGCGGGTCCGGGTCGATGCCCGCGCCCACGCCGAGGTGCTGACCCCGCAGATCCTCGAATGCCTCACCGAGGCAGGCCGTTCCAGGACCGATATCGCCGCGGTCGTCGCCGGTATCGGGCCCGGCCCGTTCACCGGCTTGCGGGTCGGCATGGCGACCGCGGCCGCCTTCGGTGACGCCCTCGGCGTCCCGGTGTACGGCGTGTGCAGCTTGGACGCGATCGCCTCGGACGTCTTCGCTCAGGGCGAGTTCACCGCCGACGGCGAGCTGCTCGTCGTGACCGACGCGCGCAGGCGCGAGGTGTACTGGGCGCGCTACCGTGCCGGGCTGCGCGTCGCGGGGCCGGACGTGGTCAAGCCCGCCGCGCTCGATCACGACTCGGCCGCGGCGGTCGCGGGCTCCGCCTCGCACGTCGACCTGTTCGATCTTCCGGTGCTGCCGGTGGAGACGCCCTCGCCCGCAGGCTTGGTGCGCGTCGCCGCCGCCGAGCTGCTCGCGTGCGCCGTGCCGGAACCGCTGGTGCCGCTCTACCTGCGCAGGCCGGACGCGGTGGAGAACGCCTACCGCACCCTCGACAGGACGGGAGCGTGATGGTGGACGACGAAGTACGCACCGCCGCCTTCCGCATCGAGCCGATGAACGTGGGCGACATCGAGCGCTGCGTCGAACTCGAACAACTGCTGTTCCCGGAGGACGATCCGTGGCACGCGGTCGCCTTCCGCTCGGAACTCGCCGGACGGCACAACCGCTACATCACCGCGCGCGACGAGGACGGGCGGATGGTCGGATACGCGGGCGTGGCGCTGCTCGGTGACGCAGCACACCCCGAGGCCGAGGTGCACACCATCGGCGTCGACCCGAACTACCACCGCGGGGGCATCGGCACTCTGCTGCTCGAGGCGCTGCTCGCGGAGGCGGGCCAGCGCGGCGGACCGGTCTTCCTGGAGGTGCGCACCGACAACGCGCCCGCCATCGCGCTCTATGCCAAGCACGGATTCCACATCATCGGCTTGCGCAAGAACTACTACCACCCCAGCGGCGCCGACGCCTACACCATGCGCAGGCCGGAACTGACCGCGCTCCCGCTTCCCGACGAGGTGCTGTCGTGATCGTCATGGGCATCGAGTCCTCCTGCGACGAAACGGGAGTCGGCATCGTCCGCCGCAACCCCGACGGCAGCTGTGAGCTGCTCGCCGACGAGGTCGCCTCCAGCGTCGACCAGCACGCGCGCTTCGGCGGCGTGGTGCCGGAGATCGCCTCGCGCGCGCACCTGGAGGCGATCGTGCCCGCCATGCGCCGGGCGCTGTCGGCGGCGGGCATCGCCAAGCCCGACGCACTCGCGGTCACCATCGGCCCCGGTCTGGCCGGAGCGCTGCTGGTCGGCGTCGCGGCCGCGAAAGCTTATGCGGCGGCCTGGGATGTGCCGTTCTACGCGCTGAACCATCTCGGCGGCCATGTCGCGGTGGACACGTTGGAGCACGGACCGATGCCGCCCTGCGTGGCGCTGCTGGTGTCCGGCGGGCACACCCATCTGCTGCACGTCACCGATCTGGCCGAGCCCATCGTCGAACTGGGCAGCACGGTCGACGACGCGGCGGGGGAGGCCTTCGACAAGGTGGCCCGGCTGCTCGGTCTCGGCTTCCCCGGCGGACCCGCGCTGGACGCGGCCGCCGCGAGCGGCGATCCGAAGGCGATCGCGTTCCCGCGCGGCATGACCGGGCCGCGCGACCCGCGCTACGACTTCTCGTTCTCCGGCCTCAAGACCGCCGTCGCACGCTACGTGGAGGCCGCGCAGCGCAGCGGTGTCGCGCCCGAGGACCTGCCGATCCCGGATATCGCCGCGTCCTTCCAGGAGGCGGTCGCCGACGTGCTGACCATGAAGGCCATTCGCGCCGCCCAGGACGTGGGTGCAGGCACCCTGGTGCTCGGCGGTGGCGCCACCGCCAACTCGCGGATTCGCTCGCTGGCCGAAGAACGCTGCGCCGCGGCGGGTTTGACGCTGCGGGTGCCGAAACCGCGGCTGTGCACCGACAACGGCGTGATGATCGCCGCGCTCGGCGCGCATGTCATCGCGGGCGGGGCGAAGCCCTCACCCCTCACCGTCGCGACCGATCCGGGGTTGCCGGTATCGGTCAGCCAGATCGGCTGAGCTGTCGGGTGCCGATCTGGCTGCCTGCGGGCCGAATCGGATCGTCTACCAGCGAATGGCATTCCGTCCGGGGGTGATTCGTTCGGTCGGATCGAGCGTGCCGTTCAGCGGTGCGGGGCGAACTCGACCTCGAGCAGCGGCAGTGCGCTCGTCGTGTCCTGCCCGGCGGAGCCCGAGTTGGAGCGCGGCATCGGGATCGGAATCCTGGTGTGTGCGGGCGCCTGGGGCGGCCCACTCGCCGGAGGGGGCGCCGGGCTCGTCGACGGCCCGTATTCCTCGCGGTTCTGCTGTGTGGGCAAGAGGGGGTTACCAGGGGGATTCAGCAGCGGGCCGAGCAGTTCCGGGAACGGGATCGGCGGGAGGTTCGGGTCGGGGCGCAGCGTCGGCTGGGCCGATGGGATCGGCGCCGGTGTCGGGATCGGCGTCGGTGTGAACACGGCGCCGGTGCGGGTCGACGGCAGACCGGCCTCCTGGGTGCCCGGCGGCGGCGATGCGACGGTGGACCCCTCGGTGGTCTCGCGGCCGCCGGAGGTGACAGTCCCCGCGCCGGTCTGCGGGGGCACTGTGACCGACGTCGGCGGCAGTTGCGCGCTACTCGTCGTACCCGCGGGCGAGACCTCCTCGTCCGACGTCGGCGCGAAGGTCTTGAAGCCGTAGCCGACCACCAGGCCGACCACCACGATGGCTCCGGCGAGCGTGCCGATGACCTTGGTGAAGGTGCCCGCGGGCGCGTCGCCGCCGATCCCGGCCGCCACCGGGAACCCGGAAGGCTGTGCGGCGTCGGCCACCAGCGCGGCGCCCTTGGCGATGACCGCCTCCGGATCGTCGACGGTGAGCACCGGCACATCGAGTGCGCGTTCGAGGGTCTCGAGGACGGCGGGGATGTTGGCGCCACCGCCGATCACCGCCACCGCCTCCGGGGACTTGGGCGCCCGCGCGAACACCGCCGCGGTGAACAAGGCGGTGTCGCGCAGCAGATCTCCGATCAGTTCCTCGAAATCGGCCCTGGTGAGTTTGAGCGGCCTGCCCGCGACGTGGTCGATGGTGACGGCGGGCGAAACCGAGAGATGTTCCTTGGCGGCGCGGCCGCGGTTGGTCAGCATGCGGCGGTTCGGCCTGGTGCCGCGCCGGGCGTAGTGGAGGTCGACCAGGTGGTGGTAGATCAGGTCGTCGATCGCGTTGCCGCTGATCGCGTGGATGCGTTCGGAGCGAAGCACGGTGCCGTCGGCCTGCTCGGCGACGGTGACGCTCAGACCGGTCGCGCCGAGGTCGACGACGGCGACCGTCTCGTAGCGGTCGAGCAGCCCGGTGTGGCGCAGGAAGGTGAGCGCGGCGGTGCCTTCCGGGACCAGCTCCAGCTCACGCTGTTTGCCGGTGGCCGAACGGATCACCTGCGCCTGCTCCTTGCTGCGGTAGGCGACGGCGACGCTGGTCGGCGGCCTGCCCGCCGCCGCTTCCAGCCCGACCGAGCCGGTGCCTGCGAATCGGACGCCGACCGGCTGAGTGGGCCACGCGATGTCGTGCGGCACTTGCTGACTCGGTAGCTGGGTGGTCATCAGGTCGATGGACGACGCGACCAGATCACCGATGTCGGAATGGGCCGCGTCGGCGGAAACGACGCGGTAGTCGAAGCTTTGGGCGCCGTTCGGCGCGGTGGCGACCAGCGCCGAGCACACGACCTCGTTCCCGGCGGAGATGCCGAGGGATGTTCGCATGTTCACCTCCCTTCGAGCGGATGGTCATCCTGTCGCCGACCATCTCGAATGGACTTCCGGACCGTCGCGTGGTCGGCGAGCGATCCGAACTCGGGATCCGGCCGGACCGACGTCCGGGTGGGTCGCGAGAACCGGCCTTGGATCACGTGTGGACTTGCCCTCTGGGTGAAGCTGTGGCGCAACGGGATCTGTGACGCTGTGCTGGTTCTTTCGTAACGCTCGATGCCTCCCTCGGACGCCGGTTCGTGATGAACTCGGCGGCCGAAGAACGACCGTCGTCAATACTGTCACAATCCGTTATCCGAACGTTACAGATTTCCCGAACCAATGGAAAGCCCTGAGGCCGTGGGGCAACCAACCCTGGTGAGTGCATATCGGAACAGCGGCGGGTCGCGAAGTGGGACGACGACGCGCATTGGCACCGCCCGGCCTTGAGCGCTGGCACTCTCGTGTATAGAGTGCTAGTGGCACTGGTGAACGTGGACGGCCGGGTAACCGTCCGCCCTCCGCATTCGCCGGGTGTCAGCAGTTGTGACTACTGAGCAGGGGTCCCGGCACCCGCGACGACGGGGCTATGCGCAGGGTCAGCACCGTGACCGAACCGATGGTCCGGGACAACAGTTCCGGACGACCGTAAATCCCCTGAAAGTGGAGGGCTCAACGTGGCGAGCGTGAACATCAAGCCGCTCGAGGACAAGATCCTCGTCCAGGCCAACGAGGCCGAGACGACGACGGCCTCCGGCCTGGTCATCCCGGACACGGCGAAGGAGAAGCCGCAGGAAGGCACCGTCGTCGCCGTCGGCCCCGGCCGCTGGGACGAGGACGGCGAGAAGCGCATCCCGCTGGACGTCCAGGAGGGTGACACCGTCATCTACAGCAAGTACGGCGGCACCGAGATCAAGTACCAGGGCGAGGAGTACCTGATCCTCTCCGCGCGCGACGTGCTGGCTGTCGTCAGCAAGTGACCGCGCTCGGCGCGGTCCGGATCGGATCGCGCTTCCCGGCCACGCCCGGGATCGAGTCGTAACGACGTTGCCCCGGTTCCCCTCCCAGCGGGGCCGGGGCAACGTCGTTTCAGCCCACCGGGCGGGTTCGCACGGCCCCACCGGGCCGGACCCGCCCAGGCATCCAAGGAAAAGGACTTATGGCAAAGCAGATCGAGTTCGACGAGAAGGCTCGCCGGGCTCTGGAACGCGGCGTCGACAAGCTCGCCGACGCGGTGAAGGTCACCCTCGGCCCGCGCGGTCGCCACGTGGTGCTCGCGAAGGCGTTCGGCGGCCCCACCGTCACCAACGACGGCGTCACCATCGCGCGCGACATCGACCTCGAGGATCCGTTCGAGAACCTGGGCGCGCAGCTGGTCAAGAGCGTCGCCACCAAGACCAACGACGTCGCGGGCGACGGCACCACCACGGCGACCGTGCTGGCCCAGGCGCTGGTGCGCGGCGGCCTGAAGAACGTCGCGGCGGGCGCCAACCCGATCGTGGTCGGCGCGGGCATCGCCAAGGCCGCCGAGGCGGTCTCCGAGGCGCTGCTCGCCGCGGCCACCCCGGTCTCCGGCGAGAAGGCCATCGCGCAGGTCGCCACCGTGTCCTCGCGTGACGAGCAGCTCGGCGAGATGGTCGGCAAGGCGCTCACCACTGTTGGCAAGGACGGCGTCGTCACCGTCGAGGAGTCCTCGACGCTGGAGACCGAACTCGTCGTCACCGAGGGCGTGCAGTTCGACAAGGGCTACCTCTCGCCCTACTTCGTCACCGATGCCGACACCCAGCAGGCGGTGCTCGAGGACGCCCTGGTGCTGCTGCACCGCGAGAAGATCAGCTCCCTGCCCGACCTCCTTCCGCTGCTGGAGAAGATCGCCGAGAGCGGCAAGGCCGTGCTGATCATCGCCGAGGACGTCGAGGGCGAGGCGCTGTCCACCCTGGTGGTCAACTCCATCCGCAAGACCCTCAAGGCCGTCGCGGTGAAGGCGCCGTTCTTCGGTGACCGTCGCAAGGCGTTCCTGGACGACCTGGCCGTGGTCACCGCGGGCACCGTCGTCAACCCGGACATCGGCGTCACCCTGCGCGAGGCCGGCCTGGAGGTGCTCGGCAAGGCCCGGCGCGTTGTCGTCACCAAGGACGACACCACGATCATCGACGGCGCGGGCACCGCGGAGGACATCGCCGCCCGCAGCACGCAGCTGCGCCGCGAGATCGAGGCCACCGACTCCGACTGGGACCGCGAGAAGCTCGAAGAGCGCCTGGCCAAGCTGGCGGGCGGCGTCGCGGTGATCAAGGTCGGCGCGGCCACCGAGACCGCGCTCAAGGAGCGCAAGTACCGCGTCGAGGACGCGGTGAGCGCGGCCAAGGCCGCGGTCGAGGAGGGCATCGTCCCCGGCGGCGGTACCGCGCTGGTGCAGGCGGGCGCCAAGCTCGTCGAGCTGCGCGACTCGCTGTCCGGCGACGAGGCCGTCGGCGTCGAGGTGGTGCGGCGGGCGCTGCAAGCGCCGCTGTACTGGATCGCCACCAACGCGGGCCTGGACGGCGCCGTCGTGGTCAGCAAGGTCTCCGAGGGTAAGGAAGGCTTCAACGCCGCCACCCTCACCTACGGTGATCTGCTCACCGACGGCGTGGTCGACCCGGTCAAGGTGACCCGTTCCGCGGTGGTCAACGCCGCGTCGGTCGCCCGTATGGTGCTCACCACCGAGAGCGCCGTGGTCGACAAGCCCGCCGAGGAGGCGCACGACCACGGTCATCACGGTCACGCGCACTGACGCGTCGAGCGTGTGAAAGGCCCCCGGATGTTCGAATCCGGGGGCCTTTTCGTCATGTGGGGGTCGGTGCGCCGCTCGGCAAGCCCGCTGCGGATCGTGAGAGGCGACAGGCGTCGGGTCGATCGCGCGGAAAAGGGACTACGCGAGACGCGCGGGAAGCGGCCCGGTGCGGAGACTTCGGCGCAGCAGACGACGCGGTCGCGCGCGGAAGCTCCGGCGGGGATGGCGAGCGGTCTCTCGGCGATCGGCGCGGGAGCGCGCGAGGTCACCGGAGATCGGTGCCGTGGCGCAGCCCTGGGCGCGCCGACTGGGGGTGTAGCTCAGGAGGCGACGGGAGGTTGCTCGGCAGCGATGGCCGCGAGCAACCGACCGCGAAGCGCGGCGGGCGGCGCGGTGGCCGTCACCGCCGCGAGCGCGGCCAAGGCATCCTTGGCCTGCCGCACCTCCGCGATGAACTCGGCGTGTAGCACCGGATCCTCGCCGTCGAGCAATTCCTGTACCGCGTGATGGTCTTCGTCGTCGATCGATCCGAGCGCGACGGTGTGCGCGAGATCGATCTGGGCTTCGTTCATCTCACGTCACCCCCAAACTTTTCTTCAGTCGTGTCAATCCATCCCGAATTCGGGACTTGACGGTCGGTAACCCTACGCCGAGATAGGTGGCCACCTCCGCGTAAGTTCGGCCGCCGTAGTAGGCCAGCGAGATGGCTTCTCGCTGGGTTTCCGTGAGGCCGGTGAGTCCCTCGAGGACCGCTTGCTGTTCGAGCCTGCGCTCGACCTCTTCGATCACCTCGTCGAACTCGTTGCCGAGAACCCTTATCCCGTACGCGACTTCGCGCAGGGTATGGGCCTGCTCGGCGCGGACCCGGTCGACGGCACGCCGATGGGCGAGCGTCATCAACCACGTCACCGCCGACCCCTTCGCGGGGTCGAAACTGGCTGCGGTACGCCAGAGCTGGAGATACACCTCTTGCGTGGTCTCCTCCGCGTACCCCGGATCGTGTAGCACCCGGAGCACCAGACCGAACACGCGCGCACACGTTCGGTCGTACAGTTCGGCGAAAGCTTCCTGGTCGGACTGGCCGCAGCGATGCAAGAGAGCGGCTAGTTCGATGCTTTCGGCTGCGCGTGCCGACACCGCAGAATCCACACTCGGTGGGAAGGCTTCTCTTCGGAACGAGTCGCCCTCTGCGGCTGGCGGCCGCGTTGTCACAACGCTCCATTCTGTGTCATCGGTCACTACCGTAGCGTGCCGCTATCGCCTCCTTCCAGTGGGGTGCCAGCAAACCGCAAGCAGCTCAGCTACTTTGCGGTGAACTCCCAAACGCCGGGCGAATTCAGATGTGACACGCCAACAGCAACCGATCGCCACCGGGCCGACAATCGCGCGGCTCCTGCTCGCCGCGACCGCGGGTACGGCGGTGGTGACCGCCTGATGCCGCGCGTCGGCGTCGGTTCCGGACCGGGACAGCGGTGTGCCATCGGGTTCGGCCGGGATCGTGTTTCTGGTGTTTCAGTGGCCGGTTATTTGCTAGGCATTCGGCGCGCCACGCGGTCCGGATGGGTCGCGGATTCGCGCTGTGGCTGCGGCGATGGCTGGTCGCGGCTCAGACGGCCATGCGACGGCGGTTGCGCCGCGCGTGCATCTCGCGCTCGGTCTCCGACATGCCGCCCCAGATGCCGTAGGGCTCGCTGACTTTCAGCGCGTGGCTGCGGCACTGCATGAGTACCGGGCAGGCGCGGCAGATCTCCTTGGCTCGCATCTCGCGTGCGGTGCGGGCGCGGCCGCGTTCGCCGTCGGGATGGAAGAACACGGCGGAGTCCACGCCTCGGCAGGAACCGCGCATCTGCCAGTCCCAGACGTCGGCGTTCGGTCCGGGGAGGTGGGTCGGCATGGGCATGGTGAACTCCTCGTATTGCGAGCTCGTCGGCGTTGTCGAGCAGTTGACTGCAACAGGTGGGGGACACGTGCGATCGGCGGTGTCCCTCGGCTCGCCCTTCCGGTCGCTGCAATTTCGCGCGGCGCCGTCCGTGGCGATGAGTTACGTTAGGGGTAGCCGCGAAATTCCGTCAATAGTTCGACGCACTGGTTTTCGAAATCTGGCAATGGCGAGATTTAACCTACCCGCTGTTTACTTTTAACGTGGGTTCCGGTGATACTGTTCGGTTGGCTAGAACGCGGCGGGTAGCTGCTTGTGTCGAGTATGTCAAGGTTTCCGCAGGTCGTGAGTCTTTTTTGGGACCGCTCACAGGTTACTGGTTCCATGGGGGACAGGTAACCGGAGTGACGGTGGCCACCGTACGGGCTGTGCGCGAGCACAGCCCATATGGCGGAAACGGGGCGCGGAGGTTAATTGCGCGAAACGCGCGTGAATTTGTGTCGCGGATGATCTCGCAATGCTGAGACGAGATTTACCTGATGGAAACATGGGCGGCGTACCAGAAATGCTGACAAGTAGCCAGGTCTTCGAGCCGCCATTTACTACGCGCGGTCGTCGGCCGCGGACGGGATAGAGTTCGCGCGTGTTCGCGCCAGTTCCGACCGTGGATGTCCGATATGAAGTCCTCGCTATGGGAGCCTTCGGGGCTCGTCCCGGCCTCGCCGCTGCCGAGTTGCCGGCCGCCGAGGACGCCCTGAGTTCCTGGCTCCGGGCGGTGATTCTCGGGGGACAGGGCCGCTACGCCGCGGCCCGCGCGGAATTGTCCGCGATGCGACGGCGGACCGCCGATCCGGTACTGCTCTCGTTGGCCGCGAGCACCGAGGGCTCGCTGCTGCGTCAACTCGGCTGGCACGCTGCGGCGTCCGGCCCGGACGGACGTGCGGCCGCGCTGGCGCTGCCGGGCGGCGACCTCGCATTCGCGCCCGCCGGGTCCGCGCCGGACCGCGTCGACGCGATGTGCGACGCCCTCACCGGCCTGGCCGCCGACGCGCTGGGCGCCGGCCGCCTCGCACTGGCGCGCACGCTGCTCGACCGGAGCCGCGCCGCGCTGGATCCGGACGGCCTGCGATGGCGGGCCTGGATCCGCTGGCACTGGGTCAGCGCCGAGACCGCGTTGGCGTCGGGTGCGGCCCGGGAAGCGCTGCCGCACGCGCGCGAAGCCCTCGCCCTCGCCGAGGCCGCGCCGTCGGTGCGGCACCGCGTCAAGTCCCGGCTCCTCGTCGCCGCGGCGACGGCCGCGTCGGGTGATGTCGAACACGCCCGAGTGCTGGCCGACACGGTGGCCGCCGAATGCCGGGAGCACGATCTGCTTCCGCTGCGCTGGGCGTGCGCGATGCTGCGTTCCGGCTTGTCGGATCCGGGCGCCGCGGGCGAGGCGGCAGCGTGCGCCGCGGGAATCGCCCGTCGTGGCGGGCGTTTTCGGCCACCGGGCGCCGCGTGACGGTCGGCGAGACGTTCTCGAGACAAGTGACCATGTTGCTCGGTTCCTCGTCGCCTATCGCTATTGTTAGATCCGTTCCGCCACATCCGCGGAAGCACAGGTCATCGGGCCCGTGCCACTTGTAACGCCAGGAATATCTCTGACGATGACGCACACGGGCGAAGAGTTGGACCTCGCCGTCGCTGCCGCAGCGCAGGGCGACAGATCCGCTTTAGCTCAGGTACTAGAGCTGATCCGCCCGCTGGTTGTCCGGTACTGCCGCGCGCGTATCGGCGCGGCGGAGCGTGGACAGCTCTCCGCGGACGACGTTGCGCAGGAGGTATGTCTGGCCGTGATGACAGCCTTGCCCAGGTATCAGGACCAGGGCAGGCCCTTCATGGCCTTCGTATACGGAATCGCTTCGCACAAGGTCGCCGACGCACACCGCAACGCCGCCCGTAACAAGGCGGAGGCGATGGCCGAAGTACCAGATGTCATATCCACCGACCAAGGACCGGAACAGCGAGCTCTCGAATCGGAGACGAGTAGGCAGATGAACCGTCTGCTCGCGACTCTCCCCGAAAAGCATCGAGAGATCCTGATCCTGCGATTGGTCATGGGTTTGTCAGCGGAAGAAACCGCGGTCGCCGTGGGCAGTACGGCGGGCGCTATACGGGTGGCCCAGCACAGGGCGCTCGCGAAACTGAAGTCACAAGTGGCGAGGGCAGGTGAAATGTATGGCTAGGGATGGCGAGCGCGGTCGGGGTGACTGGAAGGCGCGACGTGGATCGCGAAATAGCGGTCCCTACGCCGGGGGGACTGGTGACACCGGACCGGTGGACATCGCCGCGGTACGCCGTGACGATGTTCTGATCGACGCCATCGCCAGCGATGGACCGGTACAGACCGATAGCGCGGAGGAGTTTCAGCTAGCCGCACTGCTGGCTGACTGGCGTGCGGAACTGATTTCGCCGCCGCTGCCGAGCGCACCGGATCTGGACGCGGTCGTTGCCGCGGTCAACCAGGAGATCGGCGCGCGCAAGGTTCGAGTCGGCGCAGTCAACCGTGGCCGTCTTCGGCTTGTCGGTCCGATCGCGGGAACCGCGGCGGCATTGGCACTGGTCTTCGGCGGTGTGACGGCGTTCTCCTACAGCGCCGAGCCCGGCGATCCGCTGTGGCGGGTCAAAGAGGTCGTGTTCAGCGAGCAGGCGCAGACCACCGTGGTGCAGCGCGCAGGCAACGAGCTGGACCAGGCCGAGCAGGCTCTGGCGCAGCGCAATCCGGCGCAGGCGAAGGCGCTGCTGGAGCGCGCGTCGGTGAACGTCGACCAGGTCAGCGACTCGGGCAAGAAGCAGGATCTGGAGTCCGAGTGGCAGAAGCTGCTCACACAGCTGCGTGAGCTGTCGCCGGAGGCGGCGGCCGCGCTCGAACAGGCCACCACGAACCAGCCGCGGCCGACCGGCGCCACCGGTTCCACCACCACCACGCCGACGCAGCCTGCCCGCGAGACCACCACCATCACCAACATGATGGTGCCGCCGATCTCGGAGACCACGCCGCCGACCACCGTGGAGCCGGCTGGACCGACCGGACCTACCGGGCCGACCGGTGGTCCGACCGCGCCGACGACGCAACAGCCGGTGACCACCGTGCCGACCACGCCTGTCGAACAGCCGCCGAACCCGGGGCCGCCCACCACGCAGGCGCCGACGACGGTCGGCGTGCCGACCGGCGGAGATGTCGAAGCACCGACTCAGCCGGCGACGAGGTCGCCGATCCTGGAGGACGGGCCGGGCACGGTGAACATTCCGACCGCGCCCTCGGTCAGCCACACTCCGAGCAACTGAGCTCGGGCGTAAGCGAGTTCGTCTTCCCCCGGTGCCTGCCGGGTGTCCGGCCGGTCGCAGGTTGGATATTCACCGTGATCGCGTGTCGTTGATCGTGTGTCGTTCGACACCGACAAGAGGAGTGCGCGCACGCCGTGCGTCGGCGTGTCGCGGAGGCCGTGAGGGCCGTCACCCGAATACGCGCGCGTCGACCGATTGCCGACCGGCGGTCGGTATTTCGTCGTGTTCGGGTGTCGGGATCGCGAGATCAGCTGTCGAAGCCGTCGAACCCGTCGCCGTGGAATGCTTCGTTCATCGACGCGTCCGCGTAGCCCCTGCAGTAATCCCAGGTGACGTACGCCTCTGGCGTCGGATCGTAGGCGGGCTCGTGTGGCCGCACCGTGCCGTCGACCAACAACTGAAGCAGGTTGGCGCGCAACATGTCCCAGTCGTGGTAATGGTCCTGCCTACAGTCCTCGCAGCTGACGACGAGCCCGCGTATTCCGCGGTGCGCGAGCAGCGCTTCGTAGACCGCGAGGTCGGCGAGATCCTCCTCGACCGCAAGGCGCTCGTGGGGATCCAGCGGCTCGCCGGGCTCGATAGCGTCGAGCGCGGCGGACGGGTCGGAGGGGTCTCCGGCAAACGGATCCGGCGGCAAGCCAGGTGGTAGATGGTCACGCACACACCCACGGTACGCAGAACAGGGTGGTCTGCGCCAGCTATGTAGGGTGCCAGTTTCGCGACCGGGCGCGCCTCCGCCTGCCACTCCGGCCGTGCGCGGTCTTCCGCCGGACTTCGTCCCGGCTGCGCCCACTGGGCTCAGTTCATCGACGAGTTTGCGGGACAGATACCATAGGTGGCAGGCGCCGGACAGTTCCCGACACGCTGACCTCGCCGCCACCGTCCATCCCATCAGTTGTGCGCGACGCCGGTCCATCCGGCGTCTCTCGCTTTCGACGTTCCAGGAGGGGTCGATCCGAATGAGTAATCCCGTACCGGGCGAACGACTGGCAGTCCGCCCCCCTACGGGTGGCGACGACCCGAACAAGATCGCCATGCTCGGCCTCACGTTCGACGACGTGCTGTTGCTGCCCGCCGCATCGGATCTGATTCCCAGTTCGGTGGAGACCTCGAGTCAGCTCACCAGGGAGATCCGGCTGCGCACCCCGCTGGTCAGCTCTGCCATGGACACCGTCACCGAGGCGCGCATGGCCATCGCGATGGCCCGTGCGGGCGGTATGGGCGTGCTGCACCGCAATCTGTCCGCCGCCGACCAGGCCGCCCAGGTGGAGACGGTCAAGCGCTCCGAGGCGGGCATGGTGACCGATCCGGTGACCTGTCGCCCGACCGACACGCTGGCCGAGGTCGACGCGATGTGCGCCCGGTTCCGCATCTCCGGCCTTCCGGTGGTGGACGAGACCGGCGCGCTCGTCGGCATCATCACCAATCGCGACATGCGCTTCGAGGTGGACCAGGACCGCCGCGTCGCCGATGTGATGACCAAGGCGCCGCTGATCACCGCCCAGGAGGGCGTCACCGCGGAGGCCGCGCTCGGGCTGCTGCGCCGCCACAAGGTGGAGAAGCTGCCGATCGTGGACGGCAACGGCCGCCTGCGCGGGCTCATCACCGTCAAGGACTTCGTCAAGACCGACCAGTACCCGAACGCCACCAAGGACCGCGACGGCCGTCTGCTGGTCGGCGCCGCGGTGGGCGTCGGCGAGGACGCCTGGTCGCGCGCCATGACCCTGGCCGACGCGGGCGTCGACGTGCTGGTCGTCGACACCGCACACGGACACCAGGTGCAGGTGCTGCAGATGGTCGCCAAGGTCAAGGCCGAGGTCGGCGACCGCATCCAGGTGGTCGGCGGCAACGTCGCCACCAGGGCGGGCGCGGCCGCGCTGGTCGAGGCGGGCGCCGACGCGGTGAAGGTCGGTGTCGGCCCCGGCTCCATCTGCACCACCCGCGTGGTCGCGGGCGTCGGCGCGCCGCAGATCACCGCGATCCTCGAGGCCGTCGCCGCGTGCAAGCCGCACGGCGTTCCGGTCATCGCCGACGGCGGCATCCAGTTCTCCGGCGACATCGCCAAAGCCATCGCGGCGGGCGCGTCCACCGTGATGCTCGGCTCGCTGCTGGCGGGCACCGGCGAATCGCCCGGCGAGCTGATCCTGGTGGGCGGCAAGCAGTTCAAGAGCTACCGCGGTATGGGCTCGCTGGGCGCCATGCAGGGCCGCGGTCAGGCCAAGTCGTTCTCCAAGGACCGCTACTTCCAGGACGACGTGCTCGCCGAGGACAAGCTGGTGCCCGAGGGCATCGAGGGCCGCGTGCCCTTCCGCGGCCCGGTGAATCAGGTGATCCACCAGCTCGTCGGCGGCCTGCGGGCCGGCATGGGCTACACCGGCGCGCAGTCCATCGCCGAGCTCCAGGAAGCGCAGTTCGTGCAGATCACCGCGGCGGGCCTGAAGGAGAGCCACCCGCACGACATCACGATGACGGTCGAAGCGCCGAACTACACCGGCCGCGGCTGACCCGACCGACGCGAGCCTCGGTAGCCGGGCAACCTGCCATCACAGGCCCGGCTGCCGCGGGCGGCGCGGGGAAGGGGCCCTGACGGAGTCGCCGGTCGAGTTCAGGACACCGGTGCACATTCCGGTTTTCGGCGCGAGGTACAGGACGCGATTGCGATCCGAGTGGGTACCCCGTGCATGATTAACCTGTTCGCGAGTCGACGTGCCCGCACGGGCGCTCCCTCCCGACCACCCCGAGGGCGAGTCTTACGAGCCCGTTCGCGGCCGTCTCGCTTCCGAGCGGTCGAAGCGCATGCGACGCAGTCGCGAGTCTCGACCGCTCGGAAGCGAGACATAAAAGGCCGCGAACACGCGCGCGCCAGCGCGCCAAAGACACGGCCGCGAACACGCGCGCGCCAGCGCGTAAATAAACACCGAAAGGACAGACAAGTGCGCGACATGGTCGAAATCGGCATGGGCCGGACGGCCCGGCGTACCTACGAACTGGACGATGTCGACATCGTTCCCTCGCGGCGTACCCGCTCGTCGAAGCAGGTGTCGCTGGCGTGGCAGCTCGACGCCTACCGGTTCGAGATTCCGTTCCTCGCGCACCCGACCGACGCCCTGGTGTCGCCGAAGTTCGCCATCGAGCTCGGCCGTCTCGGCGGGCTCGGCGTGATCAACGGCGAGGGCCTGTGGGCCAGGCACGCCGACGTCGAGGCGAAGATCGATCAGCTGCTCGAGCTGGTCGGCAAGGGCGGTTACGAGCGCGCGGTCGCCATGCTGCAGGAGCTGCACGCGGCGCCGATGCAGCCGGATCTGCTCGCGGCCGCGGTGGCCGAGGTGCGTGCGGCGGGCGTGACCGTCGCCGTGCGGGTCAGCCCGCAGAACGCCCGCGCGCTGACGCCCGCCCTGTTGCAGGCGGGCATCGATCTGCTCGTCGTGCACGGCACCATCATTTCCGCGGAGCACGTCGGTGACGGCGAACCGCTGAACATGAAGACCTTCATCGCGGAGCTGGACGTGCCCGTGGTCGCGGGCGGTGTCAGCGATCACCGCACCGCGCTGCACCTGATGCGCACCGGCGCCGCGGGCGTGATCGTTGGCTACGGCTCCTACCCCGGCGCGACGACCACCGGCGAGGTGCTCGGCATCGGGGTGCCGATGGCCACTGCCATCGCCGATGCCGCGGCCGCGCGCCGCGATTACCTGGACGAGACCGGCGGCCGCTACGTGCACGTCATCGCGGACGGCGATATCGCCACCTCCGGTCAGCTGGCGAAGGCGATCGCCTGCGGCGCCGACGCCGCCATGCTCGGGGTGCCGCTGGCGCTGGCCGCCGAGGCGCCGGGCCGCGGCTGGTACTGGCCGTCGGCGGCCGCGCACCCGTCGGTGCCGCGCGGTTCGCTGCTGCACGTGGACGATCCGTGGGATCTGGGCGGCGAGTCCACCGAGCAGGTGCGCCCGAGCCTGGAGCGGGTGCTCTTCGGTCCGTCCGACGACCCGTTCGGCTCGCTGAATCTGGTTGGCGGCCTGCGCCGCTCGATGGCGAAGGCCGGGTACTCGGACCTGAAGGAGTTCCAGAAGGTCGGACTCAGCGTTCGCGCCTGAGGCCGTCCGCGTTCGCCTCGAGCCCGCGCCCGACCGATCGGGCGCGGGCTCAGCGCTGTTCGTCGGCTGTGCGAACCGGCGTCACCGCGCGTGCGTTGGCATCACGTGGTCGCGGAGGAACTGCCGGATCGTGTGATTCACCGGTTCCGGGTGGGTCATGGTGACCGCGAGGCGAGCGCCCGCGATCTCCACGTAGGTCGCCGACGCCAGGCCCGCGGCCAGTTGTTTAGCGCGGTCGTGCGTGATGCCGCTGTCGGTGGCGTGGATGACCAATGCGGGACAGGTGATTTCGGGAAGCCGGTCGAGCACCGACTCCCTGGCGAGCAGGCAGCCCGCGGCGACCTCGATGCCGTCTCGATCGCGGCCGAGCCAGCGTTTGGTCCAGATCGCCCGATACCAGTCGTCGTCGCCGATCAGCCAGGTGGCGAGCCGGCCGACCGCGTGCTCCCTGCTGTCGTCGTCGTACCACTCGTCGAGGAAGCGCTGGGTGGCCGTGGACTGCTCGGGCGTCGGTCCGTGCGCCTCGGTGCTGATGAGGATGAGTCCCGCGATCCGCTCGGGCGCGATGAGCGCGGCGCGCAGCGCGGTGAAGCCGCCCTGCGCCGTGCCGCCGAACACCGCGCGCTCGGCGCCGAGCTGGTCGAGCACGGTGAGCGCGTCGCGCGCCGCGGTCCAGTACGTGAAGGGTAGGCCCTGATCCCTGGTGCGTCCGTGCCCGCGAGCGTCCCAGGACACGATCCGGAATTCCGGCGCGAGCGCGGCCATCTGTGCAGCGAACATGGTGCGGTCCATGAGGAATTCGTGCGCGAGCAACACCACCGGACCGTTGCCGCCGCTGTCCTCGTAATGGATGTCGGCGTCTATCGCACGGGCGAAGGGCACGAGCAAGAGGATAACGAGCCGCGGCCCGGTCGATGCGGGATTCGAGCCGCCCGCTTCGAGATAGTCGGAGGAGGCCGAGGGCGCCCGGTGTGTCGGAGACAACGTGCCTGCACAGGGGACCTGCCCGTTGGTTCGGGCGCGCACCCGGCTCACTAGACTGTGGCTGTGGCAGAATCCCAGAGACCGGTCCTCGTCGTCGACTTCGGTGCCCAATACGCCCAGCTGATCGCTCGGCGGGTGCGCGAGGCAAGTGTGTACTCCGAGGTGATTCCGCATACCACCACCGTCGAGGAGATCGCCGAGAAGAACCCGCTCGCGGTGATTCTGTCCGGCGGCCCGGCCAGCGTGTACGCCGAGGGTGCGCCGCAGCTGGACGCGCGGCTCTTCGATCTGGGGCTTCCGGTCTTCGGCATCTGCTACGGCTTCCAGGCGATGGCGCAGGCGCTGGGCGGCACGGTCGCGCACACCGGCACCCGTGAGTACGGCCGCACCGAGCTGAACATCGACGGCGGCCTGCTGCACGGTGGTCTGCCCACCATCCAGCCGGTGTGGATGAGCCACGGTGACGCGGTCACCGACGCGCCGGAGGGCTTCGAGATCACCGGCACCACCGCGGGCGCGCCGGTCGCCGCGTTCGAGGACCGGGCCCGTCGCCTGGCGGGCGTGCAGTACCACCCCGAGGTGCTGCACTCGCCGCACGGTCAGCAGGTGCTCAGCCGCTTCCTGCACGAGCTCGCGGGCATCCCGTCAGCGTGGACGCCCGCCAACATCGCCGACGCGCTGATCGCGCAGGTCCGCGCGCAGGTCGGCGACGGGCACGCGATCTGCGGCCTGTCCGGCGGTGTGGACAGCGCCGTCGCGGCCGCGCTCGTGCAGCGCGCCATCGGTGACAGGCTGACCTGTGTGTTCGTCGATCACGGCCTGCTGCGCTCGGGCGAGCGCGAGCAGGTGCAGCAGGATTTCGTCGCCGCGACGGGCGCCAAGCTGGTCACCGTCGACGCGGTGGACAAGTTCCTCGGCGAGCTGAAGGGCGTCACCGATCCCGAGGAGAAGCGCAAGATCATCGGCCGCGAGTTCATCCGCTCCTTCGAAGACGCGGTGAGCGAGGTCGTCGCCGAGCACGGCGCCGAGGACGGGCAGGCGCCCGAGGTCGAGTTCCTGGTGCAGGGCACGCTGTACCCGGACGTGGTGGAATCCGGCGGCGGCAGCGGCACCGCGAACATCAAGTCGCACCACAATGTCGGTGGGCTGCCGGAGGATCTGGAGTTCGAACTCGTCGAGCCGCTGCGGCTGCTGTTCAAGGACGAGGTCCGCGCGGTCGGCCGCGAGCTGGGCCTGCCCGAGGAAATCGTTGCGCGCCAGCCGTTCCCGGGTCCGGGCCTGGCAATCCGCATTGTCGGCGAGGTCACCGGTGATCGTCTCGCCACGCTGCGGCAGGCCGACGCGATCGCCCGCGAGGAGCTCACCGCGGCCGGGCTGGACCGCCAGATCTGGCAGTGCCCGGTGGTGTTGCTCGCCGATGTGCGCAGCGTCGGCGTGCAGGGCGACGGCCGCACCTACGGTCACCCGATCGTGCTGCGCCCGGTGTCCAGCGAGGACGCCATGACCGCCGACTGGACCCGTTTGCCGTACGAGGTGCTCGAGCGCATTTCGACTCGTATCACCAACGAGGTCGCCGAGGTCAACCGCGTCGTGCTCGATGTCACGAGCAAGCCGCCGGGCACCATCGAGTGGGAGTGATCCCCTGAGACCTCGACGGCCCCCGCACACGAGGTGTGCGGGGGCCGTCGGCGTTTCGGGATTCAGTCCGTCTCGGCGCGGCTCCAGCCGAGGCCGAGGACGAGGTGGCCGAGTAGTGTGCCGCCTCCGGCGTGGGCCCTGGCCGGCGTGACCGGCACGACCCGCGCGACGGGCGTGCCCGGTCGTTGCGGCGGCGTCGGATCGGCCGCGTCGGTCTCGAATTGTTCTCGCGCCATGAGGTTCTCCTGTGCGACTCGGGCCATCGCGCTAGTGCCGTCTGCGGGGGGAGATCACCAGCAGGACGCCGACGACGATGGCGGCGATGACGACGATCCAGCCGAAGGAGATCGCTCCGCTGGCCGTCGCGGTGGGGCCGATGAAGCCCCAGACGCTCACCGCGAGGGCGAGCAGGCCGACTATCAGCAGGGACGCCGACGGTCCTCGGCCTTCGGTCGGGTCCTTGGGGCGGGGTTGTTCAGCCACGCTGCACCTCCACACTGCCGAGATGAATGTCCACATCGAGGTCGAGCACCGGGGCGCCCGGGGTGTTCGGACCGGTGACGCCCTGCGGGCACAGGTTCTCGCCCATGTTGACGGTGCAATCGGTGCGAACGGTCATACCCGCCGGCACCAGGATGCGGGCCTCGCCCATCTGCACATCGACGTTCACCGTCCGGTTCTCGGTCAGGTTCAGCGAACGCAGGTCGAGCGTTCCCGAACCCATCGAGATCCGGTAATCCTGCTGTAGTTCGGCCATCGTCGCGGGCGTCCAGACGTGATCGCCCATGGCGCCCCTGTCGAATTCGATGGGTCCGATCATCGAGGCGAGCATGACGAAGCCGGCGAGCGGAGCGGTGACGACCAGCAGGCCGTAGCCGCGCCGCAGGAACGCGCCGAGCACCAGGCCGAGGCCGATCACGGCCAGGGCCACCGAGGCGATCCGGCCGGGCGTCATCCAGTCCACGCCCGCGGCGGCGATCGCGCCCGTACCCGCCGCGGCCAGGATGGCCAGGCCGAGCACGACCGGGGTGAGCCGGGAACGGGGACGCTTCGGCGGCAAGGCGACCACCGGGCGGGCCGGGGTCGGCTCGGGCAGGTCCCAGGCCAGCGGCGCCACGCCGAGCGGATCCCACGACGGCGGGGTCACGCCGGTGAAGGCCGCGGGCGTCGGGTGGGCCGGGATACGGGCAGGCTGTTCCGCGAGCGTCTTCGGCTCGGTGGGGGCTTTCGGCTCGGCGTCGGGCTTCTCCAGCGAAAGCGATTCCCCGGCGCTCGGCTGCGGTGACGAGGTCCGCGCTTCGAGCACTTCGGTTTTCGCGTCGGTCACCTCGGCGGGTTCGTCGACGCTTTTGTCCAGCGATACGGTCTCCGGCGCATCGGCGCGCAGCACGGGGGTCTCCGCCTCCGGCTCGCGCGGTGTGTCGGGAACGTAGGCGTCCGGCAGCTTGGTGTACGGGCTGTACACCGGCGGGACGTCGGGGACCGGGTAACCGGGGTTGCGCAGCGGGCCGGTCGGGAACGCGGCTCCGGGGTAGCCCGTCGCGGCGAGGCCGTCGGCGAACCCGCTGTCGGCGAAACCGCCGTCGAGTGCGCTGGTGCCCGGCGGCGGCTGCGGGCACCGCATGAACAGCATCCACCAGCCCGCCAGCATCAGGGCCAGGCTGATCATTCCGGAGCCCGCCAGCCCGACGCCGAACGGGCCGACCGTCGTGACCGCGATGGCCAGCGCCACGATCAGCACGACCGTCTTCGTCTGCGACTGTGAGCTGTGTCCCTTGCCGAACAGCGATTCGGCGGCCGAGGACTGATCCCCGGATTCGTTCAGCAGCAGCCAGGCGAGCAGGTACAGCACGATGCCCGCGCCGCCGAAGAAGGTGGACACCACGAACGCGACCCGCACCAGCACCGGGTCGACGTTGTAGCGCTGCCCGAATCCTGCCGCGACGCCCGCGACCGGACCCTGCCGCGGCAACCGGACGGGCCGCGTCTGCCACATCTGCTGCAGCTGATCGCCGAAGGTTGTTCTCGTCATAATCCCCATGGTGCGGCTGACCAGCGGCGCGGCGCATCGGGGGGAACCCTGAAATACATCCTGATCCGGTTGGACGGGCGGGCGCGGGCCCCGGCGATCACATCGTGAACGGATCCCCGAACACCGCGCCGTCCGCGGTCACCTCCGGCGTTTCCGCCGTGATGATCGCGTAAGCCTGCACCGTCAACGGCCCGCCGCAATCCTCGACGTGGACGCGCCGGTCCCGGCTGAACACGTACCCCGTGCTCCCTGGCAGCAGCTCCTTCTCGCCGACCGGCACGTCGACCACCTTGCCCGGGCTGATCGAGAGATCGACGCCGATCCCCGCGCTCAGGTACGGCCCGACGCTCACGTCCACCCCGGGCAGCAGCGACTCCGGCGTCAAACCCAGGTGCGCGCTCGCATCCGCGTCGATGCCGACCTCGGCCCCGAGATCGAGCTTTGCCTTCAGGTCGACCGCGCAGGCCACGAAGTACCCGGTCTTCAGGTGACCGGTTCCGTCCGACACCTGCCCGTAGAACGTATTGTCCAGGAACACGTCCCGATTCGTCGGCATGCCGTTCAGCGATCCCGTCGGCCGGGCCGCATGCTCGGTGTGGCCCACCGTGAACTCCAGCCCGCCCGGGGCGGAGTACGTCTTCTCGTGCGGTGCGAGATCGACCGCCGCCGCCTGCGGTGCGAGCCCCGAGAGGCAACCCACCGCGATCGCGACAGCGGCCAGCCCAGACTTCCCATACATACGGGTATCCCCCTCGTTCCACGCCCGGGCTCCCTACCCGGCGCGACCACGGACTGCCCCCGTGGTCGCTTTCAGCATGGTCGGCGGTCCTGAAGGAATGCTTGGAAAGTCCCTGTAAGAGGGTGTGATTCAGGAGCAGGGTGGGCGGTAGGGGAGTTGGGGGAGGTGGCGTTGCCAGAAGTCCTCGGTCAGTAGGGAGCCGGTGACGTTGCAGATTCGATCGATGGCATGGGAGATGTCGAGGTCCCAGACGCGCAGCCCTCCGCCGGAGATGACGAGGTGGTTGCCGTGGGGGAGGAATTGGGCGGTCCAGTTCTCACCGTCGCGCGGCGGTGCAATGGGGGCGCCGACCTGTCGAGGATTGGCGTGATCTGTCAAGTCCCACAGGGTTATTCGGCTGTCGCCACCTGTGATGACGGCGCTGCGGGAGTCTGCGGCGAAGGAGATACGGTCGACCGAAAGGCTGTCCGCGACGATCGGCGCGCTGATCGGTTGGATGTGGCTGCGGTCGCCGATGTCCCACACCTGCATCAGCTGGTTGTTCACCAGGAGCATCGTCCGGCCATCGGGAGCGAACTGTGCGGTGCTCAGGTTGGTGTCCAGGTCGGGAAGGGCGTTGCCGAGCGGGATAGGTCGTAGCGGATCGGCGAAGTCCCACAACGTGAGTGGCTCCCACACGACATGGCCCGGCACTAATGTGCGGACCGCGAGGAGGCTGCCGTCGCTGCTGAATGCGATGTCTCTCGCGCCGGCGACCGACACCTTTTCGCCGAGCGGGGTGGGGTTGGCGAGATCCTGGAGGCTCCACACTTGGAGCGAGTCGTCGTGTGACGTCACGGCGACCCGCCAATCCGGCCGGATCGCGTAGTGGTCGGTGTTCTCCAGCATTTTCGCCCAGTCGCCGAGACGACGCACGTTCGCCGGATCGGAGATGTCATACAGCGCGATGGGGCGTCCGAGCGAAGTGATGAGCAGGGTAGTGCCGTCTGGGCTGACCTTGGACGGGTAGCTGCCGGATTGGTGCGTGAAGCGACCTAGCAGCCGCCACCGCAACGGATCTCGGGTGTCCCAGATCTCGCTCGCGTCAGCGCCCGAATAGGTGACCGCGCGGTGGCCTGCCGCGTCGAAGAACGGAAAAGCCGACTTCTCTGCCGCGCCCGACACCAGTCCAGGCGGCATCGACCAGACGCGCAGGTTGCCGTCCGGGCCGCTCGCTGTCAGGGTCCGCCCGTCGGAACCGAACGCCAGGTCGGTGGGACCGCCGCGGCAGGGCATCGCCAAGCCGTTCGAGTACCGACAGGTCACCGGACTGATCGCCAGCGGCTCGTCGATAGGTGCGGGCCGGGACGGATCCGCTACGGTCCACAGTGCCGCCCGTTTGGTGGTGGCGACTGCGAGCACCAGGCCGTCCGGGCTGAAGGCGAACGACGACAGGACGAACTCGCCGATATCCACCGGTGCGCTGATCGGTGCGGGCGATATATCTCGCCCGACCCGCCACAGCCTCACCGCCGCCTGTTCCGCCTGCCGGTTGGGTCGCAGCGACCCGTCGCCCGTGCCGACGGCGAGAATTCGCCCGTCCGGGCGGAAGTCCATGTGGCGCAGTGCCGCCGTGTCGGCCTCGATCGGCGATCCGATCGGCACGATGCCCTCGGGGCGGCCGACGTCCCACAGCTGAATCCGCCCGTCGCTGGGCAGCGTAGTCGTAGACAGCTTGTTCGTCAGGACGGCCAACACCGGCTCGGTGGGGCTGAACAGCACGTCGGCACTGATGTCTCGTCCAAGCGGCAGCACCTGCCGAAGCTGTGGGCGAACGGGATCGGTGACGTTCCACAGCGTGACCGAGTCGGCGTTCACGGCGGCGAGGATGTTGCCGTCCGCACTGAAGCTCGTGGCCACGTACGGTCCAGCCTCGGCGCGCGGCAGCTCGGCCAACTGTCGTGGTGTGCCCGGCTCGGAGATGTCCAAGAGCCGCGTGACCTCGTTGCCGCTCGTCGCCATCACGCGACGGATCGGACTGAACCCGACATGCGAGATCTTGCCGGGGAGCTGCGTCAGCTTGCGGGGGTGCTGTGGGTTGCGCGTGTCCCACAGGTAGGCGACGCGGTCGTGGTCGACCGAGGCCAACAGCGCACCCCCTGGCTGCTGAGTCACCTCGACGTACCCGTTGACGTGGGCCGAGACGGTGGTCGCGAGTGGTTGATTCTGCGCGCTGAGCAGCTGGGTTCGCACCGCCTCGTCGCCGGGCCGCATCCGTTCGGCGACGAGATAGAGCTGCGCGGACAGCGAGGGATCGATGGCGCGCAGGCGCTGAGCCTCGGTCAGCACGGCGGCGAAATTCTTCTCCGCACGCTGTCGTTCCCCGAATTCGGTCTGGGTGTAGGCGGTGAGGCCGAGCACCAACAGCACCACTCCCGCCAACGCGAGACCGAGCCGGGTCAGCGAGGTGCGTCGGCGGGTCCGGCCGCGCGATGCGCGCGAGGCGTGCAGGAAGTCGTGGACTACCCCGTCGGCCGCCACGGCGTGGTCGAGCGCCGCCTCCAACCGGGACCCCCGATACAGCAGCGCCGGATCACGCCCCATCGAATCCCATTCGACCGCATCGGCTTCCACCCGCTGCCGCACCAGATAGCCGACCCGGTTCTCATCGATCCAGGCGCGCAGTCGCGGCCAGGCGTCGAGCACGATCTCGTGGGTGAGGAACACCGAGTCGGCGTCCAACGTCACAAGCCGGGTGCGCACGAGCAATTCCAGCGCCGTGGCGGCGGAGAGCGGGTCGGGACTGCGCTGCTGGAGTGCGGGGCGCACCGCGATGCGCCGGGTGTCGCGGGAGTCGCGCGCCACGGTGACGAGTCCGAGCAGGACGTCCTTCGCGGCAGACTGCTGCGGATCGGACAGTTCGCTCCACGCCTGTTCCGCGGTCGCGGCGACGGAGCCGACCACACCGCCCGCCGCGCGATAGCCCGCGACGGTCAGTTTGCGTCCCTCCCGGTGCTGCCAGGTGGCGGCCACGACGTGGGAGAGGAGCGGCAAGGCGCCAGGGTCGTAGCTCTGGCGGGTCCGATGGTCGCCGAGGCCGCAGAGTTCGGTGATGACGAGTTCGTCGAGTCCGGGTTCGAGTTTCAGTCCCGCGCGTTCGGCGGGGCCGGTGATCGCCTCGGTGAGCTCGTCGACGCGCATGGGGCCGAGCAGATAGCTGCGCTTTTCCAGGGACTCTTGCAGAACGGGATAGTCGAGGCAGCGGGCGTAGAAGTCGGCGCGCAGGGCGAGCACGACGGCGACGTTGTCGGTCTGCGTGGCGTGCCGATCGAGCAGCGCCAGGAACTCGTCGCGCTCCTGTTCGTCGGCGCAGACGGTGAAGAGCTCTTCGAATTGGTCGATGATCAGCAGGAGCGATCCATCGGTCGACCTAGTCGCGGCGGCGCGGTCCTCGCCGGATGCTTTCACCGCGTCGGTGCTCGCGAAGTTCTCGCCCAGCACGCCAACAGTCTTCGCCGAGGCGATGCCAGCGGAGTCCTTGTCCTCCGTGCCGAATACTTTCGCCGAGTTGGTGTGGACAGAGTTCTTGCCTTGCGCGCCCGAGGGCTTCGCCGAGTCGGTGTCCGCGACGTCCCTGTCCTGTACGCCAGGAAACTTTGCCGTTTCCGTGCTCGCGGCGTTCTTCTCTTGCCCGCCAAGGGCCTTCGTCAACGAGTCCAGCGGATGCGCGCCGGGCGTCACTGTGACGATGTGCCAGTTACCTTGTCCCCGTGCGAGTTCGGACGACAACCCCGCCGCGAGCAGCGAAGACTTACCGGCTCCCGATGCGCCGATGAGCGTGACGATTCCGCCACCGTCGCGCCCAGTGTTCCGTACCAGCTCGGTGAGCTCCTCGGTCACCCGCTCGCGCCCGAAGAAGATGTCGCTGTCGGTGTTTCGATAGGACTGGAGGCCGAGGTAGGGGCACACGGCGTCGTCGGCGTCGTCGGGCGTCCAGGAGTTCGACGCGGTCCACAGCCGCTTCCACTCCTGCGGGTCCGCGAGTTTCGCGGGCAGCGCGGCGCCGCGCTTCTTCGCGAGATCGATGAGCGTCAGTACCACCGGCAGCAGGGATTCGAAGCGGGCGGGCACATTTCGGCCCGCCTTCCAGTCGCTGATCCGCTGGGCGGACGCCGGGTTCGCCGCCGCGGCGGCCCGCATGCGGTTCTCCGCCTGGGCGGCGACCCTGCGCAGCGTCGGGTTGCCCGCAGCGGCATACAGGTCGGCGAATCGTTCAGCGAAAATCGCTCGTGGCGAACGAATTTCCCCCCGCAGCGCGTCCCCTGTCACGCGTGCCCACGGAAACGTTTGGGCGGTACGAACACAGGGACAATTTACCCGGCCGGGCCGCCGCTCACCTCCTCGACAGAGGCGGTGCGCCGCATCGCGCACCGCCTTCCATCTCGACCTCACAGGAAGATCGGGTCGCCGTAGACCGCTTCGCGCCCGCTGACTTCCGACGACTGCGCGTCGACGATCGTGTACGAGCGGATGGTGAGCGGACCGCCGCAATCCTGCACCGAGACGTGGAAATCGCGGCTGACGAGGTAGCCGGTGCCACCGGGCGGCAGTTCCTTGGTACCGACCTCGAAGGGCTGGACCTTGCCCGGCGTGATCGACAGGTCGATGCTCGCGCCGATGTGCAGGTCGGGGCCGAGGCTCGCGTCCACGCTCGACGAGGCCGAGTCGCCGCTGCTGGAGCCGCCGACCTGGAATCCCGCGTCGAAGCCGATCGCCGCGCCGAGGTCGATGCCGACGGTCAGGTCGACCGCACAGGCGACCAGGTATCCGGCCTTCAGTGTTCCGGTCCCGCCCGCGTCGATCCGGCCGTAGAACGTGTCGTCGAGGAACACCTCCCGATTGGTCGGTATGCCGTTCAGCGGGGCCACCGGATGGAAGGCCTGATCGGAGTGTCCGACGGTGAACCGGAATCCGTTCGGCCCTTCGACCGTCTTCTCGTGCGGCGCCATCGGTGCCGCCCCGGCGAACGGGCTCCCCGTAAGGATCATGCAGACCACCAGGACGGCGGCCGAGAACAGCGACGCGAATACCGATATGTATTTCATGTGTTCCTCCCCGAAGTGCTTTCCCGCCGAAATGCGGGTGATCGAACCGGGTGATCCCGGTGGTGACCGGGTCTTCGGCGACCCAACGGAAAGGTATGGGGCGGTCGATGTCCGGGCCCAGCGCCGCAAGCGGGTCGTGAGCGGGAAAGCCCTGGTCGCGGCGTCGGTGCGGGTTTTCCGGACCGGCGAGGCGAGTGGGCGGGCCCGTGCCGCCGGTCGGGCTCGACGGCCGGGCGACAACTCGGCGGATGCTTGCATCTCCGCAGCTCAACAGGGTTCTTTGTCCGGTCCGGACGGCGTGGTGCGTCCGGATCGTGCTCCGGCTGGACCGGAAAGTCCGGGTTTCGGCGGGGCGGTTCTGCGTACCGGGATCGGTCAGCAGGCCGGGCGAACCGGTGGACCTTTGTTTCCGCAGTTCAACGGGATAGTCGGTCCAGAAGGACAACGTGGTGTGCCCGGATCGCGATCCCCGCGGGGATGAGGGCGAGATCAGGGTGATTCCTGATGGCCGGGGTCGGGGGAGCGTGCCAGTATCGAAGCATGCACCCGACTGGTCCCGCGTTCGACGCTGCCCGCGGCGCCGCTCCGGGCTTCGGGAGCGCGCCCGGGTACGACGCCTCCCGCAGCTTCGGCGGCGGGCGCGGTCTCGGACCCGCCCCGGTGCTCGATCTCGGCAGACATCCGCAGCTGCGGCTGGTGCGCCGGTCCGGCGGACGGATCGTCGGCGGTGTCGCAGGCGGTCTCGCCGACCACCTCGGGCTCGACGTGTTCAAGGTGCGGATGGCGTTCGTGCTGCTTTCCGCGCTGGCGGGGGCGGGCATCATCGCCTACGGCCTGCTGTGGATCTTCACCCCGAGCGGCGCCGATTCGGCCAAGCCGACCGGCACCGAGCGACGCCAGGCGATCGGTCTCGCGCTGCTCGGGCTCGGTCTCTCGGTGGCGGTCTCGTGGTTGATGAACGGCACCGTCGCGGCGAAGGTGATCGTGCCGATCGTCGTCGTCGCGGTAGGCGCCGCGCTGGTCTGGCGCGAATACGACACCGACGGCCCCCGTTCGCTGCTCGGCCTGCCCGCGCACCCCTCGGTGATCACCTGGGCGCGCGTCGTCGCGGGCGCCACCATGGTGGTGCTCGGGCTCGGCGTCGTCGTGCTGGCCAGGATCGATCTGAGCTCGCTCGGTTCGGCGCTGATCGCGGTGGCGGTCACCCTGATCGGCGCCGGACTGCTCACCGTCCCGCTGTGGCTGCGCATGATGCGCGCGCTGAACACCGAGCGCGCGGCCCGCATCCGCAACGAGGAACGCGAGGAGATCGCCTCGCATCTGCACGATTCCGTGTTGCAGACCCTGGCCCTGATCCAGCGTCAAGCGGACGACCCGCAGGAGGTGGCGCGGCTGGCCCGCAGCCAGGAGCGGGAACTGCGCAGGTGGCTGTTCGAGGATTCCGGTCCCGCGCAGTCGAGCTTGGCCGCGGCGCTGCGCACGATCGCGGGCGAGGTGGAGGACCAGCACGGCGTCAAGGTCACCCCCGTGACGGTCGGTGATGTCTCGATGGACGTCGACGACTCCGGAAACGGCCTGCCCAAGGAACATTTCACCGCGCTGCTCGGCGCCAGCAGGGAAGCGATGGTGAACGCCGCCAAGCACGCGGGCGTGCCGACCATCGATCTGTTCGCCGAGGCGGAGCCGCACCAGGTGAGCGTCTTCGTGCGCGACCGCGGTGCCGGATTCGACGTCGCCGCGGTGCCGCAGGACCGGCAGGGCCTCGCCAAATCCATCCGCGGCCGGATCGAACGCCGCGGCGGCCAGGTGGAGATCCTGTCGACTCCCGGTCGCGGCACCGAGGTGCGGATCTTCATGCCGCGCAGCGACTCCGGGGCGCACGAGGGCGCGGTCACCGACGCCGCGGGGGCCGGCGATCCGCCGACCGAGCGCGTCAGGCAGTCGGTGCGGTCCGGAAAGTAGTCGCGGAACCGGCAAGCGGTCGCACTCGGTCGAGTCGCGGGCGATGGACAACGTCGTGGCCGGGCCCGCGGTGTGGTACCGATGGAATGCGGACCTCCTCCTGGTGGGTCGGCGCAGTCAGGGTGGGTCGCTCCACCGAAGGTGAGGAGAAGCAGGTGAGCGTGCGGGTCTTTCTCGTCGACGATCACGCCGTGTTCCGTTCGGGTGTGCGCGCGGAGCTGAGCCGCGAGGCCGACATGGAGGTGGTCGGCGAGGCGGGCGGCGTGTCCGAGGCCATCGCCGGGATCAAGTCCACCCGTCCGGACGTGGTGCTGCTCGACGTGCACATGCCGGACGGCGGTGGCGTCGCGGTGCTGGCGGGTATCGAGGACGGCCCGGTGTGCTTGGCGCTCAGCGTGTCCGACGCCGCCGAGGACGTGATCGCGGTGATCCGCGCCGGCGCACGCGGCTACGTCACCAAGACCATCTCCGGCGCCGAACTCGCCGACGGCATCCGCAGGGTCGCCGGTGGTGACGCCGTCTTCAGCCCGCGACTGGCCGGATTCGTGCTCGACTCGTTCACCGGTAAGTCCCCGGTCCCCGAACCGCCGCTCGACCCGGAACTCGACTCGCTGACTCCGCGCGAACTCGAGGTCCTGCGCCTGCTCGCCCGCGGCTACACCTACCGCGAGATCGCCGAGAACCTCTTCATCTCGGTGAAGACCGTCGAGACGCACGCCTCCAACGTGCTCCGCAAAACCCAGCAGTCCAATCGCAATGCCCTCACCCGCTGGGCGCATCGCCGCCGCATCGATTAGTCCTCGCAAACCTTCCACACGCTTCGCAGCGGATACCCCTGCGAGGCGTGTGGAACGTCTGCGATGTGCCGTTACAGCGCGATGATGATGATGCCCATGATGATGAGCAGGCCGATGAAGAGGCCGATGGCTATGGCCAGGGGGGCGTTGTTGGGTTGGGATTTGGGAGCGCGCTGGGGGGCGGCAGGAGTAGTGGCTCTGGGGTTGGGAGCGGTGCGGTGAGGGCGGGGGAGAGGGGCCGAGTGCGGGCTGCGTAGGCCCGAGGCCGAATTCCGTGCCGCCCAGGGCGGGATGGTGCCGTCTTCGGTGCGCACGGGGGTGCCGAGGATATACGGCCCGGTACCGGGACCGAAAGCGGCGGTGAGGATTTCGTCGCGTGCCTCGGCCATGGTCGGCCTGCGCTGCGGCGCGGGCTCCATCATGTGCAGCAGGGCGTTGGTGAGGATGCCGCTGCGCGAGGGCGGAATGATCTGGGCCATCGCGGCGCGCTCCACCAGGACGTCGCTGTTCTCGTCCAAGCCGAACGGTGGCTGTCCTTCGATCGCGGTGTACAGCGTCGCGCCGAGCGAGAACACGTCGCTGGCCTCGGTCGGCTGCGCGCCGCGCGCCACCTCGGGCGGGAGGTAGGCGGGGGTGCCGGTGATGATCCCGTCCGGCTCGTCGGAGATCTCGCCTGCGCCGCGCGAGATGCCGAAGTCGCTGAGCTTGGCCATGCCGACGGCTTGGCCGCGGTCGGCGACGAGGATGTTGCCCGGTTTGATGTCGCGGTGGACGATGCCGACGGCGTGCGCGGCGGCCAGCGCGTCGGCGACCTGGGCGCCGATCTGTGCGACCTCGATCACCGGCAGCGTGTCGACCAGCGCCAGCGCCCGCGCCACGCTGCGCGAGGGCAGGTGTTCCATCACCAGCCATGGCTCGCCCGCTTCGAGCACCACGTCGTAGACGGCGATGGCGTGCTCGTGCGACAGCTTCGCCGCGACCCGGCCCTCGTGCATGATCTGATTGCGCACCTCGGTGGCCTCGGCCTCGGGCAGTTCGGCGGTGGAGAGCACCTGCTTGATGGCGACCTCCCGGTCGAGCAGCCGGTCGTGCGCGAGCCACACCGCGCCCATGCCGCCGCCGCCGAGCTTGGACTTCAGGCGGTAGCGGCCTGCGACCAGATACTCGGGGCCGACGATGGGACGGGGGCGATCGATCATGGTGTGCAGGGTATCCGAATATCCCCGCGTCGCCGCGCCTCTTGCGCCGACAAGTGGCGGTGCGAGAACAAGTTACGGCGATACCTCGCTTTTCGGGCGGCCTGGCGTTCGGCGCCGGAAAAAGCCGGGCGCGGGGTGCGCGGTGATCCCGGGCGCGTCCGGTGCTCTTGACGGCATTCCGGGGGTGGGTTTCTACTTGAGGCGTATCGAACGTATATTCGATCAGAGATCGATAGCTGGATCGGTGCTGGCTTCCGTTCCTCCGCGTGGAGGTGGGGTCGGTCCGCTCGCTTCGCCTCGGAGTCCATCGTGGGAAGTAGGTGGTTGTGATGGGTTCGGACGTGCGGGTGGGGGAGACAGATAGACAACAGAAGCTGGCCGAGCTGCGCAGTCGGATGGCCGCCATCCCCGGCCGCGGCGAGTCGGCGGCCGCGCGCGTCCCGCATGCCGAGGACATGCGCCGCGAACCGCTACCGGTGCCCCGGGCCCTTGCGGAATTGTTGCCGGAGGGCGGTCTCGGCAAGGGTTCCGTGGTCGCCTACACGGGGGCGCGTTCGCTGCTCGCCGGTCTGCTCGCCGCGGTGACCGAGCACGGCGGGCACGCCGCGGTCGTCGGGGTGCCGAGATTCGGTCTGCTCGCGGCGGCGGAGATGGGCGCCGAGCTGGCACGGCTGGCCGTGATCGCCGATCCCGGCCCCGACCCGGTCGAGGTGGCCGCGGTGCTGCTGGACGGCCTCGACCTGGTCGTACTCGGGCTCGGCGGCGTCGCCGTCCCCCCGGCGCGCACCCGCGTGCTCGCCGCTCGCGCCCGCAGCAAGGGCGCCACCCTGATCGTCGCCGACGGCGATTGGCCCAACCCCACTCTGCGCCTCGACGCCCGCATCGCCGGATACGTCGGTCTCGGCACCGGACACGGCCGCCTGCGTTCCCTCAGCCTCGAGGTCGAGGCGCGGCACCGGGCGAGCCTGCCCCGGCGCGGACGAGTCGAACTGCGCCCCAGCGGTGGTCGTGTCGAATGGTTCGCCCAGGAGACCTCGCCCGCGCCCGTCGAACTGCCGATCGCGCGGGGTGCGGCGTCATGAGTCACCCGGAGACCGGCGCCACGCGGCGTCTCCGAGAGGAGCGGTGCGGCGACCGCCGTGGTGTCCAGAGTGGTGGTGCGGCACCGTGATCCGGCCGCGTGGCGCGACGCGGGTGCTCGCGGTGTGGTGTCAGGACTGGCCCGCGGTCGCGGCGGCGGCCGTGGCCGAGCTGCCGCCGACGCGGCCGGTGGCGGTGCTGTCCGCCAATCGGGTGGTGGCGTGCTCGGCGGTGGCGCGGGCCGAGGGGGTGCGGCGCGGGCTGCGACGCAGAGAGGCGCAGGCGCGGTGCCCGGAATTGTTTCTGGTGCAGGCGGATCCGGATCGGGATGCGCGACTGTTCGAGCCGGTGGTCGCGGCCGTGGACGCCACGGTGCCCGGCGTGGAGGTGCTGCGGCCCGGGCTGCTCGTGCTCGGCGCGCGCGGGGCGGCCCGGTTCTTCGGGTCCGAGGAGACGGCCGCCGAACGGTTGGTCGACGCGGTGGCCGCGGTCGGGGTGGAGGCGCAGATCGGCATCGCCGACGAGCTGTCCACAGCGGTGATCGCGGCGCGGCGCGGGGCGATCGTGCCGTGCGGCGAGGGCGCGGAATTCCTGGCGCCGCTCGCGGTGTCCGAACTCGCGCTGGAGCCGAGCCTGGCCGCGCCGGAGCGCGCCGAGCTGGTGGACCTGTTGCACCGCTTGGGTTTACGCCGGATCGGTGATTTCGCGGCGCTCGGCCCCGCCGAGGTCGCCTCCCGCTTCGGCGCGGACGCCGTGCTCGCGCATCGCAGCGCGCGCGCCGTCCCGGAACGCCCGCCCGCCGCGCGCCGCCCGCCGCCCGAGCTCGCGGTGGAGCAGCGCTGCGACCCGCCGATCGACCGGGTCGACGTGGCCGCCTTCGCGGGACGCATGCTCGCCACCCGGCTGCACGCCAAGCTGTCCGACGCCGCGCTGGCCTGCACCCGGCTCGCGGTGTTCGCCGAAACCGAAGCGGGCGAACAGCTCTCCCGGATCTGGCGGTGCGCCGAGCCGCTCACCCCCGAGGACACCGCCGACCGGGTGCGCTGGCAGCTCGACGGCTGGCTGACCCGCCGCGATCGCCCCACCGCACCGGTTACATTGCTGCGCCTGGAACCCGTGGAGGTCGTGCGGGCGGGCGCGCTGCAACTCGGTCTGTGGGGCGGCGTCGGCGAGGAGGACGAGCGCGCCCGCCGCGCCCTGGTCCGGGTGCAGGGACTGCTCGGCGGCGAGGCGGTCCAGGTGGGAGTGCTCAGCGGCGGCCGCGGTCCCGCCGAACGCGTCACCATGGTCGTGCTCGGTGACGAACGGGTGCCCGCGGCCGATCCGGAGCTGCCATGGCCCGGCCGGCTACCGGAACCCGCCCCCGCGGTGCTGCTGCTGAACCGTCCCGTTGTGCGCCTGGAGGCGGCCGACGGAACGCCGGTCCTGGTCACCGAGCGCGGCCTGTTCACCGCCGACCCGGCCCGCCTGCACTGGGGCAGCCGCAGCTGGCCGCTGGCGGGCTGGGCCGGACCGTGGCCGATGGACGAGCACTGGTGGGTCCCCGATTCCGCCGCGGCGGCCCGCGCCCAGGTTCAGCTGGGCGGCGACGCGGGCGAGGTCCGGGTGTTGCTGCTCGTCTACAGCGACGAGTCGTGGCGAGCCGAGGGACTTTACGACTGATCCGCCCGCCAGTCCTGGCGCGCCGCCCAGTCACGCAGGCTGGTGGCTCCGGTCTCGAGCACCGACGGATCGGGTTCCGGAGGTGTCGGCGCTCCCGGGGGTGGCGGTGTGTATACCGAGGCGACGCCTTCGGCGGCCTCGATCCCGAGGTGCGGGGCGAGCATCTCCCGATAAGCGGTGGGAGATATGGAATTCCACCGCACCGGGTGTCCGAGGGCTGCGCTGAGTTCGGCGGCGACCTCGTCTCCCGTCAGTGCCTGTGGGCCCGCCACGATTCGCAGCGGGGGTCGAGCCGTCGCAGTGATCAAGGCCGCGACGGCTGCGCCGAGATCGTCCAGCGCGACCCATGGGACGGGTATTTCCCGCGGCAGCGGGTAGGCGATCTCTCCGGCGCGCACGAGCGGGGCGGACCAGGGCGCTACGAGGTTCTCCATGTACTGCCGAGCGGGTGCGACCACCGTGGCCGCCTCGATGTCGCGGGACAGTTCGGCGGACAGCAGCACGCGGGCATCCACGAACGGCACGCCGACGGGCGCGGGCGGCATCACGCTGCCGGTATTGAGAACGACTCGCCGCACGCCTGCCTTGCGGAGTCCGGCCAGCACGGACTCGGCCTGCCGGACGGCGAGGTCGGTGAAGACCAGCGGCAACTGCACGATCACGACGTCGGCGCCCGCGTACGCGGCGGCCAGCGACTCGGGTTCGAGTAGATCGGCCTGGACCGGCTCGGCATCCGGATGCAGCCGGGTAGAAGAAGAGCGGACGATGCCCCGGACGCGGTGCCCCGCCGACAGCAGCCCGCGGACGATGGCCGCGCCCTGCGTTCCGGTCGCGCCGTGGACGATCACGGTTGATGTGTTCATGCTCGCGACGTTAGTTTCCAGAATGAAGCAATACCTAGAAAGTGATATAGTTTTCCAATGGGAACTATTGGCGTTGAGCAGCTGAAACGCTTGCAAGAAGCCGCTTGTTCTGGCTGCGGTGTAGAACGCACGCTGAAGGTCCTGGACGGAAAGTGGACGACGCTGATCGTCCGAGAACTACTGTCCGGCCCCAAGCGCTTCGGCGACCTGCGCGCGGCACTCGGTTCGCCGAGCGCCAAGACCCTCACCGATCGCCTCCGCGCCCTCGAACACCAGCGGATCCTCACCCGCACCGTCTATGCCGAAGTCCCGCCCCGCGTCGTCTATCAGCTCACCGAAGACGGCGAGAGTCTCAGCGACATCCTCTACGCCATGTTGAAGTGGGGCGAGGAACACCCTCTCGTCGAGGACTGACAGCCGCGCCGAACGGTGCCTTCCGGCGAGTTCGGCGTCGCTCGGACGGCGTTCGGCCGCTGTGATACTGCCGACAAATCCTGGGTGGCGGCCGGGTGGTGGTCGGTACCCTCGAACATCGTGGATCTGACGGTTGCCCGGATGGCGTTCGGTGGGGTGCAGATCGCCTTTCGCGATTCGGGGGCGGTCGACGACACGCCCGTCGTGCTGGTGCACGGGATGGGCGGGGACGGGCACACCTGGGATCGCTTCGCGCGCCGGTTGGCGCGGACCGGGCGACGGGTGATCATCCCGGATCTGCGTGGGCACGGCCGCAGCGCGCACACCGATTCCTACCGATTCGACGAGTTCGGCGCCGACGTGCTGCGCCTGTGCGAACACCTCGACCTGCGCCAGGTGGATCTCGTCGGGCACTCGCTCGGCGGTTACGCGGTGTCCTGCGTCGCGCAGGAGCGGCCCGAGCTGGTGCGCAGGCTGGTGATCGAGGAGTGTCCGCTTCCGCTGCGCTCCGGTGACGAGGAACTGCGGCTGACCCGCCGTTTCCCCACCATCCCCGAACTCTGGCACGCCACGACCAGCCTGATCCGGCACCCGCGCGCCGTGCTGGCCTTCGACCGCTCGATGACCCGCACCGCACTGGAGCAGTTCCGCAAGCCGAACCCGGAATGGTGGGACCGGCTGTCCGACATCACCGCACCCACGCTGGTACTGCGCGGCGGGCCGGGCGGCATGGTCGATCCGGAGAAGCTGGCGGTGCTGCTCGACTTGGTTCCCGACTGCACCGCCACCCCGTTCTCCTGCGGCCACAGCATCCATCGCGACCGGTACCGCGAGTTCGAGGCCGTGGTGCTGCCGTTCCTCGCGCGGTGAACGCCTTCGACGGCTTGCCCTGTTCGTCGGCCTCGGCCGACGTCCCGCTGCCCGGCACCGCGACGCGGGTGAGCGGATGGCTCTGCGTCGAACATCCCGGCGCGTGGGGTCGTGACGTGATCGGCGACGAGGTGCTCGGTCCCGGCATCACCGCGGAACTCGCCGCGCGCACCACCGCCGCGCGGGTGCGCCCGACCCTGATCCGTCGCCCCGGACGCAGCGAATTCACCGGAGTCCGAACGGTTCTGCTGGTCAACTCGCGCGCCGAAGGCGGCTGGTGCGAGCGGCTCGAGATCGCCGACCTGAAGCAGTTGCTCGACATCGATCTCCACCTGCTCGACGGTCCGCCGCCGGGCCTCGGGGAACTGGTGACCGATCCGCTGGTCCTGGTATGCGCGCACGGCAAGCGCGATCAGTGCTGCGCCATGCTCGGTCGCCCCATCGCCGCGGCGTTGTCGGCCGCTCATCCCGGCCGGGTCTGGGAGTGCTCGCACACCGGCGGCCATCGCTTCGCGCCCGCCATGGTGCTGCTGCCTTCGGGACTCACCTACGGGCGCGTCGACGCCGCCGCCGCGAACGCTGCCGTGGCGGCCGTGCACCGCGGCGAGGTGGCGCTCACCGGTCTGCGCGGGCGCAGCGGACACAATCCCGTCGAACAGGTCGCCGAACTCGCGGTGCGCGCCGAGGTCGCCGCGGGCCTGGACGACCTCACGGTGCGCTCGGAACCCGAAAACAACTCCGTCGCAACAGATCCCACGTACGTGGGCAGCGCGCTCGTCAGCCACCACGACGGCAGGCGCTGGCGCGTCACCGCACGGACGGTCGCCTATGCCCCGCGACAGGCCAGCTGCGGCGCGGGCCCGAAACCGGTCACCGCGTTGGTCGCCGACCCCATCCAGCCGCTGCCCTGACCCCCGGGCTGGCGTGCTTCGGATGCTGGCGCGGCCGGGCGGCGCGGGGCAGGTAATGTCCCGACGACAAGCCGGTCGAGGGAGGGACGCGATGACGACACCGCCGTGGGGATCGAACATGCCGGGTTATCCGCCCGGACCACCGCACGGTGGCGTGCCGGGATATCCGCCGCAACCCCACGGTGCGCCTCCAGTTCCGCCGCCCGGCGGGTATCCCGTTCCGCCGCAAGGCCACCCGGCCCCGCCCGGCTATCCCGCCCCGCCACCGCATGGGCACCCGGCTCCGCCGCCCGGCTACCCGGCCCCGCCGCCGGGCTATCACCAACCGCCACCACCCGCTCAGCCGAACCTCGAATTCGCAGGCACCCCAGCGGTCAAGGCGTATCTCGCCGCGGTGACGCATCACATGACCGTCGGCCGGATGCAGATCGCGCAGCACATGGTCGGTCCGCTGATGAGCCTGGTCGGCGTCACCGCGGTGATCGCGACCGCGCTGAACCCGATCGATCTCGTGCTCTGCGTCGCCACGCTGGAGGAGATCTCGCCCGCCGCCGTCGACGACTTCCCGCGCCAGGTGGACGGTTTCGCCAAGAATCAGCGCAGACGGAGTGTGTTCGGGGTGAAGGGCGGCGCGATGGGAGTGGCGGCGCTGGTATCCGAACGCGTACACCCCGCCGCCGTGCAGGCGCTGCGCAATCGGCCGATGAGCTTCGGCTCGGTGGTGACGCCCGCGGTGGTGGATCTGGGGAATCGGCAGCTGCACATCGCCGCCAACACGCCCGCCGTCGGCCTGGCGATGTGGCACAGCGTGCGCTCGCAGGCGCGGGCCTACCTGCCGGAGCCGCGCCTGGTCCTGGGGTAGTCCCCGATCACCAGTGGGTGCCGGGGACCCAGCGCGCGGCGCGGCGCAGCACGGTGCCGGTGACTCGGCGCGCGGTGGATGGCTGCTGCGGTTCCGGTTGCGTGGCAACGGGCTCCACGTCGTCCTCGATGTCGGTGATCTCGCCCTTGGCGGCGGGGGAGTCCGGCAGCGCACGGTAGTAGCGGTGCAGCATGCGGTCGCGGAGCTTGGGTGTGAGCAGCGCGCCGTACTCGGCGAAGGTGCCGATCGGGACGTCGATCCGCTTGGGGCGCTCGGTGAGCGCGCGCACGATCGTGGCCGCCGCCCATTCCGGTGATTCCGACGGGCCCTGGTCGCCGCTCGGTGTGATCATCGGCGTGCGCACCAACGGCATGTGGATGGTGGTGAAGGTGACGCCGTCGGCCATGGTCTCCACGGCGGCCACCTCGGTGAACTTGTCCAGCGCCGCCTTGCTGGCCAGGTACGCGGCGAATCTGGGGGTCGCGACCTGCACGCCCGCGCTGCTGATCTGCACGACGTGGCCGAACTTGCGCTCGCGCATCTGGGGCAGCAGGGCGAGCGTCATGCGCAGCGCGCCGAAGTAGTTCACCGCCATGGTGCGCTCGAAGTCGTGCAGGCGGTCGGTGGAGCGGTGGATGGCGCGGCGGATGGAGCGGCCCGCGTTGTTCACCAGCATGTCGACGTGGCCGTGCTCGTCGAGGATGGTCTTGACGGTGTGGTCGACGGAATCGGAATCCGTGACGTCGCACTGGTATCCGTATGCCGAGCTGCCCGCGGCACGGATCTCGTCGACCACGGTCGCGAGCTCGTCGCCGCGGCGGGCCAGCAGGAACACGGTGGCGCCCTTGGCGGCCACGGCCGCCGCGGCGGCCCGGCCGATGCCGGAGGAAGCGCCGGTGATGAGGACGTGCCTGCCGGTCAGGTCCCGGTTGCGGCGGTTGCGTCGGCTCTGCCCGCGCGCACCGGCGTCGTCGGCGGAAGCTTGGGTCATCGGGTTGCTCCTTTGTCGCGGTCAACGGAGACGGCCAGGGTTGGCACGAACTTACTCTGAAGTAAGTTTACCCGCCAAGTGGCGCTCGTCACGCCCGAGGACATGGCCGAACGAACCTCGAATACATCGAACATATGTGCGATACTCGTGCGCATGGCGGACGATCGGATGGCGGACATCTTTGCCGCGGTGCGGCTCGGCAGCGGAAACCCGGAAGCGGCGCGGCGTGCGCTCGGCGCGCTGTGGGAGGAATTGGACCCGTCCGGTGATCCCTTGCAGCGCTGCGTGATCGCGCATCATCTAGCCGTCCTACAGGAAGCGGACGAGGACGCGCTGAGCTGGGATCAGCGCGCGCTCACCGCGGTGTTCGGGCCCGGTATCCCGCTGGACGAGGGCCTGCGCTGCTTCCTGCCCTCGCTGTATCTGAATCTGGCCGACAGTCACCGCAGGCTCGGCGACTTCGACGGCGCGCGAATGCAATTGGCGATCGCGCGCGGCCACCTGCGGATCCTGGCCGACGACGCCTACGGCGAGATGATTCGCGACGGGCTGGACCGGGTGGATGCCGCGGTGGCGGCCGGCTCCACCGCGCGCGTTCGCGGGGACTGATCGACCGGGGAAGCGGGCGGGCGGCGGATCGATGAGGGGTTCGCCGTCCGCCTGTTGCGACTCGGTATCCGTTGAGGATGCCCGCGCGCGTCTCTCTTCTATCGAATGTATGTTCGACTGAGGAGGTGATACGTCATGGGTTGGAGCAACGGGCCCCCGACCTGGGCGGAACTGGAGCGGGTGCTCTCCGGTCGGCCCGGCCGGACCAACCCGGACGCCATGTACCCGGGCGACGGCGGTGACAGCCCGGCGTGGTCGCGCAAGCGCGAGCCGTACGTGGCCGAGCCGATGCGCCCAGACGGCCCGACGGTGCCGTACGCGGAACTGCACGCGCACTCGGCCTACAGCTTCCTCGACGGCGCCTGCCAGCCCGAAGAGTTGGTGGAGGAGGCGGTGCGGCTGGGGCTGGAGGCGATCGCGCTCACCGATCACGACGGCTTCTACGGAACCGTGCGCTTCGCCGAGGCGGCCAAGGAATGGGGGATGACGACCGTCTTCGGCGCGGAACTGTCGCTGGGACCGCCGGACGCGCGTCGGCGCGCGACGGAAGCGGCCACGCACGCCGACGCGCCGGATTCGGCGCCGCGCACGGGCGAGCCGGACCCGGCCGGACCGCACCTGCTCGTGCTGGCCCGCGGCCAGGAGGGTTATCGGCGGCTCTCCCGCGAGATCGCCGCCGCCCACTTGGCCGCGGGGGAGAAGGGCATTCTCCGCTACGACCTCGACGTCCTCACCGCGGCGGCGGGCGGCCACTGGCACATCATGACCGGCTGCCGCAAAGGCCACCTCCGCCGCGCGCTCGCCGAGGACTTGCGCGCGGGCGACACCCGCCTGGTGCGAGCCGAGGCCGCGCTGCGCGAACTCACCGAACGCTTCGGCGTCGAACGGGTGGGCGTGGAACTCACCCACCACGGCGTCCCGGAGGACGACGAGCGCAACGCCCACCTGATCGACCTGGCCGACCGGCTCGGTCTTCCCGTGATCGCCACCACCGGAGCGCATTTCGCCGCGCCCGCGCAACGCCGCCGCGCCATGGCGCTGGCCGCCGTCCGGGCCAGGCGGAGCCTGGACGACATCGCGGGCTGGCTCGCGCCCACCGGCGGCGCGCACCTGCGCTCCGGCGCGGAGATGGCGCGGCTGTTCGCCGCCTGCCCCGACGCGGTGGCCAATGCCGCGGCGCTGGCCCGTGAGTGCGCCTTCGACCTGCGCCTCATCGCGCCCCAGTTGCCGCCCTTCGACGTGCCGGAGGGCCACGACGAGAACACTTGGCTGCGCGAACTCGCGCTCACGGGAGCGGGCCGCCGCTACGGCTCGCCGCGGGAGAACCCGGCGGCCTACCGCCAGATCGAACACGAGCTCGAGGTGATCGAGCAGCTCGGCTTCCCCGGCTACTTCCTGGTGGTGCACGACATCGTCAGTTTCTGCGCCGACAACGACATCCTGTGCCAGGGCCGGGGTTCGGCGGCCAACTCCGCGGTCTGCTTCGCCATCGGCATCACCAATGTCGATCCGGTGGCCAATCAGCTGTTGTTCGAACGCTTCCTCTCGCCGGAACGCGACGGCCCGCCCGATATCGACGTGGACATCGAATCCGATCGCCGGGAGGAGGCGATCCAGCACGTGTACGCCAAGTACGGCCGCGAATACGCCGCCCAGGTGGCCAATGTGATCACCTATCGCGGTAAGTCGGCGGTGCGCGATGCCGCACGCGCGCTGGGCTTCTCGCCCGGGCAGCAGGACGCGTGGAGCAAACAGGTGAGCCGCTGGTCCGGCGTCGCGGCCGAGACCGGCACCGACATCCCCGACGAGGTCCTGCGTTTGGCCGCCGACATCGAGGGGCTGCCGAGGCATCTCGGCATCCACTCCGGCGGCATGGTGATCTGCGACCGTCCCATCGCCGACGTGTGCCCGGTGGAGTGGGCGCGGATGCCAGGCCGCAGCGTATTGCAGTGGGACAAGGACGATTGCGCCGCGGTCGGGCTGGTGAAGTTCGACATGCTCGGGCTCGGCATGCTTTCCGCGCTGCACTACATGATCGATCTGGTGCGCGAGCACAAGGGCGTCGAGGTGGAGCTGCACAAGCTCGACCTGAAGGAAGCCGCCGTCTACGAAATGCTCTCGCGCGCCGACTCGGTCGGCGTCTTCCAGGTGGAGTCGCGGGCGCAGATGGCCACCCTGCCCCGGCTGAAGCCGCGCGATTTCTACGACCTGGTGGTGGAGGTCGCGCTGATCCGGCCCGGTCCCATCCAGGGCGGCTCGGTGCATCCGTACATCCGCCGCCGCAACGAGCGCGAAGAGGTGACCTACGACCATCCGGCGCTGGAGAATTCGCTCGGCCGCACCCTCGGCGTTCCGCTGTTCCAGGAGCAGCTGATGCAGATGGCCGTCGACGTCGCCGGTTTCACCGCCGCCGAGGCCGATCAGCTCCGCCGCGCGATGGGTTCCAAACGCTCACCGGAGCGCATGGAACGGATCAAGGCCCGTCTCTACCAGGGCATGCGGGAGCTGCACGGCATTACCGGCGAGGTCGCCGACCGTATCTACGAGAAGCTCTACGCCTTCGCGAATTTCGGCTTCCCGGAAAGCCATTCGCAGAGTTTCGCCGCGCTGGTGTTCTACTCGGCGTGGTTCAAGCTGCATTATCCCGCCGCGTTCTGCGCCGGATTGCTGCGCGCCCAGCCGATGGGCTTCTATTCCCCGCAATCCCTGGTCGCCGACGCGCGCAGGCACGGTGTCGCGGTGCACGGTCCGGACATCAATGCCAGTCTCGCCGACGCCACCGTGGAGGCGGCGGGCTCCGAGGTCAGGCTCGGGCTGGCCGCGGTTCGTCATCTCGGCACGGAGCCGGCCGAGCGCATCGTCGCTGCCCGCCGCGAAAGCGGTCCGTACACTTCGTTTCTCGATCTGACCGGACGGGTGCCGCTCACCGTCGCCCAGGCCGAATCGCTGGCCACCGCGGGCGCGCTCGGCAGCCTCGGCATCAGCAGGCGCGAGGCGCTGTGGGCGGCGGGCGCCGCGGCGGGGGAGCGCGCGGATCGGCTGCCCGGCACCGGGGCGGCGACCACCGCGCCCGCCCTGCCCGGTATGAGCGAGCTGGAGCTCGCCGCCGCCGACGTGTGGGCCACCGGGATCTCACCGGGCAGCTACCCGACCGAATTCCTGCGTCCCCAGCTCGACGCGCTCGGCGCGATCCCCGCCGCCGGATTGCTCGCCGTCCCCGACGGTTCCCGGGTGCTGGTCGGCGGAGCGGTCACCCACCGCCAGCGACCCGCCACCGCCGCGGGCGTCACCTTCCTCAACCTGGAGGACGAGACCGGCATGGTGAACGTGGTCTGCTCGGTCGGGCTGTGGACCCGCTATCGCCGCTTGGCCCAGGGCGCCACCGCCCTGCTCGTCCGCGGCCGGGTGCAGAACGCGGAGGGCGCGGTCAGCGTTGTCGCGGAACACCTTCAGCGGCTGCATCTGCGGATCGAGGGGAAGTCGCGCGACTTCCGGTGAGCGTGTCAACGCACATCGGCGTCAGCCAGGCGGCGCCGCACGCACCGTGGCGAGTTTTGCGGGTGGTACCCTATATGGCATGATCAAGACGACCGTGTACCTCCCCGAAGATCTGGAGGTCCGGCTCGACGCCGAAGCCGCCGCGACGGGGGTGAGCAAGGCGGAACTCATTCGACGGGGGATCACCATGCTGCTCGACTCATCGGACAGGCCCAAGGATGATCGACCGCTGCCGGTCTTTCGCAGCGGTCGATCGCGCAGTGCGGAAGAGATGGACGACGCGGTCTACGACCACATCAAGTCACGGGCGGCGCGGCGGTGATCATCGTTGCCGATACTTCAGCCCTCTTCGCGGCTTTCGATCAGGATCAGGTGGAGCATGAGCAAGCGCTCCTGGTCATGGAAACCGAGACATTGGTGATTTCACCACTGGTCATGAGCGAACTGGATCACCTCGTCCACCGCGACCTCGGATTCGAGGCGGCGATGCAGGTCACCGATGCTCTGCTGGGACGTCTGATAGACGGGCGCTACAAGCTTGCGGAGTTGAAGCACGTCGATCTCGCGGCCGCGCAGTCGATTCGCGCCAAATACGAGGGTCTCCGGCTCGACTTGGCGGACGCTGTCGGCGTCGCGCTCGCCGATAAGTATCGGACGGATTGCATATTCACGTTGGACCAGCGTGACTTCCGGGCGATCGAGCCGCTGACGCCAGGCGTTGACACCTTCCGAATCCTGCCCGCCGATCTCTGACACTTCGGATCGGGAAGTCGCGCGACTTCCGGTGAGCGTGTCCACGCGCTCGCGGCTCATCAACGCGGGGAACGAGTTCGGTGACCGTACGCACCGTGAGGGTTACGCTGCGATCATGCGGAAGCTTGCTGTGCTGTGCGTCGGTCTGCTCGGGTTGGCGCTGCTCGTCGGCTGCGGCGCCGACAAAAGTGCCGATTCGGGGGGGTCGACGGCAGTGACGGCCGGGCCCGCGCCGGTGTCGCCGCCCGGATTCCGGGAGCAGGCGCCCGCGCCGGGCGAGGGACGCGGACAGGACACCGACACCGTCGACCGCAAGGAGGTCGTCACCGGCAGTATCGAGCTCACGGCGGGCGATCCGATCGTGGCCGCGGCGCGGGTCGCCGACCGGGTGCGCGAGGCGGGCGGCCGGGTGGACAGCCGCACCGAGCAGCCCGGCACCGACGACATCGAGCCCAGCGCCTCGCTGACCGTGCGGGTACCCGCGGACAAGACCGACGCGTTCGTCAACGGTCTCGGCGGAATCGGCACCCTCACCCGGGTGAGCACCAACCGCGAGGACGTCACCATGCAATGGGAGGACCTGGACGCCAGGATCAAGGCGCTGCAAGCCTCGGTCGACCGCCTGCGCGCGCTGATCACCACCGCCGCCACCACCGCCGACCTCATCGCCGCCGAGCAGGCGCTGTCCAGCCGCCAGGGCGAGCTCGACAGCCTCACCGCCCAGAAACGCCTCCTCGACGATCAGGTCGCGCTGTCCACCCTCACCATCGAGATCACCACGACCGCCAAGGATTCCGACGAGGGACCGAGCAACTTCTGGGATGGCGTCGTCGCGGGCTGGAACTCCCTGGTCGACTGGCTGAAGGACGCGATCGTGTTCATCGGCAAGGCGATTCCCTGGCTCGGCTTCCTCGCGATCGTCGGCGGTATCGTCTTCGCCCTCGTCCGCGTCGTGCGTCGCAAGCGCCGGGCCACCCCCGAAACCCCGGCCGCCGCTACCCATTCCGCGCAGCCGGTGACCACTCAGACAGGAGCCCCCGATGCCCCCGACAGTGGTCAGGGCGATCATCAAACCCAACAGCCGTAAAGGCCCGCTCGTGGAAGCCCTCCCCGACGGCACGCTCCAGCTCTACGTCCGCGCGCCCGCGGTCGAAGGCAAGGCCAACAAGGCCGCCATCGAACTCCTGGCCGACCACTACGACGTCCCCAAAACCGCCGTCCGCCTCACAGCGGGCGCCACGTCCCGCCACAAGCGCTTCGAAATCGATACTTAGACGGTGCCGGAGGTACGCCCTAGACCCCGCCAGGGAAACCGAGCTGGCGCCAGGCTTCGTACACGGTGACGGCGGCGCAATTGGAGAGATTCATCGAGCGCCTGCCGGGCAGCATCGGGATGCGCACGTGGGCGGTGACGTGCGGGTCGTCGAGCACGTGGTCGGGGAGACCGGTGGGTTCGGTGCCGAAAAGCAGGACGTCGCCGGGTTGGTAGGCGATGTCGGTGTACCGGGTCGTCGCCTTGGTGGTGAAGGCGTAGACGCGTTCCGGCCGCAACGCCTCCCATGCCGCGGGCAGGCTCTCGTGCACGGTGACCGAGGCCAGATCGTGGTAGTCCAGTCCGGCACGGCGCAGCTTGGACTCCGAGAGATCGAATCCCAGCGGCTCGATCAGGTGCAGCTCACAACCGGTCCCGGCGACCAGGCGGATCGCGTTGCCGGTGTTCGGCGGAATACACGGCTCATGGAACATCAGGCGGAACACGGAATCAGTCAATCAGGCCGGCCGTGGAGGGTTTCGGAGCGGGTGCGGGTGGCAGGGGTTCATCTGCAAGAATCGGTGCCGTGACCGATGTCGACGCGTCCGCCGGACGACACGCAGGCGGTAGCCGTGCCGCGCAGTTCCTGCGCTGTCACCTGCCGATGGTGGCCGTGATGCTGGTCGTGCTGGTCGCGGTGGTGTTCGTGGCCTCGGATCGCTGGCGCCGCGGCGCGTTGTTCTTCGGCGGTGCGACGCTGTTGGCCGCGACCTTCCGTTTGTGCCTGCCGAGCGCGCGGGTGGGGCTGCTCGCGGTGCGCAGCAAACCGTTCGACGTCGGCGCGCTGAGCCTGCTCGGCTCCGCCATCGTCTTCCTGGCGGCCACCATCAACACCCTCGGTGTCGGCTGATCCCTCCGAGCGTTTCGACGCCGTCGCTGGACGGCGCGCGCTGGTTGGGTGGCACCGGCCGAGAAGCACAGCGACGCGCGAAACCGCTGTGTCCCAGCTGGTCTCGTGCGACGGGGAGGCTGTGGCTACCGGTTCTCGCGCGCCAGGCGCATGGTCTCGATGAGCAGTTTGGAAACGGCCGCGGCCTCGGTGAGGAATCCGTCGTGGCCGTCGCGGGAATGCACTACTTCCAGTCGATCGCAGCCGGGCAGCGCGTCGGCCAGTTCCTGCTGGGTGCGCAGCGGGTACAGGCGGTCGGAGTCGACGCCGCCCACCACGCACGGCACCGGCGTCGCGGCCAGCGCCGCTCGGATTCCGCCGCGTCCACGACCGACGTCGTGCCGGTTCATAGCCTCGGTGAGCAGCACGTAGGTGGCGGGATCGAAACGCTTGCAGAGCTTTTCGGCCTGGTGGTCGAGATAGCTCTGCACCGCGTAGCGGCCGCCGCGCCACGGGTCCTCGGAGCCCTGCGCCCGATTCTCGAAGCGGTGGTCGAGTTCGCCCTCGGTGCGGTAGGTCAGGTGCGCGATGCGGCGGGCGATGCCCATGCCGGTCCTCGGCGTGCGGCCAGTGTCGTGATAGTCGCCGCCCTGCCAGTCCGGATCGGCCTTGATGGCCGCGATCTGGGTGGTCTGGGTACCGATCTGGTCCGCGGTGGCGCGGGCGCCGACGGCGAGCACCAGCGCCGCGGCCACCCGCTCGGGCTTGCCGATCATCCACTCCAGCACCCGCATGCCGCCCATCGAGCCGCCGACCACCGCGGCGAGCCGCTCGATGCCGAGCAGATCCAGCAGCGCGGCCTCGGCGGTCACCTGATCGCGGATGGAGATCTCCGGGAAACGCGAGCCCCACGGTTCGCCGTCGGGCGCGGGCGAGGACGGTCCGGTGCTGCCTTTACAGCCGCCGAGCACGTTGGTCGCGATGACACACCATTCGTCGGTGTCCACCGGCGCGCCCGGTCCGACCATGCCCTCCCACCAGCCGGGCTGCGAGTGCACGTCGTCGGGCGTGCCGACGACGTGCGAGTCACCGGTCAGAGCGTGCTCGACGAGCACCACATTGTCCAGGGCGGGGGAGAGTTCGCCCCACCGCTGCACCGCGAGGTGCACGTCCGGGATCACCGTGCCGCTTTCCAGCCGCACGTCCCCGATGGCGATCACGCCCGGCCGACCGTCCGGCGGTGGCAGCAGGTCGACACCGGACGCCGGGCGGGCGGGGCTCTGATCGGTGCTCACGGTCACGTCGTCGCCGCCGTGAATCCGGCGCGCAGATCGGCCAGAATGTCGTCGATTCCCTCGATGCCGACGGCGAGACGGACCAGTCCCGGGGTGACGCCGGAGGCCAGTTGCTGCTCGGGCGTCAGCTGGGAGTGCGTAGTCGAGGCCGGGTGGATCACGAGAGAACGCACATCCCCGATGTTAGCGACGTGGCTGTGCAGGACTAATGCGTCCACGAACTTCTTGCCCGCGTCGACGCCGCCGCGCAGTTCGAAGGAGACGATCGCGCCGGTCCCCTTCGGCGCCAGCCGCTTGGCCCGCTCGTGCCACGGCGAGTCGGGCAGCCCCGCGTAGAAGACGGATTCGACGGCGGGGTGCTCGGCCAGGAATTCGGCGACCGCCTGCGCGTTGGCGACGTGGCGCTCGACGCGCAGGCTGAGCGTCTCGATGCCCTGCGCGATGAGGAAGGCGTTGAACGGCGAGACCGCCGCGCCCAGATCGCGAAGCAGCTGCACGCGGGCCTTCAGCGCGTACGCGGGTGCGCCGAGATCGGCGAAGACCGCGCCGTGGTAGCTGGGGTCCGGGGTGGTGAAGCCGGGGAAGCGGGACTCGCCGTTGTCGTCGCGGACGGTCCAATCGAAGGCGCCACCGTCGACGATCACGCCCGCGACAGCGGTGCCGTGCCCGCCCAGGTACTTCGTGGCCGAATGCACCACGATGTCGGCGCCGTGCGACAGCGGCTGGATCAGGTACGGGGTGGCGACCGTGTTGTCCACGATGAGCGGGATCCCGGCGGCGTGCGCGACCTCGGCGATGCCGGGGATGTCGAACACGGCGCTGCTCGGGTTGGCGATGGTCTCGCCGAAGAACGCCTTGGTGTTGGGCCGGATCGCGGCGCGCCACTGCTCGAGATCGTCCGGGTCCTCGACGAACGAGACCTCGATGCCGAGCTTGGGCAGCGAGTAGCGGAACAGGTTGTAGGTGCCGCCGTAGAGGTGCGGGCTGGACACGATGTGGTCGCCCGCGGCGGCCAGGTTCAGGATCGCGTAGGTCTCGGCGGCCTGCCCTGAGGACAGCAGGAGTGCCGCGACGCCGCCTTCCAGAGCGGCGATGCGCTGCTCGACCACGTCCTGGGTCGGGTTCATGATCCGGGTGTAGATGTTGCCCGGTTCGGCGAGCCCGAACAGCGCGGCCGCGTGGTCGGTGTCGCGGAAGGCGTAGGAGGTGGTCTGGTAGATCGGCAGCGCGCGGGCGCCGGTGCTCTGATCGGGGGCTTGGCCCGCGTGGATCTGCTTGGTCTCGAAGGACCACAGGGCAGGATCGAACTCGGCCGCGACGGGGTCGGTCATGTCATGCTCCACAAGAGTTGTTCGCCGGAACTAACGAGATCGGGAATGCGGTCTATCCACAACAACACAATTTCCGGGAACCTCCTGACAGCGCGCTTGCCCTCGACCGTCGAGGGCCCGGTCATCACCCGGAGCACCCCACCGCTGCTGGAGGGTTGCCGTCCAGCGAGCCGGGGCTTGGCGCTGGCACTCATGACCTGACGGACATGGTAGCTGGCGGGCGGTCAATGACCGAAATTCGTAGCCGATCTCACTTCGCCGATTCGGCAGGCGGTTCGGTGCAGACCCGCATGAACTCCGCGTACGCGTCGAGCAAGGTCTCCTTCGACGCACGCACCGCGGTGGCCGGATCGCCGTCCATGATCAGCGCATCGTGCGCGTCCATCGCCAAATGGCACAGCATCTGCCAGGTGGAGACGATCAGCCGGACGGAAAGCGCCCCCTGCGTGGTGTCGAGGCGCTCGGCCAGCACGGCGGTGATGGCGTCGGATTTGTTGTCGGCGAACTCCAGCGCGCGGCTGTTGACCGAAGGGCAGTCGCGCGCGATCCGCTGCATCTGCTGAAACCTGCGGAACGAGACCGGCGAGTTCTCGGTGGCAGCGTCATCGATCACCCGCAGGTAGGCATTGCACAGCGCGCGCAGTTCGTTGCCGCCACACGGCTCTTCTCGCAACTTGTCGGCAACCATTTCGCCGAAGTCGAGGACGGGCGCGAGGACGATGTCCTCCTTCGTCTCGAAGTAGCGGTTCACGGTGCGTGGCGAGACGTCGGCCGCGTTGGCGATCTGCTCGACCGTTGTCGCGTCGAAGCCCTGGGCCTCGCAGAGCTCCAGCGCGATGCTCGTGATCCGCATCCTGGTCTGCTGCTTCTTGCGCTCGCGCAGGCCGATCGGGCGTTCTCGCATCGCGGTATCGCCGCATCCTCGGTTCGCAGGCGCGGCGTTGTCCCCGGTCACGGCGGGATTGCCGACCGTGTCCGGACTCGGCGTCGGTGATTCGAGCATCTCCCCACTGTAACGCAGATCCCACATCAACTGTCCTATCCAGGCAAATGTCTGACTGCGACATTTTTCTATTGACGCCAAATGTCGGCCGATGACAGGATTGCTGCCACGCCACTTCGGACGATTGAGGAGACAAAGTGAGCGAGACTTCGACAGCCGTGCACGTGCCGGAGGGCCGGCGCGACTCGGCCCGCTGGCTGGCATTGGGGGTGATCGGTCTGGCCCAGCTGATGGTGGTCCTCGACGCGACCATCGTGACGATCGCGCTGCCATTCGCGCAACGTGACCTGGGCATCAGCGAGGGCGACAAGCAATGGGCCCTCACCGCGTACACACTGATCTTCGGCGGACTGCTGCTGCTCGGCGGCCGTCTGGCCGACTTTCTCGGCCGCCGCCTGATCTTCATGGTCGGCCTGGTCGGCTTCGCCGCCGCGTCGGCGCTCGCGGGTCTGGCGCAGAACGGCGCTCAGCTCTTCGCGGGCCGGGGACTTCAGGGCGCCTTCGCCGCACTGCTCGCACCCGCGGCGCTCGCGCTGGTCTCGGTGACCTTCACCGAGGCGAAGGAACGGGCCCGGGCCTTCGCGGTGTTCGCGGGCATCTCCGCGGGCGGCGCGGCCATCGGGCTGATCGCGGGCGGCGCGCTCACCGAATACGCGTCCTGGCGGTGGACCCTGCTGGTCAACACCCCGATCGCGATCATCGCGCTGGTCGGCGCGCTCGCGTTCGTGATCAAGGACGTGCCCGTCGCCCGGACCGGCGGCTACGACGTGCCCGGCGCCGTCACCGTGACGGCAGGCCTGATCGCCATCGTGTACGGCTTCAGCCGCGCCGCCGAGCACGGCTGGACCTCGGGCGGCACCCTCGGGCTGCTCGCGGCCGGGCTCGCGCTGCTGATCGCGTTCGTCGTGATCGAGCGTCGTTCCTCGAATCCGCTGTTGCCGCTGCGCATTCCCGGGGAGACCAACCGCGGCGGCGCGCTGCTCGCCGCGTTGCTCATCCCCATCGCGATGTTCGCGATGTTCCTGTTCCTGAGCTTCTACTTCCAGGTCACGCTCGGCTACTCGCCGCTGAAGGCCGGTGTCGCGTTCCTGCCGTTCCCCGCGGGCATCGCGATCTCAGCGGGCGTCACCAGCGCGTTGCTGCCGAAGCTCGGGCCGCGGCCGCTGATGGTGGTGGGCGCCGCGCTCGGCGTGGTCGGGCTGATCTGGCTCGCGCAGCTGAGCTACGGCGACAGCTATGCCGCGGGCGTGCTGCCCGCCCAGCTGCTGATCGCGCTCGGCATGGGTCCGCTGTTCGTCGGGATGCAGGCGGTCGCGCTGCACCGGGTGGACGAGGCCGACGCCGGTGTCGCGAGCGCGTTGCTCAACGCGGCCCAGCAGGTCGGCGGCGCGGTCGGCACCGCGCTGCTCACCACGATCTCGGTGCAGGCGGCGAAGGATTACTTCGCCGACAACCCGACCGTCAGCGACCTGGCCGCCCGCGCCGCCATCCACAGCTACGACGTCGCGTTCTACGTCGGTGCGGGTTTCTTCCTCGCCGCGATCCCGGTGATCGCGCTGATGATCAAGGCCGGACCGGAGCACTTCGCCGAGGACGCGGAGGAGGGCGCTCGGATTCCGATCGCGGTCTGATTCGGACCGGGCATAGCCCGCGCATCGGATCCTCGCAGATCCGGTGCGCGGGCGGTGTCGCCTCCGGCGGTCGTCCAGTTCCCGCCCAGGTCGGAGTGGTCGATCGCCCCGGGATGACATTATGGAGAAAGTGGTTGGGGTCACAGGGGGGCTACTCGTCGGTAACTCGGCGCGTCGTCCGCACAGTGGGCCCTCCCCGCACGGTGAGATCGTCGGCAGCAGTACGCTTGTCTTGCTTGCACCACACGTCCCGCAAACAACGCGGTACATATACGTTGTCTGTTGAACAGCTGGGGTCCGCTCACAAGCGTCTTCGCCTGGCCGTGCAATAAGGGCACCATCCTAGGAGGACACGAAGATCCATGTCCAAGATCAAGGTTGAAGGCGCCGTCGTCGAACTCGACGGTGATGAGATGACCCGGATCATCTGGCAGTTCATCAAGGACAAGCTGATCCACCCGTACCTCGACGTGAACCTCGAGTACTACGACCTGGGCATCGAATACCGGGACAAGACAGACGACCAGGTCACCATCGACGCGGCCAACGCCATCAAGAAGCACGGCGTCGGCGTGAAGTGTGCCACGATCACGCCGGACGAGGCCCGCGTCGAGGAGTTCGGCCTCAAGAAGATGTGGCGCTCGCCCAACGGCACCATTCGCAACATTCTCGGCGGCACCATCTTCCGCGCGCCGATCATCATCTCCAATGTTCCGCGACTGGTTCCCGGCTGGACCAAGCCGATCATCATCGGCCGCCACGCCTTCGGCGACCAGTACCGCGCCACCGACTTCAAGGTCTTCGAGGCGGGCACCGTCACCCTCACCTTCACCCCCGAGGACGGCAGCGAGCCGATCGTGCACGAGGTCGTGAAGATGCCGGAGGACGGCGGCGTCATCATGGGCATGTACAACTTCAAGAAGTCCATCGAAGACTTCGCGCGGGCGTCGTTCAACTACGGCCTGCAGCAGAACTACCCGGTGTACATGTCGACGAAGAACACCATCCTGAAGGCCTACGACGGCATGTTCAAGGACACCTTCCAGGAGGTCTTCGACGCCGAGTTCAAGAGCCAGTTCGATGCGGCGGGCCTGACCTACGAGCACCGTCTCATCGACGACATGGTCGCCTCCTCCATGAAGTGGGAGGGCGGCTACGTCTGGGCCTGCAAGAACTACGACGGCGACGTGCAGTCCGACACCGTGGCCCAGGGCTTCGGTTCGCTGGGTCTGATGACCTCGGTGCTGCTCACCCCGGACGGCCAGACCTGTGAGGCCGAGGCCGCGCACGGCACCGTCACCCGGCACTACCGCCAGCACCAGCAGGGCAAGCCGACCTCGACCAACCCGATCGCGTCGATCTTCGCCTGGACCCGCGGGCTCGAGCACCGCGGCAAGCTGGACAACACCCCCGAGGTGATCGGCTTCGCGCAGACCCTCGAGGACGTCGTCATCAAGACCGTCGAGGGCGGCCAGATGACCAAGGACCTCGCGCTGCTCGTCGGCGGCGACCAGGGTTACCTGACCACCGAGGAGTTCCTCGGCGCGCTCGACGCGAATCTGGCTCGCGCGCTGCGCTGAGTCCACACCGGGGGCCGGGCGTGATCCGTCCGACCCCGACCGGCGCTGGGACTTCCCAGCGCCGGGGGTTGAACCGGGCACCCGCCCACCTCGCGGTGAACGGGTGCCCGACGTGTATCCGGGAACGCCGCGGCGGATCCCGATGACGCCGGTGCGGCCGTCGCGTGCGGCACGCCGTGTGTGTCGGTCGAGTGCCGATGCGCCGCGGTCCATTCGCGCGGCGTGCTCAGCTCCCGGAAGACGCCGGTGTGTCGACCAGTCCGGCGAATGCCCTGGTGAAGCTGGCCGTTCCGTGCCCGCGTTCGACCTCGGCGTCGAACAGGCGCTGCAATGGATCGAGCAGATCCGTTGCCACGCCTTGGTTTCGGCTGGTGGTGCGGATGTCGACGAGCCCGGTTGCGTTGACCGCGAGATCGGAGAAGTTCACCGGGAACTCCCGCGAGTCGATCTCGGCGGCCAGCGTCGGCAGCATGTCGAGCAGCGCGCGCAACCAGGGCACCAGGAACGTATCGGTGAAGTCCACCGCGGAGACCTGCTCGGTGTGCACCATCGCCGTCGCCTGGAAGAACCCGCCGAACAGGCCGTACATCCCGCCGAGCACCGCCATGTCGTGCAGCGCCGCGAGGCCCGCGTCGGTCCCCACGTACCTCGTCGCGCCCAGTTCCCTGACGACGTCCGCGAATTCGGCCTCGGCGTCGGCCGCGCCGCTGTAGACGAGCAGCGTATCGGGTGTGCCCACTGTCTGCGGGACGCCGAAGATGCCGCCGTCCAGCAAGCGCGCGCCGTGCTCGGCGAGCCGGTCGGCCAGCTCGCGCGCGGTGTCGGGCCTGCCGGTGGCGACGTTCAGTACCGTGCGTCCGTTCAGCGCCGAGCCCAGCGGGGCCAGTTGGTCTCCGGCGGCCGCGGTGTCGGCGAGCACGGTGACGATCAGTTCGCCCGCCGCGACCGCGTCCGCGACGTTGTCGGCGCGCCGTGCGCCCAGCTCGTCGAGGTGAATCGCCTTGCCCGGCGTGCGATTCCACACCGTGGTCGGGTGCCCGTTGCGCAGGAAGACCTCGGCGATCGCCGTGCCCATCCGTCCGAGACCCAGCACGGTGACCGATGCCTTGCTCATGATTCCTCCGTCGTGTCGTTCTGTCGGGTGGGCGCCCGCCGACCAGTCTTCGCGCTCGGGTCGCCGAGACGTGAGTGGCAGAACTGACGCCGATCGAACTATTCCTGCCATACTCGAGGAATGAGCGAGCGAATCATGTGCCAGCGCGCAGAGCGAACGCCGAAGCCGAGCGTCAGCGGGGCGCGGGCATGAGTGGTCGAACCGTCGCCATGGCCATCGCTCCCGGCGCGCTGCACCCGTGGGATCTGTACGAATTGGGTGTCGTCGCCTCGATTTTCGGCACGCCGCAGCCGGATCTGGCGGAGCCCTGGTACGAGCTGAAGGTCTGCTCGGTGACACCGCAGCCGGAGACCCAGCCGATCGGTTTCGGCGCCTTCCTGCGCGCCGAGCGCGGTCTCGACGACCTGCTCACCGCCGACACCGTGATCGTTCCTTCGGTGGCCAACGAGTGCGTCACCGCTGAACGCGAACTGCCACCCGAATTGCTCGACGCGCTGGCGGCCGCGCATCGCGGGGGCGCGCGCATGGTCGGGCTCTGCGACGGCACCTTCGCGCTGGCGGCCGCGGGGCTGGTGGACGGGCGGCGCGTGGCCGCGCACTGGGTGCACGCGGAGATGCTGGCGAAGCGCTTCCCTGCCATCGAGGTCGACGACTCGGTGCTCTACGTCGACGACGGCGATGTGCTCACCAGCGCGGGCATGACCGCGGCGGTCGACCTGTGCCTGCACCTGGTGCGGCGCGATCTGGGCGCCGAGGTGGCCAACCAGCTGGCGCGCCGGATGGTCATCCCGCCGCACCGGTCCGGCGGTCAGGCCCAGTACGTGGACCGGACGGTGCCCGCGCACCCGGCGGACGACCTGGGCGTGGTGCTCCAGTGGGCGGCCGAACACCTCGACGAGCCGTTGACCGTGGACACGTTGGCGGCCAGAGCCAATATGAGCCCGCGCACCTTCCATCGCCGCCTGCACCGCTCCACCGGAGCCACTCCGATGCAGTGGTTGCTGAATCAGCGACTCGCGCATGCCCAATCGCTGCTGGAGACCACCGACTTCAACATCGAGCGGATCAGCCGCCTGTCCGGCCTGGGGACCGCGACCAACCTGCGCAGGCATTTCGCGTCCGTGATCGGCGTGACGCCCGCCGGGTACCGGAGGACCTTCGCGCGCCGGGAGTCGATCGGCTGACCTGTCCCACTTGCTGGAATATCGAGTGAGCTGGGCGAATACGGCGGCAGGCGGTGGTCTAACTCACGTCGGATCGGGGAGCGATCCGGCTCGCGCGCCGGTTACATGAAGACGTGACGAGCCAGGTAGCCACCCATCAGCCCGACCCGCCCGAGAAGGCGCGGACCGATTGGCATGTCCCCGCGATGCTGGCACTGGCTCTGGGCGGCTTCGGCATCGGCACGACCGAGTTCGTCACCATGGGATTGCTGCCTGATATCGCGCAGGCTATGAACGTCTCCGAGCCGATCGCCGGTCACGCGGTGTCGGCCTATGCGCTCGGTGTGGTGATCGGCGCGCCTGTACTGGCCGCGCTCTGCGCGCGGGTTCCGCGCAAGCGCCTGCTCATCGCCTTGATGATCGCGTTCACCGTGGGCAACGCGGCCACCGTGGTTGCGCCGAACTTCCAGACCTTGGTCGCCGCGCGCTTCGTCTCGGGTCTGCCGCACGGCGCCTATTTCGGCGTCGCCTCGCTGGCCGCCGCCACGCTCGCGCCGGCAGGCCGGCGCGCCAAAGCCATTGCCGCGGTTATGCTGGGGTTGAGCGCCGCCAATGTCGTCGGCGTTCCCACAGCCACCTGGCTCGGCCAGCATCTCGGCTGGCGGGACGCCTTCGTGGTGGTCGCCCTGATCGGCATCACCACGGTCGCGGCGCTCGTGCGATTCGTGCCGGAACTCACCGGCATCAAAACCACCAACCCGATGACCGAACTCGGCGCGCTGCGTCGTTCGCAGGTATTGCTGACCTTGGCGGTCGGGGCCATCGGCTTCGGCGGCATGTTCGCCGTCTACACCTACATCACCACCACCCTCACCGATGTGGCGGGCATGTCGCTCGGCCTGGTGCCGGTGGTGCTGATGCTGTTCGGTCTCGGCATGGTGGCGGGCAATATCGTGGGCGGCGTGCTCGCCGATCGCGGCGTCGATCGCGCGATCTTGCTCGCGCTGGTCGCCATGTCCGTGGTGCTGGCGGGTTTCGTCGCCGCGGCGCAGCACCCGGTCACCGCCGGGCTCGGCGCGTTTCTGGTCGGCGCGACCGGCGCGGCGCTCGCCCCCGCTTTGCAGACCCGCCTGATGGACGTCGCCGCCGACGCCCAAACCCTCGCCGCCGCACTCAATCACGCGGCCTTGAACATCGCCAATGCCGCGGGCGCTTGGCTCGGCGGCCTCGTCATCGCCGCGGGCCTCGGCTACACCGCTCCCGCCGCCGCCGGCGCGGGCCTCGCGGTGGGCGGTACGCTGCTGTTCGCCGTCACCGTGTGGATCGCCCGGCGCACCGAACCGCCAGAACATACAGATCTGTATGTAAGTGTAGAATCGTCGGAATGACCAGGACCGCCGCCGACAAGCCGCAGCGCCGAACCCAGGAGCAGCGCAGCAGCGAGATGCGCGTCCGGCTGCTCGACGCCACCATCGACTGCCTGGTCGAATACGGCTACGCGGGCACAACGACGCCGCGGGTCGCCGAGCGCGCGGGGGTCACGCGCGGGGCGCAGGTGCACCACTTCGGGTCCAAGAACGATCTCGTCGTCGCCGCGATCAGTCACCTGGCTCAGCGCCGCGCGGAGACCGCGATGCGGGAGATGGCCAAGGTCGAGAGCGGCGCCGATCCGGTCGCCGCGGCGCTGGACTTCCTGTGGGAGCTGCACCAGGGCCCGCTGTTCATCGCGACCGTCGAGCTGTGGGTGGCCGGCCGGACCGATCCGGTGCTGGCCTCGGCCATGGAGAAGGTCGAGCCGTTCGTCAACAACGCGGTGCTGATGGCCGTGGCCCGCTTCGTCCCGGACGAGATGCGCCGCAAGGACGCTCGCGATTTCGTCTACACCGCGATGGACGCCCTGCGCGGCATCCTCATCTCGAACTTCATCGAGCCCGACACCGACCGGGCTCGTCGGCGCTGGGTCCGCGCGTCGGCGAATCTGCGCGCCGCAGCGGTGGCGAGTCTCGTTCCGCGATTGCAGTGATGCGACGCGCGCCGACGCTGAATCACGCTGGCGCCGAAGCTCGCCGATGCCGGAGCTGCCCTGTCACTGTCTCCATCTCTGAGGCTCCGCAGGCTGCCTCCGGCAAGGCGTCATGTTTCACCGATGCCGACGCCGAAGCGCGCCGCGCCGAAGTGCCCCGATGCATCGGTCATGTTGTCGTCAAGTCCGTCTCATCTGATTCGGCGGATTTCTGAATGCCGCGGGTCGACGGAGGAGGCGGGGGTTGTCATCGCGGGCGCTCGGTATGCGGCGGCGGCTTCTTGCAGCTCGTTCAGGACGATGCGGCCGGGGTAGTAGCGGTGCGGGTATCGGTTTCGGTAGTAGCAGCGCCAGTAGCTGGCGACGCGTTGGCTGGTGAGGTGGAGGAAGTCGGGGTTGGCGGCGGCGAACCGTCCGTAAGCCTCGTGCTGGGCGGTGTCGACTGTGACGACATCGGTGAGTCCCCGCTTGATGTCGATGACAATGTCGACCACGTATTCACCGACGAGCTTGATGACGAAGGGAACGATCCACGGATCGGTGGCGCCGATGATCTGGTTGAGGTGGTGCTGGCGGACGTAGCCGTCGCTGTGGCGGCTGTAGAGGCAGTGCAGGATCTTGGTCTGCGTCGCAGACAGTTGGGCTGTGGTGTCGTCCGATGGAGCGGGGGTGCACAGGCGGTAAGGGATGGCGAGGTGCTCACCTTCGACAAGGACGTTGAAACCCCGAGAGAGCACCGGATATCGCGCTGGCGGCAGGCCCTGCGCGACGACGCGTACGTCATCGGCGAGGGCTGCGGGGAATGCTGCGAGAAGGACGAGTTCGAGTGCGGTGTTCAGATGGTTTATCGGGTGCGGCGAGATTGTAGGCCGGTCTGCACGAGGGGCTGGTCCGGCAGGCCAGCGTGACAGTCGGCCGGTGAAGGCCCGTGCGTCATGGACAGCGGAGGTTGGGTTGAAACCGAATTCGCCCCACTGCGGCTCGGTGAGCTCGGACCGGATCATGTCGGACCAGTCGGCGCGGGCCATCAGCGCCGAGTAATCGGCGGCCAGAGCGGCGACCTTGTCCGAGGTCCAATCCAGTTCCGGGGGCGAATCATTCAGCAATTCCGTGATGGTTCGCACGCTACGGATGCGTGGGAGGGTCGGAGCAGCGGCGGTGAGTAATTCGCAGTAGCGAACCAGCACTGGTAGCGCATCGGGGTAGTTCCGGATATCCGTGGTCGGTTCACCGACGATCAATGCGTCCAGGATGTCGGCAGCGCCGTCCAGTAGTTCGTCATCGACGGAGGACTCGAGCAGAGCGTCGCGGAGATCGCCTGTGGTGGCCGCGATGTGGGCGAGGTATGCGGTCATCACGTTGTTACGGAAGCCGGTCCGCAACAACCAAGCTTTGATCTCGGGATCTCGGGATCCCGTCAAACGCTGTACGGCGTGGACACGTCCCCATCCGTCGACCCGGCGAGCAAGCTGAAATACCGCACGATCACGATCGGGTTGGGAATTGGCCAGTGCGACAGCCGCGTAGAGCGTGAGTTCGCCCAACCCGCCCAGTAGTAGCAGCAACTCCCGATCCCGTTCGTCGCCGACCACGCCCAACATGACGATGCCGAGGGCCACCGCATTGCGGCGAGTGCCGCGTTCTGTCAGCTGCCGTGCTACCGACCGCACATCCTCGACGGGCAAGTCGATCGAGCGCAGCTCACGAACCAGGTCATCAGCCAGATCGAATGCGCGGCAATCAGCGAGTTGGTCGTGCAATACCTCGATCGCCGCACCACCGGGTGCCTCAACGATCTCTGCGATCGCCGTGACCACCGCAGCGGCAGAAGATGAATTGATTGGAGCCTTGAAGTATTGGCTCTCTACACCGACGAGGACAGTCGATTTCGGGAATTCGCATTCGTTGGGTAGGCCGTCCGGAAGCGGACTACCCCCGGCACTCCACGGCCCTGGACCGTGCAAGGCGCTGAGACCGACCGCATAAGCAAGAAGAGTGGTCTGATCATCGGAAACCAGCCACTCCCCGGGCGTCACCGGCAGGGGCGCGCGGCGCCCTTCCCACAAGAGAAGATCACGGCCACACCGTATCGGACTGTCATTCCGCCTGCAAGATTCGCGCTGCCCTCGTCACGGGCGTCCGCACCTGAGCATCCTCGCGGGTTCGAGTGAGAACTCGCCACGGTTGCGGCAGATCGCGTGAGAAACGACAGATCAGGTGAGAACTGACACCACGCGCTCGCCTGTGGGGTTGCCGAGTCGCGGGCAGTGGGGCGCATCCGGTTGACATGTCAGCGGCAGATGGCGCAGATACACAACTAGTTGTATGTCCGTCAACGCTCGATTGACCTGCCCATTCGCCATCTGGAACCACGAGTATCGGATAACCCTTGCGGTCTTACATACAGCTTTGTATGTTTGTTTCAGCTCGATCCGGTCGGATCGGACGCTGATGTCCGTCGCCCGCGCCACCGGTGCATCGCCACGGCGCGCGCAGGCCCGAAGTGAGGAGTTCGATGGCGAACAACGCCCACCCGTCGCCCGACCACCACCCCCCATCGACTCGCTTCGCGAGCAGGGTTTATGTCGTCGGCGTCGGCATGACGAAATTCGAGAAGCCGGGCCGTCGCAAGAACGAGGACGGCACCGACTGGGACTACCCGGACATGGCCCGCGAGTCGGGCACCAAGGCCCTCGCCGACGCGGGCATCGATTACCGCGAGGTCCAGCAGGCCTACGTCGGCTACGTCTACGGCGAATCCACCTCCGGCCAGCGCGCGGTCTACGAACTGGGCATGACCGGTATCCCCGTGATCAACGTCAACAACAACTGCTCGACCGGGTCGACCGCGCTGTACCTCGCGGCGCAGGCGATCCGCGGCGGGCTCGCCGACTGCACGCTGGCGCTCGGCTTCGAGAAGATGCAGCCCGGCTCGCTCGGTTCCACCTGGGACGATCGCGAGCAGCCGATGGCCAAGCACGTCATGGCGCTGGCCGAGATCTCCGAGGTGCTCTTCCCGGTGGCGCCGTGGATGTTCGGCGCGGCGGGCCGCGAGCACATGAAGGAGTACGGCACCACCGCCGAGCACTTCGCCAAGATCGGCTACAAGAACCACAAGCACTCGGTGAACAACCCGTACTCCCAGTTCCAGGACGAGTACACCCTCGACGACATCCTCGGCGCGCGGATGATCTACGACCCGCTCACCAAGCTCCAGTGCTCGCCGACCTCCGACGGTTCCGGCGCGGTCGTCCTGGCGAGCGAGGACTTCGTGAACTCGCACGATCTCGCCGGGCAGGCCGTCGAGATCGTCGGCCAGGCCATGACCACCGACTTCGCCTCCACCTTCGACGGCACCGCGAAGAACCTGATCGGCTACGACATGAATGTCCAAGCCGCACAGCAGGTCTACCGGCAGGCGGGCCTCGGTCCCGAGGACTTCCAGGTCATCGAGCTGCACGACTGCTTCTCGGCCAACGAGCTGCTGCTCTATGAGGCGCTCGGCCTCTGCGGCCCCGGCGAGGCGGGCGCGCTGATCGACGCCAACCAGACCACCTACGGCGGCAAGTGGGTCGTCAACCCCTCGGGTGGCCTCATCTCCAAGGGACACCCACTGGGCGCCACCGGCCTGGCGCAGTGCTCCGAGCTCACCTGGCAGCTGCGCGGCACAGCCGACAAACGCCAGGTCGAGGGCGTCACCGCCGCGCTACAGCACAACATCGGCCTCGGCGGTGCCGCGGTCGTGACCGCCTACCGGCGCGCCGACCGCTGACCGGCGAAAACCCTTACCCGACAGGAGCAATCATGGGACACATCGAAGCCACCAAGGACGTCAACGCCACTCCCGAGGCGCTGTGGGCGGTCGTCTCCGACCCGCAGACCTGGGACAAGTGGTTCACCATCCACGAGCGCTTCATGGAGGAACCGCCCACCGTCTTGGCCGAGGGGTCCAAGCTGGTGGCGAAGATCGTCATGCTCGGCATGGCCAACAAGCTGGAGTGGACCATCAAGGCGGTCGAGGCCCCGAACAAGCTGACCCTCGGCGGCACCGGAATGGCCGGGGTGAAGACCGAATTCACCTTCGACATCCAGCCCAAGGGCGCGGGCAGCACCATCCTGGTGTCCGGTGACTTCGAGGGCGCGCTGATCAAGGGCGCGCTCGGCAAGGCGGTCGAGAAGGACGGCATCAAGCAGCTGGACAAGTCGCTCGAGCAGCTCGACGCGCTGGCCTCGGCGTAGGTGTCGCGATGACAGCGGAAACCACCGCGTCCCGCGTCATCGAATTCGACGACGCGGGACTGGAAACCTGGTGCGACGAGGAACGTTTCTCGGTGACCGCCAAGCGGATCGCCGAATACGCCGCGGCGACCAACGATCCCATCGCGGCGCACCGCGCGGGCGAGGTCGCCTCGCCGGTGTTCGGCATCGTCCCGGTCTTCGAGGCCATGATGATGCCGGTGATCGATGTGGCGCCGATGGACATCTTCGGCCGGGTCGTGCACGGCGAGCAGGACTTCCACTTCCACCGCGCCATCCGGCCGGGCGACGAGCTGGTCACCCGGGCCAAGGCGGTCGGCTACGCGAGCAAGTCCAACGGCAGCACGATCACCATTCTCGTCGAATGCCGTGACGTGGACGGGGAACTGGTCAACGAGCAGTATCTGACCGCGTTCTTCCGGAACATCGACGCGGGCAAGACCGTCGGGCAGGCCGCGCCCGCGCACAAGTTCGACGAGTCGTTGCGCGGCACCGAGCCGTTCGCCGTCGTGGCTCAGCACGTCGACCACGACCAGACCTTCCGCTACGCACCGGCTTCCGGCGATCCGGTGCCGCTGCATCTGGACGAGCAGGTCGCCAAGGACGCCGGGCTGCCCGGCATCATCGCGCACGGTCTGTGCACCATGGCGTTCGCGTCGTGGGCGGTGCTCACCGAGGCCGCGGGCTCGGACGTGCACCGGCTGCGCCGCTTCGCGGTGCGCTTCGCCAAGATGGTCTTCCCCGGCGACGACCTGGAGACCCGGATCTGGAAGGTGGGCGCCGCCGACGGCGTCACCACCTACGGCTTCGAGACGGTGCGCGGCACGGACGTCGTGTTGAGCGACGGCCTCGCCGAGATCGCCGACTGAGCCGAGCGGCCCGCGGCTCGGACCGCCGCGGGCCGCTCTTTCGTTCGGCGCGAGCCGACACCCCATTCATCACACCTCGCCCTGTCCGGCGGGCGAGACCACAGCACAGGAGACGCACAGATGGGCGCATTGGAAGGAAAGGTCGCCGTCATCACCGGCGCGGGCCGGGGGATCGGCCGCGAGCACGCGCTGCTGTTCGCGAGCGAGGGCGCGCGCGTCGTCGTCAACGACCTCGGCGGCAGCAACGCGGGCGAGGGGACCGATTCCGGCCCGGCCCAGCAGGTGGTCGAGGAGATCGTCGCGGCGGGCGGCAAGGCGGTCGCCAACACCGATGACATCGCCTCCTGGGAGGGCGCGCGCAACCTGGTCCAGCAGGCGGTGTCGGAGCTGGGCGGACTGGACATCGTGGTCAACAACGCGGGCATCCTGCGCGACGCGTTCGTCGCGGGCATGGACGAAGCCCAGTGGGACGCCGTGATCGCGGTGCACCTGAAGGGTCACGCCGCGGTGCTGCACCACGCGGCGGCGTACTGGAAAGAGCAGAGCAAGGCGGGCAACCAGCCCAACGCGGCCGTGGTCAACACCGCGTCCGCGTCGGGCACCACCGTCCCGAACGCGGGCCAGGCCAACTACGGCGCAGCCAAGGCGGGCATCGCCGCGCTGACCCTTGTCGCCGCCGACGAACTCGCCCGCTACGGCGTGCGGGTGAACGCGATCGCGCCGATCGCGCGGACCCGGCTCACCCTCGCCACCCCCGGCATGGGCGAGATGATGGCGGCCGAGGCCGAGGCCGCCGAGGAAGCGGGCGGATTCGATGCCTTCAGCCCCGCCAATATCTCCCCGTTGGTCGCATACTTGGCTTCGGACAAGTGCCCGATCACCGGCAAGGTGTTCGCGGTGCAGGGCGGCGCCATCTCCGAGCTGGCGGGCTGGCACGACGTGAAGACGATCGAGACCGAGGGCCCCTGGCTCGTCGACGACATCGCCGCTCGGCTGCCCTGAGGCTGGGCCGCCAGAAAGGAGAACGACGATGTTCGAATGGTCCGAGACCGATGTGATGGTCCGCGACGCGGTGCGCACCTTCATCGACAAGGAGATCCGCCCGCACCTGGACGCGCTCGACAGCGGCGAGATGCTGCCGTATCCGATCATCCGGAAGCTGTTCAGCGAGTTCGGTATCGACGCGATGGGCGGCGAGGCGGTCGAGAAGCTGCTCGCCAAGCAGCGGGCCAGGGAGGAGGCGCTCGCCGCCGGTGCGGCCGCGCCGGAGAAGAGCGAGAAGCGTTCCGGCGGTAGTCCGTTCAGTGGCCAGGAGTCGCTGATGGCGGTGCTGATCAGCGAATTGTCCGGTGTCTGTATGGGTTTGGTCACCGCGATGGGGGTCAGCATCGGGCTCGGCGCGACCACCATCATCTCGCGCGGCACGCTGGCGCAGAAGGAGCGCTGGCTCGCGGACATCGTGACGATGCGGAAGGTCGCGGCCTGGGCGATCACCGAACCGGATTCGGGCTCGGACGCGTTCGGCGGCATGAAGACCTACGTCAAGCGCGACGGCGAGGACTATCTCCTCAACGGCCAGAAGACCTTCATCACCAACGGTCCCTTCGCCGACGTGATGATCGTCTACGCGAAGCTCGATGAGGGAGATTCGGTGGACAAGCGCGAGCGCAAGGTGCTGACCTTCGTCCTCGACAAGGGCATGGAAGGCCTCAGCCAGGGCAAGCCGTTCAAGAAGATGGGCCTGCACGCCTCGCCGACCGGTGAGCTGTTCTTCGACAACGTGCGCGTCGGCCGGGACCGGCTGCTCGGCGAGACCGAGGAGCACAAGGGCGGCGACGGCCGCGAGTCCGCGCGCTCCAGCTTCACCGCCGAACGCATCGGCGTGGCGTTCATGGCGCTCGGCATCATCAACGAATGCCACCGGCTGTGCCTCGAGTACGCCAAGAGCCGCAAGCTGTGGGGCCAGGAGATCGGGCGCTTCCAGCTGGTCCAGCTCAAGCTGGCCAAGATGGAGATCGCCAGGATCAACGTGCAGAACATGGTGTTCAACGCGCTCGAGCGCGGCCGTGCGGGCAAGCCGCCGACTCTCGCCGAAGCGTCCGCCATGAAGCTCTACTGCTCCGAAGCCGCCACCGACGTGGCGATGGAAGCGGTCCAGCTCTTCGGCGGAAACGGCTACATGACCGAATACCGCGTCGAACAACTGGCCCGCGACGCCAAATCCCTCATGATCTACGCGGGCTCCAACGAAATCCAGGTAACCCACATCGCCAAGGCCCTCCTGTCCCGCTGACATTTCCCGCACACGCCCCGCATAGGAACCCGCCTGTGTGGGGCGTGCGGAGGGTGAGTGAGGACGGCTGGACCGCTTACAGATGGGTTCGGCCTGAGTCCAGGCGGGGTTCTCCTATGCCGCCAGCGACACCGACAGCTCGGTTTCGAGGGCGGCGGCAATCCGTTCGAGGGTGGTGATCGTCGGCACCACGTCCCCGGCCTCGAGTCGGCTCACGGCGTGTTGGCGCATACCGGCGCGGGTCGCCAGTTCGGTTTGCGACCACCCGCGTGCTTCACGAGCTTCGCGGATCTGGCGGCCGAGTTCGTGCGCGAGCGCGTAGGCGCGGGCGGCTGCCTGGTATTCAGCGGTGGCACGGGTCGCCTCGAGGTGCGCATCGAATTCCTTCTGGCTGGTCATGATTCGGTGCCTCCTGTTGGGTCGAAGGTCAAGCGCGCCGGTTCGGTGTGCGCCGATTCGCACAGCTTGCGGGCCATTTTCGCGCGGTCGATCTGGGCTGTCTCCCGTTGTTTCGTCTTTTGAAACGCCACCCCGTCGCCGAGGTAGCGGCAATACGGTTCGCCGAGTTCAGGGCCATATGCGGCGAGAAGTCCGGCGGCGAAGTCGGCGCGAGCGAGATCGGTCGGTGACAATCCAGCCAGGAACGAGCGAACCTCGGGCTCGATCTCGATCGCGCACAGCATTACCTGGGGTTATCACATCTGTGTGATGGGACTTGCGATCGTGGGTTGCCGCCCGTACCTCTGCGCGCTCAGACCGCGCGTAGGTGGTTGCGGCTGGCGTAGACGTGTTCGGCGATGAGGGTGGCGATGCGGTCGGGGGCTTCGAGCATGGGGACGTGGCCGACGCCGTTGACGACGATGCGGTCGGCGGAGTCGGGGAGTTCCTTCAGGTAGCGGCGGGCGTAGACGCGGTTCGGGATGATGCGGTCGTACTCGGAGAGCAGCAGGCGGACCGGGGTGGTCAGGTCGGACAGGTCGGCCAGAGCGGGGGCGCGCAGGGCGCCCACGATCATCGGCAGCATCGCGGTGCAGTTCAGCGCGGCGCGCAGGACGTTGGCGATCTCGCGGCGCGGCACCGCGGAGGCGTGCTTGCTCAACAGGAACAGCGCGAAACGCTGCGGGATGACGTTGTCGGTGGCGAAATCGCCCAGCCGCCTGCCGATTCGGACGAGCGGAATCATCGAAAGGAACTTCAGCCCTACCCGGAACTGGGTGATCGAGGGGACATTCCAGCCACCGGCGGGCGCGATCAGCGTCAGCGTGCGGGCCCGGCCGCGGCGGGCGAGCTCGATGCCGACCCAGGCGCCGAGCGAGTTGCCCGCGATATGGCAGGTGCGCCAACCCAATTCGTCGAGCTGAGCTTCGACCGCGTCGGCCAGCGTGGCGACGCCGACCAGTTTGCCCTCGGCGGGCGGGCCACCCCAGTGACCTGGTAGAGCGGGGGCGTACACCTCGCAGTGTGAGGACAACCGGTCCGCCGTGCGTTCCCAGCAGTGCGGCGAGAGCATGAAGCCGTGCAACAGCAGCAGCGGATCACCGGAACCCAGGTGCAATGCCTTGATCCGTTTGTCGGCCGCGCGGGCGGCGGTTCGCGATCGGTCGGAGCGCGGGGCGGCGGCCGGGGACTTGGAGGTGTCGGACGTCATCGTCAGCACCCCTTCCTGGACGGCGGTGTCCGGGGGCGATATCTCTGACCAGCATTGTACGGTCGTTGCGTGCCCTACATCATCTCCACGGTCAACGTAAACGGCGTCCGAGCTGCCACGGGCAAGGGCATGCTCGAGTGGCTCGCGACCACCGAGGCCGACATCGTCTGCCTGCAGGAGACCCGCGCCACCGACGAGCAGACCCGCGCCGCGCTGGCGCCCACGCTGGCCGACGGCTGGTGGCTGGCGCACGCGGAGCCCGAATCCAAGGGCAGGGCCGGTGTCGGCATCCTGTCCAGGCGGGAGCCGAAGGCGGTGCGGATCGGATTCGGCAGCGCCGAGTTCGGTACCTCCGGGCGCTACCTCGAGGCCGAATTCGACGAGCTGACCGTCGCCAGCGTGTACGTGCACTCCGGTGACGCGGGCACCGCGCGCCAGGACGAGAAGTACCAGTTCATGGCCGAGTTCGGCGCCTACCTGAAGACCCGCGCCGGCGACTTCGTGGTCAGCGGCGACTGGAACATCGCGCACACCGAACGCGACCTGAAGAACTGGAAGGGCAATCTGAAGTCGGCCGGGTTCCTGCCCGAGGAACGCGCCTGGATCGACGAGCTGATCGCCGCGGGCTATGTCGACGTGGTGCGTCAGCTGCACCCCGGCGTCGACGGGCCCTACAGCTGGTGGTCCTACCGCGGCCGTGCCTTCGACAACGATTCCGGCTGGCGCATCGATTACCAGCTGGCGCGCGGGGAGCTGCCCGGCCGCGTCAAGCAGGCCGTCGTCGAGCGGGCCGCCGCCTACGATCAGCGCTGGTCCGACCACGCTCCGGTCACGGTGCAGTACCGATGAACGAACATCGCTTCGCGCATGCGGGAGCAGGGCGTCAGTGAGGTGAGGGCATGAGCGAGCGGGGTGAGCGAGTCGTGTGCGAGCGCGCTTCGCGGATGCTGGAGCCGGGTGTCAGCGAGGTGCAGGCATGAGCGAGCGGGGTGAGCGAGTCGTGTGCGAGCGCGCTTCGCGGATGCTGGAGCCGGGTGTCAGCGAGGTGCAGGCATGAGCGAGCGGAGTGAGCGAGTCGTGTGCCAGCGCGCTTCGCGCATGCCGGGGCCGGGCGTCATGGAGGTGAGGGCATGAGCAACAAGGTGATTCGGGCGCTGGCGGCGCTCGGCGCGGTGGCGGTGGTTCTGTTGCTCGCGGTGCTCACGTCGCGCGGCGGCTCCTACACCGACCGCACGGCGGGCTCGGCCACCGCGACGACCCGCGCCACGGCGACCGCCTCGAACGTCTCCGCGCGTCCGACGGCCTTCCCGCCCGCCGCGGTCACGGCTTCGCCGAGCCGGGCACAGGGCGTTCCGGACCGCGCCTACGTCACGTTGGCCGAGATCGATGCGCGCCGCTGGCCGGATTCGGCGAACGCGCCAGGCACCAAAGGCGGCGAGCGCTGGATGAATCGGGAGGGCACGTTGCCGCGCACCGACGCCACGGGCGGGTCGATCACCTATCAGGAGTGGGACGTCAATCCCAAGCAGCGCAACCGCTCCCGCGACGCCCAACGCATCGTCACCGGCAGCGACGGCACGGCCTGGTACACCGGCGACCACTACGAGACCTTCACGAGGATGCGCTGATGCCACGTCCGGTTCCGCTCTCGCGGTTCCTCGCCCGCACCGGCGACGGCGCGCCTTCCGCACCGGGCGGCAGGTCCGAGCCGGTACTCGGCGCGCTGCCGGTCGACGCGCCGGAACTGAGCGAGGTCCGCTACCGAGCGCCCGCCGGGTACCTGGTGCGCGAGTTGCGCGGGCGCAAGATGCGCGGCACCGGAGGCGTCTTCGACGAGTGGGCGGCGGCCTTCCAGTTCCCGTACTACTTCGGCGCCAACAAGGACGCCTTCGACGAATGCCTGCGCGACCTGGACGATTTCGTCGGGGAGGCGAGCGGTTACGTCGCCGTGGTGCGCGATGCCGACGCGCTGCTCGCCGATCAGCCCGACGAGCGGGACTGGTTCGAGCAGGCGATGCGTGAGTGCGCCGACTACTGGGCGCGGCGCGACGTCGCGTTCCGCGTGGTCTATCAGAGCGCACCGTTCTCGCCCGAGGTCGTCGCGCTGACCATGGCCTGATCGGCCCGCGTCACCCGAGCGGCGCGGTCACCCCAAGCGGCGCGCGAGGTCCTCGCCGAGCAGGACGAACACGTCCGTGGTGTGGTCGATGAGCTCCTCTTTCGTGAGGGGCAGTTCGCCTTGCAGCCACGTGGTCAACGTCTGCACCAGCCCGCCGACCAGGTAGGTCGCGCGGAAGAAGATGGCGGGATCCGGTTCGGGATCGGTGATGCCGTAGAAGTCGATGCCCTCGGCGGCGACCATGCGCGCGAAGACCCGGATCGTCTCGGTGGTCCTGGCCCGCAGCTCCGGTGTGGCCATGCCCGCGACCAGCGCGACCTTGGCCTTGCGCGGATCGTCGGTGAGCACATGGATGCCCGCGGCGATGGCGGCGTGTGCCTTGGCGCGCGATTCGTCCGGCGCGCCGCGCAGGCTCTCCAGGATCGCGATCGCCAGCTCCTCGGCGATCCGGTCGGTCAGCGCGGTGAGCACGGCGTCGCGGCTGTCGAAGTTCTCGTAGTAGTACCGCTCGTTGAGCCCGGCCTGCGCGCACAGCCCGGAGACGGTGAGCTTGGCCAGGCCGTGGACGCCGATGATCTCGAGTGCGGCGTCCAGCAGTGCGGTGCGCCGTTGTGCCCGGCGTTGGTCGGCGGAGACGCCGCCGTAGGTCCGCTGCGCTGTCACAGCACGATTCTGGCACGGACACAATTCTGGCATTGAGTATTGCCAGAAGGTTTGATCTGGAGGATTCTATTGCCAGATGCTGTCGGTTTCGGCTCGGGCCGGGACCTTCGATGAGGAGACAACGATGTCCGCACACTCGTCCCAGCCCGGATACTTCGCCGACAACTCCATGGCGCGACGCGTCATGAGCAAGCGCGCGGTCGGCCTCACCTACGGACAGCGGGCGCTGGTGATCGGCGCCGTGCACCCACGGCTCTACGTCGGGACGGCCGAGAACACCGAGCACCGCGGCACGCCCTACACCCGGCTGGCGCTCACCGGGAAACTGTTCGAGGCCGTCTTCCTCGGCAGCAAGGAGGAGGCGGATCGGGCGCTGGCTTTCACCACCAAGAAGCATGCCAGGGTCGTAGGCGAGCTGCCCGAGGACGCCGGGCCGCACCATCCGGCGGGAGCGTCGTACTCGGCCCTCGATCCGCACCTGATGTTCATGACCATGGCGTTCACCTTCGATTCCGCCGAGGTGATGTACGACCTGCTGGTCCGCAGGCTGACCGACGGCGAGCGTGCGGGGCTGTACCAGGACTACGTGCGCTGGGCGGAGCTGTTCGGCATGCCCCGCGACGCCGCGCCCGCCGACTATCCGGCCTTCCGCCGCTACTTCGACGGCTACCTCGCCTCCGACGAGCTGTTCCTCACCGACGAGGCCCGGTTGGTCGGGTCATATCTGGCGGGTCAGCGCGTCCCGTATCCGCAGCGTGCGCCGTTGCAGCAGGTCGCATCGGCGTTCTTCCTGCTGGTGCAGGGCAGTCTGCCGCCGCGCATCCGCGCCATGTACGGCATGCGCTGGGGAACGGCCGACGAGCTCGCCTTCCGCGCGCTGGCGGGCGGTGTGCGCACCGCGCACTTCGCGCCGCCGCTCGCCCCCAGGGTGCTGCGCGGCACGCTCGCCGGTCCGAGCGGCCCGGTCTACCGGCTGGTCTCCGACCGCGAGCGCAGGCTCACGCGGACCGGCAGGCCGAGCATGCCAGGCGTCGACCCGCGCAACTGGGCGGCTCGAAATTCCGCTGGACTCCCATGGAAAGATCGGGGGCATGTCGAGTCCCGCACCAGCCCCGGCCGCCGAGCGTAAACAGCGCGTGCTGTCCGGGATCCAGCCGACCAGCTCCTCGTTCCACCTGGGCAACTACCTTGGGGCGCTGCAGTACTGGGTCACCATGCAGGACGACTACGACGCGCTGTACTTCATCCCGGACATGCACGCCATCACGGTCCCGCAGGACCCGAAGGAACTGCGGGCGCGCACCAGGGCCGCGGCGGCGCAGCTGCTGGCGATCGGCATCGACCCCAAGAAGTCGACGCTGTTCGTGCAGAGCCAGGTGCCCGAGCACGCCGAGCTGGCCTGGGTCCTCAGCTGCATCACCGGTTTCGGCGAGGCCAGCCGGATGACCCAGTTCAAGGACAAGTCGGTCAAGCAGGGCGCGGAGAACGCCACCGTCGGCCTGTTCACCTATCCCGTGCTGATGGCCTCCGACATCCTGCTCTACCGCCCGCACCAGGTGCCGGTCGGCGAGGATCAGCGCCAGCATCTGGAGCTGACCCGAAACCTGGCGCAGCGCTTCAACACTCGCTTCAAGAAGACCTTCGTGGTGCCGGAGGCGCACATCGTCAAGGGCACCGCGAAGATCTACGACCTGCAGGACCCGACCGCCAAGATGAGCAAGTCGGCCGCCACCGACGCGGGCTTGATCAACCTGCTCGACGACCCGAAGATCACCGCCAAGCGGATCCGCTCCGCGGTCACCGACACCGAGCGCGAGATCCGCTACGACCCGGAGGTGAAACCGGGCGTCAGCAACCTTCTGGTCATTCTGAGCTCGCTGGGCGGAACGCCGATCGTCACGCTGGAGAAGGATTACGAGGGCAAGGGCTACGGCGACCTGAAATCCGACGTTGCCGACGCGCTGGTGGAATTTGTCACGCCCTTGCGCGCCAAGGTGGAAGAGTATCTGGCGGACAAAGGCGAACTCGACCGTATCCTCGCAGCCGGTGCGGAGCGGGCGCGGGAGATCGCCGGCAACACTCTCGCACAGGTCTACGACCGGGTGGGTTTCCTGGCCCGCTAGCTCGGGTACGACGCTTGCGAGGGCCGGGCGTGATTCCGCCTTCGCTTCGGCTGTGCGCGAGCCGGTGACGGACTGCGCCCGGCCGCGTTCATCGGGTGTCGAAGGGGCGAGCACGTGCAGGCGATCGACAACGTCAAGGCCGGGATCGAACATCGTGTGCAGGCGCGGCCCTGGCTGGATCATCTGATCCGGGCCGGCGGCCGCTACCAGCGCCAGCGCGGCGACTACTACGCGGCCGGGATCACGTATTTCACCGTGCTGTCGCTGTTTCCGTTGCTGATGGTGGCGTTCGCGGTCGCCGGCTTCGTACTGGCGGGCAACGAGGAGCTGTTCCGAGAACTTCAGGACAAGATCGTCGAGAACATCCCCGGCGAGCTGGGCACCCAGCTCAACGGGCTCATCGATCAGGCCGTTCGTTCCCGCGGCACGGTCGGTGTGCTCGGCCTGCTCGCCGGTCTGTACGCCGGACTCGGCTGGATGGCGAATCTGCGCGCCGCGCTCACCGAGCAGTGGGAGCAGAAGCACGAGGAAGGCAACTGGTTGCGCACCAAGATCTCCGACCTCGGCGCGCTGATCGGGCTCGGCCTGGCCTTCGTGGTGTCGCTCGGGCTTTCGGCGCTGGGCTCCAGCAATCTGGGCGCCCAGTTGCTGGCGCGCTACGGTCTGGACGAGTTGCCCGGCGCCCGGCTGCTGTTGACGCTGCTGTCGATCCTGTTCGCGCTGCTGGCGAGCTGGGCGGTGTTCGCGTGGATCATCGCGCGGCTGCCGCGCGAGCCCGTCACGCTGGCCAGCGCCGCGAAGGCCGCGTTGCTCGCCGCGCTGGCCTTCGAGGTCTTCAAGTTCGTCGCATCGATCTACCTGCAGATCGTGCTGCGCAGTCCGGCGGGCGCGGCCTTCGGGTCGATCATCGGTCTGATGGTGTTCAGCTACATCACCTATCGCATCATCCTGTTCGCGACGGCATGGGCCGCCACCGCTTCCGAGAACGAGCCCGAGGTCGCCCCGCCCGCTACGGCGGCCGTCATCCGGCCCCGCGTCGTCAACACCGCCGGGGCGTTCGGCAGCGGCGCGGCCTACTTCGGCGCGGGCGCGCTGGCTGCCCTCGGGCTGGCGACCTTGCGCAGGCGTCGCTGAGCTCGCCCGCGCCGGATCGATTCCGGCTCAGCGGCGTTGGCGATTGACGCGCCGCGCCTTGAGCAGCAGGAACAGGATCAGTGCGAGGCCGCCGACCATCACCAGCGTGCGCGTGCCCACGTGGTCGCGCTCGCGCTGCGGGCTCGCGAGCACGTCGCCGCCTTCCGCGCCCGGCGGAGTGGCCAGTGCCGCAGTGGGTTCGGCCTCGTCCGTCTGGTGGTTCGGCTCGTGGTTCGGCAGCCGGCCGACCTCGGTGCCGCGCGGCAGCGCGAAACCGTAGTCGAGCAGCCTGGCCGCCTGCTCCCACGGCCGTATCGGGCGTACCTCGGCTTGCAGCAGGGTGACCGCCAGCCTGCGCCCGTCGCGTTGCGCGGCCCCGACGAAGGTCTGCCTGGCGTCGTCGGTGTAGCCGGTCTTGCCGCCGAGCGCGCCCTCGTAGTTGTACAACAGGTGGTTGTCGTTGCCGACCGCGAAGCCGGGGTGGTCGGGGTCGTTCGGGATCTTCGGATTCTTGGGATAGCCAGGGAAATCGATCTGTTCGGTCTGGATCAACTCGGCGAACAGCGGGATGGTCATCGCCTCGCGGAACAGCACTGACAGGTCGTAGGCCGAGGTGCTCATGCCAGGCCCGTCCAGGCCGGACGGTGTGGCCGCGCGAGTATCGAAGGCGTACAACGATTTCGCCAGCTGGTTCATCTTGGTCACGGTCGCCTCGTCGCCGCCGAGCTGGGCCGCGATCGCATGCGCCGCGTCGTTGCCCGAGGCCATGATCAGCGCCTGGAAGAGCTGCAGGTTGGTGTACTGCCCGCCGGGGCCGACGCCGACGCGGGTGCCGTCGACGTCCGCGTCCTCCTGGGTGCCGGTGACCACTGTGTCCAGCTTCAGCGCGCGCAGTGCGACGGTAGCCAGCAGCACCTTGATGGTGCTCGCCGGGCGGTAGCGCCCGTGCGGGTCCTTGGCGGCGAGCACCGCGCCGGTATCGAGATCCGACACCACCCAGGCGGTCGCGGAGATGTCCCGCGGCGCGGGCGGCGCGCCCTTCGGCAGCACCACGCCGCACTCGCCCATCCTGGTGCCGCCCACCGGAGGCACGGGAACCGATAGCGGTGCGGGTGTCGGTTTTCCGGGCGCGGGCGTCTCGGAGGCATCGATCGGCGCGGGCGGCATGGTCTTCTGCGGGCAGTTGTCCGTGTTCGGTGTGGTGAACGGTGTGGTGGTCGGGGTGGGCGGCGCCGCGAGAGCAGGCGTCGCGATCAGGCCGCCGAGCAGTGCGGCAGCGGCCAGCGCGCCGGTGAGGCGGCGCGTGGCGTGGTGGCAAGGACGCGGGATCTTCATCGGGAGCGAGCGTAACCGCCGCGGTCGACCGAGGGCCGCCAATCGGCCCGCACCTGGCCGGGACGAGGGCGGACGCACATATAGCCGGTATGGCCGCGCGAAGGCCGTTGATCACCGAGTATTGACAGCGACCATGAAATGAGTGCTACTATCAAAAAGTAGTAACTTCCATTTTCTGGAGGGATTGTGAACGTGGATTCCCGGCGGTGGTTCGCTCTCGGCGCGCTGGCGCTCGCCATGCTGACCATCGGCCTGGACGTGACCGTCCTGACCGTCGCGCTGCCCACCCTCGCCGTCGACCTGAACGCGAATACCGGTGCGCTGCAATGGTTCAGCTCCGCCTACACGCTGGCGCTCGCGGCCTTCATGCTGCCCGCGGGCGCGCTCGGCGACCGCTACGGCCGCAAGCGGATCCTGCTCGCCGCCCTGGTCTTGTTCGGCCTGGCCTCGCTGGCCTGTGCCTTCGCGGACACCTCCGGCCAGCTGATCGCGGCGCGGGTGGTGCTCGGCATCGCCGCCGCGGCCATGATTCCGCTGTCCATGGCGGTACTGCCGGTGCTGTTTCCCGAGCAGCGGGAGCGCGCCCGCGCCATGTCGATCTGGGTCACCGCGACCTCGCTCGGCCTGCCGCTGGGGCCGGTGCTCGGCGGCTGGCTCGTCGACAACTTCTGGTGGGGCTCGGTCTTCCTGATCAACGTTCCGTTGGTGGTGGCGGGCGCGGCGGCGGTGGCCGCGCTGGTGCCGGAATCGCGCAACCCGCAACGGCTTCCGCTCGATCTGCCGGGTGTGCTGCTGTCGATGCTCGGCATGCTCGGCGTCACCTACGGTTTCATCCGCTTCGGCGAACAGGGCTGGGGCGACCCGTTGGCCTGGGTGGCGCTCGCCTGCGGCGCGGTCACCGCGGCGGCGTTCCTGCTGTGGCAGCGGCGTGGCCGCCATCCGCTGATCGATCTCGAGCTGTTCGGCAGCAACGGTTTTCGCTGGGGTGCGGTGTTCGCCGTGCTGATCACCTTCGCGATGTTCGGCATGTTCTTCACGGTGCCGCAGTACTACCAGGAGGTGCTCGGCGCTGACGCGCTCGGCAGCGGACTGCGGCTGCTGCCGATGATCGGCGGCCTGGTCGTCGGCGCGCGGCTGGGCGATCGGCTGCTGTCGAAGGCGGGATCGCGGATGGTGATCACGGCGGGGCTGGCGCTGCTCGCCATCGGCTTGGGTTGGGGTGCGCTGACCGAGGTCGACACCGCCTACTGGTTCACCGCGTGCTGGATCACGCTGGTCGGCGCGGGCATGGGCATGGCGATGCCGGTCGCGATGGCGGTCGCGATCGACGATCTGGACGTCGCGCGGGCCGGTGTCGGATCCGCGCTGTTGCAGGCGTTGCGGCAGGCGGCGGGCACCATCGGCGTCGCCCTGCTCGGCACCGTGCTGGTCACCCGGTACCGGGCCGAACTCGGCGCGCTGAACGTCGCACCCTACGACGACGGGGTGAGCAGTGGGACGGCCGCCGCGAAGGTGAGCGGAAGCGCCGATGCGCTCGCGCAGGTTCAGTCGGCGTTCGTCGGCGGGATGAGCCTGATGCTGTGGGTCTGCGCGGCCGTCTGCGCGGTGTCGGTACCGCTGGCGCTGCGGGTGTTGCCGCGCCGCGCGCCGGCGCCGGTGGACACACCTGCCGTCGCAGCGCCGCGCGATGAGTCAGAATCGACACATGTCGGTTGATGCAACGGGTGAAGGTGTCGTGGCGCCGGGACTGCGGGAGCGCAAGAAGGAGCGGACTCGGCGGACGATTCGCACCGAGGCGTTCCGGCTGTTCCGCGAGCAGGGCTACAGCGAGACCACCATCGAGCAGATCGCCGCGGCGGCCGACGTCTCGCCGAGCACTTTCTTCCGCTACTTCCCGACCAAGGAGCAGTTGGTCATCGCCGATGATCTCGATCCCGTGCTGATCGAGGAGGTTCGCAACCAGCCGCGCGGTCTTCCCCCGATCCGTGCCTTCCGCAATGCGATCGGCGCGGCGCTCACCACCCTGGCACCCGAGGACCTGGCCTTCGAACAGGAGCGCCAAGCTCTGCTCTACCACGTCCCCGAGTTGCGCGCCGCTATCGGCATCGAGCTCGAGCGCAGCATCGAGATGGTCGTCGAACTGATCGCCGAATACGTCGGCCGCCCCGCCGACGATTTCGAGGTTCGGGTGATGGCCGGTGCGATCGCCGGTGTTGGCATCGCCATTTCGCTGCGCGCGCCGGTCAACGCGACGAACCTCGGGCGTGCGATGGACTTCCTCGAAGCTGGTCTTCCGCTCGGCCGACCTGCCGAATAGCCCGGTTCAGCTCGCCCCGGCCACCGACGGGCGCTTCTTGTCGTGCTGCGCGCGCAGGGGAGTGTCGTCGTCCATCTCGGCGAAGAAGACGCCGATCACGTCCTCGATCTCCGAGATCGACTCGGCGCAGTAGAGAATCGGCTGGTAGTGGGTGATGTCGTAGACAGCGGTCCCCATCGTGACCACGTCGAGCGGCCGCAGCTCGGCGTGCCGGAACTCGTCCAGCTCGCCGTAGGAGGACAACAATCCCGCGCCGTAGCAGCGGATTTCGCCCCGCTCGCGTACGACGCCGAACTCCATCGAGAACCAGAACACATCGGCGAGGAACTTCAGCGCCGTCTCGGTGGTCAGCCTGGCGACCGCCGCGCCGACGGTCTCGTAGATGGCGGCGAAGCGCGGGCTGGCGATCTGATTGGCGTGCCCGATGATCTCGTGGATGGCGTCCGGTTCGGGGGTGTAGAGCGGCGCGGAGTGGTGCCGGATGTACTGGGTGGAGTGGAACACGCGTTCGGCGAACGAGCCGAAGAACTCGCGCAGCGGCACGAGCCCCGCGGCGGGGACATAGCGGAAACCGGTGAGCGGGGCCAGGGCCGCGGTCACCTCGTCCAGTTGTGGGATGTGGTCGGCGGGCAGGTCGAGCCGGGCCGTGGCGTCCAGCACCTCCGAGCAAGCGTAGGTGCGGTGCTTGAGGGCCAGTTCGGCGGAGACGATCCGCCAGACCTGCTGTTCTTCGTCGGTGTAGTCGATCTTCGGTGCGGGTTCCCCCGGCGCGTAGGCCAGCGCGAGGGCGGCGATGGCATTGCGGCGGGCACGGTACACGGGGTCGTGCACGCCGGGGTGCTCATCGCTCAGGTGCACCGTCACGTCGCCGTCACCGGTACGGGTGACCGGTGAGTACAGCTGAGCCTCGGTGAACATACTTCGATGCAAGCACCGCCTGTCCGTTCCGACAACGAAAGCCCGTCCAGCTGTACACACTGCCTAGCTGGCCGAGCCGTTTCCGTCGATTACCGGCCTCGTGCATGGAAAACAGTGGCAGCTGGCGATTCGGTGGCAATCGTGCCGTAGCTCGGCCTTCGCTGCGGCCGTCGGCGGTCGTCGGCCGGGTGCCCACCGTGTGACGGTGGGGTGGAATGGCCTGCGTGCCCGGCTGTCGATGTCGGCGTGTGTACGCGATTTGCCGGACATGAGCGAGGGCGATGGCGCAAGATGGCGAAAGTACGAAGGAGGACGCATGCATACCGTGCGGATCGATCTCGACCAGAAGCTGTTGGCCGCCGCCGCCGAGATCATGGGGACGTCCAACAGCAACGCCACCGTCAACGAGGCGTTGCGCCGAATCGTGGTGCACGAGCGGCAACTCCATCATCTGGAGAAGCTGGCGGCGGGGGTGCTCTGTGCGCTACCGGCACCGGAGGTCGTCGCCGTAGTCGACGGTCGGTCGTAGCTCCTCCGACTCTCGACCACCCGTAGGCCCTCGCGGGCCGGGTGGCCGTCCAGCTAGTAGCGCTCGACGCCATTTGCTCGTGCGTCGGCCGACTCCGCCCGCGGTAGGTCGGAGCGGCGCGCGACGCTCGATGTGGCCTAGGTCGACGAATCCGACTCCGAAGCCGAGGGCATGGTTCAGGCCGACGGGCAGGTGAGCCCGTCCGGCGGTGGGGTGAGGTCTACCAGATAACGCAATACCGGCTCGTCGACGCAGGCCACACCCTGGCCGAAGGCGCCGTGCTGCACGCCCTCGTAGGTGACCAGGGTGGCGCCGAGCGCGCGGGCCAGGTTCTTCCCGCCCTGGTGCGGAGTGGCCGGATCGCCGGTGACGGAGACGACAACGACCTTCGGCAGATTCGGCACGGAGGGGACGTGCGGCTGGGAGTTCGGCGGCACCGGCCAGAAAGCGCAGACGTCGAGCGGAGCTCGGCCGGTGGCGCGGCCGTCGTCGAAAATCGGTGCGGCGGCACGGAACTTGCGATCCAGCTCGGCGGCCGCCGCGGGGTCGGTGACGCGCTTCTCCTCCAGGCACAACACCGCCATCTGCAAATCCCGCTCGACGGTGCTCGCGTCCGCGATGACATCCGCGATGGCCAGCAGTGTGTCGCCATGACCACCGGCCAGCTCCCTCAGACCCTTGGTGATGCGGGGCCAGCCCGCCGGGTGGTACAGGGAATTGGTCACCCCGCTGAGCGCGTCACGGTAGCGGAGACCGCGAGGGTCCGCGGTAGCGGCGGGCCGGTCGATCAGCGGGAGGACGAGGGCGCGGAAAGCCTCCGTGGCGCGGGCCGGGTCGGTGCCGAGAGGGCAGTCCGGCGCTTTCACACAGTCGGCGGCATAGGTGTCGGAGGCTCGCTGGAATCCGGCGGAGAACGCCACCACGTCGATCATGTCGGTGGCCGGGTCGACGCCGCCGTCCAAGACCATGGCGCGCACGCGGTCCGGGAACATCTCGGCGAAGGTGGAGCCGAGGCGGGTGCCGTAGGAGCCGCCGTAGTAGGTCAGCTTCTCGTCGCCGAGCGCCGCGCGGATGATGTCGAAATCCCGCGCCACATTCCGGGTTCCGACATTGTCCAGCACGTCGACACCCGTGCGCTGTACGCATTTCGCGACGTAGTCGCGGTTCTCGCGCTCGGTCTGCGCGATGCCTTCCGCCGAGTAGTCGACGTCGAGTTCGTTGCGCTCGGCCTGGAACTCCTCCGGGGTCAGGCACACCACCTTCGGTGTGGAGGCGCCGAGGCCGCGCACATCGACGCCGATCATGTCGAAGCGTTGCGCCACCTCGCTTTTCGCGAACATCAACGGCATCGCCAGACCGGGCGAGCCGGGGCCGCCGGGGTTGGTCAGCAGCGCGGCGACCCGCTCGCCGTGGGCGGGCAGACGCGAGATCGCGATCGAGGCCGTGGCGCCTTCTGGCTCGTCGTAGTCGAGCGGGACGGTCACCCGCGCGCATTCCAGGCCGCCTGCGGTCAGCTCGGCGCCGTGCGGATAGTCTGCGCAGGAACCGAATTCGACGCGCTGGTTGTAGTACCTGCCGAGGTCTGGGCTCGCCGCGGTGTCGGCGCCGCACGCCGCGAGTGCGGTCAGCGCGAGTGCGGTGAGGACTCGTCCGGCCCTTGTCCCCGGGACGGACAGCGCCGCCGTGTCGATCGTCCGCCCGCCGCGGACTGCTGTGTGCTTGCGACGACCAGACATTCGGCTACCCCCCGAGATCGGTTGTCCCCTCATTCTGCCCGAACCGCGCCCACCCGACCTGTCGGTGGCCGCTGGCATGATGCGAATCCTCCAACGCATTCGAGGGGGATTGTGATGTCGGTACCGATCGCCGCCCTGCCCTTCGGCCAGCGCCCGCGCGAGCGACTGCTCGCGGTCGGCCCCGCCGCGCTCAGCGACAGCGAGCTGCTCGCCCTGCTGCTCGGCCAGGGCCGCCGAGGCGAGAGCGCGCTGGAACTGGCCGCGGAGCTGCTCGCCGAATACGGCGGCATCCCCGGGCTCGCCGCGGCCCGGCCCGAGGAACTGTTTCGCAGGGCCGGGGTCGGGGTGGCCAAGGCCGCCGCGATCAGCGCGGCCTTCCAGCTCGGCAGCAGAGCGCGCACCGAACCCGAGGCAGCGCCGCGCCTGGAAAGCGCCTCCGACGTCGTCCGCATCGCCAGGCCGCTGTTCGACGGCGCCCGCGTGGAACGGATCCTCGTCCTCGTCTGCGACTCCCAGAATCGCTTGCGGCAGAAGGTGTTCGTCGCCGAAGGCGCGGTCGATCAGGTCGCCGTCCCGATCCGCGAGATCCTCAACACCGTGCTCCGCCACGACGGACGCGCCTTCGCCCTCGTCCACAACCACCCCTCCGGCACCGCCACTCCCAGCCTCGACGACCGCCGCACCACCACCCTCCTCATCGATGCCGCCCGCACCGTAGGCCTGCGCTTCCTCGACCACGTCGTCCTCGCGGGCGAACAATGGTCCCGCGCCACCCCAACCACCCTCGGCCGCGAATGAGTCAGTTCAGGCTTCCCTGGGGGACGACCCATACCTGTGGTTGCCGGGTTACCGCGGCGATGTGCTCGAAGTCGGCGTCGTAGTGGACGAGGACCGCGCCGTGGAACTCGGCCACAGCGGCGGTCAGGAGGTCGATGATTCCGGCCGAGCGGTGTTGACTCCTGCGCGCCATCAGAAGTTGAACCTCGCGGGCGCGGTCGGCGATGGTTTCGTTGATGGGCAGATTCACGTACAGGGAACGGCGTCGCTGGCCGATGTTCTGTACGTCGGCGAGGTTGCGACCGGAGTACCCGGTCTCGAGGTCGACGGTGACGCAGGTCGCGGCGGCGCGATCGGCGACGAGGCCCGCGATGACGCTGCGTACCGGTGGATGCCTGATCCGGGCGGCCGCCGAGGTGTCGACGAGATGGAGTCGCAGCGGTGTCGTTTCGGTCAACGGCGAGCCTGGCGCATGATCTCCGGATCGTCGATGTCCGGTCCTACCCCGAAACCGTAGGGGTCGTTCAACACCTGCTCGATCCGTCGCCTGCGATCGGCCACGAACTCGAGCGCGGCGTTGACCGTGTCCTTCTTCGTGGTCGTGCCCAGCTCCTTGGCGGCCAGCGCCAGCGCTTCGTCGTTGAGGTCGATCATGGTCTTCATGTGTCTCACGATAAATCTCCAGCTGTGTGCCCAGCAATATCGATAGATGTTCGTAACCATCGCTGCCGTGGATCGGTGCGTGCCGGTCGTGGAGAAGCGCCAACGGCGAAGGCCGCCACCATTTTTGGATGGTGGCGGCCTTCGCCGTTGGCCGGTGGATCCGTTCGGGTCCGGAGATCAGCGGGTGAAGAGCAGGGCTCGCTTGACTTCCTGGATGGCCTTGGTGACCTCGATGCCGCGGGGGCACGCGTCGGTGCAGTTGAAGGTGGTGCGGCAGCGCCAGACGCCTTCGACGTCGTTGAGGATGTCGAGGCGCTCGCGGGCGGCTTCGTCGCGGCTGTCGAAGATGAAGCGGTGGGCGTTCACGATCGCGGCCGGGCCGAAGTAGCTGCCGTCGCTCCAGTACACGGGGCAGGAGGTGGTGCAGCAGGCGCACAGGATGCACTTGGTGGTGTCATCGAACCGGGCGCGGTCGGCCTGGCTCTGGATGCGCTCGCGGGTGGGCTCGTTACCCGTGGTGATCAGGTACGGCTTCACCGCGCGGAACGCGTCGAAGAACGGCTCCATGTCCACCACGAGGTCCTTCTCCACGGGCAGGCCGCGGATCGGCTCGACGGTGACGGTGAGCGACTTGCCGCCCTTGGGCAGCATGTCCTTCATCAGCACCTTGCAGGCCAGCCGGTTCACGCCGTTGATCCGCATCGCGTCCGAACCGCAGACGCCGTGCGCGCACGAGCGGCGGAAGGTGAGCGTGCCGTCCAGGTAGGACTTGATGTAGATGAGCACGTTCAGGAAGCGGTCGGTCGGCAGGACCGGCACCTGGAAGGATTCCCAGTGCGCGCCCTTCTCGTCCTCCGGGTTGAACCTGGCCACCTTGACGGTGATCATCACCGAGCCCTCGGGGACCGGAGCCGGCTTCTGCGAGGAGGGTGCTTCGGCTACAGCAGTCATCAGTACTTACGCTCCATCGGCTCGTAACGGGTCTGCACCACCGGCTTGAAGTCGAGGCGGATGTCGGAGATGAGCTCCGGGCTCTCCTTGTAGGCCATCGTGTGCCGCATGAAGTTCACGTCGTCGCGATCCGGGTAGTCCTCGCGGGCGTGGCCGCCGCGCGACTCCTTCCGGTTCAGCGCGCCGACGACGGTGACTTCGGCCAGTTCCAGCAGGAAGCCGAGCTCGACGGCCTCCAGCAGGTCGCTGTTGTACCGCTTGCCCTTGTCCTGCACCGTGATCCGCGCGTACCGCTCCTTGAGCGCGTGGATGTCGGTGAGGGCCTGCTTGAGCGTGTCCTCGGTGCGGAACACCGCGGCATTCATGTCCATCGTGTACTGCAGCTCGGTGCGGATGTCGGCGACGCGCTCGTTACCGTGCTCCGACAGCAGCATCTCCAGCCACTCGGTCACCATCTGCGCCGGCTTCTCCGGCATGTCGACGAACTCGGTGCGCTGGGCGTACTCCGCGGCGGCGATGCCCGCGCGGCGTCCGAACACGTTGATGTCGAGCAGCGAGTTGGTGCCGAGGCGGTTGGAGCCGTGCACCGAGACGCACGCGCACTCGCCCGCCGCGTAGAGGCCGGGGACGACGTCGGTGTTGTTGCGCAGCACCTCGCCACGGATACGGGTCGGGATGCCACCCATCACGTAGTGACAGGTCGGCATGACCGGCACCGGCTCCTTCACCGGGTCCACGCCCAGGTAGGTGCGGGAGAACTCGGTGATATCGGGCAGCTTCTCCTCGAGCACGTCCTCGCCGAGGTGGGTCACGTCGATGAGCACGTAGTCCTTGTTCGGACCGGCGCCGCGACCTTCGAGCACCTCGAGCACCATCGAGCGGGCGACGATGTCGCGCGGCGCGAGGTCCTTGATGGTGGGGGCGTAGCGCTCCATGAAGCGCTCGCCGGAGGCGTTGCGCAGGATGCCGCCCTCACCGCGGACTGCTTCCGAGATCAGGATGCCGAGGCCGGCCAGACCTGTCGGGTGGAACTGGTGGAACTCCATGTCCTCCAGCGGCAGACCCTTGCGGAACACGATCGCCATGCCGTCGCCGGTCAGCGTGTGCGCGTTCGAGGTGGTCTTGTACATCCGGCCCGAGCCGCCCGTGGCGAACACGATCGACTTGGCGTGGAAGACGTGCAGCTCGCCGGTGGCCAGCTCGTAGGCGACCACGCCGGTGGCGACCGGACCGCGCTCGGTCTCGGTGAGCACCAGGTCGAGCACGTAGAACTCGTTGTAGAACTCCACGTCGTGCTTGACGCAGTTCTGGTACAGCGTCTGCAGGATCATGTGGCCGGTGCGGTCGGCGGCGTAGCACGCGCGGCGGACCGGGGCCTTGCCGTGATCGCGGGTGTGCCCGCCGAAGCGGCGCTGGTCGATCTTGCCCTCGGGGGTCCGGTTGAACGGCAGACCCATCTTCTCGAGGTCCATCACCGCGTCGATGGCCTCCTTGGCCATGATCTCCGCGGCGTCCTGATCGACCAGGTAGTCACCACCCTTGACGGTGTCGAAGGTGTGCCATTCCCAGTTGTCCTCTTCGACGTTGGCCAGCGCGGCGCACATGCCGCCCTGGGCCGCACCGGTGTGGCTACGGGTCGGGTACAGCTTGGTCAGCACTGCGGTGCGGACCCGGGGACCGGCCTCGATCGCCGCGCGCATGCCCGCGCCACCGGCACCGACGATGACGACGTCGTAGCGGTGTTCCTGAATCGGTCGCGATTCACTCATCGAGGGCCTGTTCCTAACTGATGTTGGGGTCGAAGGTGAAGATGACGTAGGTGCCAACGCCCATGACCAGGATCATCGAGATGACCAGCAGGGTCTTGAGCCAGAACCGGGTCGAGTCCTTGCGGGAGTAGTCGTCGATCACGGTGCGCAGGCCGTTGCCGCCGTGCAGCTGGGCCAGCCAGAGCATGGTGAGATCCCAGATCTGCCAGAACGGGGAAGCCCAGCGGCCCGCGACGAAGGCGAAGTTCAGACGCTGCACGCCGCCGTCGATCATCAGCATGATGAACATGTGGCCGATCACGAGGACGATCAGCAGCAGGCCCGAGAGGCGCATGAACAGCCACGCGTACTTCTCGAAGTTGTTGCTGGAGCGGGCACGCGGCGAGCGGGGCAGATCCAGGCTGGCCGGCCGGTCGTGAGACTTACCGAGAACAGGTGCAGTCATGGTGATCAGTGCTCCGTGAACAGGTAGAAGAACTGGCGGCCGACACCGGCGGCGGAGACCAGGACCCAGATGGCCAGCACGATCCAGAGCATCTGGCGCTGGTAGCGCGGGCCCTTCGCCCAGAAGTCGACGAGAATCACGCGGACGCCGTTGAGCGCGTGGAACAGCACGCAGACCACGAGACCCATCTCCATCAGCGCGACGAGCGGGTTCTTGTAGGTCTCGATCGCCTGGTCGTAGGTGTCCGGGCTGACCCGGACCAGCGCGGTGTCCAAGACGTGCACGAAGAGGAAGAAGAAGATGGTGACACCGGTGATCCGGTGCAGCGCCCAGGACCACATTCCGGGGTCGCCTCGGTACAGCGTCTTCCGCTTCGGCTGGGCCGGAGCTTCGATCGTGGTCATAGAGTGCGGTGCCTCCAACGTCGTTGATGGACCCGGTTTCAGGTCCCGGGCCGGCCGCGTGAAGGGGGCGAATGCCCAGGTTGCTGCGCTGTGCTCCATGTGTGCCGTGGCACGTGCTCCGTTTGCACGGGGCCCGCCGGGAACCTGAACCGATCTGTTGTGGACTCTAATCCTCTCGGTTTCGCGGAACTAATTCGGCGTGCCGTGCGTTGCGCGACATTCAGCTGGGTTAGGTTTACCTTTGTTGATGCGTAATGGGCTGTGCGGCTGCTGTCGCGCGGCGTTGTCGCGGTTGTTCGGCGGGAGGTTCTCGATGCCCGAAATCGAGTGGAATGTTTTGCACGACAATGCTATTCGAGTAATGCGCAACGCCTATGCGCCCTACTCGCGTTTCCCGGTGGGCGCCGCAGCTCTCACTCCGGATGGTCGAATTGTGAGCGGTTGCAATGTGGAAAATGTCTCATATGGATTGGGCCTCTGCGCCGAATGCGTACTCGTCGGTAACTTATTCGCGAGTGGCGGCGGGCGTCTGACGGCCGTCTCGGTCTGCGATTCCCGCGGCGAAATCCTGATGCCGTGCGGTCGCTGCCGCCAACTTCTCTACGAGCACGGCGGCCCGGATCTTCTGGTGGACCACCGCGCGGGCCCCGTCCGGCTCGGCACACTGCTACCCGACGCCTTCGGCCCCGACGACCTGGACGCCGGGCAGCAGTAGTCGCCGTTCGTCAGCAGTCGGCCTCGAACGATTCGTCGATCTCCGCCTGCGTCGGCATCTCGGCATTCGGCACCCGAACAGGCGTGAGGCCCATTCGTTGCATCATGAGCGCGACACCCTCGCCGATGGTCGACGACTGGGCCGCGAGCCGCTTCGCGAAGATCTTCACGCCGCGAACATCCCGCAGCAGCGTCTCCTCGAGGTCGGCGACGCGCGTCTCCATCCTGGCCATCCGACGGTCCAGATCCGAACAGGTCATGGTTGCCCCCTTGTCGGCAGTCGGCTTTCGGCGATCGATTGATGCGGGGAGGCTATCGGAGCGGTCCGACAAGAACCAGGCGCGCCGGGGTGTCGTGCCAGACTGGCCGGGTGACGGGTTTGGACGCGGTTTCCATCATCACGACCAAGCGCGACGGAGGGGAGCTCTCGGACGCGCAGATCGACTGGGTGGTCGACGGGTTCACCCGGGGCGCGGTCGCAGACGAGCAGATGTCGGCGCTGGCCATGGCCATCGTCTGGCGCGGGATGACGCGCAGGGAGACGGCCCGCTGGACCTCCGCCATGATCGCGTCGGGGCGGCGGATGGACTTCACGGATCTGCCGCGCCCCACGGTCGACAAGCATTCGACGGGCGGGGTCGGGGACAAGATCACGCTGCCGCTCGCGCCCTTGGTCGCGGCTTGCGGCGCGGCGGTGCCCCAGCTGTCCGGTCGTGGGCTCGGCCACACCGGCGGCACCTTGGACAAACTGGAGTCGATCCCCGGCTGGCGTGCCGACCTCGCGACGCCGCGCATGCGCGAGATCCTCGCCGATCCGAAGATCGGCGCGGTGGTCTGCGCCGCGGGCGCCGATCTCGCCCCGGCCGACAAGCGTCTCTACGCCCTGCGCGACGTCACGGGCACGGTCGAATCGATCCCGCTGATCGCCAGCTCGATCATGAGCAAGAAGATCGCCGAGGGCACCGGCGCGCTGGTGCTCGACGTGAAGGTCGGCGCAGGCGCGTTCATGAAGGAACTGGGCGCCGCCCGCGAACTGGCCACCACCATGGTCGAGCTCGGCCAGGACGAGGGGGTGCGGACCGTCGCGCTGCTCACCGCGATGGACACCCCGCTGGGCCGTACCGCGGGCAACGCGCTCGAGGTGGCCGAATCGGTCGAGGTGCTGGCCGGTGGCGGACCCGCCGACGTCGTCACGCTCACCCTGGCGCTGGCCCGGGAGATGGTGGCGCTGGCCGGTCTGGACGTCGATCCGGCCGACGTACTCGCCGACGGCAGGGCGATGGACTGCTGGCGTGCGATGATCCGCGCCCAGGGCGGCGACCCCGACGCACTCCTGCCGCGGGCCAGGCACACCGAAACCCTGCGCGCCGACCGCGACGGCGTCCTGACCCGCCTGGACGCCATGGGTGTCGGCATCGCCGCGTGGCGCCTCGGTGCGGGCCGCGCCCGCCAGGGCGACCCGGTGCAGTTCGGCGCGGGTATCGAGATGCACGCCAAACCGGGGGATTCGGTCGTCGCGGGAGCGGCGTTGCTCACCCTGCACACCGACACTCCCGACGTGATCCCCGGAGCCGTTGCCGCACTGAAGGATTCGATCACCATCGAGGCCGTCGCGCCTTCCGGGGAGGCCCCGTTGATCTTGGACCGAATCGTTTCCTGAGCGCGGGTTCCGTGCGTGCGGCCGACCGTGATCGGCAACGCCGAATGGACGCACTGTGGACCACGTCGTAGCCGGACGGCAACGAGATGGTTGCCACGCCGGGAGTTCGCTGCCGATTCCGCGCGGCGCGGCTAACGTGTGGTCATGACAGGACCGATGCCGCTCACCCTTGCCTCGATCCGCCAAGCTCCCAAGGCACTGCTGCACGATCACCTCGACGGTGGTCTGCGGCCCGCGACGGTGCTGGAGCTCGCCGCCGATTGCGGTTACGACGACCTACCCGCCGCCGACGAGGCCGCCCTCGGCGACTGGTTCCGCGCCGCGGCCGACAGCGGGTCGCTGGAGCGCTATCTGGAGACCTTCGCGCACACCGTCGCGGTGATGCAGACGCCGGAGGGCTTGCGCCGGGTGGCCAGGGAATGCGCCGAGGACCTGGCCGCCGATGGCGTGGTGTACGCGGAAGTGCGTTTCGCGCCCGAGCAACATCTGGAGCGCGGCCTGAGCCTGGACGAGGTGGTCGAGCACACCCTGGCAGGCTTCCGCGAAGGTGAGGCGGCCGCCGCCGAGGCGGGACATTCCATCGTGGTGACCTGCCTGCTGACGGCCATGCGGCACGCGGCGCGCTCACTCGAGATCGCCGAGCTCGCGGTGCGCTGGCGCGACCGTGGCGTCGGCGGCTTCGACATCGCGGGCGCGGAGGCGGGCTTCCCGCCGAGCAGGCACCTGGACGCGTTCGAGTACATGCGGGCGAACAGCGCGCACTTCACCATCCACGCGGGCGAGGCGTTCGGGCTGCCGTCGATCCACGAGGCGCTGGCGTTCTGCGGCGCCGACCGGCTCGGGCACGGTGTGCGGATCACCGACGACATCCACGTGCCAGGCGCGCTGGAGGACGCGGAACTGGGGCTCGTCGCCAACTACGTGCGGGATATGCGGATTCCGCTCGAGCTGTGTCCGTCGTCGAATGTGCAGACCGGTGCGGTGCCCGCGCTGGACAAGCACCCCTTCGACCTGCTGGCCCGGCTGCGTTTCCGCGTCACCGTCAACACCGACAACCGCCTGATGAGCGACACCACGATGAGCGCGGAGATGCTGAAGCTGGTCGAGACCTTCGGCTACGGCTGGAGCGATCTGGAGCGGTTCACCATCAACGCGATGAAATCGGCCTTCATCCCGTTCCCGGAACGGCTGCGCATCATCGACGACATCATCAAGCCGGGGTACGCGGTGCTGCTCGGCTGAGCGCGGGCGGGGACGGACGTCCGGCGCGCAGTCCGATAGGGCGGTCTATCGTGGGATGTCGTGACGATTGTGCAGATTCCCGGTCGATTCAACGGCCCGCCGGATTCGGGTAACGGCGGCTACGTCGCCGGACGCCTCGCCGAACACCATGACGAGGGCACGGTGACGGTCATGCTGCGCAATCCGGCCCCGCTGGACACGCCGTTGCGGCTGGAGGACGGCAAGTTGTTCGACGGCGAGCGCCTGATCGCCGAATCGCGAGCGGGCGCGTTCGAACGGGACACCCCGGGACCGGTCCCGCGCGAGGTGGCGGAAACGGCCGCGGGCTCGTACGAGACCAACGAGATGTTCGCGTACTGCTTCGTGTGCGGAAACGCCCGCGAGGACGGCCTGCGTCTCACTCCGGGCCCGGTGCGTGCGAACGTGGTCGCGACCCCGTGGACGCCGGACGAATCGCTGCCGATCGGAGCCGCGCTGCTGTGGGCGGCGCTGGACTGTCCTGGTGGCTGGTCGGTGCCGAACATGCTGGACCGGCCCGCGTTGCTCGGCTCGATGACGGCCGCGGTGCTCGGCCTGCCCGAGGCGGGTGAGCCGTGCGTGGTGGTCGGGGAAAGCCGCGGCGAGCAGGGCCGCAAGATCTACACCGCCGCCGCGGTGTACGGCGCGGACGAGCGGCTGCTCGGGCACTCCGAGCACATCTGGATCCGGCTGAAATAAGTTGGGGCCGAACGATTCGGCCCCAACCTCGGTGGACTACTGCGGCGTGAGCCGAGCCTCGAACGCGCGCTCGAGCTCGCGCCAGCTCTGCGCCTCCGCGGCGAACGGCGGGTTCGGCGCCATCCGGGTCGGGTCCGGGTTGAGCAGGTAGGAGACGTACCAGCCCAGAGGAGTGGACTGGGCCAGCGCCTGGTCCACGGTGTCGTCCCCGGCGTACTCGGCGGCATCGGTGAACAGCTCGTAGGCCAGATCGAGCTGTTCGATGTCGACCGCCTCCGGGCCCTCGGCCAGATCATCGGCCAGGCCGGGCAGCACGTAGACGTTCTCGTCGTCCACCTCGACCTCGAGCGAACCGTCCACGGCGGCGGTCTGCACCTCACCGTAGGTGCTCACCTTCGCCAGATCGTGATCGTGCTGGTCGGCGAGGTAGCGGGCGAGGGCGCGCTCGGAACCGAACACGGTGATCGAGCCGTTCTTGCCGAGGAAGATCGGTTCGTCGTCGAGGTAGCAGCGCAGCGTGAAGTGGGTGCCGTCCGCGGTCACGATCTTGACCGGGTCGATGCCGACCTCGTGCCAGAACGAGTCGTCCTCGTCTTCGTCCTCTTCGTCCAGGTCGACAGACTCGAATTCCTCGTCCTCGTCGCTGTCGGCCGCGTCGTCGGCGTCGACCACGTTCTCCTCGGCCGCGAGCAATTCGGCTTCGGCGACCGCGACGGCCGCGGCGTCCACGTCCGGGGTGGCGACCACCGAGTCGATGGCGTCGAGCACCGCGTCCCAGTCCTTGGCGATGGCGGCGCCGATCTGGTCCCAGAGTTCCTCACCGTCGCGCCCGACGAACGCGCTCACCCCGCCCGGCAGCGCGCCGAGCACGGGGTGCGAGCCGAAGAACTTGGTGACGGTCTCCAGCTCGCACACCTCGCCGATATTGCGGACCATGCCGAGGGTGTCCTCCAGCTCGGCGATGCTCTCCACGTCGGGGTCGCCCGCGGCCAGCTCGGGCACCGCGACCAGGTCGAAGCTGAAATTCTCCTCCGGCTCCAGTTCCACCGCCGAGAGACCGGCGACGACCTTCCACGCGGGATGGTCGACCAGATCGTTGTCGGAGTTGGTCCGAATGAACGCGGCCAGTTCGGCGACGGTGTCGAAACCGTAGAGGGAATCCTCGTGCCCGAGGAATGCCATCCACTCGTCGTCACCGTCACGCCAGCGCGGTGCCCACAGGGTGACGAGATCGCCGTCGGTCAGGCCGAGCTCGATCGGGACGATGTCTCCAGAAGCCATGTGCGGAAGCCTATCGACCTTCCGGCTCAGGCACTATCCGGCCCGCCTCCAATAGTGCCCGCCGCGCCGTTGGGCGCCGGGGCGAACGACTCGTTCAGTGTCGCAACGACCTTGGAGCGCTGCGCTCCCGCGTCCTCGGAGGCCTGCCGGCAGGCCCAGACGATCAGCTGGGAGACGTCGGCGGGCGCCATCGACGTGACCGCCTCGGACAGCGTCAGGCCGACCAGGGCGCCCTCGCTGTTCATCTCGACGGTGACCGCGCCGTCCTCGGTCGTGAACTGGCCTCGCACCTGCTTGAGGCCGTACAGCGCGGCCTCGAGCGCCTCCAGTTTCTGGGTCGCACTCGCGACGAGCGCGTCCATCTCCGCACTCATGCCTGCACCTCGCTGACGCTCGGCTCCGGCATGCGCGCGGCGCGCTGGCACATGATTCGCTCACTGCGTTCGCTCATGCCTGCACCTCGCTGACGCTCGGCTCCGGCATGCGCGCGGCGCGCTGGCACATGATTCGCTCACTGTGTTCGCTCATTGGGGCCAGCTCCTCGTTTCGCTCGCTTCGCTCGGTCATACCGGCCTCATCCAGCTCGTCGGTCCCGTGTCGGCGTCGTCGATGCGGTCCAGCTCGTCGACCGCCTGCTGCCGGGTGGGCAGTCCGAGCCGGTCGAGGACGTCGGCGGGCATGCCCGCCTCGGCGAGGACCTCGCGGCGCTTGGCGCGCGCGGCGATGGCCGAGCGTTGGGTCAGGCGCAGGATCTCGTTGGCGAGAGCCTGGGCGCCGTAACGGTATTCGCTGCGTTCGAACTTGATCTCGACCGGCATGCCCTGGTCGGTCGCGCGCACCGCGATGGTGCCGGACCGGTTCTGGCTGACCGCGAGGGTGACGTTCGGGACCTGCTGCTCGGTCATGCTGTCGGCCTGTAGAAGCCGTAGAACTCCATACCCATGTTCTCCGTTCGGATGGAACTGACCGAGACCGGATCGCCGGCCTCGACGAGTTGCCCGTTGCCGACGACCATGGCGACGTGGCCGTCCCATACGGCCAGGTCACCGGGCATCAGATCGCCGGGCGAGACCTGCGGGTGCCCGATGTGCTGCTCTTGGGCCAGGCGCGGCAGTTCGACGCCCGCCTCGCTGTAGGCGTATTTGGTCAGGCCGCTGCAGTCGATGCCGGAGCCCGGGGAGTTGCCGCCCCAGACGTAGGGGGTACCGACCGCGCTCAGCGCCGACTGGACCGCGGTCGCGGCCTTCTCGTTCGGCGCCTCCACGACGCTGCCGTCGGGCAGGGTGATCTTCACGCCGTCCTTGCCGCTCGGCGTGGCGGTGGTGTTGCTGCTGCCGGGTTTCTGGGAGTTGGACGAGCTCGAGTTGTTGCCGGTGCCGGGGGTCGTCTTGGAGACGTTCTGTGCCGAGCTGCTCGCGATGCTGCTGACCAGCGAACCGGCCTGGCCGACGACGCCCATCAGGCCCGAGATGCCGGAGCTCGCCGAACTGGTGAGCGCGCTGGGCAGCGACGCGAGCGACGGGCTGGACGGTGCCGGAGTCAGCTGGGTCATCGACGCGGTCTGCGTGTCCAGCTCGTTGCGTACCCGGCCGACCACGCCGAGCCCCTGGTTCAAATGGTCGATGGCGGTGCCGACCAGCGCCATGAAACCCGGCGGCGTCGTGATCGTCGGCCCGAGCGCCGTCGCGGTGGTCACGAAGGACTGCACGATGGTGTCGAGATCCTTCTGCCCGGTCTCGACCTCGGTGGCGGCCTGTTCGACGACGGTTGCCATCTCGTTGCCGCGGTCCGAGATATTGGCCGCGGAGGTCTGCACGCGCAGCGCCTTCGCGGTCGCCGCGTCGGCGGCGACGCCGTCCCACGCGGTGTTCATCTGGTTGATGCTGTTGCGGCCCAACTGGTGCAGCTGATCCAGCGCCGCCGACGTGGTGGTCAGCGCGTCGGCCGGGCCGCCGGTGGGCAGCACGCCGGTGCCGAAGCTTCCGAGCAGATCGAGCAGGGGCTTGACCAAGAGGTTGACGTCGATCACCGGCTCATCCGTCCAGGTCGGCGGACCTCAGCGCGGCCGCGTTGTTCATATCGGTCTCGGTGAGCACGGTCGCCGCTCCGGCCGCCGCGCCGCCCATGCTGGAAAGGACCGCCGACAGCTGCGCGATCGACGCGACGTGTCCGGCGTGCGCCGCGGAATACGCGGCCATGAAATCCCCGCCGATGAGGCCCATGATCGGACCGAGCAACGCGGGCGAGGCGCCCGCGGCCCCCGCTGCGGCACCGGCCATTTCACCGGCCATCACCTCGGCGGTGGCGCCGTAGGCGACGATGCCTTCGGTGTCAGCCGACATCTTTGCCATAGTGCTTCCCCCATCTGTTCGTTCCCAGGCAGAGTACGTCATCCAACTGTTTCGACGCGTCGCCTTGCCATTCGGTTCCGCCGCGTCCGAAAAAAAATTTCCCGAGGACGTTCGACGCCGAACTCGTCTCGAACCTTATCGTTCCTTCATGCGTACGCACACCGTGGACCACCCACTCGCCGCCACCCTGCTGACGACGATGCGCGACGCGCGCACGCCGAACGCGGTCTTCCGCAACGCGTTGCGCGATCTCACCGGCATCCTCGTCTACGAGGCGCTGCGCGAGGCGCCCGTGACCAGGTACGAAATCGAAACTCCTGTGGCATTCGCCGAGGGCGTGCGGCTGGCCCAGCCGCCGCTGCTCGTCCCGGTGCTGCGCGCCGGGCTCGGCATGGTCGACGCCGCGGCCGAGCTGATCCCCAACGCCCAGGTCGGTTTCGTCGGCATCGCCCGCGACGAGACCACGCATCAGCCGATGCCGTACATGGAGTCGCTGCCCGCGGATCTCGCCGGAATCCCGGTGTACGTGCTGGATCCGATGGTGGCCACCGGCGGCTCCATGCGGCACACCCTCGAACTGCTCGCCGCCCGCGGCGCGACGGACATCACCGCGGTCTGCGTCGTCGCCGCGCCGGAAGGCCTTGCGGTGCTGGAGAAGTCGGGCCTGCTGGAACGACTGGTGACCGCGACCGTCGACACGGGCCTGAACGCCGACGCGTACATCGTCCCCGGCCTCGGCGACGCGGGCGACCGCCAGTTCGGTCCGCGCTGACGCGCTCGGCGCGGGCGGGCGGACAACTCCACGCCCGCGGCTACAGAGCGCGACAGAACTCGGCGAGTGTGGAGAGTCGTTGGGCGGCAGCGCTTCTCGCGGCGGGTAGCCCGGCGCGATCGGTGACCGGTTCGACGACCTCCAGGTAGCACTTGAGTTTCGGTTCCGTGCCGGACGGGCGGATCACCACGCGGGAGCCCGTGCCCTCGAAGACCAGCGCGTCGGTGCGCATCCGGCCGCGCGCCCGGAGCAGATCCGCGTATTTCATCGGCTCGCCCGCGATCTCGCCGGGCGGGTCGGCGCGCAGCCGCTCCACCACCGCCGCGGCGGCGTCGGCGTCGGCCAGCCGCAGCGCGACCTGATCGCCCGCGTGCAGGCCGAATTCGACGGCGAGATCGTCGAGTTCGTCGAGCAGAGTGCGCCGCTCGGCCTTCAGCCTGGCCACCAGGTCGGCGGTGAGGACGGCCGCGGAGATGCCGTCCTTGTCCCGAACGGCCGCCGGGTCGACGCAGTGACCGATGGCTTCCTCGTAGGCGTACGCCAGACCGTCACCGGCGCGGGCCAGCCATTTGAAACCGGTGAGCGTCTCGGCGTAGCGAGCGCCGCGGGCCTGCGCCAGCTTCGACAGCAGCCGCGACGACACGATCGTGGTGGCCACCAGCGCGTCCGGCGGCGCGGTGCGCAGCACGCAATCGCCGAGCAGCACACCGGTTTCGTCGCCGCGCAGCATGCGCCAGCCGTCCGGGCCCGGCACGCCGACCGCGCAGCGATCCGCGTCGGGATCGAGCGCGATGGCCACGTCGGCGCCCACCCGCTCGGCCAGCGCCAGCAGCCGATCGGCCGCTCCGGGCTCCTCCGGATTCGGGAAGGCGACGGTGGGGAAGTCGGGGTCGGGCGCGAATTGCTCGGCCACCACGTGCACGTCGGGGAAGCCCGCCGCGGCCAGCGCCCGCACGGCGACCTCGCCGCCGACCCCGTGCAGCGGAGTCAACGCGATCCGGACGTCGGCGCGCGCGCCAGGACCGCCGACGAGTTCGGGCAGCCGGGCCACCCGCGCGAGATAGCGATGCACGAGTTCGTCGTCGGACTCCGTGACCGGGACGCGCGGGATCGGCTCGCCGACCGCCTCGATGCAGCGCTCGATCTCGGTGTCCGCCGGGGCGATCAACTGCGAGCCGCCGTCGAGATACAGCTTGTAGCCGTTGTCCGCGGGCGGGTTGTGCGACGCGGTGATCTGCACGCCTGCCACCGCGCCCAGCTCACGCACCGCGTACGCGACGACCGGCGTCGGTACCGCGCCGGGCAGCAGCGTGACCGGAAAGCCCGCCGCCGCAAAGATTTCCGCGACCGCGGCGGCGAAATCGGCGGACCCGTGCCTGGCGTCGCGGCCCACCACGACGCGCCCGCCTCCCAGGCACCGGCCGCGCAGCCAGTCGACCACGCCCGCCGTCGCCCTGCTCACGGTCGCCACGTTCATGCCGTCCGGGCCCTCGCGCAGCGGCCCGCGCAGACCCGCGGTCCCGAATCGCAGCATCTAGAGCCGCTCCAGGACGCCGCGCAGCAGCTTGCCGAGCCGGGGCGCGGCCGCGTTGCCCTCGGCGAGCACCTCGGCGTGCGACAGATGTTCGCCGGTCACGCCCGCGGCCAGGTTGGTCACCAGCGAGATGCCGAGCACCCTGGCGCCGAGCGCGCGGCAGGCGATCGCCTCCAGCACCGTCGACATGCCGACCAGGTCGGCGCCGAGGGTGCGCAGCATGCGGATCTCGGCGGGCGTCTCGTACTGCGGCCCGGTCAGGCCCGCGTACACGCCCTCGGCCAGGCTCGGGTCGACTTCCCTTGCCAGCGCACGCAATTCGGGATCCCACGCGTCGACGAGGTCGACGAAGGTCGCCCCGGCCAGCGGGGTGCGGCCGGTGAGATTGAGGTGGTCGCTGATCAGGACCGGCTCGCCGACCTGAAGGCCGGGCCGGATGCCGCCCGCCGCGTTGGTCAGCACCACGATCTCCGCGCCCGCCGCCACCGCCGCGGACACCGGGTGCACCACGTCGGCGGGCTGATAGCCCTCGTAGAGATGCTGGCGGCCCATCAGCAGCAACACCGGCGTCTCGTCGACGTGCACCGAATGCACCATGCCGACGTGGCCCTGCGCGGTCGGTTCGCCGAATCCGGGCAGTTCTGGCATCGGCACCGACGCCGACGGCGCGCCGACCTCGGCGGCCGCCTGCTGCCACCCCGATCCCAACACGACGGCCACCCGGTGGCGCTCGACTCCCGTACGTTCCGCGATCGCCTCGGCGGCCTGTTCGGCAAGCATGCCGTCACCCTATCGAGCTTTGCCGCGCCACGCCCACGTCGGCGTGCTACCCGCGAGTAGGGGAAGTGTCCAGGGCGGATACGCTGCACGCATGCCGTATCTGGATCGTCAGGGTGATGTGTTCGTGCTGTACCTCGGGAACGAGGGACAGACCGACAGCGAGAACCGCTTCCATCCGGACTGGATCGATGAGGTGCACCGGCTGTTCGACGAGGTCGAGGCGTCCGAGGGGCCCGCGGCGCTGGTCACCACGGCCACCGGCAAGTTCTTCAGCAACGGTCTCGACACCGACTGGCTGTTCGGCAACCTCGGCGAGATCCACGGCTACCTGGACAAGGTGCATTCGCTCTACACCCGGCTGCTGACCTTCCCGATGCCGACGGTCGCCGCGATCAACGGGCACGCGTTCGGCGCGGGCGCGATGCTGGCCACCTCGCACGACTTCCGCGTCATGCGGGCCGATCGCGGCTTCTGGAGCCTGCCCGAGGTGCACCTCGGCATGCCGTTCACCGTCGGCATGAACGCCCTGCTCACCAATCGCCTGAGCAACCAGGTCTGCGTGCAGGCCATGACCACCGGCCACCGCTACCCGGCCGACCAGGCCGTCGCGGCGGCCATCGTGGACCAGGCCGCCGAAGCCGATGCGTTGCTGGACACCGCCGTCGGATACGCCGCGGCACTCGCGGGCAACCGCAAGCCGAACCTGCCGGTCATCAAGCGGGCGCTGCACGCCGAAGCGCTGGCCGGACTCGCCGTGCCGACCACCAAGGAGAACCTGGCGTTCGCCGCCGGATAACCCCTGGTCCGGCTCCGATGTGACCGGACGCACGGGCACCGGCGCGCTCGAATCGCGACACAGTGCCAGACTGTGTCCCATGCCACCACCGAGCAGCACCGACGACGCCGCGGCGGCGTCCGATGCCGCCGTGGCGGCCGCGGCCGCGCGACTGGTCGATCTCTCGCACGCCATCCACGCCGAGCCGGAGCTGGCCTTCGAGGAGACGCGCAGCGTCGCCAAGGTCCTCGCGCCGCTCGCCGAGCGCGGTTTCGAGATCAGGACCGGCGTCGCGGACCTCCCGACGGCGTTTCGCGCCGCCTACGGGAGCGGTCCGCTGACGATCGGCATCTGCGCCGAATACGACGCCCTGCCCGAGATCGGGCACGCCTGTGGGCACAACATCATCGCCGCGTCGGCCGTCGGCGCGGCTCTCGGTCTCGCCGAGGTGGCGGACGAACTCGGCATCACCGTGGTGGTGCTCGGGACGCCCGCCGAGGAGAGCGGCGGCGGCAAGGTGCTCATGCTGGAGCGCGGCGTCTTCGACGACGTCGCGATGGCCATGATGGTGCACCCCGGTCCGTACGACATCGCGGGCGCGCACTCGCTGGCCCTCGCCGACATCGGCGTGGTCTTCCACGGGCACGAGGCGCACGCCAGCGCGGCTCCCGAGCGCGGCCGCAACGCGGGGGACGCGGTCACCGTCGCGCAGGTAGCTCTTGGTTTGCTGAGGCAGCATCTCCACCCTGGTCAGCAACTTCACGGTATAGTCAGCGACGGTGGCGTAGCCCCCAACATCGTGCCCGGACGTGCGGAACTGCTGTACTACCTACGCGCAGTCGACTCCGCATCCCTCGACGATCTGATGCGACGAGCGTCGGCTTGTTTCGAGGCGGGCGCCCTAGCGACCGGCTGCACCCACGAAATCCGGACGCTCGCACCTACATATACCGAGCTGACACCCGATCCGGCATTACTGTGTGCCTATCGCGAGCAGATCGCCGACCTGGGACGGGTGCCGATCGCACCGGAGCTCGAGGCGCAGCGACCGCTCGGCAGCACCGATATGGGCAATGTCACCAACGTCATCCCGGGCATTCATCCGGTCATCGGCATAGATGCCGGTGGGGCGGTGACACATCAGCCGGGCTTCGCCGCGGCCAGTGTCAACGCCTCTGCGGATCGCGCCGTCACCGATGGCGCGGTCGCGCTCGCGCGTACCGCAATCGCCGTCGCCCGCGATGAAGAACACAGAGACAGGTTGTTGCAACGACTCGTTCAACGACAGGAGGACATTCGGTGAGCACTACAGGCCGACCGGCGGCGCGAGCGACGGGCCAGGAGGCGGCGCGCGCTACCACGGAGGGCCCCGCGAGTGCCGCATTGTCGAACACCTCGGCGCGAGCCACCGGGCCCAAGGGCGCGGCGTGCCTGAACCAGGAGTCGCCGGCAGGCGTCGCGACGAACACCGTCGTGACCGGCCGGGATGCGGTCGAATCGTGGCTGGCCGAGCACGCAGTCGACCTCGTGCAATGGCGCAGGCACATCCACGCCAACCCGGAGTTGTCCCGCACCGAGTTCGGCACCACCGAGTTCGTCGCGGCCTGGCTGACCAAGGCGGGTCTGTCGCCGCAGAAGATGCCCGGCGGCACCGGCCTGATCTGTGACATCGGCCCCGAGAGCCCGCGCATCGGCCTGCGCGCCGACATGGACGCGCTTCCGCTGCAGGAGTTCACCGGCCTCCCCTTCGCCTCGACCGTGCCCGGCGTCTCGCACGCCTGCGGCCACGACGCGCACACCACGATCCTGCTCGGCACCGCGCTGGCGCTCGTGGAGGTGCCCGACCTGCCGGTCGGCGTGCGGCTGGTCTTCCAGCCCGCCGAGGAAGTGATGCCGGGCGGCGCGATCGACCTGGTCGCCGCGGGTGTGATGGAGGGTGTGGACCGGATCTTCGCGCTGCACTGCGATCCGCGCCTGGAGGTCGGCCGCGTCGGCATTCGCGTCGGCGCGATCACCTCGGCGGCCGACACCATCGAGCTGGTGCTGGACTCGCCGGGTGGCCACACCTCGCGGCCGCACCTGACCAGCGACCTCGTCTACGCCATCGGCACCGTGATCACCGGCCTGCCCGGCCTGCTCAGCCGCCGCATCGACCCGCGGACCAGCACCGTGATGGTGTGGGGCGCGGTGTCGGCGGGCAAGGCGCCGAACGCCATACCCCAGACGGGCATGCTCACCGGCACCGTCCGCACCGGCGACCACGCGACGTGGTCGCTGCTCGAACCGATGGTGCACGAGATCGTCGACGGGCTGCTCGCGCCGACCGGGGTGCGATACCAGCTCAACTATCGCCGCGGCGTGCCGCCCGTGGTCAACGACGAGCACTCGACCAGGATCTTCGAGGACGCGATTCGCGCGCTCGGCCCCGACGCGCTGGCCGACACCATCCAGTCCGGCGGCGGCGAGGACTTCTCCTGGTACCTGGAGGAGGTGCCGGGCGCGATGGCGCGTCTCGGCGTCTGGTCCGGCCACGGCGAGCAGCTCGACCTGCACCAGCCGACCTTCGACCTCGACGAGCGCGCGCTCGCGGTGGGCGTGCGGGTGTTGTCGAACATCGTGCTCCAGCAGCAGCCGAGCTGAGTTTCACACAGCGCCGAGTAACCCGAAACGAAAGAACCCCGCCGCCCGGGTGAGCGCCCGGCGGCGGGGGTTCGTCGTCTCAGGTCGAGTAGTTGCCCGGTCCCACGTTGCGGCTGTTCCTGGTGCGTAGCGCGTGTACGTATTCCTCCGGCGCGCCTGCCTTTTCGGCCGCGTCCGCCATCACGCCGAGGTAGCGCGCCGAGGGCAGGCCGCCCTCGTAGGCGTCGAGTACGTACAGCCAGGCCAGTCGCGGCTCGGTCCCGCTGCCCGGACTCGGCGTGACGCGCAGCCGGATCTTCTTGTGGATGCCGAAGTCCGAGCCCTCCCAGCGGTCGAGGAGTTGTTCGTCCTCCGGCGAGACGTCGTAGAGCACGACGAACACCCGCGAGCCCGGTTCCTCGACGACCGTCGCCAGCGGCCCTTCCCACCCGATGTCGTCGCCGGCGAAGGTCAGTCGCCAGCCCTCCAGCCACCCGGTTCCGGACATGGGGGAGTGCGGACAGCGCTCGAGCATTTGGGTCGAGTCCATGTTGGACCCGTAGGCGGCGTAGATCGGCACCTGCAAAGGGTAGCCAATGATGTCGCCGGATCGCCGCTATCCCGCCCACATGGCGCCGTGTTCGCGGCGCAACGGCCAGGTGTGGCGCGACCGACAAGGGCCCGACCACTAACGTTAGCCAGGTACCGGAGATCCCGGTCCACAGCTCGAGCGGAGGTATCCATGACCCGCATTGCGATCATCGGTGGCGGACCGGCCGGCTATGAGGCGGCCCTCGTCGCGGCCCAGCACGGCGCGGACGTGACACTGATCGACCGCGACGGTATCGGTGGCGCGTGTGTGTTGTGGGACTGTGTCCCCTCCAAGACCTTCATCGCCTCGACCGGGGTGCGCACCGATCTGCGCCGGGCCAGGGACCTCGGAATCACGCTCGACCCGAGCCAGGCGGGCGTCCAGCTGCCCGAGGTGAACGCGCGCGTCAAGGCGCTGGCGCTGGCCCAGTCCTCCGACATCAGGTCCAAGTTGCAGTCCGCGGGCGTGACCGTGCTCTCCGGCTGCGCGCGGGTGGCCGAAAACGGGGGAGGGCGGGCGCCGCACCGAGTGCTGGTGAAGCTCGAGGCGGGCCGCGAGCGCGAACGGACGATCGAGGCCGAGGTGGTGCTGATCGCCACCGGAGCGAGCCCGCGCGTGCTGCCCGGCGCCGAACCCGACGGCGAGCGCATCCTGAACTGGCGTCAGCTCTACGACCTGCGCGAGCTGCCGGAGACGCTGGTGGTGGTCGGTTCCGGTGTGACCGGCGCCGAATTCGTCTCCGCCTACACGGAATTGGGCGTCCGGGTGAAGCTGGTGTCCAGCCGCGACCGGGTGCTGCCGCACGAGGATGCCGATGCCGCCCTCGTGCTCGAGGAGGCGCTGGCCGAGCGCGGCGTCGAGCTGGTGAAGCACGCCAGAGCCGACGCCGTCGAGCGCACCGCGGAAGGCATCGTGGTCAAGCTTTCCGACGGCCGCACCGTCGCGGGCACGCACGCGCTGATGACCGTCGGTTCCACACCGAACACCGAGGACCTCGGCCTGAAGGAGGCGGGTGTCGAGCTCGATCGCGGCGGCTACCTGCGGGTCGATCGTGTCTCGCGCACTTCGGTGTCCGGCATCTACGCCGCGGGTGACTGCACCGGCCTGCTCCCGCTGGCCTCGGTGGCCGCCATGCAGGGGCGCATCGCGATGTATCACGCGCTGGGCGAGGGCGTCAGCCCGATCCGGCTCAAGACCGTCGCCTCGGCCGTTTTCACCAGGCCGGAAATCGCCACGGTCGGCGTCAGCCAGAACGCGATCGACAACGGCGAGGTGCCCGCGCGCACCGTGATGCTGCCGCTGAACACCAATCCGCGGGCCAAGATGTCGGGACTGCGCCGCGGTTTCGTCAAGATCTTCTGCCGCCCGGCCACCGGTGTGGTGATCGGCGGCGTCGTGGTCGCGCCGATCGCCTCCGAGCTGATCCTGCCGATCGCCCTCGCGGTGCAGAACAACCTGACGGTCAACGATCTCGCCCAGACCTTCTCGGTCTACCCGTCGCTGACCGGTTCGGTCACCGAGGCCGCTCGCCTGCTCATGCGCCACGACGACCTGGATTGACGCGCCGCGGGCCGGTTCTCGCGGCGCTGACGGCCGACGCGTCGAGTGACGTTGTCGGCTCGGGGATTTCACTGCGTTGCCTGCACGGCACAACTGTGGTTGACTGCCCGCAGAGATGCGATCGGCGGGCGGTCGCGTGGTTCTGGTGTGGGGGGAAGGTCCTTTCCGAAGCCGAACAGCGAACGGCCCTCGGGACGTTCGGCGATCGCGCGCGTCTCTCCAGGGACAACTGAGTGCGGTCGATTCGATCGCACCCGGGAAAGGGATTGGCGAAAAGTGAAACATCGTAAGCCGAGTCGGGCGCAGCGAGCGATGGCTAGCACATCGTTGCCACTGGCCACCGCGGCCGCTGTGGCTACATTGTTCGCGGCGCCGGCGGGGGCAGTTCCGAACGATCCGAGCACACCGACCACACCGGCTCCGGTCCAACCGGGCACCGAGACGCCGCAGGCCGAGAACACTCCGGAGACCACTCAGCCGCAGCCGGGCAAGCCGGAACAGGCGGACCCGAACAAGCCGGAGACGAAACCGACTCCGAGCCAGCCGGGTGTCACCACCCCCGATCCGGACCAGGTGATGCCGGATCCGAAGAAGGACCCGAAACTAGCCGCGCCGACCCAGCCGGGTGTCACCACCCCGCGTGTCGCGCCGTTGCCGGTGCCGGGGCAGGTCGAGCCCGTGCAGCCCGTCGTCGTTCCCGGCACCGAGTCGAACGACCCGAAGCCGGGACAGCCGGGCGGCACGCGGCCGGGCGGCGAGAACGGCGCCCAGCCGGGCGGCGACGCCGACGCGCGCGCCGCGCAGCCGGAACGGCCGCGCTCCGCCACGCCGTCCGAGTCGGAGACGCTGGTGCAGCAGCCGCGCTGGGAGGCCCCGCGCCTGCAGTCCGCGCCCGCCGCCCCGGTCGTCGAGATGAGCGGCCCGCACCAGGAATTCGGCGCCAACATTGACGGCGGCGCCGTGCTGCCCGGTTACGTGGCCAACACTCACCACTTCCGGAACGAGGCCGGTTACGTCGGCACCGTCGGCTACAACACCCCGACCGGTAAGGGCGAGGCCGGTGTGTCGGTCGAGTTCATCGACGTCAACACGATCAAGGTCACCAGCTACACCGGTGGCGAGGGTCTCGCGCCCAACACCAACTCCTTCGTGCTCGACACCACCCAGGTGAACCTGGCCAAGGCGTCGGTCGAGCAGTGGATCGCCGCTCAGCCGGGTGGCGCCGCCGCGCTGGAAGCCGCGGCGCAGGTTAAACTTCCGCCGATTGTTCCGCCGGGCGACTTGGCTCCGCAGACGGTCGACGTGGCTGGCGTGACCACGCAGTGGGGTGGCTCGTTCCAGTACTGACACGAGCTGTTCAGCGGGTGGGGCGGTCGTTCGCGACCGCCCCACCCGTGTGTTCTGTGGAAAGGATTGGGTGTGGGCTCCGAGGGTGACGCGAAGGACAACGAAGCCGACCAGCCCGGGTCGCAATTCGGTCCGCCGCTGAGCGATTTCGGCCCGCCGGTCGGAGATTTCGGTCCGCCGGTCGGAGATTTCGGTCCGCCGGTCGGCGGCGGCGGTTTCGGTCCGCCGGTGAGCGAGTTCGGCGGTCCGCAGCTGGGCGAGGTCGGTCCGCAGTGGCCGGAGCCCGCGGGCGATCATCCGGATGTGGGTTGGCGACCCGCCGCCGAGGCGCCGTCGGTCCCGCCGGCGCCGCCGCAGTATCGCGCGCCCGACACCACGGTCTTCCCGGACAACCCCCCCGTGCCGCAGGCTCGTCCCGCATCGCAGTCTCGCCCCGCGCCCGACTTCGAACGGGACGTGTCCTCCGATGCGACCGTCCGGCACACCGTCGCGCCGGCGGGCGGGGCGTCCGAACGCTGGTGGAACAGCGCGAGCGAATCCGGCGAGGTGCCCAAGCCGCCGCAGGAGCCGCGCAAGTCCGACTCCGGGCTGTCCTGGGCCGACGATCCGATCGCCAAGCGGCTCGCGCCCAGCTCGCCCGTCGCGTCCTCCCCCAGCTCCGGCGGCGGCAACACCCGCTGGATCGTGCTGGGTGTCGCGGCCGCGCTCGCCGTGCTGATCGGTCTCGTCGTGACCATCGTCGCGGTCAACGGGGGCGGTGACGAAGGCACGACCGCCACGCCGCCGCCCGCGACGAGCGCCGCGGGCGGCTGCCCGCCCGCGCGCGACGGCAACATGACCCGTGGCAACGGCGCGGGCAGCACCGACACCGGTCCGGACGCCATCCTCGGCTTCCAGTACGCCTTCTACGTCGAGCGCAGCGGTGAACGGGTGCGCAAGTTCGTCGCGCCGGACGCGGCGAACATCTCGACCGGCGAGGTCATCCAGAAGGCCATCGATGAGCAGATCCCGAAGGGGACGACGCACTGCCTGTGGATGTTCGAGGTCGCGCCGGGCACCTACGAGGTGGACCTGCGCGAGCATCGACCGGACGGCTCGACGATCGTCTACAAGCAGACCGTGATCACGGTGGAGAAGGACGGCAAGACCTTGGTCTCGTCCATCAAGGAGCGCCCGTAAAAGTCTCATTATTTGAGACAACAATTTCACATTCTGGTAGCGGTGTGCGACAGTGGGGTATCGCGTACCGTGGCGTTCCCCTGGGAGGTTTCCATGTCGCCGACTGTTCTACCGCTGGCAGGCAAGCTCGGCGGACTGAAGAGCTCGGCGATTCGTGACCTGCTCAAACTGACCGCGCGGGCCGAGGTGGTCAGCCTCGCGGGCGGACTACCGGACGCGGAGCTGATGCCGCGCGAGCGCATCGCGACGGCCGCCGAGGCGGCGCTGCGCGGCCCCGGCTGCCTCCAATACACCGAATCGCCCGGGTGGGCCCCGCTGCGCGACGTGCTCGCCGAGCGCGAGTCCGGCCGCCTCGGGCGCCGGGTGCCGCTCGCCGAGGTGTTCGTGACGCACGGTTCGCAGCAGGCGCTGTCGCTACTGGCCGAGGTGCTGCTCGATCCAGGCGCGCTGGTGGTCGTCGAGGACCCGGCGTATGTGGGAGCGCTCCAGGTCTTCCGCGCCGCCGGTGCGCGCATCGTCGCGGTCCCGCTGGACGGCGAGGGTATGCGCGTCGACGTGCTGCGCGAGTTGCTCGCGCGCGGCGAACGGCCCGCGGTGGTGCACACGGTGAGCAACTTCCACAACCCGGGCGGGGTGACCATGAGCCCCGCTCGCCGCCGCGAACTCGCCGAACTCGCCGAGGCGCAAGGCTTCTGGGTGATCGAGGACGACCCGTACGGCGAACTCTGGTTCGACCAGCCCGCCCCGGAACCGGTGGCGACCTACTCGCCCAACGTGATTCGGCTCTCCAGCGCGTCCAAGATCCTGTCGCCGAGCCTGCGGGTCGGCTGGATGGTCGCCCCCGATGCGGTGTGCCGCGCGGTGGAACTGCTGAAACAGGGTGCGGATCTGTGTGGTTCGGCGCTCACCCAGCAGATCGCGGCGGAGCTCTTGGCGGACCGGGACTGGCTGACCTCCCACGTCGACCACGTCCGTGGCGCCTACGGCGAGCGGGCCAAGGCCCTGGTGCACGCCGTGCGCACCCGCTTCGGTGACCGCGTCGTCTGCACCGACGCCGCGGGCGGCATGTTCGTCTGGGCCGACTTCACCGACGGCACCGACACCGGGCTGCTGCTGCCGCGCGCCCTGGACGCCGGCGTCGCGTACGTGCCCGGCGCCGCGTTCGCCGTCGAGAACGGCTACCGCAACTCGATGCGCATGTGTTTCACCACGTCCGACGCGGCCGTGCTCGAGCAGGCGGTCGACCGGCTGGCCACGGCGCACGCCGGATAACGCGTCAGTCGACCCAGTTGTAGGTGCGTTCGACGGCCTTGTTCCACGCAGCGATGTGCTGCTCGCGGTCCTCGGCGCTCATGTTCGGCTGCCAGGTGGTGTCGGCGGCCCAGTTGGCGCGGATGTCGTCGGTGCCGGACCAGTAGCCGACGGCAAGGCCCGCGGCGTAGGCCGCGCCGAGCGCGGTGGTCTCGGTGACGACCGGCCGGACCACGGGGACGTCCAGGATGTCGGACTGGAACTGCATGAGCAGGTCGTTGCCGGTCATGCCGCCGTCGACCTTCAGCATGGTCAGTTCCAGATCGAGCCGCTGGGATTCGGCGTCGGCGCGCATCGCGTCGACCACCTCCATGGTCTGGAACGCGGTGGATTCGAGAACCGCTCGCGCCAGGTGCGCCTTGTTGACGAAGCGGGTCAGCCCGGCGATCACGCCGCGGGCGTCGGGCCGCCAGCGCGGGGCGAACAGCCCGGAGAACGCGGGCACGATGTAGGCGCCGCCGTTGTCCTCGACGCTGCCCGCCAGTTGCTCGATCTCCTCGGCGGAGTCGATGATGCCGAGATTGTCTCGGAACCACTGCACCAGTGACCCGGTCACCGCGATGGAGCCTTCCAAGGCGTAGACCGCGGGCTGGTCACCGAGCCGGTAGCAGACCGTGGTGAGCAGCCCGTGCTTGCTGAACACCGGGGTGGTTCCGGTGTTGAGCAGCATGAAATTGCCTGTCCCGTAGGTGTTCTTGGCCTCGCCGGGGACGAGGCAGGCCTGGCCGAAGGTGGCGGCCTGCTGATCGCCGAGGATGCCCGCGACCGGCACGCCGCGCAGCGGTCCGGAGCCGATCTCGCCGTACACCTCCGAGGAACTGCGGATCTCCGGCAGCATCGCCTCGGGTACCCGGAATTCCGCGCAGATCTCCGAATCCCATTGCAGGGTGCGCAGATCCATGAGCATGGTGCGGGAGGCGTTGGTGACGTCGGTGATGTGTCGTCCGGTCAGGTTCCACAGCACCCAGCTGTCGATGGTGCCGAAGCAGAGCTCGCCCGCCTCGGCGCGCTCCTGCGCCCCCGGTTCGTGGTCGAGGATCCAGCGCAGCTTGGGGCCCGCGAAGTAGGTGGACAGCGGCAGTCCGGTGCGGTCCTGATAGCGGGTCGGGCCCGCCTCGCCGCCGAGTTCGGTGACGAGCCGATCGGTGCGCGTGTCCTGCCAGACGATGGCGTGGTGAATCGGCTTGCCGGTGGCGCGGTCCCAGACCACGGTGGTCTCGCGCTGATTGGTCACGCCGACGGCGGCGATGTCGCCTGCGTCGAGACCGTTGCGCTCCAGCACCTCGCCGATCACGAATTCGGTATTGCGCCATATCGTTTCGGCATCGTGCTCGACCCAGCCCGGCCGCGGGAAGAGCTGCTCGTGTTCGCGCTGGGCCACCCCGACGACGCGGCCATGCCGGTCGAAGACGATGCACCTGCTCGATGTCGTGCCCTGATCGATGGCGGCCACATAGCGACGCATTGCAGCAGGCTACTAAACGACCAGCGGGCTCGGTATCACATCGCGGCATGATCGCCGCGGGATTAGGCTGAGGTGGTTACCGACGAGTAGTTCCGCACGACACACGGAGCCGCGGCGGGCGGCGCTCGGCGCGGCGATTCGCATAGCCTGTACGAGAACAGCTCGATCGGTGCCCGTGAAGACCCAAACGTCCGACGCAGGCGCGTCGGCTGGAGGAGTCGAGCATGACCATGAAACCGGAATCGCAGTTCCTCGGCCCGGAGCAGCGCCATACGGCCTGGCAGCGATTGGGCAAGGAACACTTCGACGTGATCGTCATCGGTGGCGGTGTGGTCGGTGCGGGCATCGCGCTCGACGCGGCGACCCGCGGTCTCTCGGTCGCGCTGGTGGAGGCGCGGGATCTGGCCTCGGGCACCTCGAGCCGGTCGTCGAAGATGTTCCACGGCGGGCTGCGGTATCTGGAGCAGCTGGAGTTCGGGCTGGTGCGCGAGGCGCTGCGGGAGCGAGAGCTGGCGCTGGCCAGGCTGGCGCCGCACCTGGTGAAGCCGCTTCGCTTCCTCTATCCGCTGACCCGCCGGGTGTGGGAGCGGCCGTACGTCGCCTCGGGTCTGATGCTCTACGACACCATGGGCGGCGCGAAATCCGTTCCCGGACAGCATCATCTGACGCGGGCGGGCGCGCTGCGGCTGGCGCCCGGTCTGCGGCACGACTCTTTGATCGGCGGCGTCGGCTACTACGACACGGTCGTCGACGACGCCCGCCACACCATGATGGTGGCGCGCACGGCCGCGCACTACGGCGCGGTCATCCGCACCTCCACCCAGGTCGTCGGATTCCTGCGGGAGTCGGATCGGATCGTCGGCGTGCGGTTCCGCGACACCGAGGACGGGCGTTCCGGCGAGGCGCGGGGGCACGTCGTCATCAACGCGACCGGCGTGTGGACCGACGAGGTCCAGGCGCTCTCGCACAACCGCGGCCGGTTCCACGTGCGCGCCTCCAAGGGCGTGCACATCGTGGTGCCGCGCGACCGGATCGTCAGCGACACCGCGATCATCCTGCGCACGGCCACCTCGGTGCTCTTCGTCATCCCGTGGGGCGCGTTCTGGATCATCGGCACCACCGACACCGACTGGAATCTGGACCTGGCGCACCCGGCCGCCACCAAAGCCGACATCGACTACCTGCTCGACCGGGTGAATCAGGTGCTCGTCACCCCGCTGACGAGCGACGACATCACCGGCGTCTACGCGGGCCTGCGGCCGCTGCTGGCAGGTGAGAGCGATTCCACCTCCAAGCTCTCCAGGGAGCACGCCGTCGCCCGGATCGCGCCGGGTCTGGTCGCCATCGCGGGCGGCAAGTACACCACCTACCGGGTGATGGCCTACGACGCGATGGACGAAGCGGCACAGGACATTCCGGCGCGGGTCTCGCCGTCGATCACCGAGAAGGTGCCGCTGCTCGGCGCGGACGGCTATTTCGCGCTGGTCAATCAAACCGTGCAGCTGGCCGAGGCGTACGGCGTGCACCCGTACCGCGTCAAGCACCTGCTCGACCGCTACGGGTCGCTCATCGACGAGGTGATGGCGATGGCCGCGGGCAAGCCGGAGCTGTTGCAGCCGATCACCGAGGCGCCCTCGTATCTCCAGGTGGAGGCGGTGTACGCGGCGGCGGCCGAGGGCGCGCTGCACCTGGACGACATTCTGGCCCGGCGCACCAGGATCTCCATCGAGTACTCGCACCGCGGCGCGCACTGCGCCGAACAGGTGGCCCGGCTGGTGGCGCCGGTGCTCGGCTGGGACGAGGCCGAGATCGACCGCGAGATCAGGACCTATCAGGCCAGGGTCGATGCCGAGATCCACTCGCAGACCCAGCCGGACGACGCCGCGGCCGACGCACTGCGGGCCGCCGCGCCCGAGCCGCGCGCGCAGATCCTGGAGCCGGTGCCCACCGACGGCTGAACAGCCCGCTCAGGTTCGATCGAGCGCCGACTCGACGCCGACCGCCCAGTCCACCAGCGAGCGCAGGTAGCGCAGGACGAGCTCGTCCGGATGGGCGACCGGGTCGGTGAGATGCAGGCGGGCCAGTTCCTCGATGGCGGCCAGCATGATTCGTTCCGTCGCGCCGTTCGGATCGACGGTGACCCCGGCGTAGCGGGAGAGGTGCCGCGCGCCGATGGCTCGCGCGTAGGCGCGACCCGTCTCGAGCCGGTCGCGCAGTTCGGGCGGGCCGCCGTCGGGCGGGCTGAGCATGATCCGCCAGCTGGTCGGCGCGGCGTGCAAGTAGGCCAGTACTCCGCGGCCGACCTGGTCGACGTCGTCGGCGGTGCCGACCCAGTCCACGCTGCGCACGCCTGCCAGCGCGATCGCGGTCTCCCTGTCCAGCAGTGCGGACATGAGCCCGGGCAGATCGGTGAACTGCTGATAGACCAGCGCACGGGCGACGTCGGCGGTGCGGGCGACGCGCTCGATGCTCACGGCGCCGAATCCCTCGGCCGCGGCGATATCGCGGGCCACGTCCAGGAGTTGGGCGCGTCGATCGGCCGCGGACATGCGCCGCTTCGGCGCGCGGGAGGCTCGCTCCGTGGTCACGGCACAGACGGTAGCGCAAGCAGGAGATCCACCGCCTTGGCCGCACTCTGCACCGCGCTCTCCATGGTCGCCGACCAGTCGGTGGCGGTCCAGTCGCCCGCCAGCGCGAGGGTGGGAACCGAGGTGCGCTGCTCGGGTCGCAGCCCGTGGGTGCCGAGCACCTGTGAGAAGGTCGCCTTCGGCATGCGCACCACGTGGGCCCGCACGACGCGGGCCGAGGCCGCCGCAGGGTAGTAGCGGCGCAGCAGGTCGATTTGTTCGGCGACGATCTCGTCGTTGGTCTTGTGGATCTGCTCGTAGGCGCCGCTTGTGGTGAGGCAGTACAACCAGGCCTTGTCGGTGCTCCGCCCGGTCATCAGCTGACGATCGAAGACTTCGTCGATGACGCCGGTGCCGCCGATCAGCGCCTCGAACTCGGCCGTCGTGCCGAGCGGACGGTCCAGGTAGAGGTTGGTGCTCACGATCGGCGTGTAGCCGAGTTTGTCTGCCGCGGCGTAGATTTCGGCGTGCTCCGGCAGATCGTCGAGCAGGCCCGCGATCGAGGAGTTGGGCACCGCGCAGACCACCGCGTCGGCGGGCAGCACCGAGCCGTCGGCCAGCGCGACGCCGGTCACCTTGCCATCGGCGATGTGGATGCGCCGCGCCACGGCGCGATGCCTGACATCCACCCCGTGTCGCTGGAAAACCCGTTGTGCCCCAGCGACATACAGCGTGTCGAGGTCAGTCGTCGGGTAGCCGATGGTGACCGCGCGGCGGTGCCGGACGCCGAGCCGGATGCCGGTCGCCAGCACGTCGGCGAACACCTTCGCCGACTCTCGCTGCACCGGTTCTGCGGCGATGCCGAGCGCCAGCCAATCCCACAGCGCCTCACGGGCTGTCGCGGGCATGCCGACCCGCTGGAACCACTGTTCGGTGGTGAGATCGGCCAGATCCGTCGGCTGGCGCAGACATTGCCACCCGAGGCGCAGCGTGGCGCGGGCCGCGCGCAGCCGATCCAGGGGGCTCGCGTCGGGATGCGCGCCCAGGAAGGTGCGCAGCGCCCCGAATCCGTTGGTGGACATGCTCGCCGCGCGTCCGTCCGGCCAGCGCAGCGTGGCCCGGTGCGGGAAGGCGACGAATTCGCGGGTGCCGACGCTGGTGAGATAGCGGAACAAATGCTCGTAGCCGCTGGCGATCACGTGCTGGCCGTTGTCGGGCGGATCGTCGACGGCATCGACGCGCATGGCGTGGGTGCGCCCGCCGAGCCGTCCGCGGCGCTCCAGGAGCGTGACCCGTTTCCCTGCTTCGGCCAGCCAGACCGCGGACGCGAGCCCCGCCAGTCCTCCGCCGATGACCACATAGCGCCGCGGATCGTCCATGGCCGCACCCTTCCCGCTTAACTTACATATTGCAAGTTAAGCGGGAAGGGTTGAGCGGTCAAGGGTTTCAGGCGGATACGCGCTGGAACGCGTGCAGCTCGGCGGCGTTGTGCGCGGAGAAGATCCGCACCTGCGCGCCGTGGTCGCGGAGCAGATCGCGCAGGCGCTGCTGGTTCTCGCGCCGCGGCCCGCCGAGGGTCTCGACGCTGCGCTCGAACAGCGTGACGCCGAGCGGTTGGTGCGGATGGGCGAGATCCAATTGGCCGGGGTGGAAATACGCGTCGCCCGCGGCCAGCAGCCAGCCGTCACCGGTGTCGACGGCGACGCCCGCGTGACCTCGGGTGTGCCCGGCCAGTGGCACCAGCAGCAGGCTCGGCGGCAGTCCGGCCAGTTCGCGGACGGCCTCGAAGCCGAACCACTGCTCGCCGTGATCGGCGTAGGACTGCCACTTCGGTCCGTGCTCGAATTGTGCCGCGCGGTAACGGAATCGCTCCTGCGCGGTGTGTGCGCCGCGGAAGGCGCGCAGCTCTTCGTCATAGACGTGCACGGTGGCGTGCGGGAAGTCGGCGAGGCCGCCCGCGTGATCCAGGTCGAGGTGGGTGAGCACGATGTCGCGCACGTCCTCACGGCGGAAGCCGAGCGCCTCCACCTGTCGCACCGCGGTCCGCTCGAGGTCGAAGACCGGACGGGTGAGGTTGATGAAGCGGCGGCCGAGCCATTCGCGCGGGCGGAGCACGCTCTGCTCGCCCATCCCGGTCTCGATGAGGACGAGCCGATCATCGAGTTCGAGAAGCAAGCAGTGGCAGACCATTTCGGCCCGGCGCAGCAGGCCGGGCGCGCCGTCGAGCAGCTTCCCGCCGAAGGGGCGCATGGTGCCGCAGTCGAGGTGATGGATGCGCATCAGGAGAGCTCCTGTTCGATGGTGGTGCGGAGGTGGTCGGCGACGGTGCGCAACGGGGCGAGGTCGCGCTGGGTCTTGGTGAGCAGCAGTGCGCCCTCGAGCATGCTCAGCGCGACGACCGAAAGCGGCGCTGCGCGGTCCTCGTCGACGCCCTTGTCTCGCAGGAACTCGTCGATCGCCGCTCGCCACGAGTCGAATCCGGCGACGCAGGCCTGCCGGATCGGTTCACTCTCGGCGGCGGCGTCCAGCGCGACCGTCGCCAGCGGGCAGCCGCGCTGGTAATCGGAGTCGATCAGGTTCTGCTCCAAGGCGGCGAACACCGCGTCGGTATCGCCCTCGGCGAGCAGTGCGCGCAGGATGTCGCGCACTTGCGCGCTGGATTGGGTCAGCGCCTCCGCCGTGAGCTGCTCCTTCCCGCCGGGGAAGTGGAAGTACAGCGACCCCTTCGGGGCGCCGCCCGCGCTGACCAGCTGATTGAGGCCGGTGGCGTGATAGCCCTTGGTATGGAAGAGGTCGGCGGCGGCGTCGAGGAAGCGCTGCCGCGAGTCGGTTCGTGGGGACACGAGGTCACGGTACCTCGAACTATGACGACCGGTCTAGTTATGTTCAGCGTGAGTGCTGGGTGACGCTCGAGTGCGGAACTTCCGCGGTGCGCGCGGGCTGCGGTGCATGCAGCAGCAGATAGCTGAAGACGACCGTCGCCAGCAGCGCGACCAGCGCTGCGACGTACTGCGCGGCAATCGCTCGGAGCGAGCGCGTGCACCGCGCCGATCGGGTCGTCATCTGTCCTGCTCCTGTCGAATGAGTGGCGGTCGGCCGCAAGGGCTGTCGTCGGCGAGGGCCGAACTGTTAGCAACTGAGTGGCAACTAACACTCGGTGGACGCGCGTCCCTGCCGACCCGGCGCCGCGCCCTCCCTCAGATGACTGTCATGCGAACCGGAACGGGTTACGACGCGGGTGCGTCTGTCGCGTGAATTTCGGTTCGGGATGCGGTGCGCTGCCGGGTTCGATGACAGAGAGCCGGTCGGCGGGAAGACTGTGCACCGAGGAGGCGATGGTGGTCGAGATCGGGCCGTATGGCGCGTTCGCTGTGAACAGTGTCGGGAGTATCGCCAGTGGCCGTCGTCGGCGATCGCGGCAGCGCAGGGCATCGGTCACGAGACTCACCGCCTCGACGGGCTGGCATCTGGTGTCGTCGGTCTGAGCGAGGAGGTGTTGGTGATTCGTAGGGACGATCTGCGTCGGTTTCTCACCGACTGGTCGCCGTACGAGCTGGCGTGGGTTGACGTGCCAGGTGCGCCGACGCCCGAACAAGTAGATGAGATCGCCCTGACTATGGGCACAATGAACCTCGACGAACCGGCCTTACTCGAGATGGTTGGTTCGCGGGTCTGGTTCTCTGGACACGACGACTGCTACGTCACTGTCGAGTCGACGAACTCGGTAGTGCCCCCAGCGATTCTCGGCCGCCTGATGGCCCTGCTGGTCGGCTCCGCGTTGGTCGACGAATCGCCGGTCGACGTACCGGATCCCGATGACGCGATAGCGGAAACCCTCATCGAGCAAAGCCCGTGCTGGGTCGGACGCCTCGGTACCGTGTCGGACGATTCGGTAACCGTCGACCTGTCCGCAGTGGCCGGACGGTGGCGACTCGGTCACCAGCTTCCAGAACGTGTTGATCGCACCGTGACTTACGATGTGAACCAACGGGTTTGGCATTCTTTCTCACGGTGACCTTGTCGCCGGCTACGATCACCGCGCCGACCGAGAACGCGCCCTCGACCACCGGGCACAAGCGCGCGAGCTCGACGGCTCGATTCATCCAGTGGTGATGATCCGGTGCTGTCCCTGGTTCTCCTTGGGGTGGTAGCGCAGCACGGCAACGTCGCCGAGCTGGGTCACGTCGACCAATCGCATTCTGTGCGTCGAGCCGCCCGAGCTCCGTCCACGAACGAGATTCGTTACGGTCGAAGTGTGAGTCGTACCCAGTGGACAATCCACGGCGAAACCGTGGTGGACGAGAACCGGCACATTCGCCTCTCGACCGTGGACGTCGAGCTGCCCGACGGCGTGAAGTTCACCCAATACGTTGCGCGGATGCCGCGGTGCGCGATGACGCTGGTCCTCAACGAGAATCGCGAGGTCCTGCTGGTATACCGGCACCGGTTCATCATCGACCGATGGGTATGGGAGTTGCCGGGCGGCTATGTCGACCATGCCGAGGACGTCGCCTTCGCCGCGGCCCGCGAGGTCGAAGAAGAGACGGGCTGGCGCCCGCGGACCATGGAACGCCTCGTCACCTACCAACCCGCCATCGGCACGCTGGACCACCCGCAGGAGATCTATCTTGCCCGCGGTGCCGACTTGACCGACACGCATCCAGATATCAACGAGGCCGAGGATATCCGCTGGATTCCGCTGGAGGAGGCGGCGCGGATGATCGAACGCGGCGAGATCGTCGGAGCGGCTACTGTCGTTGCGGTGTACCGGGCCCTCAGTCTGCTCCTGTAGCGGCGGCAAGTACCTGCTCGCGGAAGTGGGCAACGTCGGGCAACTCCTCGTACGGCATGAGCCGATGTCGCAGCTCTCGCAGATAAGCGAGGATGCGCTGGGATTCCAGCCCGGCCGCGATCGCCAAGGCTTCGGAGCCGATGCGCACAGCTTCATGCGGGTCTTCGTCGGCGCGGGCGGAGGCCAGCAGACATAGATTGAACGAGCGACCCCGGGTGTAACCCTCGGACATGTCCAGCGACTGCTCGGCGAAATGCGCCGTCCTGGCATGGTCACCCAGGTCGCGGAAGCAGTGTGCAGTCTTTGCCGACAGATAGGCTTCGTCGAAGTAGTCGAGCCACGGCGGCCGAGCACTGTCGACGCGACCGAACGCCCGCTCGGCGGCATTGAGCGAGCTCGCGCAGAGCGAGCTGTCCGATCGTGCGGCGTGCCCATGAGCCTCCACCATGTGGCACTCGGATTCGAGTGCTCCCAATCCTGCTGTGCGCGCGGCGATCTGGGCCGCGCGCGCTAGGTCGACAGCGTCCCCGGGGCGACCGACATAGGTGGCCTGGTGGCTCATCGCCGCGAGAATTTCGGCGCCGAGAGCGGCGTCTCCGGCGGCTCGGGACATTCGCAGGGCCTGGATCAGATACCGCTGCGCCAGACCGTGCTCCTCGAGGTCGTAGGCGGCCCAGCCCGCGAGTTTGGTGAGCTCGGACGCGGTAGCGAACAGCTGGCGGCCGATCGGCTCCGGATAGCTGCCGTGCAGCAGGGGAGCCACTGAGGTGTGAAGGTAGTGGACAATGGTCGAACGGACTTTGCCGCCGCCCACCCGGTTGTCCAAGTCGCGGAACGCTGCGGACATCGTGCGCACCGCGTCGACATCGGCCTGCCCGATGCGTCGAAAGCCCTTGCCGGACATAGGGTGTTCTGGGCCGGGCATTGTCAGCCAGCGCATCGACGCGGCCGGGTAGACAGCCACGGCGTAGGACGCTCCGACGAGGAAGCGGCGGCGCTCCACATCACTCCTCCATAGTGCGGTCGCAGCGGCGGTTGCCTCTGCGAGGCTCAACGAGAACTCCAATCCCAGGTCGGCTGGTACCGGACTGCTCACCATTCCGCAGTCGGCTGGGGTGACGCGGCGTCCGGCGACTTCAGTCAGCACCTCGGCGATGAGCTGTGGCCCTGGGGGATTGGGTTGTTCACCGGCGACCCATCGGCCTACTGCGGTGTGGTCGTATCCGAGTTCGATGCCCACGGCACGGCCGCGCTCCACCACCCTGCGCGCGAGTCCTTTTCGGCTGAGCCGAGTTTCCTCGATGAGCTCAGCCAACTGCCGGTTGGGTTGCTTGGGCTGGCGTCCCATACCTCGGAGTCTGGCACGCAGATCTGCTGGCTGGCCAGAATTGCCCTCTCGTACACACCCCCTGTGCACACACTTGCCTGACATGCGCGCCTTACCTAGAACGACGACCACGCGGTTGCCTGGATCTGCACACCGGTGCCGGACCGCAGGCGTTTCCTCTATCTCGTCTCGGATACGTGAACCGGCCGCACGGGACGTCGTGTAGGGCTCATGGCTCGGCGCGGTCGGACCGGTGCCGGTGTGCCCTAACCATCGCAGGGGAGAGGCACGAAATGTCGTCGCTGATGAACCGCATACAGCAGTGGGAAACCGAACACGGGGACTGCGCAAGTCCGCCGATCGTCATGGACCGCGAGCGCGCTGCGCTGGTGCTGTCGCAGCACGCCGAGCACGGCCCGCGCTGCCGCCAGTATCTGGCCGCGCTCTCCCGCGTCTCGACGATTTTGGGCTGAGCGGCAATGTCGGAGGACATCGTTCGGGCGGCCGGTTACGGTTCCCGGCCGACGCTTCCTGGATGGCGTGAGCTTTCGGCCGCGTTCCGCGGCGCCGCCGGACATCAGCCCGGCGACCACCTCGTGCTGCGGTGGGCACACGCACTGGCTCATCTGCACCGGACCCGAATCATCGACCCCGCCACACAAACCCGGATCGACGGCCGTCGCGGCGCACTGTGCACTCTGATCGATGACTGGGTGGCCGTGCACATCCAACCGCGCCAACCCTGGTCGCAGGCGACCGGCTACGGCCGGGCGGTCGACGGCATGGCCGCCGCACACGTCGCCGCCGAACTCGTCCTCGGCGCCGAACACACCGCCGACGAACTCCACCGAGCGTGGTCGCACGTCGGCTACCTCGCCACCCGCTGGGCTGATCTCGTGACCGAGGCCGTCGATGGCCAGCGCACGAGACAGCCCCGGCCGCCGGTTCGCGACCTCATCCCGGAGACCCCGAAATGACTCTGCTCCAACACGATCCCCTCGTCCTGATCGCCCTGGCCGTCATGATCGCCGCGATCCTCGCCGTTGGCCTCCGCACCGAGGACGAACCGCCGAGACCGAAGGTGCAGCAGATCCAGGACCGCCTCGTCCGCCAGGGCTATCGCATCACGCCCGGCCGGGAGCCTGGCGCACACCGCGCATCCACTTCGGCCGTTCGATGCCCGCCGTCGAACGGAAGGAACCGCTGATGCAGCCGAGCACCTACAACTCGAAACCGTTGCCGGTCCACACTCCGCGCAACAGGCCATCCTTCGCGAAGACGTGCGCGAGGGCGAATACCGCAATGCGCGGGAGCGATCCGGCGCGGTACCGAACTCGATCAGGAGCCGGGTCGATCGGGTATCGGCTGGTCGGGCACGGGCTGATCGTTCCCGGCGCGGCGGTGCCAGCGGGAGCGGGCGAGGTCGTGGGCGGCTCGAAGTAGGTCGAGGACCGCTGGTTCCGTGCGCGGGCCCGGATTCACCGCGGCAAGCCACCCCTGGCCGCCGTAGACCGGGTGCGCCATGACGATGTCGGTGGCGCTTGGGTCCGTGTCCTCCGGGGCGGGGTCGCGGGGTGTGCGGCCGGTCCAGTTCTGGAAGGCGTCCTTTCCGGCGAAGAAGTTCACGCGGAAGGTGTCGGGGCGGCTCAGGCGCGAGGTCTCGTCGCCGGGGTAGTCCTTCGTCAGGATCGTGGCGAAGGGCTGCGTTCGCGGGACGACGCCGTCGGGTGCGAAATAGAAGAACGCGTCGCCCCAGCTTATTTCGGGGGAGCCGTCGCCGGGTTGCGGCTTCAATGTCAGGACTCCGTCGAGTCCCGCGACGAATTCGATGATCTCGTCCATCTCCATGTGTTCTAGCGTTTCATTCATGTGCTTGTGGAGACTTCGGTCCGCGACCGCCGAGTTGTCGACGTGACAAGTCGCAAATCGCCTGGACTGCGCACGGTCGATGTCGCCAGACGGGTGGGGTGCTCCGTCCAGCAGGTGCGCAACCTGGAACGCGACGGCGTCCTGCCTCCGGCGACACGCACCGCCGCCGGTTACCGGACCTACACGGAATCGCACCTGCATTCCGCGGTGGCCTATCGCGCCTTCGCGGTGGGCGCGGGCCCGGTGGAGGCCAAGCGAATCATGCGCGCCGCGCACGCCTACCCGGGCTCGGACCTGCTCGCGCTCCTGGACGCCGCGCATGCCCGGCTCGACACCGAGCGCCGGGAACTGGAGCTGGCCAAGCGGGCGGCGGGTGCGATCACCGTCGAGCCGATGGACGACGTCCGGCCTGCCGATTCGATGAGCGTCGCCGAGCTCGCCGGTGCGCTCGGCGTGCGGCCGTCGGCGTTGCGGCACTGGGAATCCGAGGGACTCCTCGCGCCGCGTCGCGGCAGTCCGCGCGGGGCGCGCGAGTACACGCCGAGCGATGTCCGAGACGCGCGGATCGTCAACCAACTGCGGCGGGCTGGTTACCGGATCGGCCCGTTGCGCGCCCTGATGCCGGAACTGCGCCGCGCGAACAGATGGCACGAGATCTCAGCCGTGCTGGCCGCGCGAGACGCGAGCATCGATGCCCGCTCGCGCGCCCTGCTGGACGGCGCCGCCGCGCTCGGCATGGTGCTCGCATCGAGGTGATCGTTCCTCAGACCGTGCCTGGCACAGACGGCCCGGGGCGCGCGAGGCCGTCGACGCACAGACGATGCTGATCGATGACAGTGCGTGCCAGAGGATTTCGATGCCGATACCGAGGGGATGGTTCAGTCCGTGATCTCGCGGACCTGTTCCTCGTACTTCGCCCGCACGTCGGTGTCGGCGGGATTCAGCGCACGGTTGCCGTCGAAGAGTTTGCGAACCAACTGGACAGCGCGTTCCGGCGCGGCGGCCAGGGCGATGTCGAGAGGACCGAGGTAATTCGGCACGGCCACTTCGGCTTTGCGCGTCTGGAGGGTCTGGACGATGGCGGCGGCGACGTCTTCCGGGTCGACGGTGGGCATCCCGCGCCCCAGGGTCAGGCCCGAGGACAGCCTGGTGCGCACCGCGGAGGGCAGCACGCAGCTGACGCTCACGCCTTGCTCGGCGAACTCCAAACGCGTTGCGGCCGAGAGGCCGACGGCGGCGAACTTGCTGGCGTTGTAGACGGCCAGGCCGGGAATCGGGAGCTTGCCCGCCAGGGAGGCGACGTTCACGATGTGTCCGCGCCCGCGCGCGATCATCCCCGGCGCCACCGCGCGCATTCCGTGGATCAGACCCCAGACATTGATGTCGATGGTGGCGCGGCCGACCGCGTCGGGCTCGTCCAGGAACGCGCCCGCCGGCATCACGCCCGCGTTGTTGACCAGGATGTCGACGCGACCGAGCTCGGCGACGGCCTTGTCCCACTGGTCGCGGACGCGTACGTCGAGCTCGAAGGCGCGGGCGCCGATGGCCGCTACCGCGGCTTCGGCTGCTGCGGTGTCGACGTCGGCGATGGCCACCTCGGCTCCGGCGTCGGCGAAGATCTGGGCGGTGGACCGGCCGATGCCGCGCCCGGCGCCGGTGATCAGCACCCGGGCGTCCCGCACATCGATGGCTGGATATCCGTGACCGAGAATTCTCATGCGAACGCTCCTTGTTCGAGGGCGCGGCGAGTGCTGCGCAGACTGTGCCGGAAGGTGTCGAGACGGCGGCGGCCGTCCATGAAGTTGGGGCCCATCACCGCGAGGTCCTCGGCGGTCGCGCCGAGCAGCAGCACCCGGGTGCCCCCGGCGCGCAGTTCGGCGATCTCCGCGTCGAGCTGGGCGCTCATCCGGTCGCGCAGCTGACGTTCCAGGAAATGGCCGGGACCGGTGGCGGGCACTCGCGCCGCGGAGGCCATCGGTGCGAGCACCACGACCTCGTCCAAGCCCTGCCCGGTGAGCAGATCCACCGACGCGGTAGATCCGGCGCCACCGTCGACGAACCGGCGTCCGGCGATCGAGACCGGCGGCAGCCAGCCGGGGATAGCCCAGGACGCGCGCAGCGCCGCCCCGAGTGTGGCATCGGGCGCGTCCGGCGCGCCGAACGGAACCCGTTGTCCCGTGGCGTAATCCATGGCGACCAGCCACGTCGCGGGGTGTGGCGTCCAGTCGCGGCCCGGGTTGAGCCGCTCGGCGAGCCGCTGCAACCAGCCGGCGTCGCCGCCGCCGATCGGCAGCAGGCCGCTGCCCGCGGTGAGCAGCCGCTGCGCCGAACCCGCCGCGCGCAGACTCAGCCGCGGTGCGCCGAGGCGGGGGCGGGGCAGCGGCGGGAATCGTCCCGGCGCGTCGCGCATGTGCTCGAGCAGGATCGGGTTCGTGCTCCGGCCTTCCTGCATGGCGACCAGTTCCTCGACGCCGATGCCGCTGCCGAGCATGGCCACCAGCTCCGCGCCCGCCGACGTGCCGATCAGGACGTCGGCCTCGCGCGGATCCCAGTCGAGCGCGTCGCGCACGGCGGCCAGTGCGGCGACGATCCAGGCGGCGCCGACCGTGCCTCCGCACCCGATGGCCAGGCCACGTCGCTGTGTCCCGTTGTTGTTACCCATGGTTTCGCACACTAGCAGAATCCAAATTCTCTCGGTATCCGAAATCTCACGGTACGTAGAATCGCCGCATGGCACGACTGACCCGCTCCGAGAGTCAGGCCCGCACCAGGGCCGATCTGGTCGCGACGGCGCGCGATCTCTTCCTCGCCGACGGCTACGCGAAGACCTCGATGGAGCGGGTCGCGGAGGAGGCCGGCTACTCCAAGGGCGCGGTCTACTCCAACTTCCGCACCAAGAAGGAGCTGTGCCTCGAGGTGCTCGAGCACATCCACGCCACCAAGTTCGGCGAGGTCGCCGAGCTCGTCTCCGCGGACGAGAGCCTGGACGACCGGCTCACGCGACTTCAGGACTGGGCCGAACACACCCTCGGCGACGTCGGCTGGACCATGCTCGAGTTCGAATTCGCCACGCTCTCCCGCGACGATCCCGAGTTGCGGGCCGCGCTGGTGTCCAGCCTCGGCGCCGTGCGCGGCGCGGTGGCCGCGCAGTTGCAGACCCTGGCGGACAGCCTCGGGTTGGTCCTGCCGATGCCCGCCGAGGACGCCGCGGCCACGGTGCTCAGCCTCGGTCTCGGGCTCGGCATTCAGCGCGCCATCGACCCGTCCCTGTCGGCCCGGTTGATCACCGACGCGGTGCGGCTGCTGCTGAGCGTCGCCGAACGGTCGACGCCCGTGCGCGCCGCCGAATGAGTACTCGCCACGTTCACGGCGGGAAGTGCAGGGTCCACTCGCCGCGATAGTGCAGCCGGGTGACGCTGCCCGGCGGAATGTCGATCCGCCAGAACGATTTCGGCGGGGCGTCCAGGGTCACCAGCAGCGCCGCGCGGATCACCGCGGGGTGGGTCACGGCGACGGTGGACATGCCCGCGGACGCGATCTCGGCCATCCAGTACCTGGTCCGCTCGATCACGTCGGTCACCGATTCCCCGCCGTGCCCGCGGAACTGCGGGTTGGTCAGCCAGGCGTAGAGCTCGTCCTGCGGCACCGACATCAGCTCGCCGCCGCGCCACGCGCCCGCGTCCAGGTCACGCAGCCGGTCGTCCTCCTCGCCGGGCAGGCCGAGCAGGGCAGCGGTCTCGACGGTGCGACGCTCCGGTCCGGTGAGCACTCGCGGCGCGGTCAGCGGCGTGCAGGCGGCGATGGCGCGGCGGCCCGCCTCGGTGAGAGATTCGTCGACTGGAAAGCGTGCCTTTCGCATCGCCTCGGTCATGCCATGGCTGACCAGGTCGAGTCTGAGCACCTTCTGCACGGTGGAAGCGTATTACCCGCCGCCCGCGAGCGGGCCCTTATCCCTCGCTAGGTGGCTCGACGGGTGCCACCTAGTAGCGCGCGGTTTGCCTTCCGGGCGCGCGTCAGATCTGTCCTCGCTCCGGTGTGGTGAGGCCGAGGGTGGCTGCGACGTATCGCCACAGCAGCGCGGTGGCCGTCTCCGTGGACACGCGTGGCACGGTTCGTAGCTGCTGCGCCAGTGCGTGACGCAGTCCGCCGATGATGTAGGCGCCCGCGCTGTCGGGGTCGATGTCGGCGTCGAGTTGGCCGAGTTGCTGGCCGCGCCGGATGTTGCGTGCCGTGGCGTCACTGACGCGCTGGATCAGCAGAGGTTCCAGTTCGGCAATCTGCGGATCGGGGGCCGCGCGATTCAGGAAGATCTCGGCCAGCGGATCGGCGAAGTGGTAGTCGACGATCCGGCGCGTGCGTTCGCGCTCCCGTGCGCTCCAGTCGGACTCGTCCGGCAGTCCCTCATCGGACAAGAGCTCGTCGAGACCGTCGTAGAACGCCGTGTAGATCGCCGTGACCAGTCCGGCCTTGGACCCGAAATGGTGGTAGAGAGCGCCGCTCGTGACCCCGGCTCGCCGGGTGACCGAGGCGAGGTCGAGGTTGCCGTTCCCGGCTACGAGCTCGGCCCTAGCCGCGGTGAGGAGCTGTTGACGTCCCAGTGGTGCGCGTGCCATGGTTTTAGCGTAACACAACTACGTTATGTTTGGGAGACGTAATGACCCATGTGGTCTTCAACCAGGTTCCCCCGCTGACCGGCCACAATCCGGCCGACGATCCGGCTCTGCTGGAAGGTCTGCACCGGGACGGGGGCGGCGAGGCCGAGGCCGAGGTTCGGGAGGTCGGCGCCATGGCCGCCTCGGAACGGGTCCAGGCGTGGGCGCGGCAGGCCAACGCTCATCCACCAGTCCTGCGCACCCACGATCGGTATGGGCACCGCATCGACGAGGTCGAGTTCGACCCCGCCTGGCACGAGGTGATGGCTCGCGCGGTCGGCCACGGGCTGCACGGATCGGCCTGGGACGACGACCGGCCCTACGCACATCTCGCTCGGGCGGCGAAGCTGTACGTCTGGCCGACGGAGGCCGGTCACATCTGCCCGATATCGATGACCTATGCCAGCGTGGCCGCGCTGCGGCACAGCCCCGCCCTGGCGAGTTCCTATGAGCCGCTTCTGGTCTCGCGGTCTTATGATTTCGGGCTTCGACCGCCGCTCACCAAGGCGGGCCTGATCGCGGGTATGTCGATGACCGAGAAGCAGGGAGGCTCGGATCTGCGCGCCGTCACCACTCGTGCCGTCCCGCAGCCCGACGGCTCCTATCTGGTCACCGGACACAAATGGTTCACCTCGGCGCCGATGAGCGACATCTTCTTGCTCTTGGCCCAGGCGCCCGGCGGGCTGTCGTGCTTCCTGCTCCCGCGGGTCCTACCCGACGGCACCCGCAACCGCATGCACTTGCAGCGGCTCAAGGACAAACTCGGCAACCACTCCAACGCCTCCGCCGAGGTCGAGTACGACGAAGCGACGGCCTGGTTGGTCGGGGAGGAAGGCCGCGGTGTGCCGACGATTCTCCAAATGGTCAACCTGACCCGATTGGACTGTGTGATCGGCGCAGCCTCGGGCATGCGCGCCGGCCTCACTCGAGCTATCCACCACACCGCTCACCGCCGTGCGTTCGGCCGCCAGCTCATCGACCAGCCGCTCATGCGCAATGTCCTGGCGGATCTGGCCGTCGAGGCCGAGGCTGCCACCACCTTGATGACCAGGCTCGCGGCCGCGACCGACCGGGCGAAGAACGGCGACGAGGCCGAGGACCACTTCCAACGGCTCACGCTCGCCGTGTCGAAATACTGGCTGTGCAAGCGTTGGCCGGCGCATATCGCCGAAGCCCTCGAATGCCTCGGCGGCAACGGCTATGTCGAGGAATCGGGGATGCCCATGCTCTACCGTGAAGCTCCGGTGCTGGGGATCTGGGAAGGCTCCGGCAACGTCGCGGCGCTCGACGTGCTGCGCGCCATGGCCAAACAGCCGGAGACGGTCGCCGCTTTCCTCGCCGAGGTCGACAAAGCCGCCGGCGCCGACCGGAACCTCGATGCTGCCGCCGATCGTCTGCGCACCGAACTCGGCGCCCTGCTCACCACCGACGATCTGGACGGTGTCCAAGCCGGAGCCCGGCGCCTCGTCGAAACCATGGCCCTCACCCTGCAGGGCTCGCTCCTGGTCAGGCACGGACACCCAGCGGTGGCGGATGCGTTCTGCGCCACCCGCTTGCACCGCGACTGGGGAACCGCCTACGGAACTCTGCCACCAGCCCTCGACACCACCCCGATCATCGAACGGGCCCTCCCCAAAGTCATCTAGTCGATGTGGCCATGCTTTCGGGTTCGTCCGAGAGGTTGTAGGCGGCGTTGATGCCTTCCTCGACCCGGCTCGACGGCGACTGCGTCTCCGAGCGGCCGGTTGCCGCCGCGCGGCCGGGTGCCTGTCGGTGGCGGGGTGCAGACTGATCGCATGGCCACCTTCTCCACCGCCATGTTCTCCCGCGCGACCCAGGAATGGTTCGACGGCGCCTTCCCCGCGCCGACCTCGGCCCAGCTCGGCGCGTGGCAGGCCATCGCGGCCGGAGAACACACCCTGGTGGTCGCGCCGACGGGCTCGGGCAAGACACTCTCGGCGTTTCTGTGGGCGATCGACGAACTGGCCGCGCGGGAGCGCCGGGACCGCGAGGCAGCCCAGCGCCGGACGCGCCGTCAAGGTGGCGAGACCGGAGACGGCAAGGTCGAGCACGCGGGCACCACGGTGCTGTACGTGTCGCCGCTGAAGGCGCTCGCGGTGGACGTGGAGCGCAACCTGCGCGCGCCGCTGGTCGGCGTCACCCAGACCGCCAAACGGCTCGGTCTCGACCCGCCCGACATCACCGTCGGCGTGCGCTCGGGCGACACCAGCGCCGCTGACCGGCGCGCGATGCAGCGCACGCCGCCCGACATCCTGATCACCACGCCGGAGTCGCTGTTCCTCATGCTCACCTCCGCGGCGCGCGAGACCCTGCGCACCGTGCGGACGGTGATCGTGGACGAGGTGCACGCCATCGCCGGTTCCAAGCGCGGCTCGCACCTGGCGCTGTCGCTGGCCCGGCTGGATCTGATGACCGAGCGGCCCGCCCAGCGCATCGGACTCTCGGCCACCGTGCGCCCGCCGGAGGAGGTGGGCCGGTTCCTCGTGGGCAACGCGCCGATCACCATCGTGTCCCCGCCCGCCCCCAAGACCTTCGACCTGTCGGTGCGGGTGCCGGTGGCGGACATGACCGAGCCCGGAGAATCCGATCAGCCGGGCTCGATCTGGCCGCACGTGGACGAGGCCATCGTCGATCTGGTCCTGGACCACAACTCCTCGATCGTGTTCGCGAATTCGCGCAGGCTGGCCGAACGGCTCACGGCCCGGCTCAACGAGGCCTACGCGGCCCGGCTCGGTGATCCGATCGACACAGCGCACGCGCCGCCCGCGCAGCTGGGCGCGTCCACCGAGGTGATCCACGGGGCCGACCAGCTGCTGGCCCGCGCGCACCACGGATCGGTGAGCAAGGAGCAGCGCGCGCTCATCGAGGACGATCTGAAGAGCGGTCGCCTGCGCTGCGTGGTCGCGACGAGCAGCCTGGAACTCGGTATCGATATGGGCGCGGTCGACCTGGTGGTGCAGGTCGAGGCGCCGCCCTCGGTGGCGAGCGGCTTGCAGCGCATCGGGCGCGCTGGTCATCAGGTCGGCGAGATCTCCCGCGGCGTGCTGTTCCCGAAGCACCGCACCGACGTCATCCACTGCGCCGTCGCCGCGCAGCGGATGGTGACCGGGCAGATCGAGGCGATTCAGATCCCGGCCCACCCGCTCGACATCCTGGCCCAGCAGACGGTCGCGGCCTGCGCGCTCGAACCGATCGACGTGGACGCCTGGTTCGACATCGTGCGCGGGACCGGCAGCTACGCCGGGCTGCCGCGCTCTGCCTACGAGTCGGTGCTCGACCTGCTCTCCGGCCGCTATCCCTCCGACGAATTCGCGGAACTGCGCCCCCGGCTGGTGTGGGATCGCGACGCGGGCACGCTCACCGGCCGCCCCGGCGCGCAGCGGCTGGCGGTGACCTCCGGCGGCGCGATCCCGGACCGCGGCATGTTCGCGGTGTACATGGTGGGCGAACGGAACTCACGGGTCGGCGAACTCGACGAGGAGATGGTCTACGAATCCCGCGTCGGTGACGTGTTCGCCCTCGGCGCGACCAGCTGGCGCATCGAGGAGATCACCTTCGACCGGGTCATGGTGACGCCCGCCTTCGGACAGCCGGGCAGGCTGCCGTTCTGGCACGGTGACGGCCTCGGCAGGCCCGCCGAATTGGGCGCGGCGCTGGGCGAATTCATCCGCAATGCGGGTCGGGAATCCGCCCAGGCGCTCACCAGACCGGTCGCCCCGACGGCCGCCGCCGAGGGACCGTCCGCATCCCGGAAGGGCACGTCCCGGCGCGCCGAACGTGGGAAAGGCGGCGCCGCAGGCGATTCCGCACCGAATGTGGAGACCGACGGCCTCGGCCGCCTCGCCCGCGCCGCCGGACTCGACGACAACGCCACCGCGAATCTCGTCACTCTGCTGGAGGATCAGCGCACCGCCACCGGTCAGCTGCCCACCGACCGGACGCTGATCGTCGAGCGGTTCCGCGACGAACTGGGCGACTGGCGGCTGGTGCTGCATTCGCCGTACGGTCTGCCGGTGCACGCGCCGTGGGCGCTCGCGGTCGGCTCCCGGCTGCGCGAAAGGTTCGGCGTGGACGCCGCGCCGACCGCCTCCGACGACGGCATCGTGGTGCGGCTGCCGGACACCACCGACGATCCGCCCGGCGCGGAGCTGTTCGTCTTCGAACAGGACGAGATCGACGACATCGTCACCGAACAGGTCGGCGGCTCCGCGCTTTTCGCGTCCCGGTTTCGCGAATGCGCGGCGCGGGCGCTGCTGCTGCCACGGCGCGATCCGGGCAAACGCGCCCCGCTGTGGCAGCAGCGGCAGCGCTCGGCGCAGCTGCTGGACGTGGCGCGCAAGTTCCCCGACTTCCCGATCCTGTTGGAGACGGTGCGCGAATGCCTGCGCGACGTCTACGATCTGCCGAACCTGCGGGATCTGCTCGGCCGGGTCGCGCGCAGGCAGGTGCGACTGGTCGAGGTGGAGACCGCGACGCCCTCGCCGTTCGCGGGCGCGCTGCTGTTCGACTACATCGGCCAGTTCATGTACGAGGGTGACAGTCCGCTGGCCGAGCGAAGGGCCGCCGCGCTCTCGCTGGATTCCGGGTTGCTCGCCGAGCTGCTGGGCCGCGTCGAACTGCGTGAGCTGCTCGACCCGGTGGTGCTGGCGCAGACCGAGCGTGAACTGCAACGGCTCACGCCGGAACGCCGCGCGCGCGACGCCGAGGGCCTCGCGGACCTGCTGCGCTTGCTCGGGCCGCTGACCCCGGAAGAGGCGGCGTTGCGCTGTGTCGGTGCGGTGCGGCCGCAGGGTGTCGACGGTGCGCTGCCGCATGCTGCCGGTGATGTGCAGCTGCGCGGGGTCGATGGTGCGTCAGCGCACGAGGTCGATGATGAGCGGCCGCAGGGTGCCGATGAGGCGGTGCCGAGCCTTGTCGATGACGCGGTGCCCAGCGCCGCCGACGAGGGGGCGGATTCGGGTGCGGTCGACGAACCCGCGGCCGACCCGCGTCCCTGGTTCGGCGAACTCGCGAAAGCCCGGCGCGCGCTGGAGGTCTCGTTCGCGGGCCGGACCTGGTGGGTCGCCGTCGAGGACGCCTCCCGCCTGCGCGACGCGCTCGGCGTCCCGCTGCCGATCGGCACTCCCGCCGCGTTCATCGAACCGGTCGCCGACCCGCTCGGCGACCTGGTCGGCCGCTATGCCCGCACGCACGGACCGTTCACCACCGACGCCGTCGCCGCGCGCTTCGGTATCGGCCCCGCCGTCGCCGCTACTGCGTTGCATCGCCTGGTAGCCGAAAAGCGGGCGGTGGAAGGCGAATTCACGCCGGGGGCCAACGGCGCCGAATGGTGCGACACCCAGGTGCTGCGGCGGCTGCGACGGCGGTCGCTCGCCGCGGCGCGGCACGAGGTGGAGCCCGTCGCGACCGCGGCCTTCGGGCGCTTCCTGCCGTCCTGGCAGCATGTCGAGACCGGCGAGCTGCGCGGCGTCGACGGTGTCGCGGCCGTGGTGGAACAGCTTGCCGGAGTGCCCATTCCGGCCTCGGCGTGGGAGTCGCTGATCCTGCCCGCCCGGGTCCGCGATTATTCGCCCGCGATGCTGGACGAGCTGATGGCCACCGGCGAGGTGGTGTGGTCAGGGCACGGCGCCATCACGGCCAAGGACGGGTGGATCGCGCTGCACTTGGCCGAGCAGGCCTCGTTCACGCTGGCGCCGCCGGACGAGATCGAGCTGTCCGAGACACACCTGCGCCTGCTCGACGCGCTCGGCGCGTCCTTGGCGGCGCGGACACAGCTCACCCTAGGAGACACCGCCTCGCCGCTCGATGGTTCCGCGCCGTCGGCGGACGAGCATCCGGCCGGTGCTGCGCTCCGCGCCGATGCCGAGCCCATCCGGCTGCCTCCGGTACTGCACGGCGGCGGCGCGTACTTCTTCCGTCAGCTCTCCGACGCCACCGGCCTGCTGGACGACACGGCGGTGGCCGCGGCCCTGTGGGAGCTGGTGTGGGCGGGGGTGGTCTCCGGCGACACCTTCGCGCCGGTGCGCGCCTTGCTCGCGGGCACCTCGCGCACCACGACCGCGCACCGGACGCCGCGTCGCGCACCACGCGGCCGCGCCTACCTGCCCCGCCCGAGCATGCCGACCCGATCGGGTCCGCCCGCGGTCGCCGGGCGCTGGTCGCTGCTGCCGGAACGCGTCGCCGACAACACGATTCGCGCGCACGCCACGGCGGACATGCTTCTGGAGCGCTACGGCGTGCTGACCAGGGGATCGGTGCAGAACGAGGGCGTGGCGGGCGGTTTCGCGCTGATGTACCGGGTGCTCACCGAATTCGAGGATCGCGGCCGGTGCCGCCGTGGCTATTTCGTCGACTCGCTCGGCGGCGCGCAGTTCTCCACCACCGACGTGGTCGACCGGCTGCGCTCCTTCGACACCGACCGCGCCCGCTCCGGCGATCCGGCGCGGCGGGGCAAGGCGCTGGCGATAGCCGCCTGCGACCCAGCCAATCCGTACGGCGCGGCCCTCGGCTGGCCCAAGGGCGACGGCGACAGCGGCCACCGCCCCGGCCGCAAGGCGGGCGCGCTCGTCGTGCTGGTGGACGGTGACCTCGTGCTCTATCTCGAGCGCGGCGGCAAGACGCTGCTCACCTTCACCGAGGACCCGAACGCGCGCCAGGCCGCCGCCGCGGAACTCGCCGAGCTGGTCCGCCGCCGGAGGGTCGACTCACTGGTGATCGACCGGGTGGACGGAGAATCGGTGCACGGCAACACCTTCGCGGGCTTCCTCGCCGAGGCGGGTTTCTCCGCCACGCCGCGCGGGCTGCGCCTGCGGAGGCAACCGTGACGGCGGGAGAGGTGAATGCCCGAGGGTGACACGGTCTTTCTGACCGCGCATCGGCTGCGGCTCGCGCTCTCCGGAAAGACGCTGGTGCGCAGCGATTTCCGGGTGCCGCGCTATGCGACGGTGGATCTCGTCGGCGATCTGGTGGAAGAGGTCGGCAGCTACGGCAAGCACCTGTTCATCCGCACCACCACCGCCAGCATCCACACCCATCTGAAGATGGAGGGGGAGTGGCGCACTTACTGCGTGGGCGAGCGCTGGACCCGGCCGCGGGTGAGCGCGCGCGTGGTGCTCGGCACCGACGACACCGAGGCCGTCGGCTTCTCGCTCGGCACTGTCGAGGTGCTGCGCCGCGCCGACGAGCACACCGCGACCGATCACCTCGGCCCCGATCTGCTCGGCGCGAATTGGGATGCGGCCGAGGCGGTTCGGCGCTTGGCGCGACATCCCGCGCAACCCGTCGGCCTCGCCCTGCTCGATCAGCGCAATCTGGCGGGCATCGGCAACATCTACCGCAGCGAGGTCTGCTTCCTCCGCAGAGTGCACCCGGCCACCCCGGTCGCCGCGGTGCCGGATCTGCTCGCCCTGGTCAACGAGGCGCACCGGGTGCTCACCGAGGCGGTGCACCGGCCGCCGTGGCGACCGCTGGTCTACGGCCGCCAGCGTCGTCCGTGTCAACGCTGCGGCACCCGGATCGAGGTGCGGCCGCTCGGTGAGACGAACCCGGCCTCGGATCGCATCACGCAGCGCGAGCGCGGCATCTACTATTGCCCTCGCTGCCAACCGGAACCGGCCTGAGGGCGCAGCCCAAGGAAGTTGTTTCGCATTCTCTGTGAGCGTCGGTAGGACACGGCCCCAATCGGTTGCCAATCGGTCTTTACGCCCACAAAACTCCGGAGTAGGGTTCGAGCTCGTTGAACGTATGTGAGCAGCAATTCCGATTGCGCCGCACACTTTTCCGGTCTCGGGGAGAATGCCATGGAACTCACGGCAGGGCAGCGGGCGGCGCTGGAGCTGATCTGCGACACGTTCGCGCCCGGCGACGGTCTCGCGCTGCCGCCCGCCTCCGAGCTCGGCGTCGCCGACGTGGTGGTCCGACTGCTCTCCCGCAATCCGCGTGAGGCCGAACGCAAACAGGTGGCGACGCTCCTCGGCCTGTGGGATTCGCCGGTCCTCGGCCTGCTCGCGGGCATGGGTCCGCGCCGGTTCTCGGCCCGCTCGCAGGCCGACCGCGAACGGCTGCTGCTTCGGCTCGGCGAATCGCGGTTCGGCGCCAAGCGCGCGATCTTCCAGGCGCTCAAGCAAGCCGCGCTGCTGGCGTACTACACCACGCCGGGACCCGACGGCAGCAATCCGCTGTGGAAGGAGATGGGCTACCCCTCCCCGCCAGGCCCGTTGCCCAACGCGCCGAAGCCCGCCCTGCATCCGGTGCGGCCCGAGGCGGGCGCGGCCCTGGACTGCGATGTGGTCGTCGTCGGTTCCGGTGCGGGCGGCGGCGCGGCGGCGGCGGTGCTCGCCGAGGCGGGCCTCGACGTGATCGTGCTGGAGCGCGGCGAGTACTACGACGACGCCGACTTCGGTGCCGGGGAACTCGACGCGCTGCTGCGGTTGTACGCGCCGGGCCCGGCGGCCACCGCGGAAGGCCAGCTCACCCTGGTGGCGGGCACGTGCCTCGGCGGCGGCACGGTGGTCAACTGGAGCACCTCGCTGCGCACACCGGACGAGGTGCGCGCGGAATGGGCGAGCCTGGGCGCCACCCAGTTCGCCGAGGACGAATACGGCGCCGCCCTCGACGCCGTCGAACAGCGGCTGGGCGTCACCTACGACCGCTCGCCCGGCTCGGCGCGCGACGGGGTGCTCGAGCGCGGGCTCGCGGCGCTGGGCTGGGACGTCGCCCCGCTGCCACGCAACGTCACCGCGGCCTGCGACGCGAGCGTCGAGTGCGGTCGCTGCGGCTACGGCTGCCGGCTCGGCGCGAAGCAGACCGTGACCAAGACCTGGCTGGCCGACGCGGCCGCGCACGGCGCGCGCCTGGTGGTCGGCGCCGACGTCCGCCGCGTCGAGGTCTCCGGCGGCCGCGCCGAGGGCGTCCGCGCGGTCACCGCCGACGGCGCGGAGTTCACGGTGCGCGCCCGCGCCGTGGTGGTCGCCGCGGGAGCCGTCCAGACGCCCGCGCTGCTGCGTCGTTCCGGGTTGCGGAACAAGAACATCGGCGATTACCTGCGGCTGCATCCGGCCTCGGCGGTGTTCGGCGTCTTCGACGAGGAGATCCGGCCGTGGGAGGGCGGGTTGCAGACCCGGATCTCGCGCAGGCACAGCGATCTCGACGAGCACGGCTACGGCGTGATCTACGAGACCGGCCCGCTGCACCCCGGCCTGCTGGTCGGCTTCATGAACTGGCGTGGCGGGGCGGAGCACCGCGCCGCCATGCTGGATCTGGCCCGCACCGCGGCCGTCGGCGTGATCACCCGCGACCGCGACCACGGGCGGGTCACGGTGGACCAGGCGGGTGAGCCCATCGTCCGCTACCGGCTCTCCGAGCGCGACCGCGCCCACCTGCACACCGGAATCGCGGGCGCGGCAAGCATTCTCGAGGCGGCGGGCGCGCGACGCGTCTTCTCCGGCCATCAAGCGGGCGCGACGTACGAGCCCGGCGTCAGCGGCTCGCACGCGGAATTCGTCGCGTCCTGCCTCGCGGCCGGATACGAGCCGGGTCGCTGCGGGATGGGCGCGCTGCACATCATGGGCTCGGCGCGAATGGGCGGCTCGCGCGACATGTCGGCGACCGATCCCGACGGCGCGACCTGGGAGGTGCCCGATATCGTCGTCGCGGACGCGTCCTGCTTCCCGACGGCGTCCGGCGTGAACCCCATGGTGTCGATCGAGGCGATCGCTCTGATGAACGCGAAACGTCTTGCCGCGCGGCTGAGTTGAGCGCGCGGGTCAGAGCGCCTGAATCCCCTTGAGCACGGCGCGCAGCACATCCATGTCCCGCGGACCCGCCTCGGGCGTCGGTTCGGGATCGCGGAAGTTGAGCAGGCCGTCGTCGATGAGGTCGCCGACCAGGATCTTGGTCGAGGTTAACGGCAGGTTCAGCTGCGCGGCCAGCTCGGCGATGGACTGCGGTTCGCGGGCGAGCCGCATGATGTCGGCGTACTCGGGTTCGTTGCGCCGCAGTGTCCGCGATCCGGCGCGTACCACCAGGGTGAGCATGTTCAGCTCGGGGCGGCCGCCGCCCGCGCGCCCGTTGGTGACCGCGTAGAGGCGGACGAGGGGACCGGCCTCCTCGTCGAACCAGGACTCCCGCCGGTCGTTCATGGCCGTCGCGAACCGACCCCGTCGAGCGGTTGCGGACGCGGGTCGACCGAGAGGTGCGCGCCGACGCGCTGCACGGTTTGGTTCATCTCGTAGGCGACCATGCCCATGTTCGCGTTCTCCGCGGTGAGCACGGCCAGGCAGGCATTGTCGCCCGCGGCGGTGATGAACAGCACCGCGCGGTCGAGCTCCACCACCGTCTGGCAGACCCCGCCCGCGTCGAAATGGCTGCCCGCGCTGCGCGCCACGCCGTGCAGGGTGGAGGCCATGGCGCAGAAGCGTTCCGCGTCCGAGCGATTCATCGCCGTGCTGTGGCCGAGGAGCAACCCGTCGGTGGACAGCACGACAGCGTAGCGGACATCGAGCAGCCGTTCGACGAGATCGTCTAGCAGCCAGTCGAGACTACGGGGCTTGGAGGTCGTCACCGGTGCCTTCCTGCGGGTCGGGGTTCGTTGCGGTCGGGTCGTCGACGCGGTTCAGGCGGCCCTGCCGAGTGCCGTTCTCGATGGCCGACATCAGCGTGCGCGCCTCCTCGGCGCTGCGCGGGCGTGCGCCCGCTGTGCCGCCGAGCCGAGCGGCCGGTTCGTCGGAGGCGTCGGAGCGGCGGCGTCGCGGCAGCGCCGGTCGATCGCCCTCGCCGGTCGCGGCGGGTGCGATCTCGACGGGGCTGGGAGCGGCGAGGACAGGGACGGGGGCGAAGCCGTTGAATGTCCCGTTGTTCGCCAACGCGTGCGGTTGCTGGACGGCCTGGTTGCCCCGCACGGGTGGTTCCTGGCCGGTGGCGATCACCGCCGTCGGCACCAACACGATGGCGCGCACTCCGCCGTAGTCGGATTCGGTCAGCCGCACCGAGATACCGTGTCGCACGGCCAGCTTCCCGACCACGAAGAGGCCGAGCCTGGCATCACTGGAGAGCGTGGCGACGCTGAAGTCGGGCGGGGACGCCAGCACGGCGTTGCGTTCGGCCAGTTCGGCTTCCGGCATGCCGAGTCCCTGGTCGATGATCTCGATAGCCACGCCCTTGCCGACCAGCGTGCCGGACACCTCGACCCGCGATTCCGGTGGCGAGAAGGCCGTCGCGTTGTCGGTCAGCTCGGCGATCAGGTGCATCAGGTCGGCCACCGCTGCGCCGGAGACGCGCACGTCGGGCAGCTTGCCGATCTGAATCCTGGTGTAGTCGAGGCTTTCCGCGACCGCGCTGCGCACCACCTCGATCAGCGGCACCGGATTGCGCCAGCGACGGCCGGGCTGCTCGCCGCCGAGGATGACGAGGTTCTCGGCGTTGCGCCGCGCCCTGGTGGCCAGGTGGTCGAGCTGGAAGAGCAGGTCCAGGCGTTCCGGGTCCTCCTCGTGGCGTTCGGCCTTGTCCAGCAGCGCCAGCTGGCGGTGCACCATCACCTGGTTGCGGTGCGCGATGTTGAGGAAGACCGCGGCCACGCCCGCCCGCGTCTTGGCCTCGGCGACCGCGGCCGAGACGGCCGATTGGTGGGCGCGGTTGAACGCGTCGGCCACCTGGCCGATCTCGTCACCGCCGTAGTCGAGGCGCGCGACTTCCCGCGCGTCGACCTCGGCGCCCTCGCCGAGCTGACGGATGGTCTCGGGCAGCCGTTCGTCGGCCAGCTCCAGAGTGTCGCGGCGCAGCCGCTGCATGCGGCCGATGAAGCGGTTGGCCAGCAGCAGGGCGGCGAGGAAGGCGAGCAGTGTCAGCGCGAGCACGCCGAGGCCGCCGTAGAGGGAGTTGCGCGCGATCTGCTCGCCGGTGGCCTCCGCGGTGCGGTGGGCGTCGCGGCTCTGGTCCTCCCACAGCTTCAGCAGCTGCGAGCGCACGGCGGTGGCGGACTGCTGCCATTCGCCGACGCCGAGCGGCAGCGGCGGCGGGATGTCGGCCGTGCGGGTGGTGCGGGAGGTCGACTGCCTGCCGGAACTGTCGCCGGTGGAGTTGTTCGAGGTCGAGGTATTCGGGGCGTCGGAATCGCCGGTCTTGGTGCCCCGCTGGATGATCGCGTCCTCCATCGCGGTCAGCTGCCGCCAGGTGGGACTCGCGGTGATCTCTTGCAGTTGTGCCTGCCGCTTGCCGGTCAGCACGGTGGTCGCGTAGGCGACCTCACCGCGGCCGTCGCCGACGTAGCGGCTGAACTCGGTGAGCTGTTCGGGGGTGAGCTGTTCGGTGATGAGCGCCGCCGTGCCGAGCGCGCTCGCCCGCGACACCGCTTCGGCGGCGCGCAGCGCGTGCACCGCCTTGTACAGCTCGACGGCGATCTCGGCGTCCGGCGCCACCTCGGCGGCCAGCAGCGAGGCCTGCACGATGGTGTCGATGATCTGGCTGAAGGCGAGGAAAACCTGCGCCGACGGCAAGGCGTGCGCGTCGATGCCGCCGCGCAGCGCGGGCAACTGCCGGTAGAGCACGTCGTAGCTGTCGATATCGCCCGCGAGGTCGGGACGCAGTTCGGAGGCGGTATCGCCCAGGGAATCCAGCGTGGCCAGCGCGTCGTCGGAATTCTTGCGTGCGGCAGGCAGGGTGTGGGTCGCGTCGTCGTCGCCCGCCAACAGCAGCAGCGAGGCGCGACGCTCCTCCTGGAACGCCTCGATCATCAGGATCGCCGGGGTGGTCACGGAAGTGGCCATCTCGGCCCAAGACGCCGCATTGCGACCGGTTTTCACCAGGTACGCGGTGGCGCCGATGCCGAGCGCGAGCAGGGCGACGCTCGGAATGAGGACGATCGCCAATAGTCTGGTTCGGACGCCGAGGGGGCGGGACCGCATGCCGGTCGGTAATACGCGTCTGATTCTGCTGCTTATCACCGATGTTCTTGCCTACCTCTGGGCATCGCTGCCCCCGTGCGGAACCGGCTCGTGCCAGGCCGAGAACCGGCATGGTGCCGAGTACCCCGTGTCACCCTAGTCACTGAAAGAACGGCGACGCAATAACTTTCGTCGAGCAAAGAGCAGGGTAATCGGCGATCGCGGAGTTCGGGTAACCACGGGATATATTCGCAAGTGCTACCAATGGGAATGTGGTGGTCACAATGCATTTCGCGGGGTATTTCGGGAAAACTCACGCGTACGCGGATTCGAGCGCTCGCTGCTATGCGGGAGGGAATTCGTGCTTCTCCACCGCCGAATGTTCTGACCGCGAGGCGCGTCGGCACCGGGTTCGCGGCGTCTCCGGGTGGTTCGGGCCGAGGGCGTCGCGAGACCGGCTACCGGAGCCGGTCGGCGTGCCGAGTGGTGATCGAACTCAGCAGGCGTTGCCGGTGGCCGTGCCTTCCGGATGGCGGAGCGGGTGGCCGTGCCTTCTGGATGGCGGATTCGCCGGTGTCCGACGTCGGCCCGACACGCGCGACGGCCGTGATCAGGTGATTTGTCGCAGAGTGTGATAGCGGTCATATCGATCTCGCATCATGCATAGGGGATGCCCAGCAGTGAGCGCTTCAATTGAGCAGATTGCTCAACCTTTGATCCATCTATTGTTCATTCAGCGCTTTGGGGACAGTATGTCGGCACCAAGTGCTCAACGATGCGAAGCGCCCCGATCGGGCGCCGAGCGGATGGGTGGACCGATGACCGAGCTCGCCGACCGCGATCTGATCACCGCGCCGTACGACCTCGCCGACCGCTATCGGGTCGGCTCCGGCGCCGTCGTGCTCACCGGAGTGCAGGCGATCGCGCGACAACTGGTGGAACAGCACGTGCGCGATCTGCGGGCGGGTCTGCGGGTCGGCACCTTCGTCTCCGGTTATCAGGGCAGCCCGCTCGGCGGCGTGGACAAGCTGCTCAACGGAATGCCCACCGTGCTCGCCGAACACGACATCTCCTTCGTGCCGGGCCTCAACGAGGAACTCGCCGCGACCTCGGTGTGGGGGAGCCAGGCGGAATTGCCCGCCGGGAACGCGACGCACGACGGCGTCGTCGGGGTCTGGTACGGAAAGGGACCCGGCCTCGATCGCGCGACCGACGCGTTGCGTCACGCGAATATGTACGGCGCGAATGCGCGCGGCGGCGTGCTGCTGCTGGTCGGCGACGATCCGGCCGCGAAATCCTCGACCGTGCCCGCGGTGAGCGAACGGTCGCTGGCCGCGATGAACATCCCTGTGCTCTTTCCCCGCAACGCGCGCGAGATCATCACCATGGGCCTGCACGGCGTCGCGCTGTCCCGGGCGTCCGGGTGCCTGGTGGCGCTGAAGATCGTCGCCGATGTGGCCGACGGCGCCTGGACGGTGGACGGCTCGGTCGGCGACATCGCCATCACGGTGCCCGAGATCGACTGGGAGGGCAGTCCGTTCACCTATCGGCAGCGGCCGATGGCGGCGCCGACCGACAGCGTCATCGCCGAGGCGGACCTGTACGGGCCGCGCTGGGAACTGGTGAAGGCCTACAGCACCGTCAACGAGCTGGACGTGATCGAGGTGAATCCGGCGCGCGCCAGGGTCGGCGTCGCCGCCACCGGAACCGCCTTCGACGCGATGCGCCAGGCCCTGCTCGATCTCGGCGTGGACGACGCCGCGCTGTCGCGGGCAGGCGTCCGATTGCTGCGCATCGGCATGCCGTATCCGATCGCGCCCGAGCGGGTGCGGGAGTTCGCCGACGGGCTGGAGCGGATCGTCGTGGTGGAGGACAAGACCGCGTTCGTCGAGACGCAGATCCGCGAGATCCTCTACGGCCGCGCGGGTGCCCCGGAGATCGTCGGCAAGGCCGATGCCGAGGGTCGCACGCTGTTCAGTCCCAACGGCGAGCTCACCTCGGGTCGCATCGCCGGGCCGCTGCGCCGGGCGCTCGCCGGATATCTGGAGACGAAGAGGCCACTGCCGCAGCCGCTGTCGCTGTCCGTCCTGCCCGCCAAGCGCGCGGCGTACTTCTGTAGCGGTTGCCCGCACAATCGGTCCACCGCGGTGCCGGAGGGCTCGCTGGCCGGTGGCGGCATCGGCTGCCACACCCTGGTGACCATGTCCGGCCGCACCGACAGCGCGGTCACCGGCCTGACTCAGATGGGCGGCGAAGGCGCGCAGTGGATCGGGCAGGCGCCCTTCACCGACGTGGGCCACCTGTTCCAGAACATCGGCGACGGAACCTATTTCCACTCCGGCCAGCTGGCGGTGCAGGCCTGCGTCGCCGCCGGCGTGAACATCACCTTCAAGCTGCTGCACAACGACGTCGTCGCGATGACCGGCGCGCAGGACGCGGAGGGCTCGCTCGGCGTTCCGAAACTCACCCACAAGCTCAGCGTCGAGGGCGTGCGGCGGATCATCGTCTGCGCCGACGAGCCCAAGCGCTACCGAAAGCGCGATCTCGCGCCGGGCACCCTGCTGTGGCACCGCGACCGGCTCGACGAGGCCCAGCGCATGCTGCGCGAGATTCCCGGCGTCACCGTGCTCGTCTACGACCAGCACTGCGCGGCCGACGCCCGCCGCAAGCGCAAGCGCGGCGCGCTGCCGGTGCGCCGGACCAGGGTGATCGTCAACGAGGCGGTCTGCGAGGGCTGCGGCGATTGCGGCGTCAAGAGCAACTGCCTTTCGGTCCAGCCGGTGGACACCGAGTTCGGCCGCAAGACGCGCATCGATCAGACCTCGTGCAACACCGACTACAGCTGCCTGGACGGCGACTGCCCGTCCTTCGTCACCGTCGAGCTGCCCGACCCGGCGAATCGCAAGCGGCGCAAGGAGGTTCGTCGTCCGGAGCCGCCGCGCCTGCCCGAGCTCGCGTTCGAGGCGCCGACGGGCACGCAGAACGTCTTCCTGGCCGGGATCGGCGGCACCGGCATCGTCACCGTGAACCAGGTGCTCGCGACCGCTGCGCTGCGCGCCGGATACGACGTGGCGAGCCTCGATCAGATCGGCCTGAGCCAGAAGGCCGGACCGGTGGTGTCGCACCTGCGCTTCGCGGCGGACGCGCTGGAGCCCGCCAACCGGCTCGCCCCGGCCTCCGCCGACTGCATCCTCGCCTTCGACCTGCTCGCCGCGACCGACGACAAGAACCTGGCCTACGGCTCGCCGACCGCGACCGTCGCGGTGGCCTCGACCAGCAAGACCCCGACCGGCGACATGGTCTACGACAAGTCCGTCGCCTACCCCGACGAGGCCTCGCTGCTGGCCCGGCTGGCGCGGGCGGCCAGGGTGGCGGGTTCCTTCGACGCGCTCGCCGCCGCCGAGGCGCTCTTCGGCACTACCGCGGCCGCCAATTTCCTGCTGGTCGGCGCGGCGTACCAGAGCGGGGGACTGCGGCTGCCCGCGGCGTCGATCGAGGAGGCCATCGAGATCAACGGCGTCGCCGTCGCCGCGAATATCGCCGCCTTCCGTTGGGGCAGGCTGGCGATCGCACGGCCCGCGGAGTTCGCCGCCGCCACCACGCGCAGCAAGCTCGCGGCGGCGCGGGTGACGCCGCCCGCGAACCTGTTCGACGGACTGACCGCGACCGGCGAGACGCGGCAGCTGGTGGAGCTGCGGGCGGCCGAGCTGATCGGATTCCAGAGCGTCGCGGTGGCCCGCGAATACGTAGGCACCGTGCAGCACGTCTGGGAGACCGAACGACGAGTCACCGACCGCACTGAGTTCAGCGAGCAGGTGGCGCGCGGTCTGTACAAGTTCACGGCCTACAAGGACGAGTACGAGGTGGCGCGGCGGCTGACCGACCCGGCGTTCCTGGCCGAGGTCGCCGAGCAAATGCCCGAAGGCGCGAATCTCACCTACCGCCTGCACCCGCCCGCGCTGCGGGCGCTCGGCAGGCAGAAGAAGATCGGCATGGGTCCGCGCAGCCACTTCGCGCTGCGGTTGCTCGCCAAGGGAAAGCGCCTGCGCGGCACCAAGTTCGACCCCTTCGGCTACGCGCATGTGCGCCGCGTCGAGCGAGAACTGCGCGCGCACTACCTCGGCATGGTGACCGACCTGGCCACCACCTTGGACGCAGCGGGCTACGACCGAGCCGTTCGCGCGGCGGGCCTCGCCGAGGTCGTGCGCGGCTACGAGGACGTCAAGCTCGCCAATGTCGCGACCTACGCCGAGCGGCTGCGCGAACTCGGCATCGAGCCGCCAAGGATCTGAGGCTCGTGCCGGCCCGCGCCGGTATCACTGCACCAGGCAGGCGCTTCCGACGTTGATGCCGTTGCCCACCTGGATGGTCAGGCTGGTCTCCTCGTAGTCGCCGACGACCAGCTTCGCTGTAAGGACGTGGGCCCCGGTAGAATTCAGGGTCCACGTCGGCGTGACGGTGTCGCCGTTGACGGTCTTGGGCCGCCGGCGCGAAAGTGCGCCCGCAACTTCGATCTTGATGAAATCCGTTGTGCGACACAAGGCGCCGGAAATCGTTCGGCTCCGATCCGAGCCGTCGCGTAGCGGCCCGGACGGTCGGTCCGCAACCCCTTTCGTGCCGGGAAATACGCCTCGTGAACTGCGATATTCGTGGTCTACTTGTAGCGAACACCGCCGGTCAGCGTTCGCCGCTGCGGCGGGCGGGGACTATCCGGGGGACGGATATCATGGCGCCGATCAAGGTTCTGGTGGTAGGGGACGGGCGATCGTCCGCGCGAGCGCGAAAGGGCATCAGCTTCGCCGGCGGAGTCGATCGCAACCGCGATGCCTTCACCGTCACGGAGTTCGTCTACCTCTTGGAGCACGCTCCGGCACAGGACATTTCGGTGCAGACCGCGCATCGAAGCGACGACCCGAATGCCGCCTTCCCGAACTTCGACTTCCGATCGGAGCGTCTGCGCGACTACGACGTGTTGTGGCTGTTCGGATTCGAGGGCAACAACGACGGCGCCGTGCACGGGACGCCGATCGCCGACGGCGAGGTCGCGGCCGTCTTCGATTTCATGAACGCGGGCGGAGGGGTCTTCGCGACCGGTGACCATTCCGGCATGGGCTCGTTCATGTGCGGCCGGATACCTCGGGTGCGCACCATGCGTAAGTGGTTCGGTGTGGAATATCGGCCCATCGACGCGCCGACGCACGCGCTCGATTGGCGCGGCGAGGTCGTGACGGCGGCCAATTGGCCCGCCAAGTCGGTGCCGGGTGGGCTGGACCGCGCCGACACGCTGGTCTTCAATCCGCGCGGCGGGATCGCCGCGGACGGCACCCTGGTGCGGGACACGGAGTCGCTGTACCAGTTCGACAACCAGTCCGACGACATCGCCCAGACTCTCGTCCTCGACGCACCCGTCCACGACATCCTGCGGCGTGCGGACGGCGCGCCCATCACCCGGTTCCCTGATCACATGCACGAGGGTGAAGTGGTGACGCCGGCCGATCTCGAAGCGGTCGTCGCACCGCGCGACACCCCGGTGCCGGAGTACCCCTCGGCCGACGGTGTGCGACCCGCGCCGCGCGTCATCGCCACCGGGACCGCGACAGCGGGCCACTCGGTCGCCCTCACCGCCGACCCGTGTCTGTCCGCCGATCCGCCCGGCGACCCGGCGCCCTCGGTCGCGATGACCCTCGGCATCCTGTGCGCCTACGACGGTCTTCCGGCGGGGGTGGGCCGGATCGTCACCGACTCCTCGTTCCATCACTACGTCGACGTGAACCTCATCGGTGACCCCTGCGGCTCGACACCGGATCGCCGCCGCGGGTTCGGTGTGCCCTACCACCCACCCGTACCGGGAAGTGTGCTCGCCGATCTCGGGACGTGCTACGTCAACACCGTGCGGTGGCTCGCCGGATCGGGGTAGGAGTCGTCGCGCGCCGAGGACAATACGAGAAAAGGCTCAGGCCAGAGAGATCGAATCTCTCTGGCCTGAGCCGTTTGTAGCGGGGACAGGATTTGAACCTGCGACCTCTGGGTTATTTGCCAACCGGATTGCGGTCTCTGAGTCACGCCTCGTCCCGTATGCGCTGGTCAGCGGGTCCGGGCGCGAGATCGGCATCCGCTCGGTTCTACATGTCTCGGCCGCGTATCTATGCGTTTCATTCCAATCCGTTCCCATCCGGTGCGCTGGAATCGGGATCGCGGCCTATCTGCGGTTGCCGGAACAAGTGACTTCGCTACGGCGCTGCCGTGCGTCGATGCGCATGTCGCCCACTGGAATGCTGCACGCGCTGTCCGGCGGCATCCGGCGCAATCGGGGCCTGGACTCGCGTAGCTGTCCCCGAACGGCGCAGCTGTGTTGGCCTGTCGATTCATGGTACGAATCCGGACGCGGCCCCATCAACTCTCATGTTGATCGGAATCTTCAAGTCAGCGTTGCCCGAAGGGGCGAGCTACAACTTGCTGTCAGATCATCGGAGGTTTGTCCGGCCGGAGTTCCCCCCGAATCCGATCGTGTCACCTGACAGAGGACTCGTGCACCAGTTTCGTGCCCAACGCTGTTTGCGCTCGCGGTCACGGTTGATCCAATCCCGGCCCTCGGTGGCCACTGCTTCCAATACCCGTAGCGCGCTGTCGAACCCCGCGGCCGGCACGAACGCCACGTCCTCGAGCTCGTCGTCCTCCCCGGGCGGTTCATCGCCTGTCGCTCGGCCGTTCTCCCGGACTTCGGCGATACAGGTGCCGTTGAGCAGAATCAGCCGAAAGACCCGGCCAGCGCGGTTACCCACCGATGGGCTGCCGTCGGCCCGGAAAGTGCGGACACCTTTCTCGGTGACCGAGGCCGAAGCCACAGCATCGTAGGTGCACATCTGGTGCTGCTCGTTCCGCACGTCGCCTGTGGTGAGGTTCAAATAGGTTCGTGTGGTTCGCATTCCGAACTTGGTCAACAGGAAGATGTAGACCATATACGCCTCGTATCGCGGCGGCCCGCCGATGATCCTGCTCCTGCGCGCGAAGGGAGCCCGCTCGGTCAGCACCACATACGTGACCAGGTCACGCTCACGAAGATTCGCCCGCCGCAGCGCCTCGTTCTTGAGATGGGCCTTGTCCAGGGCCAGCCAGCGCTCCATCTCCAAATCACTGGGCCGGTCGGCAAGAACCCCGCGCCATCGGTGATGCTCGGCCTGCTCGCCGTCGAACACCATCTCGGCATCCTGTGCGAGAAGACGCTGCGTCCGAGACACCGAGACGATCCGGGCGACGCCGCCGATACCCCACCAGCCGCCGACACCAAGCAGGAACGCCCCGTACTCTCCGACGAGCACCAACACACCCAAAACTGCCACCCACACTATTGCGCCGACGGTCCGAAAGTTAGCCGCCCGCTGCGCTTCGGCTGGCCGCGCCGGTGGATAGTCGAATCCTTGGCCGATGCGAAGGACATGCCACCGGATCAGCCATTGCAACTCGAAAGGGTGGCATTCGTAGTGGCCGTACTGCTGTTGCAACCTGCGCTTGAGATATCCTCGATAGCCCTCTGTGGTTTCCCATAGGCCTTCGGGATTCCACGCCCGGAAGCACTGGTCGACCAGTTTGTCGAACTTACCTTCCTGCTGGTAGGGCTGTGGCTGGCGATGGGCCCACACGTTGTGCACATGCCTTGTGTGGGTCTGCCAGACGGTCGTGCAACGCACCGCCACGTAGCCCCCGGCCACGACGAGTGCCACTCCGGCCACGGCGCTGGCCGTGACCTCACCGATCAGCATGGTCACGATCGCCGAAACCGTTGCCACCGAGCCGAGGACGGCATCGCGCCAGTCGGTGGCGGTGGCCGGAGCAGGCGCTGTTACCCATCTCCCGGGCGGTCGTGGATCGGCTTCGAAGAACTTCCACGCCCGTCCGACGCGATCGCCGCTCATCCGTTGCACTGCGACCTGGTGTTTGCGCGCAGCGGTGAGCCACTCCTGCTCGGCACCGCTGAGAATCCGGCTCAGGTGTGTGACGATCTCGTCCTGCCGATCCACGCTCAGGGCGCCGAACATCTTCAGCGGGGTCGCGAGTTCGTTCTCGATGGCCCCCTCGCTGAACTCGGCATGAGCGTAGCGCAGCAGTTCGTTGACAACCTCGAGCGCTTCCCGCCACTCGTCTCGGGTTTCTCCCGGCACCGCGTTCATGGCGTGGTGGATCTCGTCGGACAGCTCATTGGTGATTTCGGTGAACGAGCGGTCGCTGAGCACCGACAGCACGTACAGGTAGGCGCGTTCAGTGGTGGCGTGGCCCGTGTGGTGCAGGCGGCGCAGGATTTCCTCGGCCTGACGGGGATTGCCGCCGGCGAGGAAATCTCTGGCCACCTTGTGCCTGCGGTCCGGCGAGTCGTCGGGCGAGGTGTGGTAGATCGTCTCGTTGTGCTCCACGAATCTGTTGTATTGGGCACCGATCTGCTGCCCGACGTGGGCGCGGCCGGTCGCGTTGAGATGGTTGTGCACCGACATACCGGCCGCTGTGGAGTCGGGGATCATCTCGCCCCCGAGTTGAATTGCACACCGATCTGCTCGCCGACCTTTGCGTGGTCCCGTGCGGTCATCGTATTGTGGATCGGCGGCAACGACGGAGGCGTCGGCGCAGCAGACCCTGCCGTTGAATCGGGTTTCGGCTCGAGGGAAACCGCCAGCGCAACCGCGAACGCAGCAGCATTCCGCGCAGCGATGAGCTGACCGCCATCCCGGTCCGCCTCCGCCTTCCCTCCGTCGGCACGGTCGCTTATGCCGCGGACGACCGCGGCAGGCACCTGATCGGCGAGGGCCGCCGCATGCGCGAATCCCGAACCCTCCATCTCCACGGCGACCGCGTCGTTGAACGACGCGCGGATGCGGCGAGCGAGCTCCGATGTGGTGGAGTCCAAGACCACGTCTCCCACCGCGATCGGCGCGAAGGACACCTTCGGTTCGGTCGTGCGCGCTTGCTCGGGCAGCCAGTCGTGCCAACGATTGCCCCGGCATAGCCGCCGGGCTTTCTGGTCGAGCCGGTGCGATAATTCCCAGGAACGTGGCCGCACCAGAAACTCGTCATCTTCGCTGCGCCCGCCCTGATACGAGTGGACCTTGGTCGCCACTACGACATCACCGATGGACAGCTTGCCACGCAAGCCACCGGCGATGCCGACGAACATCATGACCGCAGGCGAGAATTCGGCTCGGGCGCGTTCGGTGAGCGCCGCCGCGGTGGTAGTGCCAGCGCCGGTGACCCCCACCGCTACATGATGCCCGGGGTACCCGGCGATGGTGCCTACATCGAACAACGTGCCCTTGTCGTGCTCATACACGGTGGTGTCGACCAGATGCTCCAGCACGGCGTCCTGCTCGATGTTCAGAGCGGTCAGAATCACGATCATATTTCTCCCCAACGTGATCGGAACGGAGCGTCACCTGAGACCTCCGTGGACTGACGCTATCCGCCGGATCCTTTTACGTCAATAAGACGTAAAGTAGCCGTGGAGAGGAGATACGTTATGCCCGAACGTAACTGGCCAACGACCGAAGTCGCCATCGCGGTGGACCTTGCAGTCCTGACCGTGCGCGATGACACGTTGCAGATCCTGATGGTGGAACGAGGGACCGATCCATGGCAGGGGTTGCTGGCCCTGCCCGGCGGATTCCTCGACGACACCCGCGAGGACCTGGACACAGCGGCAGAACGCGAACTGGCCGAAGAGACCGGCCTGGACCTGGACCGTGCACATCTCGAGCAGCTACGCACCTACGGCTCACCGAACCGGGACCCACGCAGACGGGTCGTGACCGTCTGCTACCTCGCCTTCATTCCCGACCTGCCGGCACCGGTAGCCGGTGGCGATGCACGTGAGGCGGGATGGATGCCCGTCAAATCACTACTGAACGCACACACCGAGCTCGCCTTCGACCACAAGCGAATCGTCGCCGACGCTGTCGAGCGCACCAGAAGCAAACTCGAGTACACAATGCTCGCCACCCGATTCTGCGCACCGGAGTTCACCATCACCGAGCTGCGCAGGGTGTATGAGATCGTCTGGGGCCAAGCTCTCGACCAGCGGAATTTTCACCGCAAGATCACCGCCGCGAAGGGTGCGTTGATTCCCACCGGAAAACAGACCAACCGCCACGGAGGCCGCCCCGCCGCCCTTTACCGTGCTGGCTCCGAATCCATCCTGTATCCAGCGATACCGCGCACAACCACCCACTCCAGCGCGAATTGAGCCGATCCGCGATCCGGATCTGTCGCGCCTTCGAGGACGTAGGTGCTGGGACCGCCCCGATACGTCACCTATCGCCGAAGCGGTCTCTCCAGTACGGATGGTTTCGGAGGAAGTCGATGTTCTGCTGAGTTTTGCCTTCAAATGCGAAGTCGATCAGGTCATCCCAGACCGGAGTCTTCCCGCGTACCAGCGCCCAGACGGTGTCCTGACTCGTGTACAGGTAATAGCGTCGCGGCGCGGGCGGTTCGGGGTCCCAGTCGACCCGCACCGAGCACCCGTTGCCGGGATTTTCTGTGATGGTTCCGGTCAGTTCGAAATCCATGACCGATACGCGTTCGTCGCGCCGGTCGAACGGGACGTCGTCTACGGTGGTGCGGCGGGTGCGTACGGCGATGCGTTCCCCTGACAGCATGTCGGCGACTTTGCTTTCGAAGCGGGGGTTCGGGTCCATTCGCCACTCGCCGCGCTCGATGAAATCGCGAATCTGGTTGCGCCCGGTATGGGTTGGGCCTGGAGACACGATCCAATAGCAGACCAGGTCGCCAGCCTTGCCCTCGGCGGAATTGCTTCGGCGCACCTCATCCAGGTGGGCTTGTGGCGCAGGTTCGGTTGGGCCCCCGGGTTTTCCAGTAAGGCTGCCCTCGAGGAGGGCGGGCAGCGGGTGTTCCGGATCGACCACTTCCGGAACGTCGACGTCGAGATCGGTGCGTCGAGCGAGCTCGGCGGCGGTGATGCGTTGGCGAGCCGCGGCACGGCCAACGGCGTCAAATCGAATCCCTTCCTTTTCCAGGATCGTGCGGGGATCCTCGGTGCGAGCCGGGTCGGGCCACCTGAAATCGGGCGAGATCTGGCCGGTCGACTTCAGAACCCGATGAGCATTGGGAGCCGGGACGGAAGCCAACCGGGCACCCACGGCGACCGGTGCACACCCGATCACCTCCGCAACGTCGCCGTAGGTTGTCCACCGCCCGGAGGGGATCGAGGCGAGCACTTCGATCATCAAGCGCCACCTCGGCTCTGGCGGCAACGTACCGACCGAATCATCCGGTCCTGGCCAGATCTTGACGATGCGCTCGGCCAGCGACTTGCCGCGGGCGCGGATCTCCTGGCCTCCCCATCGTGCCGCCTTGGCGATCTCCCGGTTCATCGCCAAACCACTGTCGCGCAGGATCTGTTGTTTGGTAGAGAACCCGTCGTTGCCGAGCTTCCCGTTGTAGGCGGTGAGACTCAAGTTGCCCAGCGTATGCACGACGGCTTGGTGCAAATCCTGCGGACTGTCGTTGCCGTCCACCTCGTCGGCGAGCATGGCCCACCATTCCTCGGTCGGCGACTGTGGAAGTACGTGCTCGATGGTGAGTTTGGCTCGGTCGAAATCCACCTGCTCGCCGTGCCGGAGATCTTCTTCCAAGCAGCGCAGGATATAAGCCCGCTGCGGGCCCCTGCCACTCCAGTAGAAGTTGTTGGCCAGCACAGCTTCTCGAATATGTTGATCGGTCGGAAATCGTTTGCGGTTGCCGGACAGGATCTTTGTGATCTCCTCAGCGGTGGGCACTGCGTCGCCGAGCTCCTTGACCAAGGTCATCAGCACACGATTACTACCCGTACTGCCGATACCGGCGATCATTCTGCGCACCAGGTAGCTCTCCACCGCCCGCATTGCACGCGCAGCAGCGGCACCATCGAGTTCCCCGGCATCGCGGGCAAGCAGAATCCGTAACGCCACCGGATGCACGACCTGCGCGCCCCACCTATCGAGGCGGTCCAGCCCGCGGCGCAGCGCATCGTCCGGTTCGCTGTCCGGGTTGAGAATTGTGCGGAACAGCCGCGCCTTATGGTGCAGCTCAATGATCCAGGATTCGATCTCAGCCTCGCCGAATGCCGCGAGGCGTTGCTGCTGCGCGTGATAGGCCGCCGCCTGGGTAGCCCGGTCATCGCCACGCATGACCAGATCGAGCCAGATCAGAGTCTCCAGCTGATCATTGGTGAGCAGGCCCTGAAGCGGCCGCCACTGCTGCTCGTAGACGAATTCAGCGCGGGTGGGTAGACGCATGAACACGTAGTTGCGCAGCAAGTCAGCCTGGGTCAGTGGCTGGCCGGTGTGATTGAGCGACTCGAAGATCCGATGCACATTGTCGCCGGGATGCGCCGCGATCTCCACGATGCTCAACTGGGACGCGATAGCTTGCTCGATACGCGCGATCTCGTGCGGGTTCTCCGAGTCAGCGGCTGAGGCCAGTTCGCGACAAAAGTACTGGTACGCCTCCCCGATCGGGTCCTCTCCGCCAGCGTCCGGAGATCCTTCCACCAGCGCCTGCCACGAGGCTCGATCCGCCTGCGTCGGCAGCAACGTGTAGCGCTCGAGGCCATTGGCATACCGGTTGACCAGGTAAAGATCATCGATCTTCGCGGCCAGGCGACCGTCTGTTGCGCGAACATGATCACGGATAGCGCACAGCAGAATGCTCAACGTCGTCAGCCGCTGCTGGCCATCCACCACAAGCCAGACCTGCACACCGGCCGGCGTGTTCGCAGGACTCGGTGCCAGCACCACCGACCCCAGAAAATGCGAAGCGCCGTCTCCTGCGTCGATAACCCCGATAAGGTCGTCCCACAGCTTCCGCAGATGCTTCCTCTCCCAGCTGTACCGACGCTGGTAGAGCGGCACTACATACTGCCGCTCGCCCTGCAACAAACTCCGAAGTGTTGTCTCGCCAGCCTTCATCTTCCCCCACTTGCGCTGTGTGCCAACGTCTTTCAGTCAAAGATCGACAGGATCCTACCTTCGATAAAACGATCACGAAACCCCGCGCTGAACCGCACCCCAAACGACGAAAGATGCTGGATACGAGGAGAACCGATTTCATGTTCTGCCAGTCTTTGGCCCCAGCACTCGGCGACGAGCACTGCGATCTTGTACATGCGGTCGCTGACCACCGCGTAGCAGGTTCCCGAGAGTAGATGGACCGTGAGGCGCTCGAACTCGCCACTGGTCAGCGGCGCGGCGAAATATGTGGAGTCCGCTGGTCATCTCTCGATCTCGACAGTGCCATGCAGTCGATCCACGAGAGCCGCGTGGTCGTCGCCGGTCGCGGGGCCGACGGTCAGGTGAAGTCGGATGATTACGCACGTCAAAACTCACTCGACCCGGACGCTGTCCAGTGCTGCGGGATTGGAAGGAAGTCCGGGACGCTGAGCGAAAGTTCTTCGGTGAGGACTACCAGGACACCGGCGGAGTGTTCACGTGGGAGGACGGGCGGCCGGTCCACCCGGATTCGATCCGGGCGCGGTTCAAGCGTCTGGCAGCTGAGGCGGGGTTGTCGGAGATTCGCTTCTACGATCTGCGGCACTCGTACGTCACTGGAGCAGCGTTGGCTGCCGGGATCAGCCCCAAGGTGGTCGGCGAACGGGTGGGGGACGCCGATGTGGTGTTCACCCTGAAGACCCCGGCATGGACGAGGAGGCGGCGGTCCGCGGTGCAACCTATTTACTGGGCGGCACCGGCCCTGTCGACGGGGTTACCAGTCGTGAGCCTGGCTAAGGTTCCCCAACCCGCTCCCATCCGTCAATGAAGAATGGCCCGGAACATGCTGTTCCGGGCCATTCTCCCTAGTAGCGGGGACAGGATTTGAACCTGCGACCTCTGGGTTATGAGCCCAGCGAGCTACCGAGCTGCTCCACCCCGCGTCGGTGATCTCAACCTTACACATGCGGCGGGCGTGGCGCCTAATCGGCTGGTCGGAGGCGGTTTCAGCCGAACTGGATGCCTTGGGCGAGGGGCAGTTCGGTGGAGTAGTTGACGGTGTTGGTGGCGCGGCGCATGTAGGCCTTCCACGAGTCCGACCCGGATTCGCGGCCGCCGCCGGTGTGCTTCTCGCCACCGAACGCGCCGCCGATCTCGGCGCCGGAGGTGCCGATGTTGACGTTGGCGATGCCGCAGTCGGAGCCGTCGGCGGCGAGGAAGCGTTCGGCCTCGCGCTGGTCGCCGGTGAAGATCGCGGACGAAAGTCCTTGCGGCACCGCGTTGTGCAGCGCGACGGCGTGCTCGAAGTCGTGGTAGGTCAGCACGTACAGGATCGGCGCGAAGGTCTCCTCGCGCACCACGGCGGTCTGCGCGGGCATCCGCACGATGGCCGGGCGCACGTAGTGGGCGTGCTCGCCGAAGCCGGGCACCGGCTCGCCGCCGCAGACCAGTTCGCCGCCGTCGGCGAGTGCGCGATCGATCGCCGCGCGCATGCCGGTGCGCGCGGATTCGTTGATCAGCGGCCCGACCAGCACCCCCTCGTCGAGCGGATTGCCCACGCGCAATTGCCGATACGCGTTCGAGACCCGGTCGAGCAGCGGCCCGACCACGTCGACGTGCACGATCAGCCGCCGCAGGGTGGTGCACCGCTGCCCGGCGGTGCCCGCCGCCGCGAACACGATGGCGCGCGCGGCCAGCTCCAGATCGGCAGAGGGCGTGACGATGGCGCCGTTGTTGCCGCCGAGTTCCAGCAGGCAGCGGCCGAACCGCGCGGCCACCCGCGGCGCGACCATGCGGCCCATCCGCACCGAGCCGGTCGCGCTGAGCAGCGCGACCCGCTCGTCGTCCACCAGCCGGGCGCCGACCTCGGAACCGCCCTGGATCAGTTGGTGCACTTGCGGATCCGCGCCCACGTCGGCGGCGGCCCGCCGAAGCAGCGTGTGACAGGCCAGCGCGGTGAGCGGGGTGGTCTCGGAGGGCTTCCACACCACCGTGTCGCCGCACACCAGCGCGATCGCGGTGTTCCACGCCCAGACCGCGACCGGGAAGTTGAAGGCCGAGATCACGCCGACCACGCCGAGCGGATGCCAGGTCTCCATCAGCCGGTGACCAGGCCGTTCGGAGGGCATGGTGCGCCCGTACAGCTGGCGGGAGAGCCCGATGGCGAACTCGCAGATGTCGATCATCTCCTGCACCTCGCCGACCGCCTCCGGGCCGATCTTGCCCGCCTCCAGGGTGACCAGCTCGGCCAGCTCGGACTTGTGCGCGGTGAGCAGCTCGGCGAGCCTGCGCACCACGGCGGCCCGCGCGGGCGCGGGCACCGTGCGCCAGGCGCCGAACGCGGCGGCGGCGCGTCCGATCGCGGCGTCGACTGCCTCGGGCGGGTCGGCGGGCAGGGTGGCGAGCGCGCCGCCCGTAATGGGAGTGCGGGCGGTCAGCTCACCCGTCTGGGGCGGCTCGGCGCCGAGACCGCGTAACAGGGTTGCCGCGCGGTCGGCGAGATCGCGGGTCAGCTGGTCGCTCAAGGTGTTCGTCATCGATTGCTCCGCTTCGGCTTTGGGCTCTGCTTCGGGCGTGCACGCGGTGCTGTCAGGTTGCCAGAAGTGAACGAGTCGGGGTTTTCGACACGAGCAGCGTTCACTGGGTTAGCCTCCACTGATGGCGGATACACCGGCAAGACCCGTACTCGATGACATCGATCGCCTGCTGATTCGTGAACTGATGGCCGATGGTCGCGCCACCCTGTCGAACCTGGCCGAGAAGGCGAGCCTATCGGTCTCCGCTGTGCAGTCGCGGGTGCGCAGGCTGGAAGCGCGCGGCGTGATCCGCGGCTACACCGCGCACGTCGACCCGGAGGCCCTTGGACAGCTGCTCTCGGCATTCGTCGCGATCACTCCTCTCGACCCGTCGCAGCCGGATGACGCCCCCGCTGTGTTGCAACATATCCCGGGTATCGAGGCATGCCACTCGGTGGCGGGTGACGAGAGCTACGTGTTGCTGGTGCGGGTCGCTTCGCCGCGCCACTTGGAGCAGCTGCTCCAGGAGATCAGGGCGACCGCCAACGTCCGGACGCGCAGCACCATCATCCTGCAGACATTCTATGACAGGTAGCAATTCGGAGTAATTACTCCGCAATATTGTAGAGATTCCGTAAATATTTTCGTACCCTACAGGTGTGACCCTCGAACTGGAGCGCACCCGATCGGGTGGTGACACGGCACCGGTCACCCCCGCGACCCGGGTACACGAGATCCTGTCGGCGCACCTCCTCGCCGACGGCTTCGAATTGGTGCTGGACCTGACCAACTCCCGCGGCTGCCGCCTCGTCGACGAACGCGACGGCAGCACCTACCTCGACATGTTCGGCTTCTTCGCGTCCAACGCGCTGGGCATGAACCATCCCGCGTTGGCCGACGATCCGGACTTCTGCGCGGAGCTGGCGACGGCCGCGCTGAACAAGCCCTCCAACTCCGACATCTACACCGTGGAGATGGCGCGGTTCGTCGAGACGTTCGCGCGTGTGCTCGGCGATCCGCGACTACCGCACCTGTTCTTCATCGACGGCGGCGCCGCCGCCGTGGAGAATGCGCTCAAGGTCGCGTTCGACTGGAAGAGCAGGCACAACGAATCGCAGGGTAGGTCAAGGGATCTCGGCACGAAGGTGCTGCATCTGACCGGAGCGTTCCACGGCCGGACCGGCTACACCATGTCGCTGACCAACACCGACCCGGTGAAGACCGACCGCTTCCCGAAGTTCGATTGGCCCCGCGTCGACACGCCGTACCTGGCGGTCGGACGCGACATCGAGGCCGCCGAGGCGCACGCGCTGGACCAGGTGCGCCGCGCGTTCGCCGAGAATCCGCACGACATAGCGTGTTTCATCGCCGAGCCGATCCAGGGCGAGGGCGGCGACCGGCACCTGCGCGGGGAGTTCCTGCTCGCCGTGCAGCGGCTCTGCCACGAGAACGACGCGCTGTTCGTCCTGGACGAGGTGCAGACCGGCGTCGGGATGACCGGAACCACCTGGGCCTACCAGCAACTCGGTCTGTCGCCCGACGTCGTCGCCTTCGGTAAGAAGACCCAGGTGTGCGGCGTGATGGCGGGCGGGCGAGTCGACGAGATCGCCGACAACGTATTCACGGTCGGCTCGCGGCTCAACTCCACCTGGGGCGGCAACCTGGCCGATATGGTCCGCGCCCGCCGCATCCTCGAGGTGATCGAGCGCGACGAGCTCATCGAGCGGTCCAAGCCGCTCGGCGAGCACCTGCTGCGCAGGCTGGAGGGGCTGGCGGCGGAGCACCCGCGCGTCACCGAGCCGCGCGGGCGCGGCCTCATGTGCGCGATCACCCTGGCGACGGTGGAACTGCGCGACGCGGTGCTGACCGGGCTGCGGGAACGCGAGCACGTGCTGATCATCGGCACCGGCGAGCGCGGCATCCGCTTCCGGCCGCCGCTCACGGTCAGCGCGGCGCAGCTCGACGCCGCCGTCGACGCCGTGGAGAGGGTGCTGGGTTCGGTCGACTGACACGGCGCGCGGCGCTGCTGGCGTGGATAGCCCGGAAATCGCTGTCCGGCCCGTAGGCTTCGCTCACATGTCGTCTCACTCCTCCCAGGTACGGTGCAGACGCGTGAACCGACGTGGCGCACCTCGCGGATACTTCGCGGCCTTGGCCGCTGTGGCGGCGGTGACCAGCTGTACGACGAGCGAGGCTGGCACCGTCGTCACCGAATCGACGAGCTCGGCCGTCGCGGCGGCGCCGAGCCCGGACGCGCCGCCCGCGCAGATCGCCAATCTGTTGCCAGGCATGCCACCGCCGCTGTCTCCGACCGACGTGTACGCGGCCAACCGGGAGCTGAGCCCCTCGGTGGCCGATCACCGGCCGCTGGTGTACGTGCCCAACAGCCAGTCCCACACCGTCTCGGTGATCGACCCGAACACCTTCCAGGTGATCGACACCTTTCCCGCGGGCGGGCAGGAGCCCCAGCACGTGGTGCCGTCCTACGACATGCAGACGCTCTACATCACCAACGACCTTCCGATCGGCGGCGGCAGCTTGCGGCCGATCGACCCCCGCACCGGTCTGCCCGGCGAGCCGTTCCCGGTCCGCGACCCCTACAACATGTACTACACACCCGACGGCCAGTTCGCCCTCGTCGTCGCCGAGGCGGACAGGTCGCTGGACTTCTACGATCCGCGGACCTGGCAGAAAGTGCACGCCCTCTCGGTGCCCGATTGCGCGGGCGTCGACCACATGGACTTCACGGCCGACGGCCGCTTCGCCCTGGCCAGCTGCGAATTCATCGGCCGCATGCAGGTTTTCGACGTCGCGGACCGCAAACTGGTCAAGACCATCGATCTCGCGGGCGGACGCTCGGGCAAGCCGCAGGACGTGAAGCTCTCTCCGGACGGCCTCACCTTCTACGTCGCCGACATGGCGGCGGGCGGGCTCTACGTCTTCGACGCGCTCACCTTCGAGAGCAAGGGCTTCGTGCCCACCGGCGACGGCGCGCACGGGCTCTACATCACCCGCGACTCCAAGCAGATGCTCATCACCAACCGGCACGAGGGCAGCATCTCGGTGTGGGACTTCGCGGAGAACCGCCTGGTGCACAAGTGGTCCGTGCCCGGCGGCGGCAGTCCCGACATGGGCAACATCTCCGCCGACGGCCGGGTGTTCTGGGCCTCGGGCCGCCACCACGGCGAGGTCTACGCGATCGACATCGTCGAGTGGAAGCTGCTGGCCCGCATCCCGGTCGGGCGCGGACCGCACGGCCTCACCATCTGGCCGCAGCCGGGGCGCTACTCGACCGGCCACACCGGCGTCATGCGTTAGCCGTAGCTCGGCGTCCGCTGCGGCCGTGCGCTCGTCCTCGTCGACCCGGCCACGACGGGTCCGATCGACGGCGACCGATCAGCTGGTCTCGGTCAGGCGCAGGCCGAGGCCGCCCTCGACGAATCGGCCGACCGCCGTGCGCCCAGCGTCGAGCGCGGGTTCGAAACCCGCGCGCGACCAACCGGTGAGCTCGGCGGTGCCGTCCGGGGCGGGGGTGACGACGATCTCGGCGACCATTTCCGCCGTGGTGGGTTCGCAGACCGCCCAGGAGTAGTGGGTTTCCTTGTCCCACTGGGTGGTTCGCCGGGTGACGTACTCGGGATCGGTGATGCCGCCGGCGGCGAGCGCGGGGCGGTCGTCGATCCGTTCGTCGGCGCGCAGTGCGCGCAGGTACCAGCTGCCCGCGTTGATCTCGATGGGTTCCATCAGTGCTCTCCCTGTCGGTCGCCGAACGGCAGGGCGCGGCCCATCGCGCGCTCCCGCACGGGAGCGCCGATCCGGAGGCCGGGCAGCTCGTCCACGGGAAAAGGCTAGCGTGACCGGCCGCGGCCACCGCGGGGCGGGCGGCGGGCGCGCGGAAGTCGGGCAGCTCACACCATTCGTGGTGGTTCGCGCGGGGTACGCTCCCTGTAAGGCTGGGCCCGCGACGAAAGTCGTGAGCTGGACTTTCGGTGATGTACCCCGGCATTCGGGAGTCCGCGTCGGCGCGGCGGATGTCGATGGTGACTGGGAGGTTCGCGATGACAGCGGCGCGGTTCGGTCGTTATCGGCTGGAACGGCTGCTCGGCAAGGGCGGCATGGGACAGGTCTGGCTGGCCTACGACACCACCGACCACAGACACGTCGCGCTGAAGCTGCTGCCCGCCGAGCTCGCGGCGGACGAGGTCTACCGGAAGCGTTTCGAACGCGAGGCCCAGGTCGCCGCCGCGCTGCGCGATCCGCACATCGTGCCCATCCACCGGCACGGCGCCGTGGACGGGCGGCTGTTCATCGAGATGGCCTTCGTCGAAGGCACCGACTTGGCCGCGCGGCTCTCCGAGGGCGGACCGCTCACGGCGGGCGCGGCGCTCGACATCCTCGGGCAGGTCGCCGCCGCCCTGGACGCGGCGCACCGCGCCGGGCTGGTCCATCGCGACGTCAAGCCGTCCAACATCCTGGTGGCGCCCGGCGGGTTCACCTATCTGATCGACTTCGGCATCGCCCGCGGCACCGGTCAGACCTCGGTCACGACAACGGGTCTGGCGATCGGCACCTGGGCCTACATGGCGCCGGAGCGCTTCAGCGGTCACGCCGACGCGCGCGCGGACGTCTACTCCCTCGCCTGCGTCCTGTACGAGACCCTCACCGGTCGTCGCCCCTACGGCGACACCGACCCGGCCCGGCAGATGCACGGGCACCTGATGACCGATCCGCCGAGCGCGTCGTCGGCGAACCCGGACGTTCCGGCCGGCCTCGACGCGGTCATCGCGCGGGGGATGGCGAAAGAGCCGGGGGATCGGTACGCCAGCGCGGGAGAGTTCGTGCGGGCGGCCTGCGAGATCGTCGCGCCGATGCCCGGCGCACCCGGTTCTCCGCACCCGCCCCGTGTGCTCCAGCAGCCGGGGCTCCCGCCGACGCGGGTCGAGACGGTCGGGCCCGATCTGCCCGCCGATGATGCTCGGACTCCGATCGCCGCCGGGACCGGTGCGCCGACATCGACGGAAGCGCCTGCGCAACTGGCCGGCTCGAAGGCCTCGGGGGTTCTTCCTCCGACGAAGGTGATGCCCGCGCCGGGACCCACTCCGACGCTGGTGCAGACCAGAGTCGCGCCGCAGGGCTATTCGGCGGGTGTCGTGCCCCCGCGCTCCGCGCCGCCCGGTGTCGTGCCACAGGGCCCGGCACCGTCAGGCGTCGCGCCGGGCCTCGTGCCGATCGGCTACGCGCCCGCGATGCCGCCGTCGGCCGCGGCCCGGCCGGTGCTGCCCGTCGCGCATCCCTATGGCAAGCGGTGGTACCTGCGGCGCAAACCGGTTCCCGCGATTCGTCGTTCGCCGTCGCCCGGGCCGGTGTGGCCGTCGCGCGGGCCCGCGTACGTCGCGCCGCCCCGTCCTCAGCAACCGCCGCCCCGGCGCAAGCGAGGCGGGGTGCTGCGCAAGGTGATCGGGGCGTTGGTCGTGATCTTCTTGGCGCCCTTCGTCTTCGCCGCGGGGTGCCTGGCGTTGATCGCCGCGGTCGGCGGGGACGAGTCGGCGACCGCGCCTCCGCCGACCGCGATGGTCGAGGATCATCCTGAGCCCGCGCCGAATCCGGGCGCGCCCGCCCCGGCGTACAGCGCGGTGCGGGACGGCAAGTTCGAATTCGCGGTGACCGACGTGAAGTCGGGAGTCTCGCGCGTCGGTCTACAGTCGGCGCGCGGCGCGTACCTGGTCGTCACGCTCGCCGTCCGGAACATCTCCGACGAGGTGAAGTGGTTCCTGCCCTTCGGCCAGAAGCTCGTGGACGCCCAAGGCAACGCGCTCGATCACGACACCACGGCCACCGCCTGGCAAGCCATGCAGTCGCGCCTCGGCTACTCCTTCGAGCTGCGCCCCGGCGCCTCGGCCACCACCGTGCTGGTGTTCGACGTGCCACCAGGCAGCACGCCTGACCACCTCGAACTGCACGACTTCGTGCTGTCGAACGGCGTCACCGTCGCGCTCGACTGAGGAGCCGAGCCGCTGTCGGCACTCGAAGCGTGGATCGAGGCGCGATTTCCGCTCGTCTGCCGGATAACGGCCCGTTGCTCGCGGATCGGCCGCGTTGTCCGCATCGTGACCCGACCACGGGCGCGTTCAGGCGGCGTCGACGCGGGCGAAGGCGGTGTAGACCGCTTGGCGGCCGAGTTCCAGAGCCTTGGTGAGCAGGTCGGTGTCGCGGGCGGTGCCTTCGACGGTGGGCGCCCCGGCGGGCGGGTGGATTTGCAGGACCGTCTCGCCGAGGGAAGCCAAGAGGGCGACCTCCGCCTGTTCCTGCTCTGGGCGGCGCAGCCAGGCGCGGTAGGCGCCGGGGGCCCGCAGGCGAAGATAGTTGCCGCCGACCAGCTGGTGAACGCGGGAGGCGGGCGGACGGGCCTCGTCGGCACGGCGAGTGCGCAGCACCAGGCAATGGGTCGCGCCGCCGCGGACCGCGGTGTGGATGGGGATCGGCTCGGCGATGCCGCCGTCGAGATAGGGCACGCCGTCCAAGACGACGGGCGGACCGGCCAGGATCGGCAGATTCGCGCTGGCCCGCAGCGCCCGCATCAGGGTCGGCTTGTCGTAGATGTGCGGGCGGAGGTCGATGGCGTTGCCGGTCCGGATGTCGGTGCCGATCGGATGGAAGGTGGTGGGGTTGTTCAGGATCGCGGGAAAATCCATGGGTTCCAGGCCGTCGTAGACCCGGTGCACCAGGTACCGCACGTCGAAGGCGGCGCCACCGCGCAACAGCCGGCTCGGATCGATCACCCGCCGCATGATCTCGGGATCGGACCAGGAGCGCATTCCCGGCACGGCCCGCCCGCACAGCAGCCAGGCGCCGTTGATCGCGCCCGCCGAGGTGCCGTAGACCGCGTCGAACACCCCGGAGAGGCCGAGCTCCTCGAGCGCCTGCACCATGCCGCTGGAATAGACCCCGCGACTGCCGCCGCCCTCGATGACGAGCGCGAGCCGATGGCCGTCCGCGCGGGATCCGGTGGTGCTGCGGCCTCGGATGATCTCGGCCACGGTAGAGCTGATCACCGGTCCACGATACGACAAGAGCGGGCGTGGACTCCGTTGTCCATCGCCCGCTCTCGTGCGGTGTCGGCCGGGCCCGGTGGGCACGGCCGGACGCAATCCGTCCTCAGCGCTGCGAACAGCGGAGGCGCGGTACGCCTTACTTGATCTCGGCCAGCACCGTGCCCTGGGTGATCGCGGCGCCCGCCTCGACGGCGAGACCGGTGACGACGCCCGCCTTGTGCGCGTTGACGGGGTTCTCCATCTTCATGGCCTCGAGCACCACGATCAGGTCGCCCGCTTCCACGGACTGGCCCTCTTCGACGGCCACCTTGACCACGGTGCCCTGCATCGGCGCGGTGACCGCGTCACCGGAGGCAGCGCCGCCGCCCGCACCGCCACGCTTGCGCGGCTTCGGCTTCTTGCGGATCACACCGGCGCCGTTGCTCGCCGCACCTGCGGCGCCGGCACCCACGGTGAAGTTGCCGGGCAGCGAGACCTCGACACGGCGACCGCCGACCTCGACGACGACCTTCTGCCGGGGCAGCTCCTCGTCCTCGTCGGCCGGGGCGCCGCTACCGGTGTAGGGCTCGATGTTGTTGGTCCACTCGGTTTCGATCCACTTGGTGTAGACGTCGAACTTCTCGCCGTCACCGATGAACGCGGGGTCCTCGACGATGGCGCGGTGGAACGGGATGACCGTGGCCAGGCCCTCGACCTGGAACTCGGCCAGGGCGCGGCGCGCGCGCTCCAGCGCCTGGGTGCGGTTCTCGCCGGTGACGATCAGCTTGGCCAGCATCGAGTCGAACTGTCCGCCGATCACGCTGCCCGCTACCACGCCGGAGTCGACGCGCACGCCGGGGCCCGACGGCTCGCGGTAGACCTCGACCGGGCCGGGGGCGGGCAGGAAGCCGCGGCCCGCGTCCTCGCCGTTGATGCGGAACTCGAAGGAGTGGCCGCGCGGGGCCGGGTCTTCCTCGAGCTCCAGCTCTTCGCCGTTGGCGATGCGGAACTGCTGACGCACCAGGTCGATGCCCGCGGTCTCCTCGGTGACCGGGTGCTCGACCTGCAGGCGGGTGTTCACCTCGAGGAACGACACCGTCTCGCCCTGCACCAGGTACTCCACGGTGCCCGCGCCGTAGTAGTGGGCCTCGCGGCAGATCCGCTTGGCGGACTCGTGGATCTTGGCGCGCACCTCGTCCGACAGGAAGGGCGCGGGCGCTTCCTCGACCAGCTTCTGGAACCGGCGCTGCAGCGAGCAGTCGCGGGTGCCCGCGACCACGACGTTGCCGTGCTTGTCGGCGATCACCTGCGCCTCGACGTGGCGGGCCTTGTCCAGGTACTGCTCGACGAAGCACTCACCGCGGCCGAACGCCGCGGTCGCCTCGCGGGTGGCCGACTCGAACAGCTCGGGGATCTCCTCGATGGTGTGCGCGACCTTCATGCCGCGACCGCCGCCGCCGAACGCGGCCTTGATCGCGACCGGCACGCCGTACTGCTTGGCGAACTCGACGACCTCGTCGGCGTTCTTCACCGGGTCCTTGGTGCCCGCGGCCATCGGGGCGTTCGCGCGCTCGGCGATGTGCCGGGCGGTCACCTTGTCACCCAGATCGCGGATGGACTGCGGCGACGGGCCGATCCAGATCAAACCGGCGTCGATCACGGCCTGGGCGAAGTCGGCGTTCTCCGAGAGGAAGCCGTAGCCGGGGTGGATCGCGTCCGCGCCCGCCTTGGCGGCGGCGTCGAGGATCTTGTCGAACACGAGGTACGACTCGGCCGAGGTCTGACCGCCCAGCGCGAACGCCTCGTCGGCGAGCTTCACGAAGGGCGCATCGGCGTCGGGCTCGGCGTACACCGCGACACTGGCGATGCCGGCGTCCTTGGCCGCCCGGATCACACGCACGGCGATCTCGCCTCGATTAGCTACGAGTACCTTCGTGATCCGCGCGCTGGCATGGCTGGGCACTGAGCCTCCTGGTTGCAATCTTCTGGTCGCTTCGCGGGATGGGGCCGCAGATGGCCCGTTCCCGGTAGGGGTCGGAACACCGCGCAGGCCCCGTGCCCGTGACGACAGTTTTCGTCTGGGGCGAGTGTAGGCAGTCTGCCAACAGACGCCGAACTCGGATAGCCCTACTGAACAGTAGGTCGCGCATCACACAATCGCATCCGGTGTGATCCAGCCCCGATTCGGGTCGGCGAGCGTTACCGGGCGCAGTCCGTCCACAGTTCCGCGCACGGCCGGACCGAAGGCCGGAGGTACGCCGATCAGACGCCGCCGGACGCAGTCCGTCCACAGCCCCGCGCACGGCCGGAGCGAAGGCGGAGGTACGCCTACTTGCGGCCTCGCCGAGGGGCGGTCGGAACCTCGCCCGGTTCAGTCCCCTTGGCGATGGGCATCCGAACCGAATTGCCCCACTCGGTCCACGAGCCGTCGTAGTTGCGGACCGTACCGTAGCCGAGCAGGTAGGTCAGCACGAACCAGGTGTGGCTGGAGCGCTCGCCGACGCGGCTGTAGACGACCAGGTCGTCGGCGCCGCCGACCGGCGCGTAGATCGTATCCAGTTCGGCGCGCGAGCGGAAACGTCCGTCCGAGCCGAGCGAACGGTCCCACGGGATGTTCAGCGCCGTGGGGATGTGGCCGCCGCGCAGCGCCGCGTCCTCGGGACTGTCCGGCTTGGGGGTGAGCTCGCCGGAGTACTCCTCGGGGGAGCGCACGTCGAGCAGCGGCTTGCCGAGGTGGGCGAGCACGTCGTCGCGGAAGGCGCGCTCGGTCGCGTCGTCGCGGTGCACCGCGGGGTAGTCGCTCGGCGGGAGGTTGGGGGTGTCGAAGGTGGTGTCCCGTGCCTCCGAGATCCACGCCTCGCGTCCGCCGTCGAGCAGCCGCACGTCCTCGTGCCCGAAGAGCGTGAACAGCCACAACGTGTGCGCGGCCTGTGCGTTTCCCCGATCTCCGTAGATGACCACCGTGTCGTCGAGGGCGATGCCCTTGGCCCGCATCAGTTCGGTGAAACGCGCCCCGTCGATATAGTCACGCGTGACCGGATCGTTGAGATCGCCGCGCCAATCGATCTTGACGGCCCCGGGGACGTGTCCGATGTCGTAGAGCAAGATGTCCTCATTGGACTCCACGATCCTGAGTCCCGGCGCGCCTATGTTTGCCGACAGCCACTCTGTGGTTACTAGTCGGTGAGGATGTGCGTACGTTCCGAATGAGGGATGGGCGTCCGGGGCAACGGGCACGATATGGGTCCTTCACACGAGGTAGACGGTGGTTACAGCGGTTCGGGTCTCACTGCGATGTTAAATGTGAGGCGATAGTGAAACTCGTTTCAGATCACGAATCGGCTGATTGGGCGAATAAATCGCACCCTCATCCGATAAAGTCTCCCGGGAGGAGGGGTGAGCTATGTCGGATTCCTGGCCGCGGCGGCGACTGCTCGCGATCCTACGTGGCGCAAGCGAGCCTCTCGATGCCCAAGAACTGGCCAGAATCACCGGACAGCACGTCACGACGGTGCGATTTCACCTGGATGTGCTCACCAAGGAATCCCTCGTTCGGCAATTCCAGCAACCTCCGCGCGGCCGCGGCCGCCCGCGCATCGGCTACAGCGCGGTCCAGCGCTCGGTCGGGTATCAGGAACTGGCGCAGGTGCTCGCCGACCAGCTCGGTCTCGACCCGCGCCGCCGCTCGGAGGCAGCCGTCGCGGCCGGGCGCGCCTGGGGCGGCAAGCTCGACGCCGGTGATCACCCCGTGGAGTCACTGGAGGACGCCAGAGACGTCACGCTGACCTTGCTCTCGGAACTCGGGTTCGCGCCGGAACGCGATCCGGCCGCCGAGAACGACGACGAGATCCTGATCCGGATGACCGCCTGCCCGCTCCGCGAGCTGGCCCGCACGCACTCCGAGGTGGTGTGCGGCGTGCATCTCGGGTTGATCAGAGAAGTGCTGGACCGCAACGGCGTGCGCGGCGAGGTGAACGTCCGGCTGCACCCGTTCGTGGAACCGGAGCTTTGCCTGACCCGGCTCGAACACCTGGCCCGCCGGAATCAGGAGAATCGCGAGACGGCGTCGGTGCCCGCCGGGGCCGAGCCGGGCGGTGCGGAACCGCCCCTCACGCCGCCGCTACTGGGCCGTGTGGCGCCACAACTGCGCAATGCCGACCCCAACGTCGCCAAGCAGTCGGCGCAGCAGTGGTAGACCGATACCGATGACGCTCGACGGATCGCCGTCGATCCGGTCGACGAACCAGCCGCCGAGCCCGTCCAACGTGAACGCGCCCGCCACCTGCAGCGGCTCGCCCGTGGCGATGTAGGCGTCCAGCTCGCCGGGTTCCGGCTTCGCGAAGTGCACCGTGGTGGCACTGCAGTCCACCGCCTCGGTGACGATCTCACCGTCACGCATCCGCAGCACACAGTGCCCGGTGATCAGATCGGCGCTGCGCCCGGCCATGTCGGCCCAGCGGGCCCGCGCCACCTCGGGGGTGTGCGGCTTGCCCTGCAGGACGCCGTCCACCAGCAGCATCGAATCGCAGCCCACGACAACGCAATCGGCGGCGTATTCGGGGATGGTGGCGGCGACGGCGGCCGCCTTGGCCTTGGCCAGCTCGACGACGACGGTCTGCGGGGTGGTGTCGGCGGGCAGCGCCGCTGCGACCGCGTCCTCGTCCACGTCGGAGACCCGGACCACCGGGTCGATGCCCGCCGAGCGCAACACCTCTCGGCGGGCCGGTGACGCGGACGCGAGAACCAGCGTCGTCGTCACCGAAGGTGCGACAGCTGCGGGAAGGCGTACGGCGAGAACGGCGACGAGCCGCGGTGCAACATGGTCGGGCGTCCCCACCCGTCGGCGGGGCCGGTCGAGGCCGCGGCGCCCGAGGCGTTCGCGGCGGCGGAGAACACGCACACCAGCGCGGCGATCTCCTCGTCGCTCGGAGCGCCCTTGACGATTCGAATGAACGGCTGCTCGCCCGCATCGGCGGCGGCCGTGCCAACGGTGACCGCCTCGACCTCTTCCGCGATCGGGTCGACTGCGAGATCCAACTCGGCGGCGGTCAACACGTCTTCCTCTGCCACGGTCGTCACAGTGCCAGATCCTTCCTCTAGCTCGATCGGGCGTAGTCCCTCACCCGAAACGGGATGACGCGATAATCATCCTCGGTTTCACTCATTGCGTCTCTGCAACCAGTGTGCGCGGCTCACCGAGGTTATCGCCGAATCAGAGCGGGATGTTGCCGTGCTTCTTGGGCGGAAGGGTCACCATCTTGCGCTCCAGCAGTCGCAGCGCGGACACGATCTGACCGCGGGTGTGCGACGGCGGGATGACCGCGTCCACGTAGCCGCGCTCGGCGGCGACGTAGGGGTTCACGAGAGTGTCCTCGTACTCGTTCTGCAGCTCGAGCCGCAGCGCATCGACGTCGTTGCCGTCCTTGGCGGCCTGCTGCAGCTGCTTGCGGTAGACGAATCCGACGGCGCCGGAAGCGCCCATCACGGCGATCTGAGCGGTCGGCCACGCGAGGTTCACGTCGGCGCCCATGTGCTTGGAACCCATGACGTCGTAGGCGCCGCCGTAGGCCTTGCGGGTGATGATCGTGATTTTGCCCACAGTGGCCTCACCATAGGCGTAGAGCAGCTTCGCGCCGCGCCGGATGATGCCGTTGTACTCCTGGCCGGTGCCGGGCAGGAAGCCGGGAACGTCGACAAGGGTGATGATCGGGATGTTGAACGCGTCGCAGGTGCGCACGAAGCGCGCGGCCTTCTCCGAGGCGTCGATGTCGAGGCAGCCCGCGAACTGGGTGGGCTGGTTGGCCACGATGCCGACGCTGCGGCCGTCGACGCGCCCGAAACCGACGATGATGTTCATCGCGCGCTCGGCCTGCACCTCGAGGAACTCGTCGTCGTCGAGCAGGCGACGGATCACCTCGTGCATGTCGTACGGCTGGTTCGGCGAGTCGGGGATGATCGTGTCCAGCTCGAGGTCTTCCTCGGTGAGGGACTCCTCGATGGCGCCGTCGATCGGGTCGGTGGGCGCGAAGCGCGGGGCTTCGGCGCGGTTGTTGCTCGGCAGGTAGCTCAGCAGATCCTTGACGTAGTCCAGCGCGTCCTGCTCGCCGGAGGCCACGTAGTGCGCCACACCGGACTTGGTCATGTGGGTGTGCGCGCCGCCCAGGTCCTCCATGGTGACGTCCTCGCCGGTGACCGTCTTGATGACGTCCGGACCGGTGACGAACATCTGGCTGGTGCCGTCGACCATCACCACGAAGTCGGTCAGCGCGGGGGAGTAGACGTGGCCGCCCGCGGCCGGGCCCATGATCAGCGAGATCTGCGGGATCACGCCGGAGGCCTGGATGTTGCGGTGGAAGATCTCGCCGTAGAGGCCGAGCGAGACGACGCCCTCCTGGATGCGCGCGCCCGCGCCCTCGTTGATGCCGATCAGCGGACGGCCCGTCTTGAGCGCCAGGTCCATGACCTTGACGATCTTCTCGCCGTACACCTCGCCGAGGCTGCCGCCGAAGACGGTGACGTCCTGGCTGAAGATGCACACGTCGCGGCCGTCGATGGTGCCGTAACCGGTCACCACGCCGTCGCCGAGCGGGCGGTTGTTCTCCAGCCCGAAGTTGACGCTGCGGTGGCGGGCGAGCGCGTCGAGTTCCACGAAAGAGCCCTCGTCCAGCAGCGCGAGGATGCGTTCCCGGGCGGTCATCTTGCCCTTGGCGTGCACCTTGTCGACCGCCGCCTCACCCATCGGGTGCTTGGCCTCTTCCAGCCGATTCCGCAGGTCAGCCAGTTTCCCGGCCGTGGTGTGGATATCGGGTTCGCCCGCCGAACCGGATGCGGACTGCTGCTGGACACTCGTCATGGCTCGGAGTGTAACCAGTGGCAGTTGGTCTTTCTAACCCAGTAGGGGCTACCCGCTAGTAGAAAAGCCCAGGTGGACAAGGGCTCAGAGGGAAAATTCCACGGTCGTATACGAGGCGCCGCCGGGTGCCCGAAACCGGGTCCGGCGAGGCGCCGGGTCGCCGTCCGCGGGCGCCGCCGGAAAATCGGTTTCGCCGGTGCGCGGCGTCCGGATACCCTCAGGGAGTCCATTTTTCGGCTCATGGGGAGGAGCCAGACATGTGGGAGTGGGGTAGAACCGTCGCCGAGTACGCCACGGCGGCGGCGTGGACGCATTGGGGAGTTCGCGAGGCCGAGCCGACCATCCTCGATCCGGAGACCGACGAGGAAGAGGCTGCCGCGGACAACGGGGCGCGCGGGGAACGAGAGCCGGGCATGATCATGGCCGGCTACGACCTCGCGGGCTGACACACCAGCTCCCGTCCCGGCTCGGGACGGGAGCTAGTAGCCTGCACGTCCGTGCAGACGCCACCGCCCGATACAGCGCATCGACCGCCTCTGGATGCCGAGCAGTTGCGGCGGGGTCTCGCCGAGAGCGACTACGCCGGCTTCTTCTCCCGCGTGGAGGTGGTGGAGTCCACCGGTTCCACCAACGCCGATCTCATCGCCGCGGCCGCGACATCCGACGACCACCGCGTCTTGATCGCCGAAGCGCAGGAGGCGGGCCGCGGTCGGCACGCGCGCACCTGGGTGAGCCCGCCGCGGGCGCAGATCGCCCTGTCGATGCTGGTGCGACTGCCCGGCATCGAGCCCGCGGCGCTGGGCTGGCTGCCGCTGCTCACCGGCGTGGCCGCGGTGGACGCGCTGCGTGCGACGTCGGGTGTGGACGCGATGCTGAAATGGCCCAACGACGTCCTGATCGGCGGTCGCAAGGTGGCGGGCATCCTCGCCGAGGTGGCCGCGAGCGGCGACGTTCCGACGGTGGTGGTCGGGGTCGGTGTGAACGTGAGCCTCACGGAAGCCGAATTGCCGGTGCCGCATGCCATCTCGCTCACGCTGGCCGGCGCCGCGCAGACCGACCGTACCCTGGTCGCGCAGTCGCTGCTGACCGAGTTCGCGCGCCGCTTCACCGACTGGCGCGACGCCTCGTGGGCGACCGGCGACCTGGCCGACGCCTACCGCGAGCGCTGCGCCACGCTCGGCATGGACGTGCGCGCAGAACTACCCGGCGGGCAGACCCGCACGGGTATCGCGACCGGCATCGACGCGGGCGGGCGCTTGCTGATCGGGGACTACGCGGTGTCCGCGGGCGACGTCACCCATTTGCGCGCCGACTACTGAGATCGCCGTCAGGCGCGCTGCAGGTCCCCCTTCGCCGCCTCCCTGGCGAACATGCGGTCGCGCTGCTCCTCGAACTTGAGCACATCGCGGGCGAGCTTCTCGACGAACGCGGCGAGCCGCTCGCGCGCCTGCTCGCCGCGCGGCCCGAAATCGTTGCGTTCGAAGACGTCCCACTTGTTGAGCACCGGGTTCACCACCTCGTCGAGGTGCTGGCGCAGGTCGTAGATGCCGTGCTTGGCCATGAGCACGCCGTTGCGGCGGAAGTTCGGCATCCCGGCGCCCGGCATGACGAAATTGGTCAGCACCTGGGTCAGTGCGATCATCGCCTGGTCGGGAGCCAGGTCGAGGGCCGCGCCGCACATGTTGCGGTAGAAGATCATGTGCAGGTTCTCGTCGGCGGCGATGCGCTGCAGCATGCGGTCGGCGACCGGGTCGTCGCAGACCTTGCCGGTGTTGCGGTGGCTGACCCGGGTCGCGAGCTCCTGAAAGGTCACGTACGCGACGTTGACCAGGAAGCCGCCCCAATCCGCCGGCGCGTGGACGCCCTGGGTCATGTGGATCATCCTGGCCTGTTCCAGTGCGACCGGGTCCACGCCGCGGGTGACCACCAGGTAGTCGCGCAGGACGATGCCGTGCCGGTTCTCCTCGGCGGTCCAGCGGCCCACCCAGGTGCCCCACGCGCCGTCGCTGCTGAAGTTCTCCGAGATCAGGCGGTGGTAGGAGGGCAGGTTGTCCTCGGTGAGCAGGTTGGTGATCATCGAGGCCTTGGCCACGTCGCTCAGCGTGGACTGTTCGGGATCCCAGTCGACGCCGCCCATCGCGGCGAAGTTGCGTCCTTCGTTCCACGGTACGTAGTCGTGCGGGTGCCAGTCCTTCGCCATCGACAGGTGCCGGTGCACGTTCTGTTCGGCCACCGGTTCGAGTTCGATCAGAATTTCGAGCTGAGTCAGATCCCTGGTCACACACGCCTCCACAGTCGTCGTCGGTGCACGTCTTGCCGAGCGGTTGTCTGCTGGTCGGGGCCGAGCTGGTAGAGCAGGCGAATCAGGTCGAGCGCAGTGCGAAAACAGCCGAGTGACGCGGTCTCCCGCAAGCTGACGATTGTGCAGCACACGGGGGCCGGTGTCAGGCATTTCGGCATCTTGCCGGGGTAGGGTTCCCTCCATGGGTTATCCGGAGGATGTGCTCGCACCCGACGAGCAGTTGATACTCCATCGCCATCCGCATTGGAAGATGCTCTTCTGGCCCATCGTGACGCTCATCGCGGCCACGGCGCTGGCCGGTTTCGCGGGGGGTCTGGCATACCGCAACACCCCGGAGAGCGCCAGGACCGCGGTGCTCGTCGTGGTCTTCGCCATCTGGCTCGCGATCGTCCTATGGCGTTGTGTCGCACCGATTCTCAGCTGGAAGACGACGCACTTCATCGTCACCGAGCGGCGCGTGCTCGTCCGTCAGGGCGTGCTCACCCACACCGGCATCGACATTCCGATGAGCCGCATCTCCAGCGTCCAGTTCCGGCACGGGCTGTTCGACAGGATGCTCGGCACCGGCACCCTGATCATCGGCTCGTCCTCGGAGGAGCCGCTCGAATACGACGACATCCCCGGCGTGCAGGAGGTGCACGCCTTGCTCTACCACCAGGTGTTCGAGGTGAGCCGATCGAGCAATCAGCACGGGTACGGTCAGGCGGGCGGCTATCGATGAGTCCGGCGTCGTCGCCGACGATCCGTAATCTGTTTGCATGACCGCCGTACTCCTGGCCGAAGACGACGAGGCCATCGCCGCCCCGCTGTCGCGCGCGTTGGGGCGCGAGGGTTATCACGTCACCGTGGAGAGCTTCGGCCCCGCCGTGCTGCGCCGCGCGCTCGAGGGCAACCACGACCTGCTGATTCTCGACCTCGGCCTGCCCGGCATGGACGGGCTGGAGGTGTGCAGGCAGGTGCGCGCCCGCGGCGCCGATCTGGCCGTGTTGATGCTCACCGCGCGCACCGACGAGGTGGATTTCGTGGTCGGGCTGGACGCGGGCGCCGACGATTACGTCGGCAAGCCGTTCCGGCTCGCCGAGTTGCTGGCCCGCGTGCGAGCGTTGTTGCGCCGCAGCGGAATCGGTGACGAGGCCGTCGAGGTCGGCGGCATTCGGCTGGAGCCCGCCGCGCGCCGGGTGCTGGTCAACGGCGCCGAGGTCGGTCTGGCCAACAAGGAGTACGAACTGCTCAAGGTGCTCATCGACCGGGCCGGTCAGGTGGTGCCGCGCGAGACGATCCTGCGCGAGGTCTGGGGCGACGCCGAATTGCGCGGCTCCAAGACGCTGGACATGCACATGTCCTGGCTGCGCCGCAAGATCGGTGACGAGGGGCCGATGGCCGAGCGGCGCATCGTCACGGTGCGCGGCGTCGGCTTCCGGCTGAACACCGACTGACGTGCGGCGCCGGATCCTGCGGTCGATGCTGACCGTGCTGACCATCACGACGGTCGTGCTCGGCGTGCCGCTGACCTACACGGCCTGGCTGTGGGTCGAGGACATCACCCGCAACGACCTGCAGAGCAGGCTGGACCGGATCGCCACCGAGGTCATCACCCAGGAGCAGGGCGACGGCCTGGTGCGCGGCGGCCTCGACGTGCGCGTGGTGCGCCCGCTGGTGCCGGAGGACGGCAAGCTCACGATCGTCTACCCGAGCCCGCAGGACAACGCCTCGCGTCTCGACATCGGCGCGGACTCGGTGCCGGACCCGCTGGTGGAGTCGCTGTCCATGGGGACCTCGGGATCGCTGCGCCTGGAGGTGCCCGCGGGACCGATGCACGCGCGGCAGCGGCAGGCTGTCGCGGTCGTGGCGCTGGCCGTGCTCGCCTCGCTCGGCGCGGCCGTCACGGTCGCGGTGGTGACCGCGCGCCGTGTCGCCGACCCGCTGCGCGACGTCGCGGCGCGCGCGGCGCGGCTGGCCATGGGCGATTTCCGCCCCGATCCGCGCCGCCACGGCATCTCCGAACTGGACCGGGTCTCCGACGTGCTCGACTCGGCCACCGTCGAGATCGCGGGCAGGCTGCAACGCGAGCACGCGCTGGTCGCCGACGTCTCCCATCAGCTGCGCAGCCGTCTGACGGCGGTGCGGCTGCGGCTCGACGAACTCTCCGCGCACGCCGACCCCGAGGTGGTGCACGAGGCCGAGGAGGCGATGGCGCAGGTCGACCGGCTCACCGACGCCATCGACGAACTGGTCCGCGCCTCCCGCGACGAGGACGCCGCCGACCGCGATCCGATCCCGGTGATGGACGAGCTGTGCGGGATCGTCACCGAGTGGACGCACCCGTTCGCCGAGGCGGGCCGCAACCTGGTGTTGACCGGTGACGCGTCGCTGCGCGCGCCGATCACCGCGTCGCGCCTGCGGGAGGCGGTGACGGTGCTCATCGACAACGCGCTCATGCACGGCGGCGGCACCTGCACGGTGTCGGTGCGCACGGTCCGTCCAGGCAATGCCCGCGAGCCGCTGGTGTGCGTGGAAGTGGCCGACGAGGGGGAAGGCGTGCGCGACGAGTTGGCGCCGCACATCTTCGATCGCGGCTTCTCGGCGGGCGGGTCGACGGGTGTCGGCCTGGCCTTGGCGCGCGCGTTGATCGAGGCGGACGGCGGTCGCCTGGAATTGCAGCGCCGCAGGCCCGCGCTGTTCGCGGTGTTCCTCGGGTCGTGGGTGTCCGCACGGACGGCGGGCACGGTCCCCGAGCCGCGCTGAGACGTCAGCTGCGTCCCAGCTGTTCCTCTTCGATGAGCTCCTCGAGCTCGGCCTCCAGCTCGGTCATCTCGTCTGGGAAGACCCAGCGGCGCATCGACCAGAAGCGGAAGGCCATCTGCAGGAAGTTGCCGATGACGAAGGCGCTGACGAAGTCGGCGACGTTCTCGACGGTGAAGCTGACGTTCGGCTGCCGCAGGTCGAACACGTAGCTGGAGATCCACAGCGGGATGTTGCTCAACACCACCCCGACGCCGCTGACCACGAAGAACAGCAGGGCTTCATGGTGGCGTTCCCGGCCGCCGCGGTTCTTGAACGACCACTCCCGGTTCAGGATGTAGGAGGCGATCACGGCGATGACGCCCGAGATGATCTTCGCGGTGACCGGTTTCTCGGTCAGCACCGTCCATTTGAGCGCGTAGAAGATGCCGCTGTCGATCACGAAGGTCGTCGCGCCGACGATGGCGAACTTGATCAGCTCGTGATGGCGGTAGGCCATCTCCCGCAGGGGCTGGGGGAGGACGCTGACCACGCCGTCGACGAAAGACACGAGAGCCGAGTGTACCGGTAGCGGTCATGGCGGCCGGACATGACAAGATTGCACGACGTGAGCACCCGTTCCTTCGACCAAGCCGCCATGCCCACCGTCACCATGATCGGTGGCGGTCAGTTGGCGCGGATGACCCATCAGGCCGCGATCGCGCTCGGCCAGCGGCTACGGGTGCTGGCCGAGAACCCAGAGGACCCGGCCGCACAGGTCAGTCCCGACGTGGTGCTCGGCAGCCACACCGATCTCGCCGCGCTGCGCAAGGCCGCGGTCGGTTCGCACGCGCTGACCTTCGATCACGAGCACGTGCCGACCGAACACCTCGCGGCGCTGGTCGCCGAGGGCGTCAACGTGCAGCCGCCGCCGCAGGCCCTGGTGTACGCCCAGGACAAGCTGGCCATGCGCACCAAGCTCGCCGAGCTCGGCGTTCCGGTGCCCGCGTTCACCACGGTCGCCGAGGCGGCCGACGCGGTGCGCTTCGGCGACGAGCACGGCTGGCCGTTCGTGCTCAAGGCGGTGAGCGGCGGCTACGACGGCCGCGGCGTCTGGATGCCCGCCGATGCCGACGAGACCGAGCGGATCGTCACCGATCAGCTCGCGCACGGGGTGCGGCTGCTCGCCGAGGCGAAGGTCGATCTGAAGCGCGAGCTCTCGGCGATGGTGGCCCGTTCGCCGTTCGGTCAGGCCGCGACCTGGCCGGTGGTGGAGACCGTGCAGCGCAACGGTCAGTGCGCGGTGGTGATCGCGCCCGCGCCCGATCTGGCCGACGCGCAGGCCGCCGAGGCCGAGACCCTGGCGCTGAACCTGGCCGCCCAGCTCGGCGTGGTCGGCGCCATGGCCGTCGAGCTCTTCGAGACCCACGACGGCGCGCTGCTGGTGAACGAGCTGGCGATGCGCCCGCACAACTCCGGCCACTGGGGCATGGACGGCGCGCGCACCGGGCAGTTCGAGCAGCATCTGCGCGCGGTGCTGGACTATCCGCTCGGCGACACCAGTCCGCTGGCTCCGGTCACCGTGATGGCCAACATCCTCGGTGCGGCGCAGGCGCCCGAGATGTCGATGGACGAGCGGCTGCATCACCTCTTCGCCAGGCTGCCGGAGGCGAAGGTGCACCTGTACGGCAAGGGCGAGCGCCTCGATCGCAAGATCGGGCACATCAACATCCTCGGCGACGACGTGGCCGAGGTGCGCGAGAAGGCAGAGCGGGCGGCGCACTGGATGTCGCACGCGGTGTGGACCGACGGATGGGACCCCCATGAGTAATCCTCGAGTTGGCCTGATCATGGGCAGCGACTCCGACTGGCCGACCATGGAGGCGGCCGCCGAGGCGCTGGCCGAGTTCGGTGTGCCCTTCGAGGTGGGCGTCGTCTCCGCGCACCGCACGCCGCAGCGCATGCTCGACTACGCGCGCGACGCGGCCGACCGCGGCATCCAGGTGATCATCGCGGGCGCGGGCGGCGCGGCCCATCTGCCGGGCATGGTCGCCTCCGCGACCCCGCTGCCGGTGATCGGCGTCCCCGTCCCGTTGAAGTATCTCGACGGCATGGACTCGCTGCTGTCGATCGTGCAGATGCCGGCGGGCGTCCCGGTCGCGACCGTCTCCATCGGCGGCGCCCGCAACGCGGGCCTGCTCGCCGTCCGCATCCTCGCCGCCGCGGACCCGGCCCTGCGCACCCGCATGACCCAGTTCCAGTCCGACCTGGAAAAGCTGGTCCTCGAGAAGGACGAAGCTCTCCGCACCAAACTCCTCGGCTGACGTGCGGCCGTATCACCCGGCGCGCGGGCGTCGGTCGTCTCGCGTCGGTCGCTACTACGGTGACTGCCGTGGCAACTGAGGAGAACGCGCGGGCCCGGGCCGGGGAGGATCCGGCGCGGTTTCGGCTGACGGTGGTGGATCAGGCGCTGCGGTTGTTCGCGGACAAGGGGTACGAGGCGACGACGGTCGACGAGATCGCGGAGGCGGCCGGGATTTCGCGGCGGACGTTCTTTCGGCAGTTCCGCTCGAAGGAGGACGTGATCTTCGCCGATCACGAGTCGCAGTTGGCGCAGGCGGCGACCTATCTCGCCGGCGCGCGGGACGACGATCCGTGGGAGGCCGTGTGCGCGGCCGTCGTGCAGGTCTTCGAGCGATTCACGCAGTGGCGGGAGATCGCGGCGCGCCGCTACCAGGTGGTCCGCCGGGTGCCGGCGCTGCGCGAGCGCGAGATCGTCACGGTGTTCCGGTACGAGCGCTTGTTCACCGACTATCTGCGCGAGCGCCTGCCCGAGGTGCCCGACCTCGCCAGGGTGCAGTTCGCCGCGGCGGTCACCGCGACGCACAACTATCTGCTGCGCCGCATGGTGCGCGGCGAGTCGGACGCGGGCGCGGCGGATCTGCGGGTCGAGCTGGCGGCCATTCCCCGCGGCCACGGCCGGATCTGCGACGCGGAGGAGATGGTGGTCGCGGTCTTCCCGAGGGACATGTCGTCGCGCCAGGTGGTCGATCTGCTGACCCGCAAGCTGGGCAGTCTGTGATTTGGCCTACAGTGCCACCGTCTGACACTCAGTGCCAGTAGGTATCCGCATGTTGTGGCGAATCTCGTGCGTATACTGGCACTCGAAGTGGCACTCAGTGCCGATCTGTTGAAAGCCGCCGACCGCGGCCTAAGACCATCACCCAGGAGCGTGTCCCATGGCGGGAAACCCCGATTTCGACCTGTTCAAGCTCGAGGACTTCCACGACGAACTGCGGGCGGCCATCCGCGGTCTGGCGGAGAAGGAAATCGCGCCGTACGCCAAGGACGTCGACGGTAACTCCCGCTTCCCTGAGGAGGCGCTCACCGCGCTGAACGCCGCCGGCTTCAACGCCGTGCACGTGCCGGAGGCCTACGGCGGCCAGGGCGCCGACTCGGTCGCCACCTGCATCGTGATCGAAGAGGTCGCCCGCGTCTGTGGTTCCTCCTCGCTCATCCCCGCGGTCAACAAGCTCGGCACCATGGGTCTGATCCTGAACGGCTCCGAGGAGCTGAAGCAGAAGGTGCTTGCCGACATCGTCAACGGCGAGATGGCCTCCTACGCGCTGTCCGAGCGCGAGGCGGGCTCCGACGCCGGCTCCATGCGCACCCGCGCCAAGCGGGACGGCGACGACTGGGTCATCAACGGCTCCAAGTGCTGGATCACCAACGGTGGCAAGTCCTCCTGGTACACCGTGATGGCCGTGACCGACGCCGAGAAGGGCGCCAACGGCATCTCCGCGTTCATGGTGCACAAGGACGACGAGGGCTTCGTGGTCGGCCCGCTCGAGCACAAGCTCGGCATCAAGGGCTCGCCCACCGCGGAGCTGTACTTCGAGAACTGCCGCGTCCCCGGCGACCGCATCATCGGCGAGCCCGGCACCGGCTTCAAGACCGCGTTGCAGACCCTCGACCACACCCGCCCCACCATCGGCGCGCAGGCCGTCGGCCTCGCCCAGGGCGCGCTGGACGCGGCCATCGCCTACACCAAGGACCGCAAGCAGTTCGGCACCGCCATCGCCGACTTCCAGAACACCCAGTTCATGCTGGCCGACATGGCGATGAAGATCGAGGCCGCCCGCCTCATGGTCTACACCTCGGCCGCCCGCGCCGAGCGCGGTGAGAAGAACCTCGGCTTCATCTCCGCCGCCGCCAAGTGCTTCGCCTCGGACGTGGCCATGGAGGTCACCACCAACGCCGTCCAGCTGTTCGGCGGAGCGGGCTACACCACCGACTTCCCGGTCGAGCGGATGATGCGCGACGCGAAGATCACCCAGATCTACGAGGGCACCAACCAGATCCAGCGCGTGGTGATGTCCAGGGCGTTGCTGCGCGGCTGACGCCTGCGCACTGCGAATTCAGGGACGGCCGGGTTGTTACCCGGCCGTCCCTTCTTTTCTACGAGCGGCCGTCCGGCGAAATCCATTCGAGTTCGATCGGTTGCCTCATCGTGTCCATGCCACAGCTCGATTCGAGACCTCCAGCGCCATAAACATTGATAGCTGGATTTTGCGGAAGCCGGTCGGGGCTTTGTTTGTGGCTGACGTCGATCCTCGCTGATAGGAAGCGTCTGAACAGGCGTTTCGACGGTACGTCGGCAGGAGTTGACGGCATGTTACGCCATACTGAATTCACTGTTGAGAGTCACTCGAGTAGAAGAAAATGGGGTGATTCGTCGATCGCCGACCGCGCAGACTCGCGGAGCGATGCACGACCTCGTATCGCGACGAGGTGAGTCATGTCCGAGATCGTAATCGGACCGCGGTCGGGGATGGAATGGTTCCCGTTGTCCGACACCGAGATCCCGTGTCCGCACACCAAGTCCACGGTGGACGCTGTGCGGACCTGGTCCGAGGACTATTTGACCGGTACCGAGCCGGAGCTCGGCCGCGACGGGCCGGTCTGTCCTTATGTCGGACCGTCGCTGCGCCGCGATCTGATGTGGGTGGGCCGGGTATCCGGCGTGCGTCCGTGGCCGTCGTACGTGCGACTGGTCATCGAGGACGCGCTCGAGGTATTCGAGCGTCTGCCACCGGAAGACGGCGGCGGGGCCGTCCTGCGCGCCCTCGTCACCGCGCTGCCTGATCTGCGGGAGTTCTCGCTGATCGACAACCTGCACGCGGAACTCAAGACGCGATTCGTCGAGCGCGGCTTCATGCTCGGGCAGTTCTACCCCGGGTGCAAGGAGCCTGGGTTGTGGAACAAGGACTTCCACCCGCTCGATTCGCCGATTCCGATGATCGTGGTGCGCACCATGATGGCCACCGACTTCCCGTTCCTGCTGGGGCGGCCGGAGTGGATGGCCGCGTACGTCAAGAAGTTCGCGCCAGGTCTGCCCGCCCACGTCCGGCACGTGGTGGTCGGCCGGTTGACCGCGAGCTCGAACCTCGATGTGCCCGCCTACCAGCTGCAATCGGAGCAGGGCGGCCCGGCGACGGCAACCAAGAACGGCAGGCCGGTCCATCTGGGGCCGCGGAAAGCCAGCTGAGACAGACAGCGATCGACGACCAAGGGATCGACTTATGACGCACGGACTTTCGGCCGCGCGGGGGATCGACACGGGCCAGAACGGGGAGTTCCCGCTCTCGCCCGCGCAGCTGGGCATGTGGTACGCCCAGCAGCTCGATCCTTCCGTGCCGCTCAACGAGGCCCAGTACATCGAGATGCGCGGCCCGCTGGACGTCGACACCCTCGTCGAGGTCGCGGGCCGCGCCGCGCGCGAGTTCGAATCGGTGCTGCTGCGCTTCGGTGAGCGCGACTCGCGTCCCTATCAGGTCGTCGACCACAGCCTCGACACCACGCTGTCCTACGTGGATCTCAGCGATTCCGCGGATCCGGACGCCGAGGCCATGCGGTGGATGCGGGCGGACCTCGCCGCACCGGTGGACCTGTTGGGTGAGCGGCCAGGAGCATCGGTGTTGATCCGCGTCGCACCCGATCGGGTGCTGTGGTACGGGCGCGCGCACCACATCGCAGTGGACGGGTTCGCCTCCGTGACGGGCTTGTACCGCGTGGCCGAGCTGTACAACGCGGCGCTGGCGGGCGAGGAGCCGAAGCCGAACAAGGCGGCCACGCTGCGCGAGATCTACGACTCGGAGATGAGCTATCGGGAGTCCAGCCGGTTCACCGCCGACGCGGAGTACTGGGAGCAGCGCATCGCGGAGATGCCGCAGCGATGCAGCCTGGTGACGGGCGTCGCGCCCGCCCACGCGCTCGGGCGTGATCACCGGCACCAGCTGTCCGACGAGGTGAAGGCTCGACTCGACGCCGCGGCAACGCGTTTCGGCGTCGGTGCCCCCGGGCTGGTGATGGCGGCGCTGGCGGTCTACTACGCGCAGGCCACCGGTGCGCACGACGTGGTGCTGAGCCTGCCGGTCTCCGGGCGCACCACCGCGATGCTGCGCCGGTCGAGCGGCATGCTGGCCAATGTCGTTCCACTGCACGTCACGGTCGGAGAGCGGACCACGCTGGCCGAGATCGTGAACGCGATCCGCATCGAGGTCTCCGGCGCGCTGCGCCACCAGCGGTACCGGCACGAGGAGATCCGGCAGGCGACGGGCGAGGTCGAGGCGACGGGCGGACGCAATCTCGTCGGCCCGGTGGTCAACATCATGCTGTTCCCCGGCGAGGTCGAATTCACCGGCATCGAGACCAGCCTGCACGTGCTCACCTCGGGCCCGATCGAGGACCTGTTCGTCAACATCTACCAGCACGGCGCGCAGGCGCCGGTCCACCTCGATTTCACCGCCAATCCCGATCTCTACGACGAGGAGACGCTGGCCCGCCATCACCTGCGGTTCGTGAAGCTGTTCGAGGGTCTGCTCGAGGCCGAGCCCGACGCCGCGGTCAGGGACGTCGAGTACTTCCTCGACGACGAACTCGCACTGCGCACGGGCGCGCACGGGCCGATGCCGTCCGTTCCCAGGCTGCTCTCCGATGTGCTCGACGAGGGGCTGCGCGCGGCGGGTCCGGACACCGCTGCCGTGGTGGACGGCGCCCGCACCGTGACGTACGGCGCGCTCGACCGTGCCGCGGCGGTGCTGGCCGGACGGCTGGCCGAGCTGGGCGCGGGACCGGACGACGCCGTGCTCGTCGCCCTGCCGCGCTCGGTGGAATCGGTGCTCGCGTTCTGGGGCGTGGTGCGTTCCGGCGCGGCGTATGTGCCCGTCGGCACCGGGAATCCAGCCGAGAGGGTCGCCAAGATGGCGGCGGAATGCGGTGCGCGCATTGGTATTACGACCAGTGATCAGGCGTCCCTGCTGCCCGATGGGGTGCAGTGGCTCGAGATCGATACGGATGCGGCGGTTCTCGCGGCCCTCGAACCCGGCGACGGTGCGCGAGAAGCTGGGGAAGGTGAAGCCGCAGGGGAGGATTCGACCGGATTCCGGCCGCGTGCCGACGTCCGCCTCGACCACACCGCCTACATCGTCTTCACCTCCGGGTCGACCGGCGTGCCGAAGGGCGTCGTCGTCACCCACGCGGGCATCGCGGGCCTGGCCGACGCCGTGCGCGAGGCCTACCGGCCGGAGGTCGGCTCGCGCGTGCTGCACTGTCTGAACCCGAGCTTCGACGCATCCATGCTCGAACTGCTCATCGCCTTCGGCAACGGCGCGACGATGGTGATCGGCCGCGGCGAGTCCATGGCGGGCGTCGAATTGTCCACCGCTGTCGCCGATTTCGGGATCACCCAGGTGTGCTCGACGCCCGCCGTGCTCGCGACGCTGCCGGAGGGTGCGCTGGACGGCGTGGTCGCCGTCTCCACCGGCGGCGAGATCTGTCCGCCGGAATTGGTGGCGCGCTTCGGTCCCGGCCGCAGGCTGGTGAACTCCTACGGCCCGTCCGAGACCACCGTCGCGGCCACCTTCACCGACGCGATGGACCCGGAGCGCCCCTCCGGCATCGGCAGGCCGGTGCCCGGCGCCCGGCTGATGGTGCTCGACCGCAGGCTGCGCCCGGTGCCGATCGGCACGCCGGGAGAGCTCTACATCGCCGGACCCGGCGTGGCCCGCGGTTACGCGGGACGCCCCGGCTTGACGGCGGACCGGTTGGTCGCCGATCCGTTCGGCCCGTGGGGAAGCCGGATGTACCGCACGGGTGACCTGGTCCGCTGGCGTTCGGTCGAACCGTTCGACGACACGGCGCGGGCGAGTTCCGACGGTGTGGTGCTGGACTACCTGGGCCGCAGCGATTTCCAGGTCAAGCTGCGCGGAATGCGCGTCGAGCCGGGGGAAGTCGACGCGGTGCTCGATTCGCATCCCGAGGTGGAGATCGCCGTCACGGTCGTACGCACCGGTGCGTCCGGCCGTGCCATGCTGGCGTCGTATATCGTTCCGGTGCACCGTGATTCGCAGCTCACCGAGCTGGACGTGCCCCGGCTGCGGGAATTCTGCATGCGCAGGCTGCCCGGCCACATGGTGCCCGGCACCATCACCGTGCTCGACGCCCTGCCGCTCACCAGCAACGGCAAGGTCGATCGGCGGGCGCTGCCCGAGCCGACGGCCGACACGGCGCCGCGCGCGGCGGCGACGGAAGCCGAGGGCGCACTGTGCGCGCTGTTCGCCGAGGTACTCGGCGTGCCCGCGGTCGGAGCGGACGTCTCGTTCTTCGCGCTCGGCGGCGATTCGATCCTGTCCATCCAGCTGGTCGCCCGCGGCCGGGCCGCCGGTCTGGTGTTCTCCGCGCGTGACGTGTTCGAGCATCCGACGCCCGCCGCGCTGGCGTCGGTGGTCACCGCGCCCGGCGAGCGGACGGTACTGGCCGAACTGCCCGGCGGCGGCGTGGGTTTCCTGCCTCGGACGCCGATCGTGGACTGGCTGCTCGAGCAGCCGGGGTGGCAGCGGTTCAGTCAATCCATGGTGCTCGCGCTGCCCGCCGGGCTGAGCGAGTCGGAACTCGTGCGCACCCTGGGCGCGGTGCTCGATCGGCACGACATGTTGCGCGCCAGGGTCGTTCGCGGCGGCCTGGAGGTCGCGCCGCCCGCGACGATCGCGCCCGAGTCGGTGCTCGTTCGCGTCCCGTGCCACGAAATCGACAGCGTCGATACCGAATCCGCGGTCGAGGCGGTCGCCGCGCGGCTGGCGCCCGACGCGGGCGTCATGGTCGCGGCGACCTGGCTGGATCCGGGCCGGGATGGCGCGGGCCTGCTCGTGCTCGTCGTCCATCACCTGGCGGTCGACGCGGTGTCCTGGCGCATCCTGATCGCCGATCTGATCTCCGCCTGGGCGCAGGTGCGCGCCGACGAGACGCCCGAGCTGCCGTCCGTCGGCACCTCCATGCGCACGTGGGCGCACGCCCTCACCGAGGCGGCGACGACCGAGACGTGGACCGCCGAGGCCGACTACTGGGCCGCCGTGCTCACCACTCCCGATCCGCCGCTCGGCCGCCGCGCGCTCGACCCGGTCGTCGACACCGGCGACACCCTCGACAGGCTGGAGCTGCGCCTGCCCGCGGCGACCACGGCGACGCTGCTCGACCGGCTGCCCGCGACCTACCGCTGTGGCATGGAAGAGGCTCTGCTCGCCGCGCTGGCCACGGCGCTCGCCGAACACCGCGCGGCGATCGGTCCCGCGCTCGTCATGCTGGAGCGGCACGGCCGCGACGAGGCCGCCGTCCCCGGCGCCGACCTCTCCCGCACCGTCGGCTGGTTCACCAGCCAGTTCCCCGTCCGGCTCGAGATCGGCGACACCGGTCCGCTGGACGCGCTCGCCACCGTGAAGGAACAGCTGCGCGCCGTCCCGCGCGGCGGCATCGGCTTCGGCCTGCTGCGCCACTCGAACCCGCAGACCGCCGCCGTCCTCGGCGCGGCCCCGCATCCGCAGCTCGGATTCAACTATCTCGGCCAGGTGGCCGAGGGCGAATCCGACGCGACGGAGAACGCGGTGCCGTGGCTTCCGGTCTCGCTCGCGGCGAGCCTGGGCGGTGGCGGCGGCGCCGAACTGCCCGCCTCGGCGGTCCTGGCGATCGACGCGGTGGTCGTCGAGGGCCCGCAAGGTTCGGTGCTGCACGCGGTGTGGCGCTACGCCTCGGGGATCGTCGACGGTGCGGAGATGGAAGCCCTTGCCGGGAAATGGATCTCCGCGCTCGAGGAGCTGGCGGGCGCGCTGGCCGAGCCCGATGCGGGCAAGCTGACGCCCTCCGATCTGCCCCTGGTCGCGGTCGGTCAGCGACAGCTGGACGCCTGGGCCGCACGGTATCCCGACATGGCGGACGTGTGGCCGCTGGCCCCGCTGCAGCAGGGTCTGCTCTTCCACGCGCAACTGTCCGCGGGCCACACCGACGAGTACGCGGTGCAGGCCGTGTTCGAATTCGACGGCGCCGTGGACATCGAGCGCTTGGCGGCCGCCGCCACCGCGACCGTGCGGGCACACGAGGCGCTGCGCACCGCGTTCGTGGCGGGAGCCGACGAGCCGGTGCAGATCGTGCTCGCCGACGTCGAGGTGCCGTGGCGCACGGTGGACGTCGATCCCGCCGAATTCGACGCGTTCGCGGCGCGCGAGCTGGCGGCGCCGTTCGACACGGCGCGCCCGCCGCTGGTTCGGTTCGTGTGCGCGCGGTGCGGCGACGACGACATCCGGCTGCTCGTCACCAACCACCACCTGGTGCTCGACGGCTGGTCCATGCCGCTGCTGCTCGCCGAGCTGCTCGCGCGATACGAAAGCGGCGGGGACGGAGCGGGTTTCCCGCCGTCGGTCTCCTACCGCAACTATCTGGAATGGCTGACGCGCCGGGACCGCGCCGCGGCGATGGCGGCGTGGACGGACGCGCTGTCCGGACTGTCCGGCCCGACGCTGGTCACCGCGGGCCGCACCCCGCTGCGCACCGGCGCGGGGAAGCTGGATCTGGAGCTGCCGCTCGCGCCCGCGAGCGCCCTCGTCCTCCAGCGCATGGCGGCCGACCAGGGCGTCACCCTCAACACGGTGGTGCAGTGCGCATGGGGCATGCTGCTCGCCGAGCTGACCGGCGAGACCGACATCGTCTTCGGCGCAACGGTTTCCGGTCGCCCGGCCGATCTGCCCGGCGCGGAGCGGATCGTCGGCATGATGGTCAACACCCTTCCGGTGCGCATCGCCCTCGATCCGGCCGAGTCGGTCGGTGACCTGCTGCGCCGGGTCCAGCGCGAGCAGGGCGCACTGCTCGACCACCACACCGCCGGGCTCACCGAGATCCAGTCCGCCACCGGGCTCGGCGTGCTGTTCGACACCGCCATCGTCTACGAGTCGTATCCGGTGGACGCGGCGGCGCTGCGCGGCGCCGCCGAGCACGCGGCACTGCGGGTCCGCGACTTCCGCGGCCGCGACGGCACCCACTACCCGCTCTCCCTGGCCGCCCACGCGCGCGACACCCTGCGGCTGATCCTGAACTGCGCCACCGGATTCTTCGACGCCGACGAGGCGAACGCGATCGGCGCGCGCCTGGTGCGGATGCTCGATCGCATGGCCACCGACCCGGCGGGGCAGGTCGCCGCGGTGTCCGGCGTGGATCGCGCCGAGGTGCTGCGTTGCCGCCCGCAGCCGGCGCGGCTGCTGCCCGATCTGCTGCGCTGCGGCGTGCGCCCGGGACGTATCGCGATCGAGGACGTCGCGTCGACGCTGGACTACGTGGAACTCGATGCCCGCTCGAATCGCCTGGCCCGCAAGCTCATCGCCGCCGGGGCTGGCCCCGAGACCAGGGTGCTGCTCGCGCTGCCGCGGTCCGTCGACTGGTTCGTGGCGGTCTGGGCGATCGCGAAATCCGGCGCCGCGTTCGTCCCCGTCGACGTCGACCATCCCGAGGATCGCCTCGCGACGCTCGCCGCCGACAGCGCCGCGCCGCTCGGCATCACCACTGCGGAACACCGAGATCGACTGCCCGGCACCGTGTCTTGGCTGCTGCTCGACGATCCGGCGCTGGTCGCCGAGCTGCCGGAGCATTCCGACGCGCCGGTCACCGACACCGACCGGTCGCGTCCGCTGCGCGCGGAACACCCGGCCTACCTGATCTACACCTCGGGATCCACCGGAACGCCCAAGGGCGTCATGGTCACCCACGTCGGACTCGCCGGACTCGCGGTGGGGACCTCGGCGCGCATGCGGGCCAGGCCGGGCGATCGCGTCCTGCTCAGCATGAACCCGAACTTCGACGCCGCGATGCTGGTGTGGCTGTCCACCTTCTACAACGGCGCCACACTGGTGGTCGCGCCCGCGGTGGCGACCGCGGGCGACGAGCTGACGTCCGTGATCGTGTCGAACGAGGTGACCCACGTCATCGCGCCCCCCGCCGTGCTGGCCACGCTCTCCACCGCGTCGTGGAACGGCGTGCGCACCGTGGTCACCGGCGGCGAGGTCTGTCCGCCCGAGCTCACCGCCCGGGTCGGCGCCGGGCGGTCGATGATGAACTCCTACGGCCCGGCCGAGGCGACCGTCGCCGCGACCTTCAGCGGGGCGCTCGTTCCCGGCGAGGTCGCGGGTCTCGGCGCGCCGATGCCCGGATTCGGGCTGGTCGCGCTCGACCGCTGGCTGCGGCCCGCACCGGTCGGGACGGTCGGTGAGCTGTACCTGATGGGTCCCGGCCTGGCGCGCGGTTACAACGGTCGTGCGGGGCTCACGGCCGCGCGGTTCGTGCCCAACCCGTTCGGAGCCCCCGGCGACCGGATGTACCGCACCGGCGACCTGGTCCGGCGCGTCTCGCACAGCGGCCTGGAATACGTGGGCCGCAACGACTCCCAAGTGAAGCTGCACGGCATCCGGGTCGAGCCGGGCGAGGTCGACGCGGCGCTACGCGACCTGCCCGGCGTCGGGCTCGCGGTCACCGTGCCGCGGCGCGGCCCCACCGGCGATCTGGCGCTCGCGGCCTACGTGGCACCGACGGCGGGCGCCGAACTGGACGCCGCGCGCCTGCGCGACCATCTGGTGCGCCGCCTGCCCCGCCACCTGGTGCCCGCGGCGGTGACCGTGCTGGACGTCCTGCCGGTGACCGGCAACGGCAAGGTCGACGTGCGCGCGCTGCCCGAACCCGAGAGCGTCGCCGTGGAATACGTGGCCCCGATCGGCGTCGAGCGCGTCGTCGCGGAGGTCTTCGGTGCGGTGCTCGATCGTCCCGGCGTCGGCGCGTTCGACGATTTCTTCGCACTCGGCGGCGATTCGCTGTCCGCGACCAGGGTGACCGCCAGGCTCGGCGCCGCACTGGACATCCAGGTGCCGGTCCGGCTGCTGTTCGAGGCGCCGACGGTGCGTGCGCTGGCCGCTCGGTTGCCCGCGGCGGGCGACGGCGCGCGGCCGAGCATCGGACCCCGCTCCGGGCCGCGACCCGAGCGGATTCCGCTCGCGCCCGCCCAGCAGCGGATGTGGTTCGTCAACCAGTACGACCCGGAATCGGGCGCGTACAACATCCCCGCGGTGCTCCGCCTGCGCGGCGCCCTGGACGTGGCCGCACTGCGCGCGGCGCTGTCCGATGTGCTGGCCAGGCACGAGGCGTTGCGCACCGTGTACCCGGCGCGCGACGGCGTCGGTTACCAGGTCGTGCTGCCGCCGGACGCGCTCGAACTGGATCCGGAGCCGACCGCGATCGCGGCCGACGAGCTGCCCGCCGCGGTACTCGACTGCGTCACCAAGGGTTTCGACGTGGCGTCGGAGGTCCCGTTGCGGCTGCGCCTGTTCCGCATCGCCGCCGACGAGCACGTCCTCGTCGTGGTGGTGCACCACATCGGCGCGGACGGCTTCTCCATGGGCCCGCTCGCCAGGGACGTGCTCGCGGCCTACGCGGCGCGGTCCCACGGCGTCGTTCCCGACTGGACCGAATTGCCCGTGCAGTACGCGGATTACACACTCTGGCAACGGGAACGGCTCGGTTCCCCCGACGACCCGGAATCCCTGCTCACCGCCCAGCTGGACTACTGGACCACCACGCTGAAGGGCCTGCCCGACCGCCTCGAGCTGCCCGCCGACCGGCCGCGTCCGGCCATCCCGTCGCTGCGCGCGGGCACCGTGCTGCGCACCCTCGACGCCGAATCGGCCGCCGCGCTGGACGAACTCGGCCGGACGCACCAGAGTTCGTTGTTCATGGTGCTGCACGCCGCGCTCGCGGCCCTGTTCGCCAGGCTCAGCGGCACACCGGACATCGCGATCGGCACGCCGGTCGCCGGTCGCGGCGCGGCCGAATTGGACGACGTGGTCGGCATGTTCGTCAACACCGTCGTGCTGCGCACCGAGATCGACTCCGCCGCGTCGTTCGCCGAACTGCTGGCCGGGATCCGGCGCACCGATCTGGACGCCTTCGCGCATGCCGACATTCCGTTCGAGAGCCTCGTCGACGTGCTCGATCCGGCCCGCTCGGCGGCGCGGCACCCGCTGGTCCAGGTGATGCTGGTGTTCCAGAATCTCGCGCCGGTGGAACTCACCCTGCCCGATCTGCACGTGGCCGCGGTGGAACTGGAACAGCAGAGCCTGCGGTTCGACCTCAGCGTCACGGTGGCGGCGGACGAGACGTCCGGCCTGACGATCCGCTTCGGCTACGCCACCGATCTGTTCGACCACGAGACCGTCGAGCGTTTCGCGGACCGCTGGCTGCGGCTGCTGCGCGCCGTCGCCGCCGATCCCGAAGCGCCCGTCGGCGATGTCGACCTGCTCGACCCGGAAGAGCGCACGGCCCTCGCGATCCCGGCTCGCCCTTCGGTGGCCGAACCGACCGTGCTGCCGCGGTTGCTGGCCGACGCGGTGGCCGCCAATCCGGACGGCGTCGCGGTGGTCGATGGCGTCACCCGCCTCACCTATCGCGAACTCGACGAGCACGCCAACCGGTTGGCTCGGGTGCTCATCGGCGCCGGAGCGGGCCCGGAAGGGCTGGTCGCGATCGCCATCCGACGCTCGCTGGACGCGGTGCTCGGGGTGTGGGCGGTGGCCAAGACCGGCGCCGCGTTCGTGCCGATCGACCCCGCCTACCCGGCCGAGCGGATCGCCCAGATCCTGGACGATTCCGGGGCGCGGCTCGGGGTGACGGTCCGCGCCGTCGCGCCGTCGCTGCCGGGCTCGGGATTCGACGAATCCGTGGAGACCTCCGGCGAGCCGCAGGTGCACTGGCTCGCGCTCGACGATCCGGCGACGACCGAGCTGGTGAACTCGGCCGCCGGTGCGCCGATCGACGCCGCCGAACGCACGGCGCCGGTGCGCTGGCAGAACCCGGCCTACGTCATCTTCACCTCGGGGTCCACCGGACGGCCGAAGGGCGTCGTCGTCACCCACGAGGGCCTGGCGAATCTCACCGCCGCCCAACGCGATCGGATGCGCATTACGGCGGACTCGCGCGTGCTCAACGTGGCGTCACCGAGCTTCGACGCCGCGGCGCTCGAACTGCTCATGGCCGTCGGCTCAGGGGCCACGCTCGTGATCGCGGGTCCCACCGCGTTCGGCGGGCCGGAACTCGGTGAATTGCTTGCCCGCGAACGTGTTTCGCACATCGCGCTGACGCCGTCGGCGCTGGGCTCGGTCGATGCCGCCGCGCTCGGCCCCGAGCCCGCGCTGCGCGCCATCATCACCGGCGGCGAGCCGTGCCCGCCGGAACTGGTCGAGCGGTGGGCCGCGCCGGATCGCCTGCACTTCAACGACTACGGCCCCACCGAGACCACGATCTGGGCGACGGGCAGCGAGGCCCTGCGTCCCGGCGACGAGATCACCATCGGCGGCCCGGCCCCCGGCCTCGCGGCCCGCGTGCTCGACGAGCGGCTGCACCCGGTGCCCGACGGCGTCGCCGGCGAACTGTATCTGTCCGGCCGTGCCCTCGCGCGCGGCTACCACGGCCGACCCGCGCTGAGCGCCGCCCGATTCGTCCCCGATCCCTACGGCGCGCCGGGCGAACGCATGTACCGCACCGGCGACCTGGTGCGCAGGCGCGACGGCGCACTGGACTACCTGGGCCGCGGCGACCTGCAAGTCAAGCTGCGCGGGCTGCGCATCGAGCTCGGCGAGATCGAGTCCGCGCTGGCCAGCGATCCCGCGGTGCACCAGGCGACTGTCACGGTGTACACCGATCCGGCCGTGGGCGAGCTGCTGGTCGGCTACGTAGTGCCGCACGGGGCCGGGTCGAACGAGGCGAAGGCTCTGGACGCCGAGGTGCGCGATGCGGAGGCGCACGGCATGGAGACGCTCGAGGCGAAGGCAGCCGACGCCGCGACGCGCGAGGCGGAGACCGACGACGCGAAGACGCTCGGAGTGGAGGCACGTACGGCGGAGACAGTCGATGCAGGGGCGCATGGGGCGAAGCCGCTCGACGCTGAGGCGCTCGAGGCCGAGGTGCACGCTGAGACAGAAGCGCGTGGGGCGAAGCCGCTCGGCGCTGAGGCGCTCGAGGACGGCGTGCACGAGGCTGAGACAGAGGCGCACAAGGCTGCGGCAGTTGACGCTGGGGTGCGCGAGGCTGAGGCAGAGGCGCACAGAGCTGCGGCAGTTGACACGGAGGTACAGGAGTCTGCGGCATTCGAGGCTGAGGCGCACGCCGCGCAACCGCACGACGGCGAGCCGTCCAACCTCTCCACGATCGACCTCGAGGCGCTGAAAACCTCGATTGCCCAGCGGCTTCCGTCGTACATGGTGCCGTCGGCGCTCGTCGTGCTCGACGCCCTGCCGCGCACCGCGAACGGCAAGCTCGACCGGAGCGCCCTCCCGGCCCCTGACATCAGGGCGGGGCGGTTCCGCGAGCCGAACACGCCCGCCGAGCGCGTCGTCGCCGACACCTTCGGTGAATTGCTCGGTGTGCCACGGGTCGGCCTGGACGACAACTTCTTCGCGCTCGGCGGCAATTCGCTGATCGCGACCCGCATCGCGGCCCGTCTCGGCGCCGCGCTGGACACCCGCGTTCCGGTGCGGATGGTCTTCGACGCCCCGACCGTCGTCGAACTGGCCGAGGCGGTGCGTACCGCGGCCGCGGCTCCCGGTCTGCGGCCGGGTCCGCGTCATCGCCCCGCCCGTATTCCGCTCTCGGCGGCGCAGCGGCGGATGTGGTTCCTCAATCGGTACGACCCCGCGTCACCGGCGCACAACGTGCCGATCGCGGTCGAGGTCGAGGGCGATTTGGATCCGACGGTCCTGCAGACGGCGTTGATGGACGTGCTGGCTCGCCACGAGTCGCTGCGCACCGTGTATCCGGTGGACGCCGAAGGCGAGCCGTACCAGGACGTCCGCGGTCTCGCGGAAGCCTATGTGCCGGTGCGTATTTCCGACGTCGACCCGGACACGGTGCCGGGGCGCGTCGCCGCGGCCATCGCGCAGGGCTTCGATCTCACCACCGAGCTCCCGATCCGCGTCTCGCTGCTGCGGCTCGACGCGCGGCGGGCGGTACTGGTGGTGGTCATGCACCACATCGCCTCCGACGGCTGGTCGCTGGCGCCGCTGACCCGCGACGTGATGATGGCCTTCGTGGCCCGCCGCGCGGGCGCCGCACCGTTCTGGTCGCCGCTGCCACTGCAATACGCCGACTACGCCCTGTGGCAGCACGAACTGCTCGGCGCCGACGACGATCCCGACAGCGTCGCGCACCGGCAGCTCGAGTACTGGCGCGCCGCGCTGGACGGATTGCCCGAGGTCTCGACCCTGCCGAGCGACCATCCGCGGCCCGCGGTGTCCACCCACCGCGCGGGCGTGGTCGAGTTCGACATCGATGCCGCTGTGCAGCAACGAATTCAGCAGATGTGCCGGTGGCACGGAGTCAGCATCTTCATGGTCGCGCACGCCGCGCTCGCCGTGCTGCTCGGCAGGCTCTCCGAGGAGCAGGACGTGGCGATCGGCTCGGTCATCGCCGGGCGCGGCGACGGCGAACTCGACGAGATGGTCGGCATGTTCGTCAACACACTGGTGCTGCGCAGCCGGGTGCGTCCCGAGGACACCTTCGAAAGCCTGCTCGGCGCAACGAAAGACAGCGATCTGGACGCCTTCGGCAACGCCGACCTGCCGTTCGAGCGGCTGGTCGAGCTGCTCGCCCCGGCTCGCTCCACGGCCCACCATCCGCTGTTCCAGGTGCTGCTCGTCTTCCAGAACTTCGAGCGCGAACCGGGGGCGCTGCCCGGCCTCGACATCCGTCCGCTCGAAATGCCCACGGTGGGAGCGAAGTTCGATCTGGAGTGGATGCTCGCCGAGCGCTTCGACGAGGAGGGCGCGCCCGCGGGTATGCGCGGCAGCCTCACCTTCACCCTCGATCTGTTCGAAGCGTCCACCGCGCAGACCTTCGCCGACCGATACGTCGAGGTGCTCGACGCCGTCACCGCGAACCCGGGTCTGCTGCTCGGTGAACTGGACGTCACGGCCCCGCCGGGAACGGTCGTCTACGAGCCGCCGCCGAACCTGACCCAGCGGCGCACCGACCTGCCCTACCGGCCGCCCGTCACCCGGACCGAGCAGGAGGTGGTCAGCGCCTTCGAGACCGTGCTCGGCGCCGACCGGGTCGGCTTGGACGACAACTTCTTCGAGCTCGGCGGCACCTCCATGGTGGCGATCCGCCTGTGCGCCGAGCTTCGGGAACGACTCGACTGCGCCGTGCCGGTGCAGTGGATGTTCGGCGATCCCACGCCGGGGGCGCTCGCCCAGCGCATCGTCGAACAGCGGGAGGCCGGGCCGGACGCCGTGGATCCCGCGCTGCTTCCGCTGCTGCCGTTGCGGCCCTCGGGCAGCGGACCCGCGCTGTTCTGCGTGCATCCGGCGATCGGATTGGCTTGGGGCTATGCGGGATTGGTGCGTCATCTGGATCCCGGCCATCCGGTGTACGGTCTGCAATCGCCCGGCGTCGCCGCCGAGCAGCCGGACATGTCGCTGACCGAACGCGCGGCGCGCTACGCCGACGAGATGCAGGCCGTCCAGCCCGACGGTCCGTACCGGGTGCTCGGCTACTCGGCGGGCGGACCGCTCGCGCACGCGGTTGCCGTGGAACTCCAGCGCCGCGGCGCGACGGTATCGGCACTGGTCATCATCGACGGTCGCGCCGACGTGGAACCCGAGAGCGCCACGGAGATGCCGCCGCCGGAGGTTCTGCTCGCCGAGTTCGGCGGCATCGATCCGGACCTGCTCGCCGGAGAGCAGCCGCTGGCCGAGCGCGCCGCCGAACTTCTACGCGGTGGCGAGAACGCCTTGGGCGCAATGACAGGTGGCGGCTTGGCCGCCGTGGCGGATGGCGGCTCGGCCGCCGGGCCGGATGGCGCTTCGGGTGCTGGGCCGGATGGCATGGTGGGCGCGCCGCCCGATGGCGCCCTCGGCGTTGAGCCGGATGGCGCGCTGGGCGCTGGGCCGGATGGCGCGCTGGGCGCTGGGCCGGATGGCGCGCTGGGCGCTGGGCCGGATGGCGCGCTGGGCGCGGTGGCCGCAGGCGCTCTAGGCGCACTCGACGCCGCGGCCCTGGAACGCCTCCACCTCGATTACCAGCAGCTGGTCCGGCAGGCGGCCGAGTACCGGCCTGGTGTGTTCGACGGTGACGTGCTGTTCTTCAGCAGCACCAGCTCCCGGCCGGGCTACGGGCCCAATGTGGACACCTGGCGGCCGTATGTCGGCGGCGCGATCCTCGATCGTCAGACCGGTCACGAACACAACCGGCTGACCAGGCCAGAGGCCCTCGCGGTGATCGGCCCGATCCTGGCCGAGTAC